>NZ_AZYX01000022.1:0-192631 GCF_000517785.1 Veillonella sp. AS16 | reverse complement strand
ATCCTGGGTTGCGGTTGCGGTTGCGGTTGCGGTTGCGGTTGCGGTTGCGGTTGCGGTTGCGGTTGCGGTTGCGGTTGATGGGGGCGTCTCATAACTTTGTCGCGTATATTGCATCGATTTTGAGGTATTAGATTTTTCATCATCAGTGTGATAGGGCTCTGGAAATGTATCCGAATTTTCGTGTTCTAACAACTCTCGAATACGGGTATAGCATACGATAGCTTCAGGAATATCGATGATTACGAAAATAGCCATGAGCATACTCAATAAAATGAGGTTGGCGTATTCGATAACGGCCATGATATCACCTACCTGCAGGGAGCCCATGCTTACGTTGTAGCCTCCGAGCCATAGGATGGCTACGGTACTCATATTAAACAGGATCAATATGGTAGGTAAACCTATGGCAAAGGTTTGGCGCAATCGTTTGTTGAGTTGTGCTGTTTCTGTAAAAATACAGATTTCTTTATCGTTCTCATAGGTCCGTCTGTTGAAAGCTCGTATGACAGGCATGCCCACAATATGATCGCGTACCATGTCTGTAATATCATCTAATTTTATCTGTATCGCTTTGATGAGCGGTAAAGCCCGGCTTTCAATAAAGATAATGGTGAGTATCATGCAAGCCATAACGACGAGGATGACGAGGCCCAGTTGCCAGCTTTTATAGAATGTAAGACCGAGACCGACACAAATCATGAGAGGCATTGGGAGAATCATATTTAATCCTTCTCCCAGGACGGATTGAATCTTCTCTACGTCTCGGCTTGTTCGCATGAGTATGGTACCGGTGCCAAAATGTGTGAAGTCTCGTAGTGAAAAGTATTGTAAGGCTGTTACCAAATCATTGCGTATGTCCTTACCTATAGCGGCAGAAATATGAGCACTCATTGCTACGCTTAGAATTGCAGATAATACTGTTAAGAGCGCGACGATGAGCATATTCATGCTGGAGCTTGTAATCATTTCCAGGTCGCCGCGGAGTACGCCGTCATTGATGATAGATGCTGTTAATGTCGGTATATATAATGTGCCTGCCACATTGAGTAAAGATAATATCGATATTGTAATTATGGGGACCCGTAAGGGTTTTATATAATGGAAAAATGGTTTCATATAGAGCCTTTCGACATAATGCAGTTTAAAAGAGTACCTTTTATTATATTGCATAAAATTTAAATTAGCTAGAGATATATAATTACTCACAGTTTAGTATCTGTTAATAACTATTATGCTTTGAGATATGCGCTCTATCCTACGTAAGTCGCTGGATAGACATATGCCGGCTTATTTTTATCTAAAATGGTAAGACTTGACAAATCTAATAAAATCAATATATTGATAGTGTAATGGTAAGTATCCAAACTGTACTTTCTGTTGGAGGTGTTTTTTTATGTCCACAAAGTCTATAACCGGCACAGGTTTATTATTGGCCGTTGCTTTACTGGCGCAAAGCTTGCGTCTTATTTTCCCGTTTATTCCTAATACGGTGAGTATGTTCCTCATCGGAACGATTACGTCGGCTACATTTGTATTGGCGACATGGCGTTACGGTTGGAAAAACGGCCTCGTTATAGCCTGGATTGCACCGGTGGTGGCTTACTTGCAAGGTATGTTACCGTTTCCGCCGTTTATCCTGATCACGGGGCTTGGCACATCGGCCTATGTATTTGCCGTTTACCGGTTACAGCATAAACCCAAGATATTACTTGTCGTCGTAGGTGCCATTGTGAAAGCGGGGGTACTCTTTGGCGGATACTCGATGTTCTTTTCGTTATTCTCATTCCCTGAAAAGAGCGTTAACACCATGTTGTTCGTAGCTAGTTGGCCTCAGCTTGTCACAGCGTCATTGGGAATTATACTGGCTTTGATTGTTATGAAACGAGCTCGTCTTAGTTTCTAGTTATGACAACCCATTCAAAATAGATATGACTTTTAAGGGCGCTCATCACTGATGAACGCCCATTTTTGTTGACCTTACTCGCAGTCTACTTTTATAATTAACATATTGTATACGAATATGAGGAGTTGATTGGAATGAAGTTTAATACGAAATGCGTTCATGGCGGCGGCAAACCGGATAGTACGGGTGCGATTTCCCCTGCAATTTATATGTCCAGTACATTTTCCCATCCCGGATTAGGGGATACAACAGGATATCAATATACGCGTGAGTCGAATCCGACACGTGATCGATTGGAACAATTGATCGCCGGCCTTGAGGAAGGTACGGATGCATTGGCGTTTTCCTCGGGGATGGCGGCGGTGGACGCTGTATTCCATTTATTCTCTCCCGGAGACCACATCATATTAGGGGATGACCTGTATGGCGGCTCCATCCGCATGTTTACAAATATTTATGAACAGAACGGCATTGAATTTACCTATGTGGGGACGTCCGATCTTGATGCTGTGAAAGCAGCTTTCAAACCGAATACGAAGGCGGTATATATTGAAACGCCGACAAATCCGATGATGGAAATCACCGATATTCGCGCATTGTGTGCGATGGCACATGAACGAAATGCACTGGTTATCATCGACAATACATTTTTGAGTCCTTATTTCCAGAAGCCGTTGACCTTGGGTGCGGATATCGTGATTCATAGCGGCACAAAATTCATCGGCGGTCATCATGATGTTATTTCGGGATTTACGATTGTGAAAGATGATGAAATCGCGGCAAAGTTGCGGCTGATTTATAAAACGGTAGGCGCCTGCTTATCCGCTATGGACAGCTGGCTCGTTATTCGCGGTGTAAAAACATTGGCGCTTCGTATGGAACAGCATCAGAAAAATGCCATTGCTATTGCACAATGGCTTAAAAACGAACCGAAGGTGACCAAGGTATTGTTCCCGGGGCTTCCTGAACATCCGGGGTATGAAATCAATAAATCACAGACAACAGGTTTTGGCGGTATGTTGTCCTTCGAGGTAGATAGTGAAGAAACGGCGAAGACCGTCTTAGAAGGCATCGAGTTGATTCAATTTGCTGAAAGTCTCGGCGGGACGGAATCTCTGTTGACATATCCTGTAACGCAGACACATCCGGATTTAAAGCCGGAGGATGCGGAGCGTAAAGGCATTACACGTCGATTGTTGCGGTTGTCTGTGGGGATTGAAGATACGGATGATCTGATTGCTGATTTAGCGCAAGCTTTTAAAAAGTAAAAGGAGTTTAGATGGGACGATATAATTTTGATCAAATCTTGGATAGAACTCATACGAAGTCGTTAAAGTACGATTTCGCTGTGCAGCGGGGAAAACCGGCGGATATCCTACCGTTTTGGGTGGCGGATATGGACTTTGAGATTCCTTCAGAGTTGAAACAAATTTTGTTGGACCGTGTAAATCATGGCGTATTTGGATATACGGATACGGATGATTCATATTGGAATGTGTTGGAGCACTGGTTTACATCTCGTTTTAACTGGACTCCTCAAGCTAAATGGCTTGTGAAGACGCCGGGAATCGTGTTCGCCTTGGCAATGGCAGTTCGCGCTTTCACAAAGGAAGGGGACGGTGTCCTCATCAATCAACCGGTGTATTATCCTTTCAGTATGGTTATTGATGATAATGATCGACGGCTCATCAATGTACCTCTTATAAAAGGTGATGAAAAATATACCATCGATTTTGAGGGTATTGAGCGCGCTATCGTTGAGGAACATGTTACGTTATTCCTCTTGTGTAATCCTCACAATCCGGTGGGACGCGTATGGACTGAAGAGGAATTAAGATGTCTTGGCGATATCTGTATCAGATATAATGTGATTATTGTGAGTGATGAAATTCACGCTGATTTTGTGTGGAACGGTCATACACATCGCGTATTTGCCGGACTGGGTGAAGCGTATGCGGAGCATTGTATTGTATGTACGGCGCCGAGTAAAACCTTTAACATTGCAGGCTTGCAGGTGAGCAATATTTTTATTCCGAATGATTCGTTGCGCCGACGTTTTATCAAGGAAATCGATCGTGCCGGTTACAGTCAGTTAAATACGATGGGCATTGTTGCCTGTGAAGGAGCGTATAAGGTTGGGGCCCCTTGGCTTGATGAATTGAAGGAATATATTCAAGGGAATATTCAATTTACTATCGATTATTTTGAAAGCTATATGCCTAAGATTCACATGTATAGACCCGAAGGGACCTATCTCATGTGGTTCGATTGTTCTCAACTGCCACTTAGCCCTGCAGAACGGGACGAATGGATCGTGAATGATGCAAAACTGTGGTTTGATACAGGATCCATGTTCGGGGTTGACGGCGAGAACTTTGAGCGGATTAATGTAGCCTGTCCGAGAAAGACCTTGGAACAAGGCCTCGATGCATTGCGAAGAGCTTATGAGAAAAAAGGTTTTTAAATTGTATAAAGCCTAGGGGTGATATTATGCCTATTAAAGTGATAAAAAATTTGCCGGCTATTACGAAGTTAGCTCAGGAAAATATTTTCGTTATGGATACGGAGCGAGCGGAAAATCAACAGATTCGTCCTCTTCATATTCTGCTTGTCAATTTGATGCCTACTAAGGAAATTACGGAAACGCAGATCTTGCGTGCTCTCAGTAACAGCCCGTTGCAGGTAAATCTGACATTGCTACATACGGCATCGAGGAAATCTAAAAATACGGATGAAGAATATTTGGAAACATTTTATCGAACCTTTGATGAAGTGAAGGATGAGTTTTTTGACGGTATGATTATTACCGGCGCCCCTGTAGAACTGATGCCTTTTGAAGAGGTGGATTATTGGTCTGAACTCGTAGAAATTATGGACTGGGGTGAAGAACACGTTTATTCCACCTTTTATATTTGCTGGGGGGCACAGGCCGGTCTTTATCATCATTTCGGTATCAATAAATCCGTCATGGATGAAAAGCTGTTCGGTGTGTATGAGCATGATATTTATAATGATCAACCTGTATTAATGCGCGGATTTGATGAAAAATTCTGGATGCCTCATTCCCGTCATACGACGGTATCGTTGCAGCAGATTAAGGATAATCGTGAATTGGAATTATTGGCCGGATCTGAACCGACCGGTGCCGCTATAGTCCGTAGTCTTGATAATAAACATATTTTTGTGTTCGGTCATGCCGAGTATGATTGGGATACCCTTAATCGGGAATATGTGCGGGATATCAAAAAAGGTTTGAAAATTGATGTACCGGAAAATTATTTTCCCGATGATGATCCAAAACAGCGGCCTGTTGTGCGTTGGCGTTCGGTGAGCACATTGCTGTTTACGAATTGGCTCAATTACTATGTATATCAGGAAACACCGTATATTATTGAACAAATACAGAAAATGAAGTTTGAGCGCGATAAAAATTTAGGCGCCTATATTTAATCTTATAGAATGTTAGGAGTCCCTGAACGGGCTTCAAAGCCTCCAAGGCCATCCACCTCGCTACGCGAGGCCGCCAAGTCGTTTTGAAACCCGTTCAGGGGCTTTTTTATTTTAGGAATAAAATAGACGCCTACATATTATCGCTTGGGGCAGCGGCAAGTCGTTTTTGAGAAACCATTGGTTTTAATTTTGTGTCTTTTAACTATAGGGACCTAAAATTCTCAGAGGTATAAGAGGGTGTCAGGGAGTGCCCCATAGTTTTAAGTTATGGAGAAGGTGCTGTAAAAAATAGTAGACATAATTTTTAAAGCATAGTACTATACTGGGTATAAAAACAGATGAGATAGTTATCACATATAAAGGAGTTGTTACGATGAGCAAACAATACAGATTTGAAACTTTACAATTACATGCGGGTCATACGGTAGATCCTACAGGTTCTAGGGCGGTGCCGATTTATCAGACTACATCTTTCGTGTTTAAGGATGCGGAGGAAGCGGCAGGCCGATTTGCGTTAACAAATCCGGGCGCAATTTACAGTCGTCTCGGCAATCCTACGACGGATGTGCTGGATGCTCGCGTGGCACAACTCGAAGGTGGTGCAGGCGGTATTGCGGTAGCATCCGGTTCCGCAGCGGCTACTTATGCTATTCAAAACGTAGCGGGCACAGGTGATAATATTGTGGCTGCCTCCACATTGTACGGCGGTACATATAATCTGTTTACTGCAACATTACCTCGCTTCGGTATCACTACAAAGTTTGTTAATCCGGATAATTTAGATGAATTTGATGCGGCTATCGATGATAATACAAAGGCCGTATATATTGAAACAATCGGTAACCCCGGTATCAATTTGATTGACGTGCAGGCGGTAGCGGATATCGCTCACAAACACGGCGTAATCTTAATCGTAGATAATACATTTGCATCTCCATACTTGTTCCGTCCGCTTGAACACGGTGCAGACGTAGTTATTCATTCGGCGACTAAATACCTTGGCGGTCACGGTACGACCTTGGCGGGTATTATCGTAGAGTCCGGTAAATTTGATTATAAAGCATCCGGCCGCTATCCTGGCTTTGTGGAAGGGGATGAACATTATAACGGTTTAGTGTACGGTGATTTGCCGATTCCTTTCACCGTGAAAGTCCGCACTCAGTTATTGCGTGATACAGGCGCCTGCATTACCCCGTTGGCATCCTGGCAAATCCTACAAGGCATTGAAACATTATCCTTGCGCGTGGAACGTCATGTGGAAAACACTCGTAAAGTCGTAGAATTCTTGAGTAAACATCCTAAAGTATCCTGGATCAATTATCCTGAGTTAAAGGACAGTAAATATAAAGCCTTGGCGGATAAATACTTCCCTAAAGGAATCGGTGCTGTCTTTACATTCGGCGTAAAAGGCGGCAAGGAAGCGGGCATCAAATTTGTTGATGCATTGGATATTTTCTCCAACCTGGCAAATGTGGCGGATGCGAAATCCCTTGTTATTCATCCGGCATCTACTACACATGCTCAGCTTAACGAAGAGCAACAGAAATCTGCCGGTGTTACACCTGATATGATTCGTTTATCCGTAGGCCTTGAAAATATTGATGATATCATCGAAGATTTGGCACAAGCTTTGGATAAAGTATAATTGAATGTAATAAAAGAACCTTGGATCAATGATCCAAGGTTCTTTTTGAAAGGGAGTATAGTGTTATTTGACTTACGGTGTGTGGACATAAGTCAAATGTTTGTCTACATGTACGTAGACTTAGGAGAGCCTGTGGTGTGTGTCACAGGTTGTTAGTGTGTGTGAGAGTGTATCCAAAGGATACAGTGTGTATAGTATGTGTGTTATATATAGTGTTTGTCCAGGAGAGTGGTTAGGGTCTGAATTGCTCCCCTAGACTTTAAATTGGAATTAGTATTTAGTGTTTTTTACTTTTGCACTCAATACTTGGCCGGAAGTAGCATCGACTTTTACTTCAGCGTTTTTACCGCCGCCAGTAGTCATGTCGAATTCGTATACTACTCTGCCGCCTTCGCGTTCAACAGTCCATTCCATTGTTTGGAAATCGCTACCTACTTTTTCGATAGCTTTAGTTTCCGCTACTTCCGGAATGATAATGTTTTGAACGTTGAAGGTTTTGTTAGATTTGGAAGAGCCATATTTTTTAGCTTCTTTTGAAATGACTTGGCCGGACGCTTCATCAACCTTTAATTCAACTTCTCGGTTGCCGGAGAAGCCTTTTACTTCATAGTAAGGGTTGTGTTTTGCGTCATAGGAAATCGATTTCACTGTAGCATTAGGGAAATATTGGTGGAATGTCGTTACGGCACCCATGTAATCAACAGAGGAATTCTGCTGGTTGGAAGGAGTTACACTGCCGACACCGTCCCAATTGCTGCGGTTATTGTATGCGCCATGATTTGCGGCACTAACTGCACCGGCCAATAATACTGTACTAACACCTAATGCACATAATACCTTTGATAATTTCTTAACATTTTTCATAGTAATGCCTCCTGAATACCAAAAATCAAGGTAATATATTACGGTTTTGTAAAAGTAGATTTTGTTCAATCTACTGATACATAATTTAATGGCGTTGTATGAAAATAAGATGAAGAAATGGGAAATTTTGTATAAATATCTCCATATCTTTTAGTTATTACTGATACCTAATTTTCCTGATAATGATATATTGAATACTATATATAAATAATACATTATAGCAAGTCCCGTTATTAACGATTTTATAACTGAATATGACTATAGTCAACCGAAATCGATAGAAGTGTAGTTGACAATTAAAAATACAAGTGATTTAATACAAATAGTTAGTAGTTTGTTTAGCACATAGTCTTCATGATGTACATCGATGACAAGTGAAGATGTGCGCTGGATCGGTTGTATTTTTTTACACTGAAGTCGTTAATGGAGGTATATCATGAGTTCTACCGTTTCGAAACCATCTAAAATCAGTACACGTCAGCTGACCATGACAGCCTTATTTGTGGCGTTGATTGCAGTAGGGGCCTTTATACGGGTGCCGTTGCCGAATTGTCCTTTCACATTGCAGATTCTGTTTACTACCTTGGCCGGCATTGTCCTCGGTAGCCGTTTAGGTGCTATCAGCGTAGGAATTTATATTGCTTTAGGACTCATCGGGGTGCCTGTTTTTACATCCGGTGGTGGTCCCGGATATGTTTTGCAACCTACATTCGGATACCTGATAGGATTTATGATCGGTGCCTATGCTGTAGGCCGTATTGCAGAATCCATGCAGGTGTTATCCTTTAAACGGTTGTTGGTAGGGGCCATTATTAATCTATTTATTGTGTATGGTCTCGGTATGATTTATTTATACTTCATTATGAACTTCTATCTCGGCAAACCGATTGGTGTTGAAGCTGTTATCCTTACATGTTTCTTGATCCCGGTAGGCCCCGATTTATTCTTGTGTGCTGTGGCCGCATCCCTTGGAAAACGAATTGTGAAAGAATTGCAGTTCTGAGATAAAATTTAATTATGGCTTTTAGATAGAATCTGATCGCGATTATTCCGTTCATTAAAATAAACCGCCTCTAAGACTCTGCCTGGCCGATAATGTGCCGGCAGATTGCTTTAGAGGTGGTTTATTTTTTATGGATATACGTAACCTAGAATCGGTTCCGCTGCTTTCACTTTTTGAATTTCTATATACGGTTGTTGTCGTCCATGGAAGTCCCGCGTGGATACTTTACCTTCAATAGATACCCATTGATCGTTCTGGAAGCTGTCTCCATTTTCTTTATGGACTGTCATTCCCACCGGTGCTATATCGGCGATACAACAGGTCATCGCCATACGGGATAGGGTGAATTCATTATTTTTTAACGTATTGTCATCGCGGTTTACATAGCCGGTCATATATACGGTATAGTCTTTATACTGTTCGGCGTTAGAACCCATTTTGACAATCGTCTGATAGAAATTATCCGAGTTCAAAACGATTTCTTTTTTATCTTTTGAAATTCCCGGCTCTTTACTTTCATTATTAATCGTAATGACCTCACCTATATCGTCGCTGCTGAAATCAAAATTATTGGTGTCGTCATTGATGCGAGCGGAGCCTTGAACTTGTGCGGTAGGAACGAGAACAGGCGGCACGATGAGCAGCATCAGAGGAATGACGATAGGCACAACAGTACGCCAATTGTGTTTGTACCGGCGTTGAGGGGCCCATGCGACGGTGACGATACCCCCTAGGATAAGGGCGATTCCGCTGAGGGCGAGCAATAACTCATAGCGCGGAGCCACATAGTTTAAATAACGACCTGTCACGATGAGATAGATACAGGCAATACCCAGCGTGGCATAGAGCAGACCTTTCACGATGGAAAAGCGATCTCTGGTTGATAGTTCTGAAAACATATAATCATCTCCTTAATGATGCAGAACCGATACTATATAATAACTATTGATATAGAAAATTTATTGGTATTTTTTGATATAGAAGATTACTGAATTAACTTTAGAAATAACAGTGCTGTAAGACCGGTTGTAATGACGAGGGTCAATGCGAGACGCCATATGAACGCGGCCGGAACGTATTGTCGTAGCAGGTATACATTTTTTATATCCATCATAGGGCCTAAGATGAGAAAGCCCATGACGGCGCCCAGTGGAAAGAGTCCGCTTAAGGTCTTCCCGATGATGGCGTCCGATGTGGAGCATACGGAGAATAGAAATGCTGCCAATAATAGTACCGGAATAGTCGCTATATCCGGTAATGTGATGCCTGCACTGAGTAGAAGCGGTTTGCCGTAAACCTGAAAGACGGCTACGATAGCGGCAGCGATGGAAAAATATAACAATAATTGTGTAAATTCGCGCTCCATATGAAGTAATAGGATCTTGGGAGATACAGCTGATTGCCTGAATATTCTTTTGGTTAAAGAATGTTTTTTTATTGTAGTGCCGGTATTGTCGTTATGAACGGTTTCTTGAATACCTGATGGGGCGAAAGAAAGACTCAAGGCTTCGTATATGAAGTTCTGGCCGTTCTGTTTTGAACCCTTTAGCTCTGACAGTGCGGGCGGGCGGTATCGAAATGATAACGCCACGATGAGTGCTACGCCGAGGCCGAGCAAAATACGCCATACAGTTATCATCGGATTATCCGGAAATGCATACCATGTGGACAGTATGGTGATTGGATTGATGATAGGGCTGGCGAGCATGAATAAAATCGCTACCGATAGAGGTACGCCCCGGTCAATCAACGCCTTGAACAAAGGTATTATAGCGCAGTCGCAGACGGGTAAAACGAGTCCGCTCATCATGGCTGTGCCGTAGCTTTTCCATGAATGGCCGCCTAAAAGTTTTAATAATATGCGTTGAGGCACGAAAAAACGTATGCCTGTAGCTGCAATGGTCCCTAACAATAGAAACGGTATGGCTTCAATGATAAGTCCTGTTATTATGGCGAAACATTGATGAACCGAATAAGGTACATCGTGCCGGAAAACGGTGACTATCAGGATATAAGCGGTAAGGGCCATAATGAGCAGGTTCGGGATCAGGCCCCATGTGTTTTTTCTGCATAGCCGTTCCACATCTTTTGCTGTCGGCCTTATGATGATGTGGGCATCCGGATTATAAGAATGCAGCAGATCATCATGTTGATCCGACTCAGTAATGATAATGTCGGCGCTGTAAAGCTGGCTTTCAGCATTGGCACCTAAGGCGGGCAGCATCGTGGATATAAATGCGTCGCTACAAAGGTACAGTACTTTTTCTATGCGTACCTTGTCGCGTAATTCTTTACTGTATAACAGAGCTTCTAATTGGTGAAAGCCGAGCATGCCGTTCCATTCGATCCATAACTCTTTCGGTTGTACCTTGTCGAGGTAGGTTGCGATTGTTTTACTGATATCTATATAAGATTTCTGTTGGAACGGATTGATGACACTTAATCGGTCGGGCTCCAATACGAGCGGCTCTTTGATAAGTTTGGTGGATCCTTCCTCGGCAGAAATGAGGGCGGTACCGCCCAGCTTCTTACGATGCTGTAACTGTTCATTGATAAGCGTACTTTTACCGGATCCTATGAAGCCCATGACAATATAAACGGGGATCATGATTCGCACACTTCGTTGTGGACCATGGGTACATTAAAATCGGTACCGATAACGACGAGACCGTAATCGGTGGATTCTGTCGGGCTAAGCGTACAGTAATGAGTACCGTACTGGATTTCACGAGGCCCATCTGCCGTCGGTACAATGCCCTTGGCGCGCAATACCGTATCGGGCATTCCTTCCATGATGGTTTTCCACTGCAGCGTGGTGAGATTTCGTAAATTCCTGTATGTATGGCTCATAAAGTGATGATGATCATGCAGCGTTTCCTCATTGTGACCGTGGTGGAGCTGATTGATATAGTCCCGTAATGTCAATGTATCCCAAGGTTCTTCGTGAATCGGTGTGTGCGGTGCCAATTCGTCAATCATGTGTTTTGTTACGTTCGTTTGTCGACTGTCTGCGGTATGACTCAGGAATATGGCATCACTATGCGTGATTTGATCCTTGAAGAAGAGCCCGAAGTTTTTGATGAACATCGGTGCCTGCATGGCATCGACCGTAGTTATGGCTGCATGGACATATGCCTTTTCGGCGATATCCTCGTCTTCACAGGTCTGTAGAATTTCGCTGAGTTTGCTTACACCGGATGGTTCGATATATATGACATCGATAGATTCGTCTTTGATGATGTCGAGCAGGGCTTCCCGAAAGTTTCCCTGCAAGCTGCAACAGATGCAACCTGATGTGACTTCCTGTACGGTGGCGCCCGTTTGTGCCAGGTGGACCGCATCGAGGCTGGTTTCGCCGAAGTCGTTTTCTATAATAAGGACTTTATCAGTCGTTTTGTGTTCTTTTAGGATATGTTGTAAAAATGTTGTTTTCCCGGAGCCGAGAAAACCGGATATGATGACAATGGGAATCATATGCACCTCCTGAATAATGTAAACACAGTATACACCCATAGAATAACATATAAAATACTCCTATGGGTATATGCATACTTATGAATGACATGATGGTAAGAGTGTTTATCTGAAATATAATAATTATATGCTTTATATGAGTATATTGGTATATATTCAAGGGTTTCATAAATATTTGTACAGAAAAAGGCGTATGCCTCATCATGTATATATGAATGCATACGCCTGTATGAATAAATATTTAATTATATAATTATTGCAATTTTGCCAATAATGCTTTGAGGTAAATGAATACACGTTCCACAGATGGGAGGAATACTCGTTCTTGAGGTGTGTGTGGACTAACGATGGTAGGGCCGAAACTGATCATTTGTGTTTTGGGTAAAACACCTTTTAACAGACCGCATTCGAGTCCGGCATGAATCGCATTTACATTCGCCGGTGTATCGGACATTTCGTTATATAAGGAGATAGCCTGTTCTTCCAGTTTTGAGCCTTTATCGTATTCCCATGCAGGATATCCGCCGGTGCGAGTAGCGGATACGCCGAGGGCGCTGGCTAACAATAACATTTTCTTCGCTAAATAATCGAGACTGTTACCGTTGGAACTGCGGATGGAAATCAATACCTCAATGGTATGAGTATTTTCGCGAACGATGGCGATATTGTCCGATGTTTCCACGAGATTCGGAATGGTTTTGCTCATGGAATGAACGCCGTCTTCAGCGAGGTATACATAGGAGAGGAGGGCTTCCGACGTGTCGTCCGCATAGACTACCTTTGGTGCCGGAATGTCCTCGATGACAAATTTGAGCCCCGGATCTTGTACGGAGTACTCATTTTGATATTGTTTTTCCTGGAATTCCAATAATGTTTTGATGGCTTCCACATCTTCGGAACGGACGGAGAATTCCGCTACGGCTTTTGACGGGATGGCATTATGCTTTACGCCGCCCGTGAAAGAAGCTAAATTGATAGAATATTGCTTTTGTAAATCATAGAGGACACGTGCTAAGACCTGGTTGGCATTGGCGCGCTGCTCGATGATTTCGATGCCCGAGTGGCCGCCTTTAAGTCCCGTCACGGCAAGGGATAAGCCCGCATCATATCCTTGCAGATTGTTTTCCCGCAAGAGGGGAATGCTCACATGTATATGGCAACCGCCGGCACAACTTACGGTGAAGTCATGCTCTATTTCCGTGTCGAGGTTGAGCAGGTAATCGCCGGTGACCTGGCCTTCTTTAATCGCGAAGGCGCCGTCCATACCCGTTTCTTCATTTGTGGTAAATAGTAACTGCATAGGGCCGTGTTGCTGTGTATCGTCTTCGATAACGGCGAGCATCATCGCCGCGCCGATGCCGTTATCAGCACCTAGCGTGGTGTGGTCGGCGTGCATCCATTCGCCTTCGATGATATTTGCGATAGGATCCTTTGAAAAGTCGTGGCTTGAATCGTGGTCTTTTACACAGACCATGTCGATATGACCCTGTAAGATAACAGATGGGCGATTTTCATAGCCTCGAGAAGCCGGTTTTTTAATGACTACATTGTAAAGTTCGTCTTGCTGTACTTCAAGACCTAAGTTCTTTGCAAAGTTTACAATATAATCGCTGATAGCCTTTTCATTGCCTGATTCACGAGGAATTTGGCTCATGTCTTTGAAAATTTCTAATACTCGTTTGGCTTGAACGATTGTTTCCATAGTGGTACCTCTCATTCTTATTTCAGTATGAATAAACATCAGTATAGGGCTGAGCTATATTGAAAGATACAGTAAATCGTTTCAGTGGAGAATATACTGTACTTTATACTTACTTTCACAAAGCCGTAATGATGTATGCAATAGTAATATATTATATATATAGTTATATCATAAGAATGATTATTAGCATAGTTTACCATTGAATGAATGATTTATAATGATGGCGGTATATATGAGCGTAAGAGGCGAATCAGGTTGTATATATATGAATTGGATACTATAAAAAATAAAGAATATAACATAATATAAATCATAATTATACTGGCTATATGCCGGTTATAATGTATAATAAACGTATACGTGAGATTTGAATTATCGATGCGTACTTATATCTATTGCATAGCAGAAGGTTGGTGAACTGATGCAGCACGAACGTCGTAATATCAGTATGTTTATGGATTTTTATGAAATGACCATGGCTCATGGTTATTATAGAAAACAGGCGAATACAGATCGTGTCGCTTTCGATGTGTTCTTCCGGCGTAATCCGGACAAGGGCGGCTTCGCTATTTTTGGCGGATTGGAGCAGATTGTTGAATATATTTTAAATTTGCATTTTGATGAATGTGACATTGCCTATTTTCGGGAACAGGGCATATTCAGTGAAGAATTTTTATTATATCTGAAAGAGTTTTCTTTTACCGGCGATGTGTATGCATTTCCTGAAGGAACCATCATTTATCCCAATGAACCGGTTATAACTGTCGTGGCACCTCTCATTGATGCGCAGATTATAGAAACTGCCGTGTTGGCGATGATGAATCACGAGTCACTTATAGCGACAAAAGCAAACCGCATTGTTCGGGCTGCGGACGGACGCATCGTTTCGGATTTCGGAGCCCGGCGCGCTCATAATGTGGACGCCGCCGTGTACGGTGCACGGGCCGCTTATATCGGAGGGGTTCATTCTACGGCAACTGTCCTCGCGGGACAACAATTCGGTATTCCCGTCAGCGGGACCATGGCCCATAGCTGGGTGATGTACTATGATTCTGAATATGAGGCTTTTAAAGCCTATGCGGAATTATATCCGGATAATGCGATATTCCTTGTTGATACGTATGATGTGTTAAATTCCGGTGTGCCGAATGCCATCAAGGTGGCAAAGGACGTGTTGGAACCTATGGGACATCGGTTGAAGGGCATTCGCCTTGATTCGGGGGATTTGGCGTATCTGGCAAAACAGGCGCGGCGAATTCTTGATGACGCAGGCCTTACGGACTGTAAAATCGTGGCATCCAACAGTCTTGATGAATACACGATTACATCGTTGTTGAGTCAGGGCGGCCCTATTGATATGTTCGGTGTGGGGGAACGGCTTATCACATCTAAGAGTGATCCCGTATTCGGCGCCGTGTATAAAATTGTAGGTATTGAAAAAAACGGTCGTTGGGAACCTCGTATCAAGGTATCTGAGTCCGTTGAGAAGATTACGAACCCGGGACTAAAAAAGGTGTATCGCGTATATAATGAGCAGGGCCGTGCCATTGCGGAATTATTGACGCTGCCGGAAGAAGTGCCGAATACGGAAAAACCGTATCGCTATATCGATCCTGAGCAACCGTGGCGCGAGTTGTACTTTGAGCACTGTACGTTTAAAGAGATGCAGCAACTCGTTATAAAAGACGGAAAGCTGTTAATCGACTTACCGTCGTTGACGGAAATTCGCGCGTATGTTCAAAAACAGCTGCATGATGAAATCTGGCAGGAAGAACAGCGCTTTGAAAATCCGCATCGTCACTATCTGGATATGAGTCCTGATTACTATCATATGAAGATGGATTTACTCAATCGCATTGGCCGTAAGAAATAGGAGGTCTTATGTTAAAAGATGCAGAGGCTACGAAGAAGGCTCTGATTCAATGGATCAGAGATTACTTTCAGCAGAACGGACCTCAGTGTAGTGCCGTAGTAGGCATTTCGGGGGGAAAAGACTCGACGATTGTGGCGGCGCTCTGTAAAGAGGCCCTCGGTGCGGATCGCGTCGTAGGGGTTCTCATGCCGAACGGCGTGCAGTCCGATATCGACGATGCGAGAGCGGTGGTGAAGCACTTGGACATTCCCTATGTAGTGGTGAATATCGGAGAGTCCTATAAAGCATTGACATCTGCGATTGTTAAGGGCGAACATTTCAGCTCTGTTACGAAACGGACGGAATTATCTAGGGATGCCTTGATTAATATGCCGCCCCGATTGCGCATGGCCACGTTGTATGCCATAGGGCAGAATTTGCCGAATGGAGCGCGCATTGCCAATACTTGTAACGGTTCGGAGGACTATGTGGGATACTCTACAAAATTCGGGGACAGCGCGGGGGATTTCAGTCCGCTGGCTCACCTGGTAGTGGAGGAGGTCCGTCAAATAGGACGTCTGCTGGATATTCCGGCGTATTTGGTGGATAAAATACCGAGTGACGGCCTTAGCGGACAATCCGACGAGGATAAGCTGGGATTTACCTATGCCGTTTTAGATCGATATATTCGGAGCGGTGATATCGATGATATAGAAACAAAGGAACGTATTGATTATCTGAACCGTATTAACCGACATAAATTGGAATTGATGCCGGCTTTCAATCCCTTTGAAAAGTAGTTATATAGATGGTAATCATGGAGGAATTATGGATACTAAAATTGCCTTAATCGCTACCGGAGGTACTATTGCCGGTCAAGGAGCGTCAGATACGGATTTGACAGGGTATACACCGGGGGTTTTAGGACTTGATGAAATCCTTGCCTCTGTACCGGGTACAAAACCGTATGGCCCTTATGCATATACGCAGTTCAGCAATATTGAAAGTTCGGATATTACCGTTAAAGACTGGATTAAATTGGCAAAAGTGGTGCAGCGTCTGGTAAACCGGGATGATATCAGCGGGGTTGTTATCACACATGGTACGGACAGCATGGAGGAAACGGCGTATTTCCTCAATTTGACTGTACATACGGATAAACCTGTTGTGATTACCGGTTCCATGCGACCTGCAGGGGCTATCAGTGCTGATGGACCTATTAATCTGTTGCAGGCCATTCAGGTTGCACGCACGTCGGAATCTATAGGTAAAGGTGTTTTAGTCGTACTCAACGGATATATTGACGGTGCTCGTGACGTGTCAAAGCGGAATACGACCAATGTAGCAACCTTTGACAGTCCGTTAGTGGGGCATCTGGGCATAGTTCAGGACGGCAAGGCATATTATTATAGAACGTCTACGCGCCGTCATACGAATCAATCTATATTTGATGTGACCGATTGTGAAGAATTGCCGCGCGTGGTTATCTTGACTTGCTATGGCGGCATGGATGATATGGTGCCGCTCAGCGTGGTTGCGACTAATCCGGACGGACTCATTCTGGTCGGTCTCGGACATGGTACGATTCCTCAAAATGTGCGGCAGATTACGCAAAACCTGTCCTTTCCGATTGTGCGTGCGTCCAGGACGGGCAGCGGAATGGTATCCGCCGTGCCGCAAGATGCAGTGGCAGGTTATTTGGTGAGTGACACTTTGAGTCCACAAAAGGCGCGTATCTTATTGATGTTAGGCCTCACGAAAACAAAACACCTGAAAACATTACAAGAATATTTTCATGAATATTAATTTGAAATTCATTTTATAGACTCATAATATATCTGACAGTTTTATATGCAATAAACCGTACATCTCAATCGCCTAGATGTACGGTTTTTTCTTAGTATATATTCAGTTGGTTTGATGTGTTTATGAATTGCTTACAGTTGTTTATAAATTCACCTTCAGTTATTCATGAATCTATCTTCAGTTATTCGTTAATCGGAATTAGTAGAAATTAAATCCGTTCCGTTCTGTAAGGCTCGTTGCACGCCTACGTAGACGGCTTTGGCCAAGGTGTCGCCAAAGAGCGAAAAGGATCCCGCATCGGTTAAAATATCTCCGTTTGTATCGATGGTGAGAATGATTCCGTCTGTTGACGTGCCTGTAGCGGAGGTAAAATGTTCTTGCGTAATGGCATCCGGTATATCTTCGTTGATAAATGGATGGCGACGTACGCTCTCTATGCGCCAATCCTGTATAGCTGCCGTCTTGGCTTCGGTGATGGTCATGATTGCTTTTACCATGGCGCTATCCGTCAGCGCCTTGTTTGTAAAAATCAGGATATTAATCGTTCCGGGCGTTGTGAATACGCCGTTTTTTTCTTCGTAGCAATATCCTGTGCCTGCGCGGTGGGCCGTTTTGTCATACCCGGCGGTTACGATTGTTTCGACGATGGTGTCGCGTTCCTCTATTTTTGCATACGCGTGGTAAATCATATCGGCCGACGTGAGCAGCGCGGTACTGAAATGGACGGGTGTGTCGATATGTTCGAATTCCCGGGCTAAATAATTTGATACGGATCCGCCGGGCAAATCCTTTTCTGTTTCGATCTGGTATGTCAGTTGCTGATTCCGTACGGCCAATGTATGGTGAAAACCGCCGTTTAAGTGTCCGCTAGATAGGGAATAGTGAATGTCATCGAATAAAACGGTTACTGAATTGATTTCTTTTGTTATGTGACCACCTGTGGCGAGTTCATCTGGTGCTTCGTATGGATTGGTAAACATGGTGGGCTCCCTGTAGTTTCATAATCATTTGAAATTGTGTATTATAAATGATATATTAAGTAGATATTATTTTTAAATAGACATATTTAAGTTAAATGAAAGATAATTTATTTGGATATGTATATTAATAGTTATGATTATATGAATATTTTATTATATGTGGCATTATATCATACTTTTACAATAAGTTTGGTATACTAAACGATAGATTAAGGAGATTTGTATGACTGACGTTTGGATGACATTATCATCATTGGTGTTTCATGATGAAAGTACGATTTTACATCTAAAGGACTGGTTTTTTAATCAGGCCGGAAATATTCTGATAGCCCTTATTGTATTTTTGGTAGGTCGTTATATAATTCATTGGATCCAGCGCGTGGCGGAGCGTGTTATGACGCGTGCCGATTATGACCCGGCGGCGATGAGCTTTGTTAGCCAGATGGTTTATTATGTGTTATTGGTGGGACTCATTTTGATTTGTATTAATCAACTCGGCGTTCCTACGACGAACTTTATTGCCGCTTTCGGTGCCTTCGGTTTAGGTATCGGCTTGGCGTTGCAGAATAACTTGGCGAACTTAGCATCGGGTCTTCTGATTTTACTGTTCAAACCGTTTCGTGCGGGACACTACATTTCTGTAGGGGATATTGAGGGGAATGTACAGGCTATTCAGTTCATGAATACGATCATCATTACAAAGGATCAAAAACGCGTGTATATTCCGAATTCCCAGATGACATCGCAACCGGTAACGAATTTTTCGTATATGCGAGAGCGTATGATTCCTTTTGTATTTGACATTAGCTACAACAATAATCATCATGATGCTATTCAACTTTTAAAAGATATTTTTTCTGCAGATAAACGTATTCTTAACAGCAAATCTATGGAAATCGGCATCAAGGAATTTGGTAACAACTCCGTTCGTATAGCCGCTTTCGCTCGTGTTAACACCAGCAATTATCTTGATGTATTTTATGATATTATGTCCGATGTTAAAGATGCTTTTGATGAACATGGTATCGAAATTCCATATCCGCAACGTGTAGTATATATGCAACATGTAGATTCATCTGTCGGTGAAAGCGTTAAAATGGTAGGGAAGGGTTCAGACACCAAATCGATGAAAAAAACAGATGATTCGGGAAAATAAAAGCGGATTTATTGTAAAGATGATTTCGCAAGAGTATTTAGTTCAATTTCCCGATATAGAATTGTTTTATAATTAAATGTTCTGAGACGATGACTTGAGTAGAAAGAGAGAAGTATGTTTACGATTATAAAACGAATGGCTTTTACAGCTATCTGCATAGGGGCTTTTTTAGCTGTCACTGCAGGTACAGGCAATACGGCTGCTGCGGCAGCAATTTCACCACCGTCGACCATCGGTGAGGCGGTAGTCCTCATTGATGCGGATACGAAAGAGGTTTTATTTGCGAAGAATCCTAATAAATGGATGCATCCGGCGAGTACCACGAAGATGGTGACGCTTCTGACCGCTCTTGAATTGAAGGGGACTCATCTCGATGAACTGGCGACAATCAGTAACTATGCGACGAGTATGGAGGAATCCAATCTGGGTGTACGTGTAGGTGATCAGATTACGTTGGAGGCTGTCCTTGAAGGTATGATGGTTGCCAGCGGCAATGATGCGGCCGTTGTGGTCGCGGAAAATGTGAGCGGTTCTGTGGAAAAGTTTGCCGCTGATATGAACCGCATCGCCGCGAAGGCGGGCGCGAAGAACAGTCGCTTCCTGAATCCGCATGGATTAACACAGGTGGGACATCACTCCACGGCTCTTGATTTGGCACGTATCGCCGCATACGGAATGAAGTATCAGATGTTCCGCGATAAGGTAGCGAATGATTATTATAAGGTGCCGTATCAAAATCGCAACCCTGAGACGATTCGCACGACAAATATTTTCATTCGTAACAAATATCCCGGTGCAAACGGACTTAAGACTGGATATACGCAGGCGGCCGGTGAATGTCTAATCGCTTCGGCGACGCGTAACGGACATACCATGATTGTGGTTATGCTCAACGATGATAACCGGTGGAACGAAGCGGTGCAGTTTTTGGACTACGGCTTTAAACTTCGCGGCGTTATATAATGATGTAATTAAAGCCGGATATAATTATTTATATAGGCGTGTAATTTTTTATATAGTTAGTAGGCCTATAATTATTAATGTCTAGTTGTGTCTTTACTGATTTATTGTCGCAGATGTAAAGTAGATCCTATAATGTAGGAGGATGTATGAGTTCGTTTTTTGCATTTTTAAAACGCATGCGTTTCATCAATCGATGGAGTCTCATGCGCAATACGGAAACGGAAAATATTCAGGAGCATAGCTTAGAAGTGGCTATGGTGGCTCATAATTTGGCGGCTTTAAAAAATGAATACTTCGGTGGCGAGTTAGATATCAACAAGGTGGCTGTTATCGCCATGTATCACGAAGTGAGTGAAATCTTCACTGGTGATATGCCGACACCGATTAAATATTTCGATCCCAAACTGCGTGCACTGTATGGTGAAATTGAAACATTGGCGCAGGAGAAAATGCTGACCACGTTGCCGGAACAATTACAATCCGTGTATCGTCCGATTATCGTCGATGCCGAATCCAGCCCTGAATGGACTATTGTGAAAGCAGCGGATATTATTTCGGCATATATGAAATGCGTAACCGAGTTAAAAGCGGGAAATGATGAATTCAAGGAAGCTCATGATACGATTCTGGTAAAGCTAAAAAATCTAAATATGCCTGAAGTCGATATGTTCCTTGAACTCTATCTGCCGGCATTAGGAAAGTCGTTGGATGAGCTGAATTATTACGAAATTAAATAGAGTGTATCAATATACTAAAGACCGTATCGGACTTATTGGCCGATACGGTCTTTATGTTTTTTTGAATCGATGATTTCATGATTTCGAATAAGGATTTTCTTTCCGCGCCATGAGAATGCACGATGGCCGAATTTTGCTTTGAACTCCTTGTTGGTTAAAGATTTGAGTTCCGCTGTATCGACTACAGGTTCAATAGATTGGAATTCCACGATCGGTGTGGTGGGGAGATTCTTATTGTGCGGACATACTTCCTGACATACATCACAACCGAATATGAGAGGCGTTTTGCCGATAATAGTCCGTTCTGTATCGGTAAGCTCTCCTTTTTTTTGCGTTAAATAGCTTTTACATGTGGCATAGTTGAACTCATTATTTCCTAAACATTGCCCTAGACAGGACGTGATACATCGATTACAACCGATGCAGAACTTCGTTGAGGGCGTATCCGGTTCCAGTTCCAGTGTGGTGAGTACCGTGCCGATGACGATATAGGATCCCCAGGCGGGATTGATAAAGCATTTGTTCCTGCCGTAAAAGCCGAGTCCCGCCAGATATGCCATGTATCGATCTGCTAAGGGGGACGTATCGCAGTGAATAGAAAATTGTGCGGACGGTTCTAATATGCTCAGTTCGTTGACAAGTCGTGTCAAATAGTCGTTTATGACCAGGTGATAGTCTTTTGCCCATGTATAACGTGATACATTGGCAGGCCCTGTATAGTTTACATAATAGGGAAATAAGCATACGATGGCACTATGGGGCTCAAAATCTTCGGGCCCCCTTGTACGCTCCGCAATATCTGCTGCGGTAAAAGGACATGGATTGCTTTCATAGAGAATATTTTTGGCATCGGCTGGAAGCGGCCACGGAGCGATTCCTACGACTGGAATATGTAATTCTTTGCAAATTTTTTGTAAATTTATAGAGTTAATCATAGATTTAGTAACGAATCCTTGATAGAATAAATATATATAGACGAGATGATTCCATAGGTCATCCTCGAGTTTGGCGACTGCCGTGCTCGCTAGGCTGTCGCTTCTTGTAGTTTTAGTATTAGTATACCATTGAGAGGACAGGTTATGTTAGCATTTATGAAGGTTTTACAACCGAAGACGGTGGAAGAGGCTTATGAATTAGCCGTAAAAAACAAAACTGCCCCTATGCTGGCGGGCGGTTGCTGGTTGCGTTTAGGTCGTCGTACGTGGCCTGCTGTCATTGATATGGCAGGGCTTGACCTACGCTATGTGAAAGAAGAAGATAACGAATTTGTTATCGGTGCCATGGCTACACAAGGAGATGTGGAGCGTTTTGAACCGTTACAAACATTTTGTGGCGGTGCTGTAGTAAAAGGTGTAAAGGAAATTCTTGGAATTCAGTTTCGCAATATGGCCACTATGGGCGGGTCCGTTGCAAGTAAATTCGGATTTTCCGATATTATTCCCGCTTTGCTGGCGGTTCATGCGGATATCGTCACCTTTAAAGGCGGACGTATGTCTATGCAGGATTATATGAATTATAGGGAGCGAGATATTCTCGTAGAAATTCGTATTCCTAAGGCAGAGGTATCTGTTGCCATCGAGGCATTGCGTATTTCCCGCGGAGATTTTCCAATCTTGACGGGTTCTATTCGCCGTGATGATAAAGGCGTTGAATTGTACATCGGCACGAGACCGGGCGTTCCTCAGTTAGCACCTAAAGCGAGTGCGGTGCTTTCAGAAAAAGGCGCAGACGGTGTAAAAGAAGCGGCATTGCTCGCCTCGGAAGAATTAGTATACCAGAAGAATTCACATGCATCCAAGGAATATCGTATGGAAATGGTGAAGGCTATGGTTCAGCGTTTGTCCGGGGAGGTGCTGCAATAATGGAATTGTTACTAAATATCAATAATAAAAACGTTACTGTTAATGTAGCGACTGATGAAATGTTGATGGATACATTGCGCAATCTCGGTTATTTCAGCGTACGTTGCGGCTGTGATACGACGAATTGCGGATTATGTACCGTATGGGTGGATGATGAAATCACCCTGTCCTGTGCATATCCTACATTCCGTGCACCGGGACATAAGATTACCACATTGGAAGGCTTGCAGGAAGAAGCCGAACTGTTGGCATCCTGTCTTGCCAGTGAAGGGGCGGATCAATGTGGTTTCTGCACGACGGGTATGATGATGAGTGCGATTGCTTTGAAACGTAGAAATCCAAAGGCTAATGATGATGAAATTCGCGAATATCTCATCGGCAATCTTTGCCGCTGTACCGGTTATGAAGCACAACTTCGAGGGGTTCGTAAATTCTTAGAAGGAGGTCTATGATGAAGCAGCACATTGGTAAATCTTACGATAAAGTCGATGCAAAAGGTATTTTGACGGGCAAACCGTCCTATACGCGCGATTTTGTGCCGAAGGATGCACTTATTATCAAGGCTCTTCGTAGCCCTCATGCGCAGGCGCGTATAAAATCTATCGATACATCAAAGGCTAAACTGATTCCGGGTGTGGAAGCGATCTTTACCTATGAAGATGTACCGAATACGAGATATACATTGGCGGGCCAGACGTATCCGGAACCGTCTGCATATGATGCACTCATCTTGGATCCTGTAGTCCGTTACGTCGGTGATGAGGTGGCCCTCATTGTGGCTAAGGATGAAGCGACAGCATTAAAGGCGATGCCTCTTATCAAGGTGGAGTATGATGTGCAGACGCCGGTTCTCGACATGCATACGGCTATAGATCATGAAACAATCGTCCATCCGGAGGATGATATTCACAATAATATTCCTGTAGGTCAGGACTATAAACGCAATATTTGCGTATCCTATCATAAACGCGTCGGAGATATCGAGGCGGAACTCGCAAAATGCGATTATGTGGCGGAAGGGACTTATTTTGACCAGGCGACACGTCAGACGTCGATGGAAACGTTTAACAGCTTCGGCTATATTGACGCATTGGGACGTATTGTCATCGTATCATCTACGCAGATTGTATTCCATGTGCGTCGTCATATTGCACATGCTCTCGGAATTCCGGCGTCGAAGGTGCGCGTTATCAAGCCGCGTATCGGCGGCGGTTTCGGCTCTAAACAAACGGCGTGTACCGAATTGATGACTGCCTTTGTAACATGGAAGCTGAAGAAACCTTGTTATCTCCTGTACGATCGTACAGAGGCACAGACGTGTTCCACGACTCGTCATGCTCGTGAGTGGAAAATTCGCGTGGGAGCTACGAAGGACGGTATTATCAAGGTTATTGATATGGATTCCATCACGGCGGCAGGCGCTCATGCGACACATTGCTTCACGACGACCACCGCTGGGGAACATAAATCCGTTCCGCTTTATAATAAAGCGACGGCGGTTCACTATGGTACTGAAGGTGTGTACACAAACCATACACCGGGCGGTGCGTTCCGTGGCTATGGTGCTACAGAGGCATTGTGGCCTTTGGAATGCGCAGTCAATCAGTTGGCCGATAAAATGGGCATGGATCCGGCGGAATTACGCCAAAAGAATCTGATTGCCGCAGGTGAACAGAGCATAGTATATGCACCTGATGAGTATCTTGATTCCGGCCTTTTCCAGGATACGGTAAATCGGGTAAAAGAAATGGCCCGCTGGGATGAACGGCCTCATTCCTGGGATATCGATGAACGGTATCGAGGCGGTCTCGGTATGGCCTTAGCTTTACAGGGATCCGGTGTTGCCAATATCGATGTGGCTTCCGTAGAAGTTCGCCTTGGCGATGACGGGAACTATATATTGTATACCGGTTCTTCCGATATGGGTACGGGTTCTAATACCGTATTGAGCCAGATGGCTTGTGAAGTTATCGGTTGCCCTATGGAATATATGACGGTTATTGAATCCGATACGGATATTGTACCGTTCGATCCCGGTTCTTATGCATCCAGTACAACCTATGTAACGGGTACGGCCACAAAAATGGCGGCGGAAGAGTTACGCAACAAAATTATTGAAAAGTTTGCGACATTCTTTGAAACAGATGTGGATAATATTGATTTCGACGGTGTTGTAGCCACCACAAAGGACGGTTCCAAGAAGATGGATATTCATGAGTTGGCGCCTAAGTTAGTGGTGGGACCTAAAGCGGAACAGTTATCAGGTTCTGCTACATGGGGCAGCCATACATCGCCACCTCCGTTCATGGCATCCATTGCGGAAGTAAAGGTAGATAAACAGACAGGTAAAGTAATTCCTCTTCATTTCTACTCCTGTATTGATTGCGGAACAGTTATCAATCCTAAATTGGCGCGCGTTCAAGTTGAAGGCGGTGTAGTTCAGGCGATAGGCATGGCATTGTATGAAGATGTGAGGTATTCCTCTAACGGTCGTCTGGAAACGAACAATCTCATGACCTATAAAATACCGACTCGTCAGGATATAGGGGAACTTCATACGGACTTTGTAGAGTCCTATGAACCGACAGGCGGATTTGGTGCCAAATCAATCGGTGAAGTTGTTATCAACACGGGATGTCCTGCGATTCAACATGCCATTAAAAATGCTGTCGGTGCCGATATTCGTACATTGCCTATGACACCGGAGAAGGTATTTATGGGAATGGACGAGAAATATAAAGCATAGCTGTTTCTGTTCGCTTTCTAAGGAGGCCTGGTTCTATGAATGAACAAACATCGTATTGGAATCGTTTGGTACAGCCGGGTATCGTCGCCCTCGTAGGGGCCGGCGGTAAGACGACAGTATTATCCAAGCTGGTAGAATATGGCAGGTTGAAAGGTCAACCGATGGTGGTTACCACCACGACGCGTCTTTATGAATCACAGGTGGCTCATTATGAACCGATTTATACAACGGATATTAATGAAGCCGATGAATATTGTACGGAACGTATTTTGCGCGGTTATTGCGGTGCGTGGTTTTCGGGCATTACGGGAACCAAGGTGGACTCCTTAGATTGCGATTTTATCGATGGACTTTCACGGTTACATCCGAATTGGCAAATCGTCGTAGAGGCGGACGGTGCGAAGGAAAAATGGCTGAAAGCGCCGAAGACGACGGAACCGGTTATACCGTCATTGACGAAGACTACTATAGGGCTCGTTAATTTACAGATGTTGGGGACCAGTCTCGATGATGAACATGTTCATAACATCGAACTTGTTCAGGATATCGTGAAACGTGATATGGGCGCTATCGTGACGCCGCGTATGCTGGCGGATATCGTGCTGCACAAGCAGGGACTGTTTCAGTATAGTCGGGGCAAGAAAGTTTTGTTCTGTACCGGCTACGATACGGTGCAACATCGCATTATCGACGACTTTATCGATCAAATCGTAGACAGTGATATTTCCGCCATCATCCTGGCTGACGGATATAAGGCAAGTTGTGAAATTCGTCGCATTATTCAATGCCGGTAGGTAATTATGAATGTTGTGAAAGATGATTACATGACCGCTTTTAAAGCGGTGAAGGAATCTATAGATCGTGAACCTCTGCATATAGGTATTGTCCTGTTAGCGGGCGGTCAATCAAAGCGCATGGGATGCAATAAGCTGTTATTACCGTGGCGCAATAAGACCGTTCTTGATGCTGTTTGTGAGGCGCTCCGATCAGGTTGGAACGGGGCCGACATATCGTCTATGACGGATTGCAAGCGACCCTTTGTGGCCATAACCGGCGATGACCATGACCGGCTGGCCTCTATCGTAAGCCGCTATGGCTTTGAGGCGATTCAAAACATTCGTCCTGAACAGGGGCAGGGGGTATCCATTGCCATGGGGGTACGTTATTTATCGGGTTTGATGCCGATACCCATTGACGGAATCCTGTGTTCCGTAGGGGATCAGCCTTTATTGACGGGGCCTGCCGTGGGGCAGATTATAGAGGCGTTCGAAGAACATGCTGATCCCAAAACAATTGTCGTACCTCATTACGGGGCGGAATACCGGTCGGGAAACCCCGTACTGTTCGGATCTCATTGGTTTTCGGCATTACAACAAATCCATGGTGATAAAGGTGGAAAAACCATTATTCGCGGTATCGGTAAGGATCATGTGGTGAAGGTCTGGATTAGTGATGATATCGGGGACGATATCGATACACCTGATGATTTTAAGCGTTTGCAAGGTCGTGAAAGCGAGACATTATGAAACCATTAGTGCTTATGCGTGGGGGCGGTGATATAGCTTCCGGCGCTGTATATAGATTAAAACGGGCCGGCTATCCCGTTGTCATTAATGAAATAGCTATTCCTACGATGATTCGTCGCGAGGTCTGTTACGGTAATGCCGTACATCGCGGTGAGATGATTTTGGAGCGATATGTGGCGCGCCATGCGTCTATTGAAGAAATACCGGAGATGTTGGCAAATGATGTGATTCCCGTCGTGACCTCTCCTTATGAAGATTTGCTGGCTACATTACATCCTCCGATCGTGGTGGATGCTATTTTGAGCAAGAAAAATCTGGGTACTAATAAATCCGATGCGGAACTCGTGGTCGGTGTGGGCCCCGGATTTACCGCAGGCTATGATGTGGATGTGGTTATTGAGACGATGCGCGGTCACTGGTTGGGACGCTGTATCTATGACGGTCCGGCTCAGCCGAATACGGGGATTCCCGGCGATGTAGGCGGCTTTACACATGAACGTGTGATTCATGCTCCGAAAGCCGGCTTGTTTACGGCAAAGCGTCATATAGGGGACTCCGTACAGGCCAATGAAGTGATCGGTTATGTTGACGATGAACCGGTTCGTGCAAAGATTACAGGTATTCTTCGGGGCATTTTAAAGAGCGGTCTCATCGTGTCGGATCATTTCAAGTTGGCCGATGTCGATGCCCGCTGCGAAGAATCTCATTGTTATAGTATTTCGGATAAATCCCTTGCCGTCGGTGGAGGTGTGCTGGAAGCTGTAACCGCTTGGGACTATGAAAGGAATCAAGATGGAAACGATTTATGACGTAATGAAAAATCGGTTACATGCGACCGAAACCACCTTGATGGTTACGGTTCTATCAGGACCGCGACAAGGTGATAAAACTATTTATGCGAAGGACGGCAGCGTTCTTTACGGGACGGCTATCGAAGGCTTTACCGTAGACAAGGCAAAACTGAATGCTCTTTGCATGGTCGGTGAGATGGAATGTTTTGTACAACCAGTGGAAAATGATCCGTCCGTCCTCGTGTTGGGTGCGGGGCATGTGAGCCGTGCTATTACAGATCTGCTTTTATTCATCGGATGCCGCGTTACGGTTGTGGACGATCGTCCCGAATATGTGGTTCCTGAGTTTTTCGATGAACGCGTTATCCGTAAGTGTTTGCCGCTGGAAAACTTTAAGAATGATTTGCCTCTCGATGAATACAACGGCTTTATCATCGTTACGAGAGCCCATGAATACGATAATATCTGTCTTGAGCAATTGCGCGATTATCTGCCTGCCTATATGGGCGTAATGGGTAGTCAGAAACGCATTCATTACGCGTTTGAAGTGTTGCGGGAACAGGGCTGGACGCAGGAGGAGCTCGATATGATTTACGCTCCTATCGGTCTCGATTTGGGTGCGCAGACACCTGAGGAAATCGCTCTGTCCATCATTAGTGAATATTTAGCAGTGATACGTGGGAAAAAGGGCGGCTCATTGCGGAAAGGTAGAGTGAACCATGAATCGTGAGTTTGTTGAATATCTCAGTGCCCGTCAGAATGAAACATTAGCGGTGGCCACGATCCTGTTTACTCGCGGTTCTACGCCACGTAAAGCGGGAACGTCGATGGTGGTATTCCCTGACGGATCAATCTTCGGTACGATCGGCGGCGGTCGTGCGGAGAATGAAATTCGCCTCAGTGCCGTCGATTCTCTGAAGAAAAAAGAAGCTCATCGCCGCATCGAAGTTCGACTTGATGATGATGCGGCCGTAAAGGAAGGCATGGTCTGCGGCGGCGAGATGGATGTATGGATTGAAACCCAGAATATTTAAATTTGAACGTTTCTAAATTTACAGTGCTTTCAAAATACGATAAAATATAAGGTACAGTCATATGATGAGGCTGTACCTTATTATTTTGTATAAGGAGTTATGAATATGCATTTTGACGCACTTATTCATACCTTTAGGTTCCTTGATATCGTTGATATTTTAACGGTTGCTATCGGTATTTACTATATGTATAAACTGCTTAAAGATACACGGGCCGTATCTCTCCTGAAGGGTCTTGTTATCTTGGCGGTATTGAATTTATTGAGTCATCTGTTAAATCTGTATGTAATCAACTGGATTTTACAACAAGGGATGACGGTACTCCTCTTCGCGTTACCTGTCGTATTCCAGCCGGAATTGCGCCGTGCCCTTGAACAGTTGGGCCGGGGTCGAATTTTCAGCAAGGCTCAGAATGTGAATGAAGAGGAAATGGATATGGCCATCAATGAAGTGATGGCGGCGGCTCGCGTCATGTCCCGTGAACATACGGGGGCACTCATCGTATTTGAACGCGAGGTGGGGTTGAACGATTTCATCGATACGGGCATTCTCATAGATGCCGTATTGAGTCGTGAGCTCATAAAAAATATATTCGTTCCCAGTACACCGCTTCATGATGGAGCCTTGATTATTCGGGACGGACGTATCCGTGCGGCCGGATGTCTGTTGCCGTTAACTGAGGATCGCACGTTGAGTACGGAACTGGGAACTCGTCACCGCGCTGCAATCGGCTTATCCGAACAGACCGATGCGGTCGTTGTCGTTGTCAGTGAGGAAACGGGGACCATCTCTTACACATATGGTGGTCATATTTATCGTCATTTACCGGAAGACCAGATTAAAGAGGCTTTGCGTACCTTTATGGAACGCCCTCGTCAAACCATTACAAGTATGTGGAAATGGAGGGCGAAAAAATGATGATTCATTTGAAACGTAACTGGGTTGCGAAATTACTGTCCATTTTGGCTGCAATCGTCATGTGGTTCTTCATCATGAGGGATCAAAACCCTGTGATGGAGGTTACCTATAATGTGCCGATTCAAGTTCAAAATTTAGAATCCAATTATATCATCGAGGATGCACCGGCATCGGCACGTGTCGTGTTGAGCGGTCCTCGAGACACGATTATTACGATGAAAGCCGATGTACTCAAGGCTTATATCGATGCTTCCGGAGTAAAGCCGGGGCAGAATAATGTGACTATAACTTTCACCCCGCCGGCGGGCATGACGCTTGTGGAGGTTAAACCGGATAATATTACCATCAATGTTGATGAATATGCGGAACGAAAATTACCTGTTGAAATTGTGCCGCTAGGCAAATTCTCCGATGACGTGGCGTTGAAGTCCGTCACGATTGTTCCTAAAGAGGTGACCGTATCGGGGCGTAAACAGCAGGTCAATGCGGCTACAAAGGTTGTGATGAAGGTAAACCTTACGGGACAGACTAAAAACTTCAGCAGCGTTGGCGCTCTTGAAGCATGGGATAACAGCGGTAATGTATTGGATGTGCATGTCAATCCGGCGCAGGGTCAGGCGCAATATGAATTGAATTTATTGCGCAAGGATAAGGCTGTGCCTATAACCGTACCGACCACAGGAGCCGTAGCCGATGGTTATGAGGTCAAATCTATTACACAATCTCCGTCTCAGCTGACGATTACGGGACGTGAGGAAATTGTGGACAGCGTGAATGAAATTCAAACGGAACCGATTGATATATCCGGTGTGAATACACCGATACAGGGCACATATAATCTAGTATTGCCGAACGGTATTAGCAGTAATGTCTCGACGGTGCGTATTAAAATAGATGTTCAGAAGAAAGAAAATACGTAATGTAGGGACTTAAAAATAATCCATGAGGACCGTTGTTCTCATGGATTATTTACGATAGGTGCATAAATGATCAGAATAATAAATCTCCGCGTGGCCGTTACGGTCAAGTCGGATATCAAAGATATTGTAGAAAAGAAATATCCGGCGCTGCACGGTACAATTCAAACGATTCATGTCGTACGCCGTGCCGTCGATGCTCGTAAGAAACCGAATATCGTATTTGTGTACACTTTGTTTATAGAGGTGGAACACGAGGCGCAGGTTATGAAAAAACTGGGCAAACAGAAGGATGTATCCCTGTTTCATGCGGAAGAACCGGAACAGATTGTAATCGGTTCCGTGCCTTTGGCACATCGTCCTGTTGTTATGGGCTTCGGGCCCGCAGGAATGCTGGCCGCTTTTTATCTTGCCCGTGAAGGGTATCGGCCCATCGTTTTTGAGCGTGGTCAGGATGTGGATACGCGCAGTATGGACGTGGAAACATTCTGGAAACAGGGGCTGTTCAAATCGGAATCCAATGTGCAATTCGGTGAAGGCGGTGCCGGTACATTCTCGGACGGCAAGTTGACGACGCGCATTACTCATCCCAGGCTTCATGAAATCTCCAAATATTTCATTGAATTCGGGGCTCCTGAGGAAATCTTGTACAAGCATAAACCTCACGTAGGGACCGATAAATTGCGGACCATGGTGAAAGCCATGCGTGAACGCATCATCGAATGGGGCGGTGAGGTGCGTTTCGGTGCGAAGATAACGGATTTATTTATTGAAAACAATTGTATTGTAGGTGTTGAAGTTAATCACAACGAACGCATCGATACGACTGTCGTTCTATCCGGCGTCGGACATAGTGCCCGTGATACCTATGAAATGCTTCATAAACGGCATGTTGAAATGACTGCGAAGCCTTTTGCTATCGGTGTTCGTATCGAACATGACCAGGCGATTATCGATCAATCGCAATACGGTGTGGAGCCGGCCAGCTTGGGCCTTGGTGCAGCGGAATATTCCTTGGTGTATCACGATAAGGAATCGGGTCGCACCGCATACAGCTTCTGTATGTGTCCCGGTGGTCAGGTGGTGGCCTCCGCATCCGAAGAGGGCGGCGTCGTAACGAATGGCATGAGCTTATACGCCCGCGACAGCGGTGTGGCGAACAGCGCCATCGTCGTGAATGTGGGACCAGACGATTTCGGAACACATCCCCTTGACGGCGTTGCCTTTCAACGTGAATGGGAACGAAAAGCGTTTGCCTTGGGCGGGTCCAATTTTCATGCACCGGTTCAGACTGTAGGGCAATTCTTAGGGCTTTCACAGGCTCCGACCGTAACGGATAGCGTATACAGCTATGAACCGGGTGTGGTGAACTGCGATTTGCACGAGTGCCTGCCGGACTATGTGACGTCCGTTCTTGAGCGGGCTTTGCCGTATTGGGGGCGCCGTATTCATGGCTTTGACGATCCGAAGGTGTGCATGACGGGGGTGGAAACTCGCACGTCCGCACCGCTTCGCATAGGACGCAATGAGGAACGTGTGTCGCCTACGGTGGGAGGTTTCTACCCTATGGGGGAAGGCGCCGGTTACGCAGGCGGTATCATGAGTGCCGCCCTCGACGGAGCCGAAACGGCAATTCTATGTATGGCTAAATATGCTAGACCGTCAACTGACAATTAGGATAGCAGGCATCTTATCAACATAGATTGATGAATGTGCATTCATAGGAAAACAATGATTTAGGTTTATTCTATATGTGATATATTGTGATATAATACACAACAGCGATTATAGGTGATTTTGTGAAAGCTTTCACAAAATCTTGGAGGAGGAAGATTATGGCTCGATTATTTGGTACAGACGGTGTGCGCGGAGTGGTCAACGAGTTTTTGACACCTGAGTTGGCATATCATTTGGGACGTGCAGCGGGCACTCATTTCAGTAAGGAAAAGGCGCATCCTACATTTTTGATCGGCCGCGATACGCGTATTTCCGGTTCCATGCTGGAAAGTTCATTGGCTGCAGGAATTTGTTCCGTCGGCGGCAACGTGGTTATCGCCGGTGTAATACCGACTCCGGCTGTGGCATACCTCGTGCAACAACAAGGCTTTGACGCGGGAGCTGTTATTTCCGCATCTCACAATCCCTATCCCGATAACGGTATCAAATTCTTTGACGGCAGCGGCTTTAAATTACCTGATGAAGTGGAAGATCAATTAGAAACCTATGTATACCAAAGTGCGAACAATGAATTGCCTCGTCCGACCGGTGATGGCATAGGCCGCATTGAACATAACAGTAATTTGGCGCATTTTTATGCTCATTTTGTACGTCATACCATCAATACGTCCTTAGACGGTATGACCATCGTGTATGACGGTGCGAACGGTGCCGCATCCAGTGTGGGCCCTGAAATTTTAGCGGGCCTCGGTGCAAAGGTTATCAATATCAATGTCAATCCTGACGGGCTTAACATTAACCATCACTGCGGCTCAACTCATATCGAAGGGCTGCAGGTAGCGGTACAGCAGCATCATGCCGATTTAGGCATCGCCAATGACGGTGATGCGGATCGTTGTCTTTTAGTGGATGAAAAGGGGCAAGTGCTGGACGGTGACCAAATCATGCTGTTATGCGCCCTTAAACTGAAAGAAGAGGGAAAACTCAAAGGTGATACCATTGTAGGTACGGTAATGAGTAATATCGGCTTTCATAAAGCGGCGGAGGAGTTGGGCATGAAAACCGTATCGACCGCTGTCGGTGACCGCTATGTACTTGAGTATATGCGCGAACACGATTTATCCATCGGTGGCGAACAGTCGGGTCATGTTATCTTCCTCGACCATAATACGACCGGTGACGGTATGTTGACGGCTGTACAGGTGGCGGCCCTCGTGAAAGAAAAGGGTAAAACGCTTTCCGAACTGGCGGGAATCATGACAAAATATCCGCAAGTCCTTGTGAACGTACGCGTTGCCACAAAGACGGGCTGGGAAGATAATGATCTCATAAAAGCCGCTATCGTGACAGCTGAGGGGGAACTCGGTGATGAAGGTCGTGTACTCGTTCGTGCATCCGGTACGGAACCTTTGATTCGCGTTATGGCGGAAGGACCTGACCAGGAAACATTACAGTCCCTATGTGAGGAAATCGCCGATATTATCGGTAGAGAACAGGGGTTAGCATAAACTTCATATATAGGGGGTAGAGATGAGTGATATTTAAATTTGAATTTGAATAATCTTTTTTATTCCAGGATATTTTAATTTAAAAGGATGATATTATGAAAACCATCGGGTTAATTGGAGGAATGAGTTGGGAAAGCACGATTACGTACTACCAGGTATTGAATGAAACAATCAAGCAAGTTTTGGGAGGGTTACATTCGGCAAAATGTATTTTATACAGCGTTGATTTTGAAGAAATAGAAAAGTGCCAAGCGAATGGTGATTGGAACAGAAGTGCTGAAATTTTATCCGATGTGGCTCAGGCCCTTGAAAAGGCCGGTGCTGATTATATTGTTATATGCACGAATACAATGCATAAAGTGGCGGATGAAATAAAAAGACATATTCATATTCCTCTTCTTCATATTGCGGAAATGACTGCAGTAGAGTTAGAAAAATCAGGTATTACAAAGGTAGGTCTACTTGGTACCAAGTACACGATGCAACAAGATTTTTATAAATGTATCTTAGAAAATAGGGGCATTCATGTTGTTATCCCTAACGAAGAGCAGGTCGAACTTGTGAATGATATTATATACAATGAACTGTGTTTAGGTATTATTTCTAATAAATCTAAACAACAATACTTAAATATTATTGGCGATTTGGTAAAATCTGGTGTACAAGGTGTTATTTTAGGCTGTACTGAAATTGGATTGCTTGTTAAACAGGATGATACGGATATACCGTTATTTGACACTACATTGATACATGCAAAAAATGCGGCGTTGATTTCTATTGACAAGGCATAAATATAAAAAGCAACGTACTAAATGAACTGTACCTTCAAAGATTATGGTCAATTTTGGAGGTGCAATTTATAAATGACGTTGCTTTTTGTTTTTATACTATTGTTTATCCGCCACAACTAGTTTATATCCGTTAAGGCTTATATTAGCCCCCGTGGTGTCTTCGTTTTCAATGGATGTTACATAGCTGTCACCCGTGAGTACCCAACTGGAATCCTTGCTGAGTTTTACGGTTACGTTTTTAGATGCATTGTCGGGATTAATCGCGCCGACGAGGCTTGATCCGTTTGTCATGTCCAATGCGACGGAACTGATGGAATCCGCTAAGATATTCCCGTTCAAAGCCTGGTTGCTTGTTCGGAGTTTGAGATGTCCGCCGTTTTCTCCCGCTTTACCCCAGCGAGTGTCGGCTGCGGCTTTCACCAATGTCGTTGTATTCGGCATGGAGATCGCATTATTTGCCAAGTCCGCTTCGGCGGTGGTGTTGTTTACATAGAGAAATGCGCCGGTGGATAGGGTGGTAAGGGTATTGTTTTCCGCCTTGAGTCGGGCAATGCCGCTTTCAGCATCACCGGAGAAACTTTGGTAAAGCATAAAGCCGTTATCTTTGTAGCCTGTTACCGTTGAGTTTGTAAGGGTGATGGAATTTTTTCCTTCCACGACACCGATTTCACTGTTTCTCGCTTCACCGTTTATATTGTTCGCCGTAATATTGCCGGTTGAGTAGATTACAGGACTGCCTGAGCCTGATGTGGTGAGCTTCGCCGAATCCGCATTGATAGTGCCTTCACCGCGATCTGTGGCCAGCGTTGCGGAATGATCCCCTTCGGTGGTGATGGTCAGGTCTTTGCCGTTTACGATTCCTTTATAGGTCGCGTCAAGGCCGCGTGACGAATTGCCTTTTGTGTGGATGTTTGCATTTTCCACATTGATAACGGAGCCTTCGCCGGTTGCGAAGAGGGCGTTGGAACCGTTTGCATTGGATGTAATATTACTGTCCTTAATGTTGATTTGACTGCCTTCGATGCTTAGGACAATCGCATTTTGACCGCGGAAGTTACTGTTGTCATCGCTCGTCGTGTTGCCTGTTTTGTCCAATTCGTAACCTATAACATTGACGGTTGCACCGTTTTTGCCGATGAGAGCATTCTGATCCGCTGTCGTGCTTGTTACGAATTCGTGGGATACGGTCTGATTTTCCGTGATCACAGATGTACCTGTGAAAGTACTCGGATTCGCTTCGGGTTGGGGTGCATTCGGCATACCTTCAGGGGGATTTCCCGGAGGCGGATTGCCGTTTGGCGGTGTATTTGTCGGCATGGATTCTGCATCAGCTTGAGTCGTTGGCATCTGATGTTGTTGCGTAACCGCATTGGAAGCGGATGGGCTCTGTTCAACTGTTGCCGCAAAGGTCGGAGCAAAGGCCAAGGCGGATAATGCCGCACCGAATACGGCGGGAACCACCCAGCGACGCAGCTTGGCATAATTGCGCTTGTTTTTATAGGATACTTTATTCTTTTTTGTTGTATTTTTTTGTGCATTCTTAACCATAATAGACTCCTTTATATGACTACTCATATATTAGTAGTCACCAAACTTCAATCAAGGAAACGCAATAAAATATAATTGCATAAAATTAAGAATGATAGGAGTATATTAGAGAAGGATGAAACAGCGATGAAATGATACCGGCGCTTGAACTTCATCCCTACTTTCACGTATAATATTATTTGGTATATATTCATACCGATAGGTCTGTCGTATCCTAAAGAAAGGAGTCCCGTAATTCGTAAAGGCGAATAGCGCAGGTACCCGGCGAAGGCAGTCGTCAGGGTCGACGAGGTGAAGGGTTATCGAATCATCAGCGGATGCTCTTCCGGCCTCTCAGGTCGTAACAAGTAAAGCAAAGCCAATCGGTGACGATTGAACAAAGGTTACTTGAAAGAGATGTTTAACAAAATGAATTATGAACCATAAGGGCCCTGTGCCCTATAGGAGGAAACACATATGTGCGGTATCGTTGGATACATTGGCTTTAATCAAGCATCAGATTTTTTATTGGACGGTATGGCAAAATTGGAATACCGCGGTTATGATTCCGCCGGTATCGCTGTTATCGGTCCTGAAAATGTTATTAAAATTCAAAAAAAGGTAGGACGTCTCTCCAATTTAGAGACTATCGTGAAAGCGGATCCTAATGAAGGAACTGTAGGTATCGGACATACTCGTTGGGCTACACATGGCCGTCCATCCGATATGAACGCGCATCCCCATGCATCTGAAGATGGTAAATTTGCCGTTGTACATAACGGTATTATTGAAAACTATATGCCTTTAAAAGAGGAACTCATCGCAAAAGGCTATCATTTCAAATCTGAAACGGATACAGAAGTGGTTGCACATTTATTGGAGGATATGTACGATGGCGATTTCGTCGGTACTGTTCGTCGCATGCTGAATCGTGTAGACGGTGCATATGCTCTCGAAATCATCTGTGCCGATGAACCGGATAAAATTATTTGTACGAAGAAAGAAAATCCTTTGGTTATCGGTCTCGGCAAAGGGGAAAACTTCGTTGCGTCCGATATTCCGGCTATCATCAACTACACACGCGATACATATATCTTGAATGACGGTGAACTTGCTATCGTTACACGTGATAATGTGGCCGTATTTGACCGTGAAGGTAACGCTGTCGACAAAGAGGTGTTCCACGTCAACTGGAATGCTGAAGCCGCTGAAAAGGGCGGTTATGAACACTTCATGTTGAAGGAAATTCACGATCAGCCTAAGGCCGTGCGTGATACGTTCGGCACTCATATTTCCGAGGATGGTAAAACGGCGGTATTTGATGAACTTAACTGGACTGCTGACGATGTGGCGGCTTTCAACAAAATCCTCATCGTTGCGTGCGGTACTGCATATCATGCAGGTCTTGTGACGAAACAATATATTGAAAGCTTGGCGCGTATTCCCGTAAGCGTTGAAATCGCATCCGAGTACCGCTACAGTAATCCGTTGACTGATGACAAAACATTGTGTATCGTAATCAGTCAATCCGGTGAAACATCCGATACATTGGCCGCTTTGAAAGAAGCGAAACGCCTTGGTGCAAAATCGTTGGCTATCACAAATGTGGTAGGTTCCAGTATTTCCCGTGAAGCGGATAACACCGTTTACACATGGGCGGGTCCTGAAATTTCCGTAGCATCCACAAAAGCCTATACTACACAGCTTGTAGCGGGACTTTTATTCGCGGTATATCTCGGTCAGTTAAACGGGAAAATGGATGCTCAGATAGGGGCGGACATTTTAAGCGGCATCAAAGAATTACCGAACTTGATTCACGAAATCTTTGAAGTGGATGAGGATATGAAAGCATTCGCTAAGCATTACGGTTTTAAATCCGATGCGTTCTTCCTTGGCCGTGCCATCGATTATGCGGTAGCTATGGAAGGGGCTTTGAAACTGAAAGAAATTTCTTACATTCATGCGGAAGCCTATGCAGGCGGCGAATTGAAACACGGTACATTGGCCCTCATCGAGGAAGGTGTTCCTGTTATCGCTTTGGCGACACAGGAAGATGTATACGATAAGATGATCAGCAACATCCGCGAAGTAAAAGCGCGTGAAGCAATCGTTATCGGCATCGGCATGAAGGGTGACGACGAGTTGTCCAAGCACGTGGATCATACGATTTATGTGCCTCGCGCGAATAAGTTTATCGCGCCTATCCTGGCGGTTGTGCCGTTGCAATTATTGGCATATTATGCTGCGATTACACGCGGTGCGGACGTGGATAAACCTCGTAACCTCGCAAAATCCGTAACAGTAGAGTAATATACATGACCAACAGGGCTTAAGTCCTGTTGGTTTGTTCACTATAGGGAGTTTATTATGGCAGTTATATTTTCCGGTATCCAGCCGAGTGGGGAATTAACACTGGGCAATTATTTAGGGGCCTTACGTAATTTTTTAGACTATCAAGATACAGATGAATGTTATTATTGTATCGTTAACCAGCATGCGATTACCGTACCGCAGGATCCGAAGGAGCTATTCCAGAATACGCGTAATCTGGCGGCCTTGTACCTTGCTGTCGGACTCGATCCGAAGAAGGTGACATTATTTGTTCAATCCGAAGTGCCCGAGCATGTTAAACTCGGTTGGGTTATGCAATCTATCAGCTATGTAGGTGAATTGGAACGCATGACACAGTACAAGGATAAGTCTCAAAAGCAGGGGGATTCCATTCCGACCGCATTGCTTACGTACCCACCGTTGATGGCGGCGGATATTCTGCTATATGGTACAAACTATGTGCCTGTCGGCGATGACCAGAAGCAGCATCTTGAGTTGACCCGTAACTTGGCGGAACGTTTTAACCGTCGTTTCGGGGAAACCTTTGTGATTCCTGAAATCAAGGTCGGTGAAGGGGGCGCTCGCGTCATGAGTCTGCAGGAACCGACGAAGAAGATGAGTAAGTCCGATGATAACCAGAATGCGACGATTCGCCTGCTCGATGCACCGGACCAAATCGTGAAGAAATTGAAACGGGCCCAAACGGATTCGGATAATGCCGTTCGTTATGACAAGGACAATAAACCGGGAATTTCCAATTTGATGGGCATTTACCGCGCTATTACAAAGGATAGCTACGAAACAATCGAAGACCTGTATGCCGGTAAGGGTTACGGCGTATTTAAATCCGATATCGCCGACTTACTGGTGGCAACACTTGAACCGATTCAGCAGCGTTACCATGAATTGATTACGAGCTCCGAGCTCGATACAATTCTTGATGAAGGTGCTGAAAAGGCACATGCCAAGGCTAGCCGTATGTACCGTAAGGTCGAACAGGCTATGGGCTTGTGCCGCAAATAAAATCATATATTAAACTTTACTATCCGTGAGGCAAACCATGACGAAAAAAGAGGCGATGGAACGCTTTTCATCAGGAAACGTACAACAGAGCATAGAAATACATCGGTGGGTACAGTGGATCGGTCGTATCCTCGGCGTGTTGGGGTGCGTGCTTTTGGTGCGCTATATGCCGTCCGAATGGGCTGCGCGTTTGTGGTACTATCTACTGCTGCTTTGCATATTGTGGTGGCTCCATGGATTAGGTGAAAGCATCGCTTTCATCTGTGAAAAGGGCCTCGTGTTAAAACGTAGTCCTCTTTCTTTTGGAGAGTACTTTCACCGTCTGTTTAACGGGGATGAGTACTATGTATTTGTCGATTATGAGCATATCATCGGATTTACCGAAGCGTGGCGAGAACTGCAGGCTATGAACCAGCATGGCGGAATTTATGTGATTCCTTTGGATATACAACTCGTATCGTACAAGGATAAAATGGCTATGATGGATGCGATTCACAGAAATTCTTCAAATTAGTTATTTACAACTTTAATGAACTAAAGTATAATACATTCATCAGATAAATTAATTCGTAGTGAAGGTGGTCTATGTGCCCCGTGGAGGATAATGATGAATTGGAAAAAAGTGATGGCAATCGGCCTTGCAGCGGTATCTATGATGGCTTTCATAAGCGGCTGCGGCAGCGATACGAAAACGAATAACGGCGAACTGCCTAAAAAGGTTGTTATCGGGTTGGACGACAGCTTCCCGCCTATGGGCTTTAAAGATGAAAAGGGCGAAATCGTAGGTTTTGATATCGATATGGCGAAAGAAGCGGCTAAACGTGCCGGTATGGATGTAGAATTCAAAGCCATAGACTGGTCCAGTAAGGAAGCGGAACTGAAATCCAAGAAAATCGACGCATTATGGAATGGATTAACTATCACTCCGGATCGCGAAAAAAACATCGCCTTCTCCAATCCGTATATGAAGGATAAACAATATATCATCGTTCGTAATGACGATGATTCTGTTAAGGCTAAAGCTGATTTAGCGGGTAAGGTGATAGGCGTACAACAGGCCAGCACCGGTGAACAGGCATTGAAAGATGATCCAAGCGGTAAAACCGTTAAAGATATTAAATCCTATGCGGACTTCGTAAGTGCATTTATGGATCTTGGGATCGGACGTGTCGATGCGGTTATCGCTGACGGAGTGGTTGCCCGTTACCTGATGACAAAAGAACCGGGTAAATACAAAATCGTAGAAGGTACCGACTATGGTGTTGATGACTTTGCCGTAGGGTTCCGCAAAGAAGACACTGCATTGCGTGAAAAGATCAATGGTATTTTGGCGGAAATGAAAAAAGACGGTACTGCCGATAAGTTCGCTGAAAAATGGTTGGGTTCCGGTGCGGACTTGGATAAGAGCGATGCTAAATAGCACGATTCGTGATATACTAATAATGCTATGGTCAGCCTGTACAACTGATAATTAAAGAACGAAATGTACACTAGAGAAGTGGCCGAAAAGCCTCTTCTCTAGTCGTGTTTTGAAGGAGTATTTAATGGATTATTTATTGCAGATTATCCCTACCATCGCAGATGGGCTGAAGGTAACCGTATCGCTGTTCTTTGTGGTATGGATCTTATCGATTCCGGGCGGTATTTTACTCGCATTATTGCGATTGTCCAAACTGCCGTTAGTGGATAAAATCGTTGAAGCCTTCGTGTATTTGATGCGTGGCACACCGTTGATGTTACAAATTTTATTCATGTATTATGCATTGCCAATCATCACGGACGGCGCGATTCAGATGGATGACGCTACAGCGGCCGTTATTACATTTGTGCTGAATTACGCCGCCTACCTTTGTGAAATCTTCCGCGGTGGTATTCAGTCTATTTCCCGTGGTCAATACGAAGGGGCGAAGGTTCTCGGCTTTACGTATGCACAAACGATGCGTACCATCATATTACCGCAAATGTTCAAACGCGTTCTGCCTCCGTTGGCCAATGAAACCATCAACTTATTGAAGGACACATCTCTCGTGTACGTCTTGGCGATGAATGATATTCTGCGCATTACAAAATCGATTGTGCAGCGGGATTTCGATATTTCCGCTTTCATTGTGGCGGCCGTTTTCTATTTGATCTTCACCTTTATTTTGACGAATATCTTCAACTACTTGGAAAAACGATTTGCCGTATATGAAGATTAAGCTGTTTCTGTACTAGTCTGTCGTAGATGAGTGCTTGGGTGACGTTCATGTAAGTTGCTATGTGCATAGTGTATGCATAGCACGTGTATTTTCCCGTGTAAATAAACTTGTATATATGAACTCGATTAATACGACTAATTAAGAGGTAGTTATGACATTTGTGAATATGGAGCGCATCGAAAAGCGCTTTAACAATCAGCCTGTGTTGCGCGACGTGTCGCTCAGGATGGATCGGGGGGAAATCGTATCCATCATCGGTCCTTCCGGTTCCGGTAAATCCACATTTTTGCGATGCTTGGGGCAACTCGAAACCATCGATGGCGGATCTATTACTGTTGATGGGACCGTTCTTGCGAGCACTGATGAAAGCGGTGCCGTAAAATATGCGGATTCTCAGACTCAACATGATTTACTGTTGCGCATGGGCATGGTATTTCAATCGTTTAACTTATTTCCGCATATGACGGTGCTTGACAATATCATGATTGCTCCGCATATGGTTAAAGGGATGAAAAAAGAAGATATCCTGCCGATCGCTGAACGATTGCTGAACAAGGTCGGCTTGTGGGAGAAGCGTGACATGTATCCGTCGCGTTTATCCGGCGGGCAACAGCAGCGTGTGGCTATCGCCCGCGCTTTGGCGATGAATCCTGAAATCATGCTCTTTGATGAACCGACATCGGCCCTTGATCCGGAGTTGACCGGAGAGGTATTGAAAACGATAAAACAACTGGCGGATGACCACATGACGATGATCATCGTCACTCATGAAATGAATTTTGCCCGCGAAGTATCGGATCGCGTTATTTTCATGGCGGACGGTGTCATTCAAGAGGAAGGATCGCCGGAACAAATTTTTACGAATCCTCAGTCTCCAAGAACTAAGGCTTTCTTGGATAATATGTTATAAGGAGAAGCTATGAAACTACGTTTAACCGCAGCGTTTATGGTTGTGACAGCACTTGTGGGGCCGTTGGCTATGGCGGCAGATACGGAAGCGACGCCTCACGCTATTGTGGAATCGCAAAAGGATTCGGCATCCATTTTGCCGGCTCAGTATAAGTCGTATGCGACAAAGATGAATACGGTTGTAAAGGATTATAAAAACGGATATACTTTCACCATTCCGTGGCGTGTTTCCGACGGTGTCATGGTGGATATGGATGTGCGCAGTGAAAGCGGACATATTCAGGGGTATTCTTTCAACTTGGCGGGACCAACCCAGGAGGATTCGTATACGGTTTCTTTCACGAAGCGCAACAATACGCCACAGGACGGTGTATCTCAGAAGGAATGGAACACGACTTGGTACGGTGTGCCGATTAAGGGCTTGAGCAATGAGCAATATCTCAGCATCTGGCGTCAGCACAGCGATGTATTCGATGCGAATGATATTGAGGGCGGTTTTTTTGCTAAAAAAGGTGCCACCGCGGCCCGTTGGAACCGAACTACGCCGAAATCCTATGCGGAGATGACCTCTACGGAGTCTGTTCAATCCGTTTTTGAAGCGGAGTTTATCATGGATAAGGATCCGACTCATCGATATAATTTGGCCAGCACCTATCCTCCGTTCCAAAAGGACTTTATGGAACAGGGATTGCTCGAAACGACGATACCGTCATTTGAGTTATTGAACCGCAAGAGTGGGTCAGGCGCCATTAAAGGCGTACAGAAAATGCTTGCCGGTATGAGTGATATCAACGTAGTGGAAGGAATTAAATTTACATATCCGAAGGGCTTTACACGGATTAACGAAAAAGGGAAAATAGCATTTGCCAAGAACAACGTGCGACTCGATATTGAATCTTTCACAATTCCTGTACAGGCGGTCAGCTCCGGTGTGCCTACGATGATGGGGAAACAGATGCTGGGCGATTACTATGTGAAACAGCTGGTGGAGGTGAATAAGGCCACGATTTCACGGTATGAAACGCATATCGTAGACGGAAATGTGATGTTCTACATTGCGGGACATATGAAGAACCCGAATACGGCTGATACATCCGCAGCGGCACAGGTATCCTTCGGAGTGACTATCATTCTCGGCAATGAAGGCAATGTGGCCGTGGCACGCATGATCGGGCCTGCAGGTGTAACATTGGCGACACCTGAATTTATCGACATTTTGGACGGCTTTAAATTGACTACGACGTTGAATACCAACCAATCATCCCAAGTCTTATAAAATCATATTACGTATTATGATATGCAGAAATTTGTATTATTTGCATAATTTTTAAAAATCTGTGCTATAATGAGTATAAATCCTCTGGAAAAAAGAGGAGTTTTCCTTGCTTGTCTAGAATATAGTAATATAGGCTAAACAATCTTTGATCATATCCCCTTTGAGGGATTAGAAATAGGAGGGGTTATTATGGTTACCTACAAAACTATTGTCGTACCTACAGACGGCTCTGAAAATGCTAAGCGCGCATTGGAACATGCTCTCGCTGTAGCGGATCGCAACCACGCTGAATTGATTGTTGTTCACGTTGCTAATATTGTGTCTGCTATTTCCAATTTTGATCAAACTCCGATTTCCGGTGGTTATGTGTCCGAACAAATTGCTGAGGACATGGAGGAAACCGGCAAGGAAATCTTGAATGATGTGGTGAAAGAAATCCCTGCAGGCGTTAAGGTTAAAAGTGTATTTGAAGTTGGTTCTCCTGGACCTGCATTGCTCGCTGTGGCAAAAAAATATAATGCGGACCTTATCGTAATGGGTAGCCGTGGTCTCGGACCATTGAAAGGCTTATTCATGGGTAGTGTAAGTAGCTATGTGACTAGCCACTCTACATGTCCTGTACTAATCATTAAATAATTATCGTCATAAGATGTTATAAATGAATTACATAAAGAGGCTTTGTTCTATGAACAAAGCCTTTTTTTATGTATAATATACCTATAATACATAGAAAGGGGATACCGATGGGGGACACAAAAGAAGCTTTAATCAAGTTAGCGGAACTATTTAAAATCCTTGGTGATCCGACACGCCTTACAATAGTGGAATTATTGTTGGATAATGAAATGTGCGTCAATCATATTGCGGAGACGATGGGGATGGGACAATCCGCCATATCTCATCAGCTGCGCGTGTTGCGTCAGGCTCGACTTGTTACATATCGTAAAGAAGGCAAGACCGTGTATTATTCACTCGATGATGATCACGTGGAAGGCCTTGTGCGAATGGGCATGGAACACGTGGCGCATCAATAGAGTTCAATTTGAGGTTGCTTTCAAATATAGAAGCTTGATATATAAAATTTTGAATACAGCATATAAAAACACATCTCGTCGCTTGTACGAGATGTGTTTTGTATTATTTCAATTTATGGGATTAAATTTGCAACACATTTTGTGCTATAATCCTGTTTTTGGTTAATATAACGGGAATAAATAATATGCCAACGTGATAAATATAGGCATGGTCACAGCCGATAAAATGGTGGATCCCATGACGACCTGTGTCGCATATTCCGGATTGTTTTTCATTTCGATAGCGATGAGGGCCATATTGATGGCGCTCGGTACGCTGTAGGTGATGACGAGGGTTTGCGCCGCAATGGGATGCATCGGGCCGTAGAACAGGATAAAGCAGACTGTTACAGCTGCGGCGAGGAGCGGGCTCACGATGAGTCTCAGGCTGCTCGCCAATAAGACATCGGATTTGAAGAAATTCAGCGGCGTTCTGTTGATTTGTACACCTAAAGCGAGCATCGCAATCCCTACAAAGGCTTGTGCGAATATCGTGAGAGGTGCGTAGGCGAAGATATTGTGCAAGTCGTAAGGTAGCAGCTTGCATAAGAGGGCTAGGGGCACGGCGTAGACCATGGGCATGTGAAATACAACTCTGAGTGCATCGCGTGAACTCAATCGGCCCGCACCGGCCTGGTAGAAACCGAAGGTGTTGCTCGTGATGGTCTGAATGACCATAATCGATACGACACTTAGGATACCGAGTTCCGCATAGGGGGTGGTACCGTCGACGACATAAGGAACATTGCTGAATACGAAGAGCGCAAGCGCTACCCCCATATTACCGCAGTTATTGAACATAACGCAGTTTTTCAGGGTCGCTATCTTGGCGATATCGTATCCGTTTAGCCACCCCACGATATCTGAAATGATATAGTTCAGTATGAGTACACAGATGGCACAAAGTACGATTTCCAATGTGCTCCACGAAAACTTGGCTTCATATAAGGCTTTAAAGACAAAGGCCGGTAACAGTATATAGAAATTGAGTTTGCTCAGCGTATATAAATCGAGCTTGAATTTTCTGTCTAATACATAACCCATGCCGATGAGCATAAATATAGGGACCATGGAATTGATAAAAATATGGCCTATTAATTCGAATAAATTCATCATCTCACCTGAAATTTCTTTATTGATATGATATAAAATATGACGCTTTGAGCATGAATGTATACATTTGTTATACAGGTATAGCGCATATAGATGTTATAATATTTGCTATTATTATCATACCATAGTACGTATATTTTGGGACCTTAAATTTTATCCATTATTCATGCTTATCATATACATTACTAGCATTTATGCATAGTGGTGTGAAAGTATGCAGTCAAAGAGAAATTTTTATAGTATAATATGAATATATCGTATGTTTAGTATGTCGTATGAGTATCACCGTCGACGATACCATGGCTTTTATAGAATGGAGCGATATGGGATACGCAGGAGGAATCATGAAGAAAATTCTGGCACTGTTAATGAGTATTTGTATGATTGCGTTTTTGGCAGGTTGCGGTAATGACAGCAGTAAAACTGCAGACTCAGCAAAGCCGAGTACGTCCGAAAAGATTACCGTTCAAGCGGCGGCTAGTCTCAAAGGAGCCCTTACCGAATTGGCAGATACGTATAAGAAAGACCATCATTTAGCGGACGACCAAATTGCTATTAACTTTGCAGGCTCCGGTACATTGCGTCAACAAATCGAACAGGGCGCACCGGCAAGTCTATTTATTTCTGCGGACGAAAAGAACATGAAAATGTTACAGGAAAAGGACCTTGTAACTGATGTGAAACCGTTTGTTACGAATGAATTGGTTCTCGTTGTGCCGAAAGGTCAACCTCAAATCAGCTTGGATCAAATTACGACGGTGAAGCGTATCGTGTTGGGTAATCCTGAAACGGTACCGGCCGGTAACTACGGTAAACAGGTCTTAACAAAGATGGGCGTATGGGATCAAGTTGAACCGAATGTGGTATACGCAAAAGACGTTAAAGCCGTAACGGCTTCCATCAGCCAGGGCGCAGGGGATGCAGGTTTTATTTATAAAACGGATGCCATCGCGGCAGGCGATGCGGTGCAAATCGCGGCGGTAACACCTGCGGATTCTCATGATCCGGTTATCTATCCTATCGGTATCATTAAGAAGTATGACAATGCATTGGCAAAAGACTTCTATCAATATGTGATGAGCGACGAAGGTAAAAAGGTACTGGAAAAATATGGTTTCTCTACCGAAAAATAAACTTAAAACGCTAGCTTTGAGGGCTAGCGTTTTATTATGATAGAATGAACGTAATGAATTATGTATTTTAAGAAAGGGGGCAACTATGAGTCCTTTATGGTTGTCTATCTGGGTGGCAAGTGTTGCCCTCGTGTTTGTTATCATCGGCGGACTGATTACCTGTTTCTTGATGAATCAATGTCGCTGGAACGGCATTGCTGTCATTGATGCGATTCTCACGTTGCCTCTTGTGCTTCCTCCTGTGGTTGTAGGTTTTGCGCTACTTATGATATTTACGCCCGGTTATGCTTTCGGGGCATGGCTTGAAAGCCACGATTTGGGCGTTGTTTTTTCCGCGGCCGGTGCCGTTGTGGCATCTTCTGTCATCGCCTTTCCGCTGTTTTATCAGACGGTGCGCTCCGCATTGCAGTCCGTGGATCATAATATGGAGGATGTGGCGCGTACATTGGGGGCGTCGGAGCTGCGTATCTTCTTTACCATATCGATTCCGTTGGCCTGGAAAGGCATTTTGACGGGCAGTATTCTCGCTTTTTGTCGTGCCATGGGCGAGTTCGGGGCCACTATTTTGATTGCCGGCAATATTCCGGGGCTCACACGCACTATGCCGCTTGCGATTTACTCCTATGTAGAGGCGGGACAGTATATGGACGCCTTTGAACTGGTTATTTATATCTGTGTGCTTACATTGGCTTTATTGAGCGGTATTCATATCCTTACAAAGGGAACGTTATTCCGTCAAATCGATCACAATTAGGGAGGGGACTATGATAACTTTTTCTTTTTCCGTAGTCAGACCTTCTATTATTGTGAAAGCTGACGGTGTTTTATCGAATGGAATCACGGTTTTGACGGGGCAGTCCGGCAGTGGTAAAAGCACTTTCATTAAGTGTGTCGCAGGTCTTGTGAAGCCTACGACGGGCATCATTCGTTATGATGCGACCACCTGGGTGGATAGAGACAGAAAAATTTGGGTGCCGGCGCAGGATCGTCAGGTAGGGTATATGCCGCAAGGGAATATCGTATTTCCTCATTTGTCGGTGGAAAACAATATCAAGTACAGTAAACGCGGAACGCCTGAAATGTGTGAGAACCTATTGGCGCGATTGGGTCTTGAAAAGTATCGCCATACAAAGGCGGGGCAGTTATCCGGCGGTGAGCAGCAGCGAGTCGCGTTGGGACGTGCTCTTTACTCGAAACCGACCATATTGTTGCTGGATGAACCGTTATCGGCGCTCGACTGGACTCTGCGTAAACATGTGCGCGAGGATTTGGTATCCATTATCCGAGAGTGGGAGGTGCCTTGTGTATGGGTGACTCATGACGAGAGTGAAGCCGCAACGGTAGGTGATCGTCATTGGACCTGTGAAGGGGGACACATTGTTATACCGGAAAATGGATAGTCTTATATGGCATGCAGGAGTCGCATTGAACGGCAACAATTATTTTGTTGTATATAACATAAATGCATTGAATTTAACATAAATGTTATTGCATATGACGAATAATAATGTTATAAATAGAGTATAAAAATATATTGCCACTAGGGGTGCTTTTGCTGAGATTGAGTATTCAAAACCCTAGACCTGATCCGGATAATACCGGCGTAGGAAAGTGGAGTGATACAGAATGCATAACGAGACCATTCCATTTTGGATGGTCTTTTTTTGTCGGTTATTTGTAAAACACCCGGAGTGGAGGATGAATGAAGGTATAGGAGGTATTATGAAGCTGCATACTGCATTGTCTATAGCCGGTACGGACCCGAGCGGCGGGGCCGGCATTATGGCTGATTTAAAATCTTTTCAGAGTCGTCAGGTTTACGGTATGGCCGTTGTCACCTCTGTAGTCGCTCAAAATACGACAGGCGTTCATCATGTGGAACATGTGTCTCTTGAAAGTATTGAGCAACAGCTGCACGACGTTTATTCGGATATTGAGCCGGAAGCGGTCAAGACGGGGATGATCGCCTTACCGGAGATGATGGATGTAATGTATCCCTATTTGAATCGATCTATTCCGTATGTAATGGATCCCGTCATGATTGCCACCAGCGGAGACAGACTTGTATCCGATGAAGCAATAAATTTTCTGAAAACGAAACTTATCCCATTGGCCAGTGTGGTAACGCCGAATCGCAGTGAGGCGGAGGTTCTGGCGGATATGTCTATTTCATGTGAAAGTGACATCGCTACGGCGGCAAAGCGCATATTATCAGACATGGGACCGCAGGTTGTCGTTATCAAGGGCGGACATATAGGAAGAGATGCGACGGATTATGCTTTCACAAAAACGGGGGAGACCCGTTGCTGGACGAGCTCCAAATACGATACGGTTCATACGCATGGTACTGGGTGCACCTTTTCGGCGGTCATTACGGCGGAACTCGCTAAGGGGCGTGATGTGATGGATGCGATCGGTTTCGCAAAGGAGTATATTTCACTTGCCATTAAGCATAATCCGGGGCTAGGGCATGGTTGCGGTCCCGTTAATCATATGGCGATGAAACAATAGCAATGAACGATGAATAAAACTATAGAGGTGAGTGATGAGAAATCAGGAAAATCCGTATATGGGCGGTCGTACATGGCCGGAATTCCATATATTACAGGAATTACGAACGAAAAATCCCCTTGTAATCTGTATTACTAATGATGTGGTTAAGGCGTTTACCGCTAACGGGTTATTGGCAGCAGGGGCTTCTCCGGTGATGAGTGAATGTGTGGAGGATTTGGAAAACCTCATTGTTCATGCATCGGCTATGCTCATCAATATCGGAACGGTAACACCGGATACATTTGAATACTATAAATCCGCTTTGTGTCTGGCGAAACAGCATCGTGTACCGGTCGTACTGGATCCCGTCGGTTGCCACGCCGGAGCTTATCGTTTATCCGTTGCGCTGGATTTATTGAGGACTCAAGGTATATCCTTGCTACGGGGCAATCAAAGTGAGATTAAAGCTGTTTATGAAGCTCTTTGTAACGATAAACATGAGTCCCTGCCCGGTAGCGGGCAAGGTGTCGATGGCGGACAGGTTGAAGATATTTCTTCTGTAACATATAATGTATCTCGATTACTTCATTGTCCTGTCGTTGCCACGGGAGAAATTGATTGTGTGTCTGACGGTACACGTGTTTACGGCGTGCCTCACGGACATTCTCTGATGGCATCCGTGACGGGAACAGGCTGTTTACTCGGTGCTGTACTGGCGGCCTTTTTAAGCATTGCCCGGACCGTTTCAAATCGGCTCTCTCAGGCGGAATTTTTAGCGTATGTTCTGGCTTATTACGATATTGCCGGTGAAAGGGCCGCTGAATCATGCGGTATGGTACCGGGCAGTTTCGGCACGGCTTTCATCAATGAACTGTATACGATGGATGATACGGCGCTGCATGATGTCGATGTGATGCGATCCGTAGTAATACCTGAACAGTTGAAGGTATATTTCATATGCGGTACGCAGGATGTAGGTTATAGGGACGATGTATTACTGAAGACCGTTGAAGCCGCATGTAGAGGTGGCGTGACCTGCTTTCAGTATCGGGAAAAAGGGAGTAATACTCTAAACGGAAGCGATAAGTTTGAAATGTCACAGAAACTGAAAGATATTTGCGCCGCATATCATGTGCTTTATATCGTTGATGACGATGTGGAGCTTGCCGTGGCTGTCGGTGCGGACGGTGTTCATGTGGGGCAGGAGGACATGAACCTGGAGTCTGTTCGCAACCATATGGGACATAAGGTTGTGGGCATTTCGATTCACTCACAGGAAGAACTGAAGCAGACAGATATCGGCTATGCTGATTATGCAGGAATCGGTCCGGTGTATCCGACGGGCAGTAAAGCCGATGCGCAAGCCCCATGTGGACCTGAGCGGATTGGAGAATTGCAGCGTGCAGGTCTATCGTTGCCGATTGTAGGAATTGGAGGCGTTACACTGGATAATGCGGAGAAAGTTTTGCATGGCGGTGCATGCGGTGTGGCGGTTATTTCGGCTATAGCCGGTGCGGATGATCCTTGTGAGGCGGCACAACAGCTGACACAAATATTGAAAGATAAATAGAAAGGTAAATTAAATATTAGAGTGCGATAAAGGCAAAAAAAAAGACGATGACCGGAGTCATCGTCTTTCGTATTTTAAGGAAGTTGTCAGTGCATACTGAATAGAGGTTGTCTGCACTTGCAGTTTTATAAGATCTGTACTTACAGATTAGATGGATTCTACAAAACGGTGGAAGAATGCTTGTGGATGTGCACAAACTGGGCACACTTTAGGAGCTTCTTCACCAACGTGGATGTAACCGCAGTTAGCGCAAATCCATGCTACCGGTTGATCGTTGTGGAATACTTTATTCCCGGAAACCTGAGCTGCTAATGCAAGGTAACGTTGTTCATGGCGAGCTTCGATTTTGCCAACTTCGCGCATTTGGAAAGCGATTTTAGCAAAGCCTTCTTTTTCAGCTTCGTCAGCGAATTCTTTATACATTGTAGTGTGTTCATAGTTTTCGCCTGCAGCAGCATCGCGAAGGTTAGCTTCGATATCGGAAGATACATCGCCACCATGAAGCGCCTTGAACCACAATTTAGCATGTGCGGATTCGTTATGAGCTGTTTCTTCGAAATAATCAGCGATTTCGTTCATGCCAGCTTTACGAGCAGCGGATGCGTAGAAAGTATATTTTTGGAATGCTTGAGATTCGCCTGCGAATGCAGCTTGAAGATTTTTTTCAGTATTAGAACCTTTTAATTCTGCCATGTTCATTTCTCCTTTGTACTTACAGTTTTCTTAGAATGTTACTTAACGTTTTATTTTCATAACCACTTGGTTGTGAAAGCGATACATGTAGGAATACTTATTCCTCGCATTAAATGACTACTTAAGTTTAGATAAACTAGAATACTTATTCTGAAAGTTTTATCGACGACTTCGTCATAGTTAAGAATACCTATTCTTTAGTGAAAGAGGCACTTGCCTGTTCCTGTAATCAGTACTTACTTAACTCATCTGTTTAGCACTTGCTTATGTAACAGTTTTATATACAATGGTCTATCCGTATACTTAACGAATAATCATTGTTGACTATATTGTAACATACTAAATGAGAAATGCAAGTGTTTTTACAAAATTTATTTCGAAAATTTTCTAAATGATAAAAGTTATCAATGTAGTGTTTGCGCGGAAAAATAAAGGTTGATAAGTGAGGGAGCTACATGGAATAGAGAAAATGATATTGAGAATGATAGCCAAATGAAAAATCATTATTGTTTAGATATAACTCTAGAGTTTCTTATAACTGGTATTCAACTTCATAACTTATGCTATGATTTAGAGCTCGATAATCGTGCTTTATATACTTTCATCTATATATGTATTTGGATTTTAGGTATAATAAGTATATAAATACTATATATCGTATAAGGAGACATCATGGCGTTTGTGAGATATTATGTGGGCGATGTGGTACAGATGAAAAAGTCACATCCTTGCGGTAGCAATCAATGGGAAATCAGGCGAATTGGCACGGATTTTCTCATCGTATGCAACGGTTGCGGACATCAGCTGCTGATGCCGCGTCCGAAGTTTGAAAAAGCGGTTAAAAGAATAGTCTCGCGTTTACCGGGAAATGAATAGGAGGTGGTCCTATGGTTCGACTCACTGATTATGTAACGAGCGGAGGCTGTGCATGTAAGATCGGTCCTCACATTTTAAATCGCGTCCTTAAGGCGGTAATGCCCGTTACAAATGAGCATGTATTGGCGGATATGACCGGCGCAGATGATGCGGGGATTTATAAATTATCCGAATCATTGGCATTGGTGCAGACATTGGATTTCTTTACGCCCGTTGTCAATGATCCGACTCTATTCGGAAAAATTGCGGCCGCTAATGCCTTAAGTGATGTATATGCTATGGGCGGCACGCCGTTGACGGCGATGAATATCGTGGGGTTTCCGGTGCCTTTGGTGGAACAGGGGGTGTTGACGGATGTGCTTAATGGGGCGGCGGCGATTGTGGCCGAGTCGGGAGCGGCTATTGTGGGCGGTCACAGCATAGAGAATAAGGAGCCTATATTCGGCATGTCCGTAACGGGTCAAGTAAACCCTAATAACATCTGGAAAAATAAAGGTGCTCAAGCGGGAGATGTACTGGTTTTAACGAAAAGGATCGGAACTGGCATCATGAATAACGCTTTGAAAGGGGATCTTTTCCCGACGGGAACGGCACAGGCTGTAACGAGCATGAGTACGTTGAATCGCATGGCGGCGGATGTGGCGCACGCGTTTACGGTTCATGCCTGTACTGATGTGACGGGCTTCAGTCTCATGGGACATTCCGTTGAAATGGCGAGTGCTTCTGATGTGACGATTCATATCAAGGTATTTGATATTCCGCTTTTTGACGATGTTGTGGAGGCTGCTCAAATGGGACTTGTACCGGCTGCATCATATGGCAACCGCAAGGCTATAACCGATGTGCAGGTCGATGCGGAACTTGATCCGGTGTGGATGGATATCCTGTTTGATCCTCAAACGTCGGGCGGTTTGCTATTCGCTGTTCCTGAACGTGAGGGAACAGCTTTAGTTGAGGCACTACATGAGGAGGGTGTAGACTGTGCCTGTATTGTAGGAACCGTTGAAAGCTTCAGTGGACTTTCGGTACGCGTAACGGCATAGGCATAATCGAATAAATAGGTAATATACGATAATTGTTTAACTATGTATATTTATATCTATAATTTAGTATCATCTGTAGATAGTAGATACTTTTACAAAATATATAATGATATAAGAGGTGTACGATGAGCAAGAAAAATGAATTGACCGTAGACGTGCGTGGCAGTTTGTGCCCGAAACCTGTTATTGAAACCAAAAAAGTGAGCGATGCCAATCCCGATGCGATTATTACGACTGTTGTAGACAATGAGGTAAGTCGTGATAATGTAGAAAAATTTGGGAAATCCCGCGGTTATGGCGTGGACATTCGTCAAGATGGTAAGGATTTTTATCTCACCATGACACCGGGCGAAAATGTTACTGGTGATGGACAGCCTGTTTGTACACCTATGAATTATGGGAATCGCGTTATTCTTATGACAAAGGATTATCTCGGTGAAGGCAGCGAGGAACTGGGCCGCAATTTGATGAAAACATTCTGGGTGTGCATGGTTGAGGCCGATGTAAAACCATCCAAAATCTGCTTTATCAATAGCAGTGTTAAGATGGTGACAAATGATTCCGTTCATTTAGAGAACATTAAAAAGCTGGCTGACGCCGGTGTTGAAATTGCGGCATGCGGTATCTGCCTCGATTACTTCGGCATTAAAGACCAGCTTGGCGTAGGTAGCATTACTAATATGTATGCTATTACTGACTCCATTTTGGGCGATAATATTGTTAAGCTATAATAAATGGCACTAGAGGGCAACGGAATCATAGCGTAATAGGGAGGTGAGGTATTGGAAAATAAAAAGTTACTCGTCGTATTTACGTCATATTACTTTGGGGATAAGGCGGATAAGGTTTTATCCGAACTTAATGTGCCTCACCAACTGATGGCGACGCCGCCGGAGTTGCATGATATGTGCGGCCTATCCATTGAAATAGAACCGGATATCGCGGATCATGTAAAAACTATATTAAAAGAGCATCGCATCAGTACATCCGGATTATTCTGGTATGAAAAAGGTGAACTGGCGGTGCCGTATAAGGTGTAGCAGACTTAGACTTTTAACGATGAGTATCGAGTATTATCTATTTATGATATGATTGTCCGTATGGCTCATCATAGTACGGCTATCGAGGGTAATACATTGACACAGGGAGAAACAAAAAGTATTCTCTTAGATAAGATAATATGATTCCTCGAAAAATGGAATTACGCGAGTTCTATGAGGTATCCAATTATCGAGAATATTTAGCATTCTTAATGGAATCTTATCGAGCCCCGATAACAATTGAAACTATAAAAGAAACACAGAGATTATTATTGGCTCATATTCGTGATGATAATGGTCAATTTAAGGTAGTTCAAAATATGGTGATTGGTGCTGATTTTGAATCGACAAAGCCATACCAGGTGCCGGAAGTATTAAAAAATTGGAGCGATACATTACAGTATCGACTTGATATTGCGGTTACGGATGAAGATAAAATTCGAGCTATTATGGAACAACATTTACAATTTGAACGAATTCATCCTTTTGCCGATGGTAATGGACGGACCGGTAGAGCACTTATTGTGCATTCTTGTTTACAGCAGGAATTAGCGCCTATTATTATCAATAAAGATGATAGAGGTGAGTATATGACACTGTTAAATGATGGCGACTTAAATGGTTTATATGAATTGGGTTTCCGCCTGTTTAATCAGGAAAAGGAGCGAATGATCCTGTTTGGTCATAATTTTAGATAGTTTATTTTTGAAAGCTTTTAAATATGTATGTGTAAATCGGATGAGATTATACATAAGGAAATCTATCCCGTAGTGCCGCCTAAGACGGAATATAGCATGACTGAATTCGGTGAAACGTTACGGCCTATTATCATGGCTATGTGTGACTGGGGAAGAACCTATAAACGGAATATGATAAAGTGATTTCAGATTATTTTATGTATTAATATAAGGAGATATAAATGAGTAAATATGAAATAGAAACAGTAAAACTACAAGCGCCTAAATTTGACCGTAAGGATTTGGAATATGCCATGACGTATCGATATGCGTGCAAGAAGTTTGATCCGTCTAAAAAAATATCTGATGAAGATTGGAATGCCATTTTGCAGGCCGCACGCTTGGCGCCGACATCCCTCGGTTTTGAACCGTTCCAATTGTTGGTGATTCAAAACCCTGAAATCAGGGAGAAAATGAAGAATTATGGTTGGGGGATTCAGGCAGGCCTCGAAGCCAGTCATTTCGTGGTAATCCTGGCACGCAAGAGGGTTGATTTGGAATTTGATTCTCCTTATATTCGTCATATTCAAGAGGAAGTTAAACAGTTACCTGCCGAAATTGATGCGGCATATCGCGATTTCTATGCAGGGTTTACTACGGAAGATTATAAAACCTTTGAATCTGAACGTGCCGCATTTGACTGGACATCTAAACAAGCTTATATCGTAATGGCGAACATGTTGACGATGGCTGCGTATGAAGGTCTCGATTCCTGTCCGTTAGAAGGATTTAACCAGGATAAGATGACTGCATTCTTGGGTGATGAACTCGGTCTGTTTGATACAAAACACTTCGGTATTGCCGTAATGACGGCCTTTGGCTATCGTGATGAAGAACCTCACCGTAATAAGACGCGTCGCACGATGGATGAAATCGTAAGAGTGATTTGATTGATCGCTAATGCTTCAATCGGTAACTTTCATTTAAATTTTAATTGTAGAATGATATAATATAAAATATAATGATATGTTTATAAATTTATATAGCTAGCTTAAGCGTTTAATGCTGAACATATAAATAACTAAAACGTTTTAGGCTGGATGTATAAATTATATGTTTAAATGAAAGGAGTCATAATCATGGCTTTAGATGAAAAACTTAACCAAGCTAAAGGTGCATTAAAAGAGAATGCAGGTAAATTAACCGGTGACAAAAAAATGCAGGCGGAAGGTGCTGTTGAAAATACAGTTGCAAAAGTAAAAGACGCTGCTAATGATATTGCTGATGATGTTAAGAAAGCTGCAGATGATGTTAAAGGTGCTGTAGACGGTGCTATTAATGGCATTAAAAATGCATTAGGCAAAGACGAAAAATAATTTAATAGGTCTATTATATAGCAATAAAAAACCAGTAAATCCTGTGATTTACTGGTTTTTGTCATTATAAATTTGTTTATACATTGAAACGGAAATGTGTTACATCGCCGTCTTTCATGACGTAATCTTTACCTTCCAGGCGTACAAGTCCTTTTTCTTTAGCGGCGTTCTGACTGCCGCAAGCTTGTAGGTCATCAAAGGATACAATTTCGGCACGGATAAAGCCTTTTTCAATATCCGAATGGATTTTACCGGCCGCCTGCGGAGCTTTTGTGCCGTTTACGATGGTCCAGGCACGAGCCTCCATTTCGCCGGCCGTGAAGTAATTGATGAGGCCTAAGAGCGCATAGCTTGCCTTGATGAGTTTTGTCAAACCGGATTCGGAAAGACCGAGATCCTCTAAGAATGCGGCGGCTTCTTCATCGGATAATTCGGCGATTTCGGATTCGATACGGGCGGATACGACTACGATACCTGAGCCTTCCGCTTTTGCGTATTCCTCCACGCGTTTTACGTACTCGTTAGCGGAGTAATCGGATACTTCGTCTTCGGATATATTGGCCACATAGAGAGATGGCTTAGCCGTGAGCAAAGTCAATTCTTTAATCATGTCCATTTCGTCTTCGTCGAGACCTTGAGCACGAACCGGCGTTGCCGCTCCGAGACCTTCGATAATGCGTTCCAACAACGGTAGTTCGGCACGAGCGTCTTTATCGCCGGATTTAGCAATTTTTTCGATACGTTGCTTCCGTTTTTCTACGGATTCGAGGTCGGCCAGGCATAGCTCAGTATTGATGATTTCAATATCGCGAATCGGATCGATAGAACCGGATACATGTGTGATGTTAGGGTCGTCGAAACAACGGATTACTTGGGCAATCGCATCCACTTGACGAATGTGACTGAGGAATTTGTTGCCTAAACCTTCGCCCTTAGATGCACCCGCTACGAGTCCTGCAATATCTACGAAGCGCATCGCTGCGGGCAGGATGCGTTTGGATCCGAACATGTCCGCCAAGACTTGTAAACGATCGTCAGGAACGTCTACAACGCCTACATTCGGCTCGATTGTGCAAAACGGATAATTAGCCGCTTCCGCACCGGCCTTGGTAATAGCGTTGAATAATGTACTTTTACCGACATTTGGAAGACCTACAATACCTACTTCTAAATTTGTGCTCATGGTACCACCTTTGATATACATAATACATAATGCCACATGGAATATGTGGTCGATTTCGTTCATTGTGAAAGTTTATAGCAGTGATTTGTTACAAACCTTATCAAATAAATATTATACCATACTAATACGATGGAGTTGCTCTATAAATTTAGAATAGATTATTTAGAAGTGCTATAATATAAATAGAGTTAAATATGTTACTTCAAGAAATTTGATAAGTTCATATTAATATAGGATTAATATAGATTTTTATTTGCCGTAACTATATAGATATAATTTATGAGCATATATGTTGATAGGGTATAGAATCTATCCGGTCATGTTAATGTATATATTTTTAAGGTCTATATAGTGAAAGCTGATAGGAAAGGAAGTTAAGTATGTTTTCCAAACTATTTGATAGTTTCTTAGTACATTATTTAGAACGTTTCAATGATCATTGTTTCACCGTAAAAATTGGAGATAATGAATATACGATCGGTGACGGAGAATCCGAGTTTACCGTCATCGTTAATCGCGATATTCCGAAGAAGGATTTGTTAATATCCGCAGAACTCGCCCTCGGTGAAGCGTATATGCGTAAAGATATCGAAATTAAAGGGGATTTATTTAAAGCGCTTTGTGTAGTCCTTGGTCATGTAGGAAAGGACTCTATCAATCGGAAGGTACTTAGCTCGCTTTTTAATGCAGGTCTTAAAAAGAAAGATCAAAAACAACAAGTATCTTCCCATTATGATTTAGGCAATGAGTTCTATAAATTATGGCTCGATGAAACCATGAGTTATTCCTGTGCGTATTTTAAGCATGACGATGATAGTCTCAAAGATGCGCAATATCAAAAGGTTCATCATATTCTCGATAAATTGTACTTAAAAGAGGGAATGACCTTGCTTGATATCGGTTGCGGATGGGGATTTCTTCTCATTGAGGCGGCCCGTAAATACGGTGTTAAGGGCTATGGGTGTACTCTGTCCGAAGAACAATGGAAAAAGGGGCAGGAACGCATCAAAGAATATGCCCTTGAAGGACAGGTTGAGATTGAGCTTATAGATTATCGCGACGTAGCGGCTTCCGGGCGTACCTTTGACCGCATTGTCAGCATCGGTATGCTTGAACATGTAGGACGTGCTAATTTTCCTCTGTATATGGAGGACGCTTCGGACATGCTTAAAGACGGCGGTTTATTCCTGCTCCATTACATCAGTGATCCTTCTGAAAAGGAAACAAGTGCCTGGATTCGTAAATATATCTTCCCGGGCGGATGTTTGCCGTCCCTTCGCGAAATGGTCAGTCTCGCTTATGACTATGATATGAATGTCATCGATGTTGAAAGTTTACGGTATCACTATTATAAGACTTTAATGCATTGGTATAACAATTTTCAAGGCGTCCGTGAGCAAGTAGAAGCGAAACGGGGCAGTGAATTCGTACGTATGTGGGATCTGTATCTTTGCGGATGTGCGGCAGGTTTCTACATCGGTAATATGGACTTGCATCAAATTCTGATGACAAAAGGTATTACGAACGAGTTGCCGTTAACACGTTGGTATTAAGTAAGCGTAAAAAGAGGTTTATAGGACAAAAAAAGAGATCATCTTAGGGTGGTCTCTTTTAATATGTATGAAAAAAGATCCTCATCTATTTAACTCGATGAGGACCTTTTTAATTATAGAGAATGTGCTCTTAATTCTTCGGCAGATTGTGTGGAAATCCAAGCCGGTGGAATATCGAATACGGTGTAGCAACCTGTGCCGCCGTGTTTAGCGAGGCGATAGATACCGCGTGCGTAGGCAACGAGAACGGAGCCTGTGAATTCAGGGTTGGAGTCAAGTTTTAAGGAGTACTCGACAACGTGACGTGTGCCGTCTGTGCTTTCACCGGAGCGAAGAACAAAACCGCCATGTGGAATTCCCTTATGGTCACGATCGAGTTCCTCTTGAGAGATGAAGTGAACCACGGTTTCATAGCCTACGAAATAGTTTTCCATAGTTTTGATTTCGTTTTCAATTTTTGATTTGTCCGTATCAGGGGCAGCCACTACGTAGCAGTCGCGAAGGTGACCCTTGTATGCGTCAACCTCAGGTGTTTCACCGTTGCGGATCGCTTCTAGATATTCCTCTTTAGGGCATGTGTATTGACGAGCATCAACGACGCCTTCGATACGGCGAATTGCATCGGAGTGTCCTTGCGATACGCCGCGGCCCCAGAATGTGTAGGATTTGCCTTTCGGCAAGATGCTTTCAGCATATACACGTTGCAAGGAGAACATACCCGGATCCCATCCGCAGGAAATCAATGTAGCTGTTTTAGCCTCTTTAGCCACCTTGTCTACATTGGCGAAGTGTTCAGGAATACGTGCGTGGGTATCGAAAGAATCGATACAGTTGAAGTATTTGGATACCATCGGTGTCTGCTCGATAAGGTCCGTTGCACTGCCGCCGCAAAGAACCATAACATCGATTTTTCCTTTGAAGTTAGGTAGATCTTCCATTGTATAGGTCGGAACACCGGAAACAGTTTTAAGACCCTTTCGGCGAGAGAATACGCCAACAAGTTCCATGTCCGGTTGTAATTTAACAGATGCTTCTACGCCACGGCCCAAATTGCCGTAGCCGACGATGCCGATACGAATATTCATATTAGCCTCCTATATATAATTAAAGTAAATTCCATTGAATATTATAGCATAGAATGAGTGCTTTTAATAATATTCTATAGAATATTATTAAAGGACATTTAAAGGTATAATCGCCTAATTATATTTTGCACAACTATATCGATACATAGCGCCTGGTTATGGATTAAAAAGAAAACATCATATGTCCAAGAATTGACACATATACCCTCTGGACGGATAGAATAAAAGTAGATATTTATTGTGTGTACGTTTGAGGAGGTCAGCACATGAAAAGGACTGCATATATTGCCGTTATAGCGGCATTGCTTATTACGGGCGCCAGCGCAGATGTTATGGTATCGGCTACGACGATTACGAGTCATACGGACGGTAAATCCATCGGACTTAATTTGTGGGGAGAGACGCGGCACTATACGGATGATGTGACTGTAGATGTATCGGGGATGGGCGTGAATGGTACAAAATACCATAACAATGTAACGGCTATTTATGCGCTTGATGGAACGCAGGTGGCATTGGATAAAAATGTAACGATAAAGGTTAAAAATCCTGCTCCGGCTGAAAGCGGAGCTCAGCGAAGACCTGATTTAGCGCATTATTATATGAGCGGTATCTATGCCGGCTATGGCGGTCTGACCAGTGACGGCAATAATGACGATACTCGCGTTACCGTAAAAGAAAATGCCGATATAGATGTGGTCGGTGTCGGTTTACAGGCAAATAAGGATGGATATATCCGCGTTCTCGGCGGTGCAGATGTTAAAACACATCCGCTGGATACTTCGGATACATATTCCGCACTTTCCGAGGAAGGCTTTGTCTACGTGAATACCGGTATGGATGGTTTGCATCCGGGGAAAAATGATGTGAAGATGTACGGTAATGTAGGGTTTATTAATAAGAATTACGGCATTGAAGTGAATCCTCATAATCATGGCTCCGAAATTTCTTTGGGCTTAACAACGCCTGATTCTAAATTAGTTGGCGGTGTACTTAATGAATTTGATGAAAGTAATAACAATCCATATCATGGCGGTTTAAGATTATATCTGCAGAATGGTGCTACGTGGCGCAATGAATGGTTAGGGGCGGAACGTGTATATCCGACACAAGGTCGTCCCGATACGGCAAATTATTTGTATACAGGCAGTAAAGTGGAGCACTTTATAGGCGGTGCGGATGAGGCGAGTCGCGGTATTATTCAGCCGGTGGATGAAAGACCTATAACGATCAATAATTACAAAGGCCATGCTATGGCGGATTATTTGAAGGGCGCTCCGGCCGTGAAAAACGGGAAAGGCGACATCATTGTCAATCATGCCGATACAGGTTCGTCTCTTACCATGCATAGTTCCTTGGGCGCTCTGAATGAATCCGGTGATTTCAAATCGGCGAATTCCAGAGATGTATTGAATCGTCTGGCCAACAAACTGGTATATGCCGGATATACTAAAGGGGAACGCAATCTGGCTACTAAAGTTCAGGTTGATGAAGGCGTTATCAGTCCGACGGTGATCGCTAATCTTGGAACCGAAGGCTATGATGTAAACGGCAGAGCGTATGTATCTGACAATACATCGATGACGACTCGTGAAAGTGAATTAGTTTCGGGGGCTAAGAGTGCGTTAGTTTCTTCTGTTATGCAGATGAGGGCGGATACGAATGATTTACAACGTCGTCTCGGGGATGTGCGCATCAATCCGGCCGCACATGGCGTTTGGGGCAAATATATTGGCGGTAAGTCTAAAATGACAGACGATGCCTATGTAAATCAAACATACAACATGGCACAGGTGGGCTATGATACGCTTCATGGTGACTGGACAGTTGGTGGCGCTTTATTGTATGGCACGAGCAATAGTGACTATGCGCAAGGCTCCGGCTCAGGTAAAACGGCGGGACTAGCTCTATATGGTGCAAAACAGTTTACCGATGGCCGTTATGTAGATGTGATTGGCAAGGTAAATCGTTTGAAAAATGACTTCACTGTTCGAAATAGCTTAGGCACTACATTAAGCGGTGATTACCATAATACAGGGGCGTCCTTGAGTATTGAATATGGTAAACGGATTAAGAGGGACAATGGTTTCTATATTGATCCTAATGCGGAGTTGACGTTCAGCCGTTTATCCGGTAAAAGTCTTGATGCTCGAACTAACACGGGCAGTACCGTACATATTGATTCTGATGCGGTTAATTCCGTTATCGGCCGTGTCGGTGTAGGCATCGGCAAGGAAAATAAGAATAGTAATATTTTCCTTAAGGCTGCTCTAGCCCATGAATTTTCCGGTAAAATGAATGCTACATACAGTACGGCCGGAGAAGCAACAACTAGCGAAGTAAATTTAAAGGATACATGGCTTGACCTTGAACTCGGAGGTTCCTGGAGCGTACGTCCTAATACATATCTATACGGAACTTTCACCAAAAACTTTGGTGCCGAGGTAGATAATTCCTATCGCGTGGATGCAGGGATACGGCATAGTTTTTAATTGGGTTATGAGGATACTTTTAATTAAAAGTAATCGTCATTAATTAAAGGTAAGTGTCGTAAACTAAATATCGGCATCATCAAGTAAATACTAAAGGCCTAAATGATATGAAAATACCGGGTACATCTCATTCGAATAAATGGTGATGTACCCGGTATTTTTATGGATATATTTGTTTTGTGCATTTTGAAAGTTAATCAGAATGCTCAATGATTATCAGAACTGTAAAGTTTTGATTCTTTCAACGGCGCGAATTGTATTTTCACGACTGCCGAAGGCGGTTAAACGAAGGTAGCCTTCGCCATGAGGTCCGAAGCCGGAGCCCGGTGTGGACACGATTTGAACCTTTTCGAGCAAGATATCGAATAATTCCCAGCTGGTCATATTTTCAGGCGCTTTAAGCCAAATATATGGCGCATCAACACCGCCGTATACAGTGAGGCCGATAGATTCGAGGCCCTCCTTGATGATGCGGGCGTTTTCTTTGTAGTATGCAATGTTTGCGCGTGTCTGTTCATGACCTTCTTTCGTGTATACCGCTTCGGCGCCACGCTGGATGATGTAAGGAACCCCGTTGAATTTCGTACATTGACGACGGTTCCACATAGGATTGAGCGCTTGACGTTCACCGGATTTAGTTTTCGCGGTTACTTCCTTAGGTACTACTGCATAGGCACAACGTGTACCGGTGAAGCCGGCCGTTTTTGAGAAGGAGCGGAACTCGATAGCTACCTCACGAGCACCGTTGATTTCATAGATGGAGTGAACTGTGTCGTCCGTACTGATGAAAGCTTCATAGGCGGAGTCGAACATCAGGATCACGTCGCTTTCTTTACACCAATTGATCCATTCGGCTAAACGCGTACGACTTAACACCGTGCCCGTTGGGTTATTAGGGGAGCAGAGATATACGATGTCTACGTGTTCTGTTGGAAATTCAGGAGAGAAATTATTTTCAGCGGAGGTCGGCAAGTATACAACCTTTTGGAAAATACCGTCCACCGCTTCGCCGGTGCGGCCGCCCATAACGTTGGAATCAAGATAAACCGGATATACCGGATCGGTGATGGCGATGATATTATCTTCGCTGAATAATTCCTGGATATTACCGACATCGGATTTAGCACCGTCGGATACGAAAACTTCATCCGGAGCGATTTTGATACCTAATGGTTTATAATCGCCGTCGATGATTGTTTGACGAAGGAAATCATAGCCTTGTTCGGGACCATAGCCGCGAAATGTTTCAGCCTTTCCCATTTCCTGAACGGCTTTACTCATTGCGTCGATTACTGCCGGTACGAGCGGCAATGTGACATCGCCGATGCCGAGACGGATAATATCCGCATCAGGATGAGTCGCTTGGTAGTCACTTACCTTTTTAGCGATATCGGCAAATAAATAAGAACCTTGTAGGTTTAAATAGTTTTCATTAATATTGGCCATGAGGACTCCTTTTCTGTGATTGGGATTTTATATCATTTATAGTTTATATAGTAAATTATATAGAATAATGGTGCAATAGTTTTCTATAGAATCTTGCGTGGCTTTTGCTACGCTTTTATTATATTCTTCGCTTTTATATTGTCTGCTTTGGTATAATGAGGATGTATAGTTATTAAATTGTGGTTTTGTGTACATATGAAAGTGGTGACTTTATGCTGACGATTAGCGATAAAGGATGGCTTTTTATTTCTATATTGAGTGCCTTAATGGCGTTTACATCATTATCAACGGATATTTATTTGCCGGCTATGCCTGCAATGGGGCGAGATCTCAATGGTGATGCGGAGCTTACGTTGACCGGCTTCTTAATAGGTTTTGCGTTGGCACAGCTTTTCTGGGGCGCCGTTAGCGATAAAATTGGTCGCAAGAAGCCGCTTATAATTGGGATTGTTTTATTCATTATCGGTTCTGTAGGATGTGCATTGAGTTCATCTATGATGGAATTACTGGCTTGGCGAGTATTTCAGGCGTTTGGTGCCTGTGTAGGGCCTATGTTGTCTCGCGCCATGATTCGAGACCTTTACGGTCGGACCGAGGCGGCTAAGATGTTGTCGACCCTTGCCATTGTCATGGCGATTGCGCCTATTGTGGGACCGATGCTGGCGGGACATTTGCTCCTGTGGTATACCTGGCATGCCATATTCTGGCTATTGGTCGGAATCGGTATAGTTATGCTCGTGGCGGTGGCTGTATTACCTGAAACACATCCGCAGGAGAAGCGTAGTAAACGCTCTATCAGCCATACATATATAAATTATTGGATTTTATTACGCAATAAGGGATTTATGAAATATACACTCTGTGTGAGTTCATTTTATATTGCTATTTATGCCTTTTTAACAGGCTCTCCATATGTATATATTGATGTATATAAAGTCCCGACTGAATACTTCGGGTATCTGTTTTCTGTTAATATTATCGGTGTTATGTTGTTGAGCGCCATTAATCGCCGTATCGTCAGTGCTATACGCCTTGATAGACTATTGAAATATGCCACATTATTTGCTGCTGTTTGTGTATCCATTGTTATGGGCTTGATGTTCTTAGGTTACCATTCACTATGGTTAATCGTTATCGGCTGTTTTCTATTCTTCTCTATGAATGGGATTATTGCAGCGGTTACAAATGCGTTGGCGTTGGACCGTGCCGGTAAAATGGCCGGATCTGGGGCGGCACTATTAGGTGCCATGCAATATGGCAGCGGTATTGTGTCATCGTTGATACTTACCTTCTTACCAAATGATACGGCCTATCCTATGATGGGGGTTATTACGGTTTTTGTTATTATCTGTGCGATTATTGCTTATCCGGCGGATGAACGATACAATAGAATATAATTTTTATGAAAGCAGGGGCTATAAATGAACTGCCTCCAAGAATTGGATACATTTTTGGGAGATGCAGTTCCAAATATGTCCTTGCTTTCATCATATATTTAGGTTATAATAGTAAGGCTTATTGATGGTAAGCACTTCCTACCCCTATGTGTCGATAGGGGCATTAGTCCGAAAGAGGAGGTGATTTTGTATGAACAAATACGAAGTCATGTTTATTGTGAAACCAGCTGAAGAAGAGGCAACTAACGCTGTTATTGAAAAAGTAGAAGCTTTAATTGCTCGTGTAGGCGGCACAGTAGAAAAGGTAGATCGTTGGGGCAAGAAACGTCTTGCTTACGCGGTGAAAAAATTCACTGACGGTTTTTATGTATTGATTAACTTTGAAGCAGATCCTGCTGAAATCAAAGAAATCGATCGTGTAATAAAAATCAACGATGAAGTCCTAAGACATTTAATTGTAAAACACGATGCATAATTAAAGCCTGGAGGAAAACATGAACTCTGTACAAATTCTAGGTAATTTAGCTCGTGACCCTGAAGTACGTTATACCAAAACAGGTCGTGCGGTGGCAACTTTCACAGTGGCTGCAACGAATACCTATATTGATTCCACAACGAATGAGACGAAAGAACAGACTGCTTTCATCAACTGCGTTGCGTGGGGTAAACTTGGTGAAGCGGCAGGTAATCTTCGTAAAGGCAATCGTTGCTTTGTAGAAGGTCGCTTGCAGACTCGTTCTTACGAGACTCAGGATGGTCAAAAGCGGTACGTTACCGAAGTGGTAGCGAACTTTGTGGGCCAATCCCTTGATATGAATACTAATTCTTTCGATGGTGGGTCCAATTTTGATAGTTTCAGTACAGGCGGCGATGACGAAAACATCCCGTTCTAGTGTCAGGGACTCCTACTAATTCGAAAAGGAGGATTCGCAATGAGAAGAGATAGAGGCAGAAAGCCAAGAAGAAAAGTATGCGTTTTCTGTGCAGACCATATCGATCAAATCGACTATAAAGATGTTGCTAAACTTCGTCGTTTTACGACTGAACGCGGTAAAATCTTACCTCGTCGTATTTCCGGTACTTGCGCAAAACATCAACGTAAATTGACTACATCTATCAAACGTGCACGTGCAATCGCTTTATTGCCATTCACTGCTGAATAATTGATGAATCAAGGCGGTACAACCAATCGGTTGTACCGCTTTTTTTATGCTTAATAGGTATAAGTAATCATCAGTTACATCAAATACGTAAATATAAATGTAAAATTATTTAGAAATAATAAACTGCCGGATAGGCTATTGCTATAACTGTAATGCATAGTATAGATACCATTTTTTTGTTCGCTGAAAGATGCATGATATATGAATGTAATAAATATTCAAAAAAGTCGATGTAAATATATAGAGAGTATTTTTATAGAATTAGGTGAATTATAGTGTTTAATATGATTAATCTATATAAAGAGATTTAACCTAAAATGCATAGAATATTAGAATTATGCATTAAATTCATATTATAATACAAATATATAGAATGCTGTAAAGTTCAGTGAAAAGGTGGTGAGTATGTGGGATTTTTGAAAAAAGATATATCCCGGCGCCAATTTATTGGTGGCGCTTTAGCTTTAGCCGCAGCTTCCGCAGTACCCTCGTTTATACGCGGTGCGTATAAACCGACACAGACTGATTCACTTCAAGTGTGGACCTGTGGAGGACTGTCGGAGGCTTTTTTAGATTTGAATCAAGTCTATACGATGCACACCGGACATAATATTCAGTACACAGGTGCTTTTGCAGGGGCAATCGGTAAATCCCTGATGGCCGGAAAGAGTCGCACCGAGATTTTTGGCGCTCGCGGTTTGGAATTAGCGAAAAATATGCGCAAGAAGGGGGTAAGTATCGCCTTTGCACCGCTATGTTTTACAGACTATGTTATCGTAACACCGAAAGGAAATCCTGCGGGAATAAGAGATTTGCAGGATATGGCTGAGCCGGGTGTCCGGGTCATGTTGCCACTGGGGGCATCACCGCCCGGCAGTGCTTCCGTAAAGGGGATTATGAAATTATCCGGCTTAACAGAGGGCATTATGAAAAATATGGTATCTGAAAATGCCTGTGTTATCTCTATGATGTGCGATCTTGTAGAGGGGAAAGGGGACGTATCCATTATTGAAAAACGGCTTACTACACATGACCGCTTTAAGGATCGCATCGAATATTTTCCGATACCACCACAATTTGTGCCGCCGGCACCGTTGACTTTTACCATCAATACGATGAAATATGTGCAGGATCGTGCATTAGCATCGGATTATATTGAGTTTACACGTTCCCGAGAAGGGCAACAAATTCTTGAAAACAACGGGTTTACATCCGTTCATAGTGCGAGAGGTCTCGATTTGATAGAAAGGTTCGGTGTAAAAGATGTGTAATCAATGTCATGCGCCCACAAGCTGTACCGCTCAATCCGAAAATGTCTGTGTATCCAAATCAGCAAAAAAACTATCCATATGGCGCCGTATCGTGCAGTTTATATTTCTCTTTATTATGGGCAAATGGGTGTATTACGGGGTGTTCCGCTGTCCTTATATCGTGCCCTTCGTCAACTGTGAAAGCTGCTCCATGATTACCTGCTGGGGGCGAATTACCACGTATTTCTATGCATGGTGGATTATCATTCCGATTATGGCGGTCCTCTTTGGCCGTGTCTTTTGCAGCTGGTTCTGTCCAAGTGGATGGGTCAATCAGATGCTGGGGAAACTTTCAATAAGCAGATGGAAAAATCGAAAGTCCTACATGCGCTTATTCCAGCTGGGTATGGTGACTATGGTCGTATTAGGTGCTATCGTATATTTCAAATACGGCAATCCCCGCATTATGATACCGATACGGACGAGTGATGAATATTTTAATGCCGTCATTTTATCTATGCAGTTCTCAGAATGGTATTGGGCTGCCCGTACTATTACCGTAGTATCTATTATCGCCGCATCCCTTATTATTGCTAACGTATGGTGCAGATTTGTATGTCCTGTAGGGGGCATCATGGAATTGATTCGTAAGATTTCTATTTTCAGAGTCTATAAAACCGATGCTTGTGATAACTGTGATGCGTGCCTGCGCGTCTGTGAAATGGGAACTCGCCCTGACGAAATGAACTGTACCAACTGTGGCGAGTGTTTACATGTATGTCATAAGAATGCCATTAAGTTCGGACGGAAAGGTTAAGTATGAAAGAGATTCAAGGACAAAGTTTCCTGCAAAATCATCCGTGTTACAACAAGGATGCCGCGGCTAACTGGGGACGATTGCATTTGCCGGTAGCACCGAATTGTAACATTCAATGCAATTATTGTAATCGCATGTACGATTGTGCCAATGAAAATCGTCCGGGCGTGACACAACATATATATACGCCTCAAGAGGCCGTGTCTTTTGTGCGGAAGGTATTTGATGCACGTCGAGATATTTCCGTTGTCGGTATCGCGGGACCCGGCGATCCTATGTGTGATGCGGATAAGACCCTTGAAACATTTCGCCTCGTGAAACGTGAAATCCCCCATGTGATGTTGTGCTTATCCAGTAATGGTCTTGCGATGCCAGATTATATCGATGAAATCCATGATTTAGGTATTACTCATGTGACGATTACGGTAAATGCTATCGACCCGGTTGTGGCGAGTCATATGTATTCCATGGTGCGCTATGATGATACGGTTTATAGAGGCATCGAGGGTGGTCGTATTTTACTGGAACGTCAGGCTGAAAGTATCAGAAAATTAAAGGAACGGAATATTATCGTCAAAATTAATACGGTGGTTGTACCTGAAGTCAATATGGATCATGTACCGGCTATTGCTAAACAGGCGGAAGCGTGGGGCGTAGAATTGATGAATTGTATCGCCATGATTCCCGTACATGATACGGCTTTTGCGAATCATCGGAGTCCGACGATGGATGAAATTGACAATATACGCCGATTCATCGGACGGTATGTACCTCAGATGACACATTGCAAGCGGTGTCGTGCCGATGCAATCGGACGATTATGCGAGGCATAGGGCAAATCATATATTCTCGGGCAAGACGTACTCACTATAAATGAAATGTTTTGGACGAAAAAAAGGTTATATACAATATATAACCTTTAGAGTATTTAAGTATTCGTAATTATGCGTAGTGCGGACAGCGCTTTTGCTACATCTTCTCGGGTATTGGCATAGCCGAAAGAGAAACGCACGGTTCCTTCCGGATAGGTTCCCAGTGTTTTGTGCGCTCGAGGTGCACAATGGAGACCCACGCGAGTCATGATGTGATGAGTTGATTCAAGTTCGTAGGCTATTGCGGCCGGGTCCATATTGTCTACGGTAATTGATACGACGGCTGTCCTATCCCGTGTATCCTGTTTACCGATGATATGAATACCCTTTATCGCTTGTAATCCTTCGAGCAATGTTTTGGTTAAAGCCGTTTCGTGGTTGTGGATTGATTCTATTCCCTGAGACTCTATAAAGCTAAGTCCTTCATTGAGGCCGATAATGCCGGGCAGGTTCAACGTGCCCGCTTCAAAGGCGTCAGGCATCGTGGTCGGCATGGTTTCCAAGTGTGAGAAACTGCCGGTACCGCCCTCTATAAGTGGGGTGAGACGATTTGCCATATCTTTTGTCAGTACAATGCCGCCGATACCTTGCGGACCGAGTAATCCTTTATGCCCTGTAAAGCAGAGCGCGTCAATGTGTGATGCTTTCACATCGATAGGCAGTGTGCCCGCTGTTTGAGCACTATCGACGACGAAATGTAAATTATGGCGTTTGCATATATCGCCGATTTCCGCAACAGGCTGTACGGTGCCGCATACATTAGAGGCGTGATTGATGATGACCGCTACCGTGTTGGGTTGAATGAGATTTTGTACTGCAGGAAGGTCGATAGATCCTGTTGTATCGCAAGGAATGACATCAAATGTGATGCCATCTGCAAGCATTTGGGTCAGCGGCCTCATAACGGCATTATGCTCCATCGAGCTGACGAGTACATGGTCACCCGGTTTGAGCAGTCCCTTAATGACCATGTTAAGGCTCATCGTAACATTCTGTGTAAAGATAACATGGGACGGGTCATAGCCGTTGAATAGACGATGTAGACGTTCACGTGCCGTATAGATGATATCCTCTACATCATAAGCGAGAGTGTAGGAGCCTCTGTTGATATTGATACCCCGGTTTGTGATATAGTTTGCCATAGCATTCGCTACGGTTGGTGCTTTCGGAAATGTCGTACAGGCATTATCCAGATAAATATAGTCCATAGGCAATCTCCATGAATGATAATGTATATCTATGGTTATTATATCATGGGTGTATATTTTTATTCGGGTGGATTCATATAGTTTGATTTTGTTGTATAGGCAAGTGGAAAGGAGTTTATTATGAATGGGTTTCATGAGAAACGGACGTTGATTATTTCAGGCCTTATTATCGGGGCCATTGCAGGTTTTCTTGTACTTGCAGGAAATCCTGCTAATATGGGGTTTTGTATCGCCTGCTTTATTCGTGATACCGTTGGTAGTCTTGGCCTGCACAGGGCTGCACCGGTTCAGTATATTCGCCCTGAAGTCATCGGGCTTATATTAGGAGCTTATGTATTATCCATTATTCGAGGAGAACATCAGAGCAAGGGCGGTTCGTCGCCTATCATTCGATTTATTCTCGGCTTTTTTGTCATGATTGGTTCCTTAATGTTCCTCGGGTGTCCGCTTCGCATGATTTTGCGCCTAGGCGGGGGCGATTTAAATGCTATTTTCGGTATTCTCGGCTTTGCCGGAGGTGTCGGTATCGGAACGATTTTCTTAAAGCGCGGCTATTCATTGCAACGCACCTATGCGTTGAGTAAACTTGAATCAGCCATGATGCCTGCCATTCAAGTGGCTTTGCTGGCTCTTGTCATAATTGCACCGGCATTTATCCTCTTTAGTCAAAAAGGTCCCGGTTCAATGCATGCACCTTGGCTTATTTCTCTGGTCGCAGGTCTGGTTGTAGGCGGCCTTGCTCAATTAAGCCGGCTTTGCACCGTTGGCGGTTTCCGTGATTTGTTCTTATTCAAAAAATCCGTTCTGATTTTCGGCTATATTGCGGTTCTCATCGGTGTATTTGCTGTGAATATCAGCTTCGGCAACTTTCATCTCGGCTTTGAAAATCAACCGATTGCGCATACGGATGGCCTGTGGAACTTTTTAGGCATGGCTCTTGCCGGTTTTTGCAGCGTATTGCTCGGCGGTTGCCCGCTACGTCAACTTATCATGACCGGTGAAGGTAATTCCGATTCTGCCGTTACTGTAATCGGTCTTGCGGCAGGGGCGGCTTTTGCTCATAATTTTGGGTTGGCAGCCTCTGGTGCAGGTCCTACATTGAATGGTCAGATTGCTGTAGGTGTTGGCTTTATAGTAGCACTTGTTATTGCTATACTTAATACAAAACGCGCTAATGCTTAGATTATGGCAACGTGGACTATATGTGATATGATTAATGTATAGTTGATATCTGTAATCTATCATTTCATTTGTTAAATTATCTAGAATTGAGTATCTATGAAATATATTGCTACGTTTTATTCTCACTTCGGTGCGATTCGATTTAAACGTGAGGCCCCTGAAGGGGTAACTGATATAGAACTACGTCCTGTACCACGCGATTTAAGTTCCTCCTGTGGTACAAGTGTATCCTTTGAAGCTGGTGAAAGCTTTACTTTCACAGAAGATCCAACAGAGGAGATTGAACAAATCGTTGCTATAGTTGGTGGGGAATATAGAACTATCTTTGAAAGTCCTAATAAATAAAGTCAATTGTTTATTCGGGGCTGTTAATTTAAGCGGGTCTATAATTATTATGTACTGTAAAAAGAGGAGTTATCCGTTGGATAGCTCCTCTTTGTTATACCGCTCTATATTTTTTAGGTGGTTCTCCGTTTCAATCTCCTTAATCTGATGGTCTATTAATGATAATAATATACGTATATTCATCAAAAACCATACTTAATAAATTATAATTGTATGAATTTTTACATGTTAATAATTGGGAATGATTTTTAAAATGCTGTAAATCCGCATAATGATTGATTTGATGATAGTTCTCGATTGTTATCAAATTTATAATTTTGTTATAATTGTTAAAAATTTATAGTTTTTTTGGAACTAGGACTATAAAAATTAGATGAAGTATTATATAATAATACCTACAGTATGTATTATAGTAAGAATAATTGTTATTAATGTATGTAACTACAGTATTATTGCTTGATAAATCTATATAACATTAATGGTAAGGGAGATTGCAGGACGTTGAAACGAGTATTAACCTTAACATTAGCCTTGGCTATCGTTGCCGGTGGCTATATGTCCGAGGCTAATGGGGCGGGTGAGCAGGTATCAAAGCAGGCACCGCCTATCTCAGAAATAAATACATATACACCGAAAGAGCTTAATGCAAGACAAAAGGATTTGGTGTCGATTGGTCGGTATACGGCAAATGGGGATCAAGCTTCTTTGAAACAAACTATTACATCTGCTATAGAAAGCGGTACGTTGACACCTCAAGAGGTTAGCATTGCAATTCGTCAATTGTATTCCGCTGCGGGGTTGAAGCAGATGAATACGGCTCTTGCCACTTTTGCGGAATTGCGAGAAGAACGCCCTGAATTTGGGGATGATTATGAAAAGCTGGTGCCGAAGCGTGCAGGGTTGGGTGCCCTTTTGGGGAATGGCACCACTGTAGCGGGGACACTGGAAAAAACTAAAAATGATGAGGATAAGGATGCAGTACAGTATAATACGTTCCGCATGAAAAAACCGAAACCTCAGAACCGCAATCGCTCCCGTTTAGGTAAATTAGATCGTGAATTGGTAGCGGCTGCAGCATTGGGAACCCGCGTTGGTAAAAATAATTTATTTACCACTGCTGAGAAGAGTCTATCTGAATTAGGGCTTAGCAAGTATCAAATAGAAAATCTTGAAAGCATGATTTTTAATTAGCATCGGACCTGCTTCTACGGAAGCAGGTTTTTTTGTGCTTAGAATAGGATTGACGTTTATAGCCCCCTTTTCTATAATTAAAAAGATAGGTATATGACCTACTTAAATAGATATAAACGATGTAAATAAACGTAAGGAGATAACATGCGCCTTCGAAGAAAACCGTGGATTGATGAGGCTATCCACGAATATGATTCTCATATTATTTTGTCCGGACAGGCGGACCATAAAGGAAAGTGGCGAAACCTTTTTTCACATCCTGAACGTCCTCTGTATATGGAGCTTGGAACGGGAAAAGGTCGCTTTATCGCAGGCATGTCAGAGGCTTATCCGGATGCGAATTTTGTGGGTTTTGAGGTACAGATCGGCGTTATTTATTACGCGGCACGAAAAATTTTTGAAGCTAAGCGGGATAATGCGAAGGTATCTTTGTTTGATATTGCCGGTATTGAAGATATTGTAGCACCGGGCGAGGTGGACAGATTTTATATTAACTTCTGCGATCCATGGCCTAAGGCGAAACACGCAAAACGTCGACTCACATATCATACGTTCCTGGATCGATATGCGCGTCTATTAAAAGATGGCGGAGAAGTGCATTTTAAGACGGATAATGAAGGCTTGTTTATGTTTTCCCTTGAGGAATTCAAGGCCTGCGGCTGGGAGCTTAAAAATGTGACCTATGATTTGCATAGTACCGACTTACCGAATGTAAAAACTGAATATGAAGAGAAATTCAGTGCAAAAGGGCAGCCGATTTTCCGCTTGGAAGCGATTAAACCGAAAGTCATAAAGGAGGTTTAATATGGAGTCTCCAAATAAAGGCATCAGCCGGTGGGGGTCGCTTTTCAAAAACGACCTGCAAGGCATGTTACTGCCTATATTGATCATTACGATTATAGGTAGTATTAATATTTTTAGTGCCACCTATATCAGTTCTATTTCCGATAATACGGGGCTTCTAGGCTATTTTCCAAGACACCTTGCATATCTGATTTTATCTATAATAATGGGCATTCTTTTGTATCGTTATGATTATAGACGATTGCAGAAACAACATATTTTGCAACGAATCATGGTGATTACGGCTATCAGTCTGATCATTGTTTTTGCGATGGGGACCGTTATCAATGGTGCTCGACGTTGGATCGTCTTAGGGCCTATATCCATTCAGCCGTCGGAGTTTGCTAAACTGGCGGCCATTATATGGACCTCAGCGAAATTGAGCACGATGAAGTGGAAGCGCCCCAGATTTAAATCTCCTCTTCCTGATGTAGGCGGCTATTTAGTCGAGCGATTGCGTTATATGCTGCCGACATTGGGATGGCCGATTATTTTTGGCTTGTTGACGATTCTTCAACCTGATATGGGTACAATGGTACTCATTCTGGGATTTTCTTTTATCTTGATCTACTTAGCCGGATTTGACGGGAAGTTCTTTGGCGGCGCTTTTGTAGTAGCGGCTTTCCTGGGGTTTTTATTGGCTCGATCTTCGCCGTACCGTTGGGAGCGTATACAATCCTGGTTTGATCCATGGCCTTATGCTCAGGATATGGGCTATCAGACGGTACAAGGTTTGTTGGCGGTCGGTTCCGGAGGTCTTTTCGGTGAAGGCTTTATGCAAGGTACGTCTAAGTATTTTTATCTGCCCGAAGCGCATACGGACTTTGCGTTTGCCGTGTGGGCTCAAGAGATGGGCTTTGCCGGTGCCGTATTTGTAGTTTTGCTGGTAGCCGTTTTCACATATTTTGGATTCCGCATTGCTAATAAATCGCGCGATACATTCGGCAAGTGGTTAGCGATGGGGATTACATTGCTCATCAGTGGTCAGGCATTTTTTAATATTGCCATGGTCTGTGGGATCATGCCTGTTACGGGGGTACCGTTGCCATTTGTCAGCTATGGCGGTTCATCTTTATTGATGAATTTTATGGCTGTCGGGATTTTAGCCAGCATCGGACGCCGTAATGTAGAAGGCGTGAAACAGGTCGGCACACCGGATCCATTACCGTCATTGCGGGAGGAAACGCAGAGCCGTTTCAGACCGAGACCGGTGAAAAATTCTGGGGAAACAGCGTTCCCGGGACCTTTTAAACCGACCGAAAGTCGTAAGAGACCTGTTCGGACCCGCAAGCGTCCTGATGGTCGTTAATATATAGTGTTATATAACATTTTGTGTATAGACTGAGTGGTATGATTTAATCTGTCGCTTACTTTTAAAATCAATCCTATTCCTGTTGTTGTGTGAGGAAAAACGATGAACGATTACATTGATATTCAAGAACGCCCGTCCTGGGGGAAAATGTTGCCCCTCAGCTTCCAACATTTATTTGCCATGTTTGGCTCTACCGTGCTTGTACCGTATTTACTGAAAGTAGATCCGGCGACGGCGCTGTTTATGAACGGCATCGGTACATTATTATATCTGTTCGTGTGTAAGGGGCGTATCCCGGCCTATCTCGGTTCCAGCTTTGCGTTCATTGCACCTGTCGGTGCCGTATTGGCGGCGGGATTAGGTTACGAAGCGGCGAAGGGTGCCTTTGTTGTATTCGGGCTGTCCTTTGTGATTTTGTCCTTCTTGGTCAGATATATCGGGACGCGTTGGATTGATAAACTCTTCCCGCCGGCTGCAATGGGGGCCATTGTTGCTATCATCGGCCTCGAACTGGCGCCGGTTGCCATGGGAATGTCCGGACTCATCGGAGATCAGAACCTGGGGATGAGTCATAGTCAAGCTATTATCGTATCCATGTTCTCCTTGGTTGTAACATTGCTCGGTACGGTTGTGTTCAGAGGGTTTCTTGCGGTCATTCCGGTTCTTATCGGCGTTGTGGCCGGATATATTCTGTCCGCCGCTATGGGCGTTGTGGATTTTTCCGGCGTAGAGGCGGCACCTTGGTTCTCGTTGCCGCAGTTCTACGGTATGCCTGTCTTTGATATCAATGCGATTATCATGATTATGCCGGCACTTTTCGTTGTGTTTGCGGAACATGTAGGTCATCTGGTGGTTACCAGTAACATCGTTGGAAAAGACTTGATGAAGGAACCGGGCTTGCAACGGTCTTTGTTGGGTGACGGTTTAGCTAACATTTTATCCGGATTCTTCGGAGCTACTCCGAATACGACATACGGTGAAAATATCGGGGTTCTCGCTATTACTCGATGCTTCAGCGTCTGGGTGATAGGCGGTGCGGCCGTATTGGCGATGATTGTTTCCTTTGTAGGTAAGGTGGCTGCCTTAATTCATGCGATCCCGGTACCTGTTATGGGCGGCGTATCGATTCTGCTATTCGGCATTATCGCCGCATCCGGATTGCGTATGCTCGTTGAACGCAAGGTGGATTATACGAATCCCGTTAATATGATTCTTACATCCGTTATTCTCGTCGTAGGTCTTAGCGGTGCGGAACTCGTTGTGGGGCCGATTGTGCTGAAGGGTATGGGCCTTGCCACTGTAGTAGGTATGGCAATGAGTATCATCTTATTGATTTTGCAAAAAACGGGCATCGGTAACGACCAGCTTAAGAAAACTGATGTATAAAGATTGTTTTTAAACATAGTATGATGCACAATGAATATAATAGAACAATGTATTATACATATATTTAAACATTGAATGTATCGGAGAATGTATAGGACATCGATAAATTAGTATCTATACACAATATAACGACTGCTTTTATCATCTGTATGATGGTGAAAGTAGTCGTTTTTTTATTTGTAAATTATAGTTCGTATTGTATAATAGACATATAAGTTGTGTAAAATTAATTAAAGAGAGGAGGCTCTATGGAGTTTTTAATATGGATGGTCATAGGGATAGCTCTGATGGCTGTAGAGCTGGTTGTACCCGGCGGAATTTTAGGCATCATCGGATACTGTTTCTTCCTGTGGGGTGTTTATGTGGCCCTTGGGGAAGGAACGACAGCACTCTATGCAGTATTGGCGTTGACCGCACTTTTAATCGTATTATTAGTGGTATTTTTTAATCATTTCGAAAAAACCTGGCTCGGTCGGCTCTTTACTTTGGGGCAACGATCGACCGCGAAAGCCGGTTATATATCTAATGATGTACAGGCCGATTTAGTCGGTAAGACCGGTGTGGCTCACACTACATTGCGTCCTGCAGGAATTGCGAAAATCGATGATACCTTGGTGGATGTCGTTACCGAAGGGGACTTTATCGATGAAGGCACACCTATTGTGGTGCTTCGTGTAGTGGGAGGACGGAATATCGTAAGAAAACGGGGATAGTATTTAACAGGTTGTCTGTTTTATTGATGATATTTTTATGAGCAAATTATTATCTAATATTCTCTAAAAAATTAGGTTAATAATTTTCAGGCTGTTTTATGATTTTATGGAGGTAATTATGGATATAGGCATTTTAATTTTGATTCCCATTCTGGTCATCGGGATTATGGTATTTTTATATGTAGTTCCGTTGGGACTATGGGTGTCTGCACTCGCAGCGGGCGTTAATGTAGGCATTTTTACCCTTGTAGGGATGCGTTTGCGCCGCGTTAATCCATCTCAGATCGTAATGCCTCTCATCAAGGCGAATAAAGCAGGTCTTGATGTGAATGTAAACCAACTGGAAGCACATTACCTTGCAGGCGGTGATGTTGACCGTGTTGTAGATGCGTTGATCGCCGCTGAACGTGCATCGATTCCATTGACCTTTGAACGCTCCGCCGCCATCGATCTCGCCGGCCGTGATGTATTGGAAGCCGTTCAGATGTCCGTTAATCCAAAGGTTATCGAAACGCCGATTATTTCCGCGGTTGCGAAAAACGGTATCGAATTGAAAGTTCGCGCTCGTGTAACGGTGCGTGCCAATATCGACCGTCTCGTTGGCGGTGCCGGTGAAGCTACGATTATCGCCCGTGTAGGTGAAGGTATCGTAACTACGGTAGGTTCCTCTGAAGAACATACGGATGTTTTGGAAAATCCGGATCACATCTCCCGTACCGTATTGGGGAAAGGGCTTGATGCGGGTACAGCGTTTGAAATCTTGTCCATCGATATTGCGGACGTGGACGTAGGACGTAACATCGGTGCTCAATTGCAAACTGATCAGGCTGAAGCTGATAAGAAAATCGCTCAGGCCCGCGCCGAAGAACGCCGCGCTATGGCGGTTGCCACGGAGCAGGAAATGCGTGCTAAAACACAAGACATGCAGGCTAAGGTTGTGGAAGCTCAGGCAGAAGTGCCAAGAGCATTGGCGGAAGCTTTCAGAAACGGTAATCTAGGTGTTATGGATTACTATAATATGAATAATATTATCGCCGATACTAAAATGCGTGAAAATTTAGCGGATGGTGAATAGGAGCAGTTATGGACTCTATCTTGTCTACAGTGCTATCAATTTTTGAGCATAACCCGGTATTTGCGCTTATGATTATCGGATATGTCTTATTTTCCTTTTTGAAGAATTCAAAATCTAAGGATTCTCAGAGCTCTGATGAAGAAGCGTATACTTCGCATTCAAACGCTGAGGAGATGACTTGGGAAGATATGGAAAAAGAGTACGGCATTTCTATAGAGCGCAAGGAAGCCCCTTCAGAACCTGATGTGGAGAGGACGATTGAACGTGCTGCCGAAGAGCAGGAGCCGTCCTTTAAAACTACAATTCAGGAGCCCGAAACTGTAGAATCACAGAAAACGGTTGCAAAGCATACGCAAGATAAGCCTGAAGGCTCATCAAATCCTATAGGAGAAGCTACAGGCGCTACTGGAGGATCCGTCGAGGGTCCTACCTTGCAAGAGCGGTTGGCGGCCTTTAAGCGTGATAAAGCAGGAAAAATAGGCGGAGTTCTGGCTGATAATATGGGCGTTACTGCATCATCAATAACAAAGTCGAAGGTTAATAAAAAGCATCTCTCTGTAAGAGAGGGGATGAAATGGTCCTTTATTTTAGGAAAACCGAAAGCTCTTGAGCGCAGATATCGCTGATTTTACCGTGGCTTAGGGTTACTATATAATTACATATTTAAAGAGGTTCCTATTGGTCACCTATGTGACTGATGGGAACCTCTTATTTATTGTATTTTAGGTGTATAGCTTTCATAATACAGGGGAGAGGAGTTCGTTTATGAGAGAAGGTGCCTTTTATGTATCGAAATGTGCGTGTCATTCCGAGCCGATTATTATATGAATTGTATGTAGAGAAAAAATGGAGTTTGAGAGATGTGGCGGAATACTTTCAGTGTAGCGTAGATACGATTGAACGTCGCATGAAGACGTATCGGATTCCTCGACGGCCTCTGAAAAAAGAAATCAATATGAGTCATGTTCAATCTCTGTATGAAACGGGGCGGTGGTCTCTCTGCGCCTTGGCGAAACGGTATGGCGTGTCGGTCACGACGATGGCTAATCGCATGCGCGAACATGGGCTTTTGTGTTCCACATCTCATAATCCTGTATCGATGGATGTAGTGAAAATATGTAAGGCCTATGAAAGTGGTAATAGTACGGATTATATCGCACGGATTTATGGATTGTCACGGTGGAAGGTGCTGCATGTATTGCGTCATATGGGCCTCTCGGTAAGGCGGAACAGGCACAAGTCGGATCGGGTGGATGAAATGGCGTACCTTTATACACATCATTGTATGAGCACTGATGATATCGCCCTTGCGTATGGCGTAAAGGGCGCGACGGTTGCCGTGTATTTGAGAGAATACGGTATTACCCTTCGTTCAAATAGATTGGACCTCGATGAAAATCGTATACGCACATTGCGCGGAGAAGGCGTAGGGGTTAGGCGTATAGCCCAAATGATGGGATGTTCGGCTTCAGCGGTGAGAAAACGGCTGGAACGTAATTATTCGACATATAATCATTAGGTACGCTATCGTATATCCTTGATGTAATGAGGCAGATACTATATACTTAAATTTATACAAAGATGGGAGGATTATTATGCTTGAAATTATATCTGCTTTTGTACCTTTTTTACTACTCGGGTTTATAGCGGCCGGACTGTCTCGTTTATCAGGGGTAGCTTTATCGATGATTATCGTTCCGACTATATTGATTTGGGGTGCTGCACCGGTGGACGTAATCGCGTTTATGTTGTTGTTCGTGGTATACAATAACTTTACGACGGAAACACAGGATATACGACTTGATTATAAGGATTTGGTTCTGTTTCCTAAATGGCGTATTTGTATTCCGTTCATTTTAACCTTGGTTATTACGTTCTTCCTTCTCCCTGCTGCAGGACTTGCCTTCTTTATGGCTTGTTTTGTTTTAGAGATGGTGGCGACTGTATATAAACGGATTCCTGAAAATCAACGTCCTCGGGTTTATCGCGTGGTAGTATTGGCCATTTTAAGTGCCGTTGTGACCGCAGTAGGGGCTTATGCAGGACCTCAAATTCCGGGGGAATACTACTTTATCTGTGCCGGTGCGGCTATTCTGGTAATCACCGCTTTTGCCTGGTACGCAGGCAATCATCGTGATGCTTTTAAAAGTACATGGGAAATCATCTGGGTTGATTTTAACGTACTCCTCGGTATGTTCGGCGTTGAAGCATCCAATTATCCGGAAGGGATTAAGCGTTCCTTCACAAGTCCGATGACTCGTATGTTGCCGATGCTTACTGTTGTGGGCGGATACGCGGGCCTTATGGTTGTTTTTGCGGTATACGGTATGTTCTCCATCCCGTCGTTGATTACGGCTATCGGTAGCGCCATCGGTATTCGTTTCTTCGGACTGTATGAATTCCCTCGAACCGGCGGCTTTTCGTATCTGGCTATCGGGTTTGCGGTAATGGCGGTAATATGTTTATACCTCGTATATCCGGAACCTGTCGGCTTTGACTATATTAATGCACTTGTTTCCAAGCCTTTAGGTCAATAATTTCTGGTGTGATATTATTCATTGGATTATTTAGTACTGTTGGGTGCATAATGGATGGTGAAAGGAGTTGATGTCGTATGGCAGAAGTAATTGAAACGAGACCGTTTCCTCCCTTTTTACCGCCTCAAGCGACGGTTATGATGATGGGAACATTTCCTCCGGCTGCGGAGAAACGGGCTATGGAGTTTCACTATCCAAATTTTCAAAATGATATGTGGCGCGTATTTGGCCTTGTTTTCTTTGATGAGAAAGATCATTTCAGAAAAGGTGAAGAAAAGGCGATGGATCCAGAAAAAATTAAACAGTTTTTAGATGAAAAAGGGATTGCCTCTTGTCCGACTGTGTATAAAGCGATTCGTGAGCATGGTAATGCATCTGACGCATTCCTTGATGTTGTAGAAACAGTTAATTTGGGAGACGTGCTTAAACAAATTCCTGATTGCAAACATATCGGTACTACGGGCGGTAAGGCGACGGAAATCCTGTTGAGCCTTTTGCCTGAGAAGGTGAAATTGCCGAAGACAGGGGAAACGATTCCCTTTGTATACGATGGTCGTGAATTGACTTTGACCCGCTTGCCGTCAACCTCGAGAGCCTATCCGTTAAGCCTGGTGAAAAAAGCTGACGCTTATAAGACTTTTTTCCGTCAGTGCGGATTAACAACAAAATAATCATAAGAAATACCTTTGAAAATAGTTTTATCTGGTCTGTAAGATGAGAATAGTAAGACGCAGGATATTTTCAGAGGTATTTTTATGTCTGCAACAATGTTGCAAGAATATATGCGATTTGTTATCGATCAAATTAATTGAATGAGTTAGATTATCAAAAAATAATGTAAGATTTTAAATACTTATAGTATGAATATAATAAAAGGTTTATAGAATTATTTATAAATAAAATTAATAACAAAAATAACTTTTTAATTCTTGTTTTTTGTCATGAGAGGTCTATAATTAACCATTGTCATCACATGGTTGACAATTACGTGAGAATTGGAGTTGATATTATGGATAAGGCTAAAGAGGCCTTATGGACGAAGGCGTTTGTCCTCGATACGGTGATTAATTTTCTTGTATTTTTAATTTATTATTTATTGATTGTTATTATTGCAGTTGTTGCAAAAGATACACTTCATGCTACGGCGAGCCAGGCCGGCTTGGCTGTAGGCATTTATATTATCGGTACCGTTGTGGCACGACTCCTGGCGGGGCGCTTTATCAGTGTCCTCGGATGTCGTAAAATGCTCTATGTAGGACTTTTTATTTATCTGGCATCTACAGCGATGTACTTTTATACACCGAATCTTTTGATTCTTGATAGCGTACGATTCTTGAACGGTTTTGCTTACGGTATTACATCTACGGCGACGAGTACGATCGTGGCCGCTATTATTCCTATGTCCCGTCGCGGGGAAGGTATCAATTATTACGGGCTGTCCACATCTCTCGCCGCTGCGGTAGGTCCATTCCTCGGGATTCTCATGCTTCACACCGTCGGATATGATTTTATCATTGCTTTCTGTGTAGCCCTCATTATACTTTGTGTGGTCGGGGCGGTTATCATGAAATTTAAAGAACCGAAGCTTGCCATTGAGTCTGAAAGCCATAAGGGTATCAGAATTTCCGATTATATTGAACCTCGCATGAATTCTATCAGCCTCGTGTCCGTGTTGGTGGGCTTTTCTTACTCCGGTGTTATCGGTTTTATGGCATCCTATACGCGTGAGATTAATCTCATTATGGCGGGCACGTTCTTCTTTGTCGTATACGCCGTGGTCATTACGATCACACGCCCTTTACTGGGTCTCCTCTTTGATATGAAAGGGGAAAACTTCGTGTTGTATCCTTGTTTTATCTCCTTAGCATTCGGTATCTTTTTGTTGAGTATCGCCGATTCTACGTGGATTGTATTATTGTCCGCCGTATTCGTCGGTCTCGGTTATGGTACATTCATGTCCAACGGACAGGCGGTAACCGTTAAAATCGTACCGGTTCATCGTATCGGCGTGGCGACATCTACCTATTTTATCGCTCTTGATATGGGCCTCGGATTCGGGCCATATATACTCGGCGGGGTGAAAGAAATAGTTGGATATACCAGCATGTTCCAACTCACCGTTGTGGTAGCTCTCGTGGCATTTGCTGCGTATTATTTTCTATACGGTCGCCTTGTGGGAACCGATAACGATCTTTCTTTGAAAGCTCGTGCCGAAGAAGAGGAGATTAAAAATCGTAAACGTTTGGCGAAAGAGGTTTAATCGCTTATTAAAACGGCTAATGACGTATAGATAATACTTTTAAAATGTTCGGTAAATAGGTATTTGAAAATTTAATTGCCTATATTGCGATGTATATAATGAAAGCCCTCTATCCGGTTCTTGGATAGAGGGCTTTGTTATTGCTGTTCAGTTTGGGAAAGTATTATAAGGTTTTTCCCCATACTATTTGTCTTAGAAGTTTATGTTTATGATGTATATAAAAGGTTATGACATGTATAAACTATTTTTCTATATTCACGATGTTGACGATAACTTCCACAGCCTTTTTCATGTCATCGATGCAGGCGAATTCATGGCGACCGTGAAGGTTTTCCACACCCGTAAAGATATTCGGCGTAGGAATGCCCATGAAGGAAATCTTTGAGCCGTCCGTACCGCCCCGGATAGGATCGCAAAGCGGTGTAATACCGGCTTTTTTCATCGCCGCTTTGGCTACGTTTACACATTCCATATTATCTTTGATGATATCGTACATATTGTAATATTGATCTTTGACAGAAACTTCGCAGACTTCGCGGCCGTAAATATCGTTTAGCGTTTGACCTGCCTGTATAAAGAAAGCTTTTTTCGCTTCAAATAACTGTTTGTCGTGGTCGCGGATGATGTAGTTCATTTTGCCTGTGTCCACTTGCGTTTCCATGCTCATGAGCATGAAGAATCCCTGCCGGCCTGCTGTGTGTTCAGGAACCGCTGTACCCGGTAGCAGTGCATCAAACTGCATAGCCAGTTTAGCACAGTTTATCATGATACCCTTGGCAGTGCCTGTATGAACGGATACGCCTTTCAGAGTAACGGTTCCGCCGGCGGCGTTAAATGTTTCGTATTCAAGCTGCCCCAGGCTTTCACCATCGATTGTGTATGCGTAGTCTACAGGGAATTGAGATACATCGAAATGGTCGGCGCCGGTGCCGATTTCCTCGTCGGGACCGAAGGCGCACATAATTTTACCGTGCTTGATTTCCGGATGGGCCACGAGATAGGAGAGTGCCTCCATGATTTCACAGATGCCCGCCTTATCGTCGCCGCCGAGCAATGTAAGCCCGTCTGTTACAACTAAGGATTTGCCGATGTAATTTTTAAGATTTGGAAAGTCCGCACGACGCGTGAAAATCTGATGCTCTTTATTGAGGCAGATATCGCTGCCGTCGTAGTTTTCAATGATGCGCGGCTTGATATTTTCCGCATTGTAGTCCGCTGTATCCATGTGTGCGATAAAGCCGATAGAAGGGGCCGGCTCATCCGTATTGGCATTGAGGGTTCCGATAACAAAACCGTTGTCACGGTTATAGATGACTTCGTTAAGGCCGATAGCTTTCAAATCCGGTACCAGTACATTAGTGGCAAAATCCACCTGCGTTTGTGTGCTTGGGATAGTCGTGCTTTCTTCGTTAGACCGTGTATTTATACTCGTATACCGTACAAAACGTTCAACCATTGGTTCCATAATGAGCCTCCTTGTAAGTAAACATACGTGTTATACATGTCAGTACTTGTTATGCCGTTACATAATAAAGATGTCTAATATACTTTCATTGTAGAACAGAGGCGGAGAAAATGCAAAATATATTGAATCATAAAGTGTAAAAATATTCCTGTTATGCATATAAAGTAATTGAATCATGTATAATGCCGTGATAGTATAAAGGTGAATAGATATACGACTCTATTAATGTTATGTGAGGAGGTTTTACCATGTCGGACGAAATTCGTTCAATTCCGCCCGTAGAACCTGTGTTGGATCCTAAGAAGGACTATACGGAAATCAATTCTTATGTAGTATTCTGGGGTCTGTTCTACGCGGCAATTTTTACACTGGCCGTAGGGTATCTATGCTTGAAAATCGGTCAAACTGTAGATGCCTTTGCACCGGTATCCGTGCTCGCTATGGGGACGGCGGTTATCTTGAAACGGAAAAATGCTTTTGCTGAAACCGTTCATATTCAGGCGATTGCCAGCTCCAGTACGAACACATTGGCAGGGGCCATGTTCTTTCTGCCGGCCCTTTATATTTGGGGTGTAACGGATGTATCCTTTGCACAAATGGCGATTCCTATTATACTCGGTGGTGTATTAGGTGTTTTATTATGCGTTATGTTCCGTCGCTATTTCGTAGAGGAAATGCATTATGTATATCCGTTCCCAAGTGGTCGTGCCGCTGCGGAAGTATTGATGAGTAATGAAGGCAGCAGGGCAAAACTCATGATCGGTTCCGGTCTTGTCGCTTTGCTGTACGATTTTATCCTCAACAGTTTAGGATGGTGGCAAGAGGTTATTCGCACCATGAGCTTTAAATGGGGCGCTATCTTAGCGGATAAGACGAAAATATCTGCCGCTGTCGATACGGATGCTGCATTGCTCGGGTTAGGTTACTTTACGGGACTTCGTTATGCGGCTATCATCGCTGCGGGCTCCTTCTTCTCCTGGTTTGTATGTATCCCGATTGTCTATTTCTTGGCACCGGAACATGTGATGCACATCAACGGACAGGAGGTCCTTTTAGGGGATGCGCCTATTCGTAAGGTTTTCCTTGATTATGTACGTCATATCGGTATCGGTATGCTTGCTATGGCCGGTATTATCGGGCTTTTAACGATGTCCAAGGTCGTGGCCAGCGTCGTTAAAAATGCGGTTCTCGATATTTTCAGCTCCAAGACGGTGGATGTTAATTTGCTTCGCACGCAACGCGACGTGCCTACGTCTTGGATCGGTGCAGGTATCCTGTTGTGTACGGTTTTATTTGCCGCATATTTCCATGTGATGTATGCTGAAAGCTTCGCTCAAACTATTGTAGCGTTCCTTATTGTCCTTATCATGTCCTTCCTGTTGGCTGTAGTCGGCATCAGCTCTATCGCTTATACAGGAACGGAACCGGTTTCAGGGATGACGATTTTTATGATCATCATCTCCGCTGTATGTTTGACAACAGCAGGTATGACAGGTAAAGTTGGTATGGTTGCGGTCCTCATGATGGCATCCTTTATCGGTACGACCATCGGTATGGCCGGCAACTTCATGTCCGAACTAAAAGTGGCGCATATGACAGGTGCAACACCTAAGAAAATGGAGCAATGGCAAATCGTCGGTACCATCCTTTGCGCTGTTCTTTCCGTCGGCGTTATGATTCTCTTGAACGACGCATACGGATTCGTAGGGGATCATGCTCTTAATGCTCCGCAAGCGAATGCCATGGCTGCCATTATCGAACCGATGATGACGGGCGGTAGTGCTCAGTGGCCTTTATATATGGCCGGTGCATTCTTTGCCGTTATCTTGTGGATGATAAAGGTTCCGCCTTTGGCATTTGCTCTCGGTACATATTTGCCGATGGAAATCAATACGCCTCTACTTATTGGCGGTTTGATTTCCTACCTTGTACAAAACAGTACAAAAGATAAAGCGTTAGCTGATCTTCGTTTCTCTAAAGGCAGTACAATCGCATCCGGTCTTGTTGCCGGTGGTGCAATCGGTTCTCTATTCAGTGCGGTGCTTCGCATTGCCGGGGTCAATGTATTTGCCGAAACATGGGTGGAAACACCGGAAGCTACATATCTTGGTATCGTAATGTACTTGTTACTATGTACATTCCTTTATAAGGTTGCTATGTACATAAAAGAGAAAAAAGTAGCAAAATAGAGTCGTTATAGATTGCGAATATCTTTATAGATTGCGAATATCTTTCATTCATAAAAGAACTCCTTTTGAGATTTTTCAAAGGGAGTTCTTTTTTGCTACTATGGTTGGTGTATTATTAAGCGGTTCGGTACATAGCGAATTTCGGTATATAGTTGCTTTTGACCTATACTGCTGTTGATTAAAGTTAAATCTATTCCGTGCATAGTTACGGGGATTTTTAACTATTGCTTCGGGGGTGTGCGGTCTGAGGTGTGTCTCCGCTATAGTTATAAGTTATATTGCTTTAAAACCTATTTATATAATTGGGATTATTGACCTCGTATATGTGCGATGATATGATATGTGTATATTACCCCTATAGATATATTGATTTTGTGTATATCCATTATTAATAGGGGCTTTATTATTTTTGAGGTATGGAATGAGAATTTGAAATAAATCAGTATGGCAGAAGATAGAGGTCAATGTATAGTTTGAGACACGCATCTCGTGATATGAGATATGGTTAGAATGGGTGATGTAATGGCTAGACGAAGTGCATTTTTAGATATTATTGAGGAGAGAGGACAACTCGTGCTGGACGGTGCTTTTGGTACCGAGCTGGAACGCCATGGCTGTGATATTCATGATGAACTGTGGTCATCTAAAATGCTCATCGAAAATCCGGATATCATCAAAAAGGTGCATATCTCGTACTTGGCGGCCGGAGCGGATATTATTGAAAGCTCCGGCTATCAAGCTACCGTAGCGGCCTTTAAGGCTCATGGGTATGGAACGGAAGAGGCGCTGGATCTTGTAAAGTTATCCGTCCGTCTTGCCGTACAAGCGCGGAACGAGTTTATAGAAGCAAAGGCGAGCGGGGCTCTTACATTAAGGGGGATTAGGCTCGGCGAAGAAACTGCTGATGGGGTTCGATATTATTCGGAAGGGGCATTGCCTAAACCTTTGGTAGCCGCTTCTGTAGGTCCCTATGGGGCTTTTCTCGCGGATGGATCCGAATATCGTGGTGATTATGGAGTACAAACGGAATATCTTGAGGTGTTCCATATTCCTCGCCTGGCTCTTTTTTGCGAAGAGAATCCGGATGTACTCGCATGTGAAACAGTGCCGTCTTATGATGAAGCTATTGCTATTGCAAGGGCTTTATCGGATCCGTTTACGACAAGAGGAATTCCCGCGTGGATATCCTTCTCCTGTAAGGACGGACATCATATCTCCAGCGGAGAAACGATTATTAAATGTGCCTGTATGATTGATAAAGTACGTCCTGTAACGGGCATCGGTATAAATTGTACGGCACCTGAATATGTGGAGTCGTTGATCAAGGATATTCGCTCCGTCACGGATAAACCCGTCGCAGTCTATCCGAATCTAGGTGAAACCTATGACGGTGTTACCAAAACCTGGTCCGGTGGTCAAACAACATTCATTGATTATATTGATACCTGGCGAAAGGCGGGGGCGAATATTATCGGTGGTTGCTGTAGGACGAATCCTGAAATTATTGAAAGCGTAGCAAAGAGAATACATAAAAATAAGACCCTAGGTTAAACCTAGGGTCTTATTTGTTTTGGCGGAGAGACAGGGATTTGAACCCTGGGTACGGTATAACCGCACACATGATTTCCAATCATGCTCCTTCAGCCGCTCGGACACCTCTCCATGTATTCTGTTGTTTTACAGCTACTCAAATAGTATACGAAAAAGGGCTGTCCATGTCAAGGAAAAAATAGAAGATTCATCCGGTTTTCTGATGCGTAGATATAATGGTGAATTGGGTTATATCCGGTGAATTTATGATGTAAAAGCCACCCCGATGGGGTGGCTTTTACTGTTATCCGGATATTACTGTACATCCTTGATATCTGCTGCATCGATGGATGCTTTGATATCGTCCGCCATCTTCTCAATTAACGGAAGATCCTCATCTTTTAAAGAGGATTTGATATCGAGCGGCTCAGATATGATTTCTATATCTTTGAAATCATTTTCAAAGTGAGCCACCATCATTTTCATCGCAGCGGATGCCCAGGAGTGATTGCCGATGATGGATACTTTGTGATTTTGGAAGTTGAGCGCTTTCAATTCATGGATGAAGTTTTCCATGGTGAGGTACAGATTCAAGTTGTACGTAGGCGCGATAGTTACCAAATTTGTGTATTTCCATGCATCAGCGATGATGTAGGATGCGTTAGTTTTGGACACATCGTAGATTTTGATGTCCGGAATACCGCGTTTCGCTAACTGCTTTGCCAATTGTTGTGCAATATCGCGGGTGTTGCCGTACATGGAACCGAAGGCGATAACAACGCCTTTTTTCTCAGCCGTATAGCTGGACCAGTGCATGTATTTCTGCAAGATATACTGGATTGTTTCCGGTGTACGCCAGATCGGGCCGTGAAGTGGGGCAATACGTTTGATTTCAAGAGCGGATACTTTACGAATCGCATTTTGCACTTGAGGACCGTATTTTCCGACGATATTGGTGTAGTAACGGCGAGCTTCTTCCTCATAGGTCGCAACAAAATCGGTTTGGTCCGCAAAAATGTTGCCGTTAATGGTGCCGAATGTACCGAACGCATCAGCGGAGAACAAGGTGCCTGTAGATTTTTCATAGGTACATGTTACCTCTGGCCAGTGAACCATAGGCATCGTATAGGATACGAGTGTGTGCTTGCCGAGGCAGATTTCGTCGCCTTCTTTTACCAAATAGTAATTATCAGGCATCGGCGTGCGATAGAATTGCTCGAACATACGGAATGTAGTCGCATTACCGACCAATTTACAATTTGGATAGCGTTGTAATGTTTCGAGTAATGTCTGGCAATGATCCGGTTCCATGTGGTTTACCACGATGTAATCGAGTTCGCGGCCATTTAGAAGGTGAGTCAAGTTGTCAAAGTATTCTTCGCGGATTTCTGCATCCACGCTGTCTACAACGCAAGTTTTCTCATCGTCGATGAAATAGCTGTTGTAGCTTACGCCGTTTGGGATGGGGAATAAGTTTTCAAAACGTTCAGTCGTCCAGTCATTACTACCGATCCAGTAGATATGATGAGTCATTTTCTGAGCACAATGCATAATAAAATCCTTTCTTCACTCACATTTGTATACATATAGATTCACGTGAATCATCATGATTATAAATTATATTGACACTTTATAATACTAATATTTTCGAAAAAAATCAATATGATAACTCTTTGAATGCTGATTTTTCGATTGATTTCGGGAAGATTTATGAATTGAACAGCTTTCAAAAGGCGGTATGAGAGTCATTAATACGGTTATAACTGTAAGGATATAGCCTACTCAAAAGAGCAGGCTATGAATCACATATTTATTATTTGAAATAGCTTACGCCGGATGTGAATATAGGCAGTTCCAAATTGCCCCGAATATTTTTGCTGATATCCGCGCCGCAACGTTCGGAGTGGGCCATTTTGCCGAATACGCGACCGTCAGGGCTGTAAATGCCCTCGATAGCGGCTACGGATTGATTCGGATTGAACCGACTGTCCATCGAGGCAATACCGTTAAAGTCGACGTATTGTGTGGCAATCTGACCTGTTTTGTTGAATTCCAACACCTGCTGAGGAGAGGCGATGAAGCGACCTTCGCCATGAGAAATCGGTACCGTGTAGATTTCTCCGGCTTTCGCTTCGCTCATCCATGGTGATTTTGTAGAAATTACCTTCGTATGAACCATGCGGGATATATGGCGACCAATCGTATTGTATGTCAATGTAGGATGATCCGCCGTCAATGTTTCAATATGTCCGCCTGGTAATAAGCCTAATTTAATGAGCGCCTGAAATCCGTTACAGATGCCGAGTACCAAACCGTCTTGTTTGTACAGGAGATTTTCAAGGCCTTCCGCAAGGTATGGATTGCGGAAGAGGGTGGCCATGAATTTACCGGATCCGTCCGGTTCGTCTCCGGCACTGAAGCCGCCGGGGAACATGAGAATCTGCGATTGTGCTAATTTATCTTTAATCACATCGATGGATTCTTTGAGCTGTTCCGGTGTCTGATTTCTGATGACGACAATGTCCGTATCGGCACCGGCCCGTTCAAAGGCACGGGCTGAATCGTATTCGCAGTTTGTACCAGGGAATACAGGGATAAGTACCTTCGGTTTTGCCCCTGAGGATGTGCTGCGAGGTTTCGCGTGTTGATCGTGAATATATGCTACGGCTTCATCTGTACCGTTTTTTGCATACATAGGGAAGATATCATTTAATGGAGCTTCGTATGCTGCCTGTACCTCTTTGAGCGATACGGATTGACCGTTCCACTCGATAACCGGATCGGATTGTGTGACGCCGATAACCTTTAAATCCAACAGTTCTAACAGGTGGTTGACTGCTTTGATATCCACTTCTGCGATGAAAGCGCCAAGGGCCGGTTGGAAAAGAACTCGCTCGGCGTATTTGTCGAACTTCACACCGATATTGTTGCCGAGGGCCATTTTGGTAACGGCTTCGGGAATACCGCCATGGTCAACAACATAGGCTGAGTAAATGCGACCTTTTTCTATTTCTTCCTGCAAGATATCGCAGTTTTCCTTGAAGCGATCCCAGTCCGGCGTATCGTTATAGGTTCGAGGCACATCGAAGAATACTAGGCGATGATCCACGCCTTTTAAGTCCTGACTTACAACGTTTTTGGCGGATGTCGTATCTACCGCAAAGGATACGAGTGTAGGAGGAACCGTGAGATCTATAAAGGTTCCGCTCATGGAGTCTTTACCGCCTATGGCACCGATTTCCAGTTCTTTTTGCGCCTTGTAGGCACCTAAGAGGGCTGATACCGGTTTACCCCAGGATTCCGCTGTCGTAAGATGCTCGAAATATTCCTGTAATGTAAGATATGCGCTTTTGCGATTGCCGCCGAGGGCTACGAGTTTAGCAACTGATAAAAGTACAGCGTACTGCGCTCCATGATATGGACTCCAGGCCGATAATTCCGGTACGAACCCGTGCGTCATGATACTGGCAGTCGTCGTTTCGCCATGAAGAACAGGTAATTTTGCTACCATGCCCTGGGTCGGCGTTTTCTGGAATTTACCGCCGAATGGCATGAGTACCGTGTTGGCCCCTACGGTACTGTCAAAACATTCGACAAGTCCCTGTTGCGATGCCGTGTTTAAATCGGATACGGCCGCGATCCATTGCTCTTTAAAGTTGTCCGCACTGGCGGAACCGCGACGGAAATAGGACCTTTCATCAGGTGCGGTTACGATGGCGGCCTGTTGCTGTTTTGCTCCGTTCGTATTGAGGAAGTCACGGCTGATGTCGACGATAGTCTCGCCTTTCCAGTTCATGATGAGACGATTCGTATCTGTTACATCGGCGACGACTGTACATTCAAGATTTTCCTCATCGCAGAACTTCTTGAACCGTTCTATATCGGAAGGGGCGATGACGCAGGCCATACGTTCTTGAGATTCGGAAATGGCGAGTTCCGTACCGTCAAGTCCGGCATACTTTTTAGGGACCGTATCAAGATTGATGGTGACACCGTCCGTTAATTCTCCGATGGCTACGGATACGCCGCCTGCACCGAAGTCGTTACAGCGTTTGATGAGTGTCGTTACTTCCGGTCGGCGGAACAGGCGTTGGAGTTTACGCTCCGTGAGGGCGTTCCCTTTTTGTACCTCCGCACCGCAAGTTGCGAGCGATTCCGTTGTGTGTTCCTTGGAGGAACCGGTTGCACCGCCGCAACCGTCACGACCTGTTTTTCCGCCCAACAGAACTATGATATCACCTGCAACGGGTTCTTCGCGGCGTACCTGATTGCGTGGAGCGGCACCGATAACGGCGCCGATTTCCATGCGTTTCGCTACATAGCCGGTATGGTAGTATTCTTTTACTTCACCTGTGGCGAGACCGATCTGATTGCCGTATGAGGAATAGCCGCGAGCTGCTTCGCGGGTGATTTTCTTCTGCGGTAATTTACCTTTCAATGTATCTTCCAGGCTTGTGTGCGGGTCGCCGGCTCCGGTTATGCGCATAGCCTGATATACATAGGCGCGACCGCTCAACGGATCGCGGATACATCCGCCGAGACATGTGGCGGCACCGCCGAACGGTTCGATTTCAGTAGGATGATTGTGTGTTTCGTTTTTGAATAAGAGAAGCCATTCCTCGGTCGTCCCGTTCACATCTACGGGCACGATAATCGTACATGCGTTGATTTCCTCTGACTCGTCCAGATTCGTCAAGCCGCCTGCATGACGCAATTCCTTTACGGCTAGGGTGGCCATATCCATGAGAGAACGGGCCTTTGTTTTTGACACATATAATTCGTTGCGGCCGTTCATATACTCTTCGAGGGCTTCCTTGATAGGACCGGTGAAACGATTATCTTCGATGGTGATATCCGTCAATTCCGTCATAAATGTAGTGTGACGACAATGATCGGACCAGTAGGTATCGAAGAGGCGAATTTCCGTAATCGTCGGGTTTCTACGCTCCACATCGGCGTATTGCCGGCGGATTAATTGAAGATCCGCTATGGTCATAGCAAGACCGTATTTGTCGATGAGGGACTTTAAATCATCATCGCTCATCTCTGTGAAACCGTCGATGGTCGCCACCGGTTTCGGTTCCTCCAGGTCAAGGGCCAATGTGCTCGGCATATCGAGGCTTGCTTCGCGTGAGTCCACGGGATTGATATAGTAGGCTTTGATCGCCTGCTTTTGTGCCTCCGTGAAAGTCCCCTCTATGGCATATACACGGGCGCAACGCACGATGTGTCCCGATGTAAGGGTCAGCATGGAGATGCATTGCTCCGCACTGTCCGCTCGTTGATCATATTGTCCCGGTACATATTCAACAGCGAAGACAAGGCCGTCTATAGACGGTAATGTATCCATGATTGTATCTACCGGAGGTTCGGAGAAAATAAGATTTTTGGCTTTTTCCAGGTCCTTTTCGGATAGATGCTCGATATCATAACGTTCATAGATTGTTACCGCCGTAGCCGGCAAGGATAGTTCCTGCTGTAAGGTGTGTAACATACGTTCTGATTCTTGACTGAAAGATTCTCGTTTCGTTACGAATAAGCGTTGAATAGCCATTGTAGCCTCCTCAAATGTATAAATTCCGTTTATGGAGTTGACAAAATTAGTATAATCGGTCTAGACTTATAAGTAAAGATAATCTTATTAATAAAAAGATTAGAATTTCTAATAAATGTGAAAAATTCATGAAGGTCATAAGACTTGAGATTCATGAAGAACTCTACGTGATTGCTGAGCATTTTGCTGGATGAGCTGAGCATTCTGTCAGATAAAGAGTTTGGATTGACGTATGTATTAATTTATACAAAGTTCCATTATTAGTATATAACAGAGGTGAATAAAATGGCAGTATCTGCAGATTTATACAGAACTTTTTTAGGTGTCGGTTTGTATTTATCTTTTTCTCGTGCAGCGAAGGAACTCGGTGTGTCTCAGTCCGCCATCAGTCAAAGTATTAAACAGTTGGAAGGGGAACTCAATATGCCCCTTTTCGTGCGGACCACAAAATCCGTAGGCTTTACACCGGAAGGCAAGGAACTTTTTGATACGGTGGCAAAGGCGTTTTCCATTTTGGATAATGGCGTTACTCAACTGCAGGAACGCGTGAATCAGGCTTATGAAAGTTTAAATCTGGCAGCTACGGATACTTTGTGCCGTCATTTTCTGTTGCCCTACTTTCATAAATGGCAGTTACAGGAAAGCGAAATCGGTTTGCATATCATCAATAAACCGTCACCGGACTGTGTGCAGCTGGTGCTCGATAAGGAAGCGCAGTTAGCCGTGGTCAATGATTACGAAGGTTTGCGGGAAAATCCTCAGCTGGAGGTGACCACTTTAGCGACAATTCAAGATGTTTTTGTAGGCGGTCATGAATATAAAGGGGCCGGATTCTTTGATCAGGGGCGCCTCCTGAATGAACCGATGCTTTTACTGCAAAAGGGAACTGCAAGTCGGACATTCTTTGACGAAGTGACTCATGGTGCGTGCCGCAAGCCTCGTTTTGAACTTGGCAGTGTCGATGTGTTGCTGGACCTCGTGGAAATCAACATGGGGATTGCTATGTTGCCGAGTCATGTGGTTCAGGAAAAAATGCAGGAAGGCGCTATCGTGCGTATCGATACGGATATCCCTGTGCCGACTCGAGATATCGTCCTAGTACGTTCCCGACTGGTGCCGCAATCGGAGGGGGCCGCACGATTTACGGCACTGCTTGTAAATAAGGAAAGCAATCGAGATAAAATTTTATAAATATATACTTTATACTGATTGTGCTGAACTGCATTTCAAATTTCTCATGTGGAGTTTGAAATGCAGTTTATATTTTAATAAGGCATAGTGCATAGTTTTATTTTTAAATAATATATGAAATGTGCTTTCAATATATATTGACCCTGAGCCCCTATTTACGTTAAAATTTAAAGATAGTTATACGGAGGTATAAGCACATGGAATTATTAAAGCAACGCATTCGAGATGAGGGCATCGTCCTCAATAATCGCGTGTTAAAAGTAGATGGATTTTTGAATCATCAAATTGATCCGCATTTGTTCAAAGCCATCGGAAAGGAAATTGCAGATCGCTATCGTGATGCGGGGGTACAACGGATTGTCACCATAGAAGCATCGGGTATCGCATTAGCATTGATGGCCGCATTGGAACTCGATGTACCGTTGGTATTTGCACGCAAGAAAAAATCGATTCTCATGGTGGATGAGGTATATCATTCCGTTGTCTATTCCTATACAAAGGAAGAAAACTATGAAATCACGATTTCCAAAAAGTTCTTGCCCGCCGGTGAAAAGGTATTGATCATCGATGATTTCTTGGCATCCGGTGAGGCCGCTATGGGTCTGGCTAAATTGGTACAGGAAGCAGGCGATGAAGTGGTAGGTATGGCGATTGCCATCGAAAAATCCTTTCAGCCGGGACGTGAACGCCTTGAAAATGCGGGATTCCGTGTAGAGTCATTGGTGCGTATCAAAGAATTCAAGGATAATGGTTGTGTATTTTTAGAAGACTGATGTGTGTGTGGTCTTGTCATTAGTTGTAGAGGGTATTATGAATCACAAAGCAGAAAAATTTGATTTACTTGTAGCAGACCTTGAAAAAGGAGGTAACGGTTGGTTTCTCAAGGAGGAATTGACCGATGATTTAAATACAGTTGTATATCACGGTCGTTTAGATGTGCATGAAAACAGCCTGCCTGTGTTTATCGTAATGGATGATTCCGCATTTTCCTATGTGCGTGTAGCGATTACGACGACATCTGTTGCAAAAGATATGATTCCTTCCGTGTTAGAGGAATTGAATACATTAAATCAGGAATATAAAGTATCTAAATATTATGTAAGCAATGAAGACGGTAATATATATATGGATATTTCCGTTCCTACATTGGATGAACAGTTTGATCCTAGCGTACTGGTGAATATCTTATTAGGTGTAATCCAGCCTCATTTGGATGAGGTACATCAAGGTATTCTCAAGGTAGCGGGCATAGTTAAATAGAGGTCGTTATGAATCCGAAAGCACTAGCCTTTGACAAATTTATGAAAGAAGAGCAGATAACATCTTTTGAACGCAAGGATTTTGAAGATGAAGACGGTACTGTCGTATATCGTTCGTACATCAAATCTCCATTGTGGGATATGCCGTTATTTGTGATCTTAGATAACAGTATTTACAGCGTTATCCGTTTGGTTTTGGGCCCTGAAAAGGTGACGGCTCAGAATATGACCGCCTTAAATGCGCTTATCAATCGTGAAAATGCAACGTATAAGAATTATAAGCTTTACATTGACGAGCAGGATTCCAGTTTATATCTGGACTGCGTATATATGTGTGCGGATGATGCTTTCGAGCCTGCCCTGATGTATGCGTTGATGTCATCTATCGTGGATTATATTCCCGAATCTGTAGGTGAGTTGAAAACCGCTTTTGAAAGTGCGGCGCATTAGATCGTGATGCAGCTGGTTTATAAATATATGGTTGCTGATGTATAAAAGAACATATCGTTCGGAATTTAAATAAAAGAGACAATCGATTCTATGAATTGATTGTCTCTTTTTTGTATGCTGGAAATCATATGAGAAACATGATTATATAGTGTCATAAAAGAATTTGATGACACTATGTCAATCGAAGCGGAGTATCTGACGTATCATCTGAGCTTTTCGTGGAACTAATCTCTGATCATTCTATTGTTCATTATATATCGAACGATAATAAAAGCTTATATATTAATTATTCGAAAAACTATTGACCGAAGGTCTTGTGAGTGTTACAATTTAGCTACCAAAAGGAGGTAGCACCATGAAACGCTTTTATCAACAATTAACAAGTGAATCTTCGGAGGCTATCTGTGCGCATTTGACCCGGTCTATTCAGGCTGGGCTTTTTTATTAGGAGGTTCTATGAAGGTCGGTATCATCATGGGCAGCAAGTCCGATTTGGACATAATGAAGAAGGCATCTGCCGTATTGGATGAATTTAATATTTCCTATGAAATGGTTATTGCTTCGGCTCATCGTACGCCGGAGGCTGTGCGGTCCTTCGTAACACACCTTGAAGCGGAAGGTGCCATCGCCTTTATTGCCGGTGCCGGCGCGGCGGCTCATTTGCCGGGGGTTGTGGCAAGCTTTACAACGCTTCCCGTTATTGGTATTCCTCTTAATGCGACGGCTCTTAAGGGCGTCGATTCATTACTCGCCATCGTTCAGATGCCGTCCGGCATGCCTGTGGCGACGATGGCTGTGGACGGGGCTAAAAATGCGGCTCTCTTTGCGGTACAGATCGGGGCTGCTTTCAATAAAGAATTAAAAGAACGATACGAGCAATATCGAAAGGATATGGCGGATAAAGTGTTGGCGGACAACGAGGCTTTGCAGAGCGAACTCGGCAAATAATGTCAATTCGGATTGTATCATCCGCTGCGCTGGGATACATCGCGCAATGAATACTTCAATATTTTCGGAATTAAAGTTTTTATATTAACAGTTTCAGCATTTATTACGGTAAAATAGATTATTCATAATTTACGGCGAAGGAGAACATCATGGCTAACATCGAATTGGACAAATTGACATTATTGTATGAAGGTAAAGCGAAACAGGTGTATCAGACAGATAATAAAGATGAATACATCGTACATTATAAGGATGATGCCACCGCATTTAACGGCGAAAAACATGATACGATTCTGGGAAAGGGCGTATTGAACAATAAGATTTCGTCGTTCTTCTTTGAACTGTTAAAAAAAGAGGGTGTACCTACTCATTTTATACGTCGCGAAGATGACCGCAATCAGTTGGTACTTACCTTGGATATCATTCCGTTAGAAGTCATTGTTCGTAACATTGCAGCGGGCTCCATGGCGAAACGTTTCGGCATCGAAGAAGGAACACCTTTACAACATCCGATTCTCGAATTCTGCTATAAAAACGATGAATTAGGCGATCCTTTTGCCAACGAATCACAGATTACGGCGCTCGGGTGGGCTACACAGGAAGAACTTGATACGATTTCTACGATCACTTTAAAAGTAAATGATATATTAAAGAAATTTTTGGCTACAAAAAATGTAACCCTTGTAGATTTTAAAGTGGAATTCGGCAGACATAACGGCGAAGTGCTTTTAGGAGATGAAATTTCTCCTGACACATGTCGATTCTGGGACGCTACAACGGGTGACAAGCTTGATAAAGACCGTTTCCGTCGAGATCTCGGCAATGTTGAAGAAGCCTATAAGGAGATGTTGTTCCGCCTCACAGGCGAGCGTGCTTAATCGGAGTGACTCATGAATTACGATCCTATTTTTGACAAGTGGCATGAAGAATGCGGTGTGTTCGGCATCTTTGATCATACCGTAGATGTGGCTCGTTATGTGTACTGGGGCTTGTTTGCATTACAACATCGGGGGCAGGAAAGCGCCGGTATCGCCGTTACGGATGGGCACGATGTGGAATTGAAAAAAGGCATGGGCCTTTTGACGGAGGCGATTAAGGAATTGCCGACCTTGCCGAGCCATATGGGGACCGGACATGTCAGGTATTCCACGACGGGCTCCAATAATCCTCGAAATATTCAACCCCTGGTCATTCATTATCAAGGCGGGCAGATTGCGGTGGCTCACAATGGTAATTTGACGAATGCCCTTGCTATCCGCAAGCGCCTTGAAGCGGACGGTTCGATTTTTCAGACGACTATGGATTCGGAGGTTATCGTAAATCTGATTGCCCGATCCAAGGCTGATACACAGGTGGAACGCATCGCCGATGCGGCACGTCAAATCGAAGGGGCCTTTTCGCTGGTTATTACCACAAATGATTCTCTTGTGGGTCTTCGTGATCCGCAAGGTTTCAGACCTCTCTGTTTAGGCAAGACCGAGAACGGGTATGTACTGTCCAGTGAAAGCTGCGCGTTTGATGCGATTAAGGCGGAGTTTATACGTCATATCGATCCGGGTGAAATGGTTATTATCGATGATAGCGGTGTGCGTAGCACTATCTATGCGGAACCGGAAAAAATCGATAAAAAGTTATGTGTTTTTGAGTATATTTATTTTGCCCGTTCCGACAGTCATATCGACGGTCAGTCGGTGTATGAAGCGCGTATCAACATGGGACGTGAATTATATAATGAAACAAAATATGATGCGGATATCGTCATGTCCATCCCCGATTCGGGAACGACCGCCGCATTAGGGTATGCAAGGGCCTCCGGGATTCCTTTTGCGGAAGGCCTCATTAAAAATCGTTACAGCGGCCGTACATTCATCAAACCGAATCAGGAGGAGCGTGAGCTGGCGGTGCGCATGAAACTTAACGCGTTGCCTCATGTCGTCAGCGGAAAGCGTATTGTTCTCATCGATGATTCCATCGTGCGAGGTACAACGAGCGGACTCATCGTTAAAATGTTAAAAGAGGCGGGCGCCAAAGAGATATACATGTGCGTCAGTTCTCCTACCATTGAGTACTCCTGCCATTACGGCATCGATACGTCGGTCAGAAAAGAACTCATTGCAGCGACTCATACGGTGGATGAGATTAAGGACTATATTCATGCGGACAAGTTACATTATTTATCCCGTGAGGGTCTCTGTCGCGCCGTTTCGGGCGTAGGCGCAAATGATTTATGCTTCGCCTGTTTCAATGGTGATTACAGTGTTGCGGTTCCGTCGGAACAAGAGGAAGGGGTCAAATATGTGCTCGAATAAAACCAGTTTAACCTATCGTGACGCCGGTGTTGATATCGATGCGGGGAATCGTGCCGTGGAATTGATGAAGGAATCCGTAAAACGTACTTATACCCCCGGGGTAGTAGGCGATTTAGGCGGATTTGGAGGGTTGTACTCCCTGGCGGGGCACAGCATGACGGATCCTATGCTCGTATCCGGTACCGATGGGGTGGGGACGAAATTACGACTCGCCATCATGATGGATAAACATGATACAATCGGTCAGGATTGTGTGGCGATGAGCGTTAACGATATCCTCGTTCAGGGGGCGACACCCCTATTTTTTCTCGATTATATTGCGGTGGGCAAGTTGGACCCTGTGAAAGTCGCGGATATTGTGCGCGGTGTAGCACGGGCATGCGAGGAATCAGGCTGTGCTCTGTTGGGCGGTGAAACAGCCGAGATGGCGGGCTTCTACGACAATGATGATTATGATGTGGCCGGCTTTGCTGTGGGAATCGTTGATCGACCTAAACTTATTACCGGTGAACATATCGCGGAGGGAGATATCATTTTAGGATTGCCTTCGTCCGGTGTTCACTCAAACGGATTTTCATTGGTTCGTAAAATCGTATTTGATCATAAGAAATTCTCCATCGATACCAAAATTCCTGAGTTCGGTAAAACCTTGGGTGAGGAATTATTGACACCGACACGATTGTATCCGAAGGCTGTATTGCCGCTCTTAGAAAAAAATCTGCTCAAAGGGATGGTGCATATTACGGGCGGCGGCTTTTACGAAAATATTCCTCGCATTCTGCCTAAGGGCGTAACGGCTCATATTGATGTCAGTACATGGCCTCGCCTGCCGGTATTTACAAAACTGCAGGAGTGGGGTAATGTGGCATGGCCTGAAATGTACCGTACTTTCAATATGGGAATCGGCATGATTCTCGTCGTGTCACCTGAACAGGCGGATGTGGTGAAAGCAGATCTTGCGAAGCGGAATGAAGCGGTTTATGAAATCGGCCGTGTCGTTAATGGTGACGGCCCTGTAGTTCTTAAAGGGGCTGAATTTGATGCATAAGACTGATGATACCGATACTATCGCTATTGTGAGTAATAGCGTCGGCAGTATTCCGACCGATGCAGGGAACGGTGGTATGGGTAATAAAGTTGTAAAGAAGAGACTGGCCCTTTTTGCCAGCGGTCGCGGCTCTAACGGCGAAGCTCTTTATAAGGCCATGTGTGACGACTATATCAATGGAATATTCGTTGTAATTATTACGGACCATCATGATGCGGGGATTGTACGGCGTGCGGACGGGTGGGGGATTCCCATCGTCGTCATAGAACGATCGGACTATGACTCCAAGTCGGATTTTGAGGCCGCTCAATTAGAGGCTCTCGCGCCTTATGGAGTGGACGGAATCGTACTTGCCGGATATATGCGCATCCTTGGACGCCAGTTAATCGACAGCTATGAGCATCGGATTTTAAATATTCATCCCGCTTTATTGCCGTCCTTTCCGGGATTGCATGGACATCAACAGGCTATTGATGCGGGCGTAAAGATAACGGGATGTACCGTTCATTTTGTGGATGCCGGTATGGATACGGGACCCGTTATTATGCAGAATACGGTGCCTGTATTGCCTGATGATACGGAGGATACGTTGAGCGAACGGTTATTACCCGTAGAACATGCTACATATGTTGAGGCATTGCGATTATTTTGTGATGATAAGCTTTCCGTTGAGGGGCGTATCGTACGCATTGAAGAATAAGATTGTCATTCTGTGCGAAAACAGAGGTTGGGAGGATATATGATTAAGAATGCACTTTTAAGTGTATCCGATAAAACGGGGATTATAGATTTTGCAAGGGGATTAGCTGAGTTAGGTGTCACCATTTACTCTACAGGCGGCACATTGAAAGTCATCGCTGATGCGGGTATCCCCGTAAAGTCTGTTGAATCCTTGACGGGCTTTCCCGAAATGATGGACGGTCGCGTGAAAACATTACATCCAAGGGTGCATGGCGGTATTTTGGCTATTCGCGATAATAAAGAGCATCAGCAGGCGATGACGGAACATGGTATTGAACCTATCGATTTGGTGGTGGTCAACTTGTATCCGTTTCGGGAAACCATTGCAAAATCTGATGTATCACTGGAGGAGGCTATTGAAAATATCGATATCGGCGGTCCTACAATGGTACGGTCGGCTGCGAAAAATCACGCATATGTAGGTATTGTGGTCAACCCGAATCACTATGATGAAGTTCTTCAAATGTTAAAGACAGACGGTGAATTGTCAAAAGAATATCGTTTCGCTTTGGCGAAGGAAGCCTTTGCACATACGGCAGCTTATGATGTAGCTATCGCCAATTATATGAGCACCATTCTGAAAGAAGGTCCTACACCGCCTGAATATTTAAGCGCTTATGAAAAGGTGACCGATCTTCGGTATGGTGAAAATCCCCATCAACAGGCTGCTTTCTACAGAGAAATCGGCACGGCTCATGGCATGGGGGCATTAAAGCAGTTACATGGCAAGGAATTGTCTTATAACAATATTGTGGATATGGAAGCGGCCTGGAATATGGTGTGGGAATTTACAGGGCCCGCGGCCTGCATCATTAAACACACGAATCCATGCGGAGCCGCTACGGCCGATACATTGAAGGAGGCTTATGTATCGGCTTATGAAGCGGATTCCGTTTCGGCATTTGGCGGTATCGTTGCCCTTAATCGCGAAGTGGACGGCCCCACGGCGGAGGAAATGAGCCATATCTTTTTAGAGGTCATCATGGCGCCGGCTTTCACATCGGAAGCATTGACCATCTTGGAAGCTAAAAAGAATATACGCCTCATCGAATTGTCAAAACCGGAATCTGGTCAAGTGACGGTAAAAAAAGTTTCCGGCGGTTTGTTGGTGCAAACGGAGGATGATATCGCTGAGGATCGCGCAAATTATAAGGTAGTGACGAAGGTGCAGCCTACGGAGGCGCAGTGGAAGGCCCTTGAATTTGCGTGGAAGCTGGTAAAGCATGTGAAATCAAATGCCATACTCATTTCCAATGAGCATCATACATTGGGCGTCGGTGCGGGACAGATGAATCGCGTCGGCTCCGCTAATATTGCGCTGGAACAGGCGGGGGAGGCGGCCCATGGTGCCGTTATGGCATCGGATGCGTTTTTCCCGTTCGGCGATACCGTTGAAGCGGCGGCGAAGCATGGTATTGCGGCGATTATCCAGCCCGGCGGTTCCATTCGGGATGAGGAGTCCATCAAGGCAGCCGACGAAGCGGGCATAGCTATGGTATTCACCGGCATTCGTCATTTTAAACATTGATATCGGAACATGGGATACAGTATTGACAGAGTTTATACTCATTTTAAAAGACCTTTTATATTCTGATTATGAAACTTGGCGCATAATGCGCCGGACGGAGGACTCTATGAAAGTATGTGTCATCGGCAGTGGCGGTCGCGAGCACGCCTTGGCTTGGCGTCTCTCTATCAGCCCCAGCGTAACGAAGGTATACGCTGTTCCCGGCAGTGCGGCCATGTCCGGCTGTGCCGAGTTGGTAGGAATCGACTGGAAGCAAACAGAACACTTGATTCAGTTTCTGAAAGATAATCATGTGGACCTTGTCGTCATCGGCCCTGAAGCTCCGCTTGTGGCTGGACTTAGCGATAGTTTGTGTAACGCGGGTATTCCCGTATTCGGTCCGTCCAAGGCGGCTGCTCAACTGGAAGGCTCCAAGGTCTTTGCGAAGAATCTGATGAAACGCTATGATATCCCGACCGCTGCATATGGCGTATTTTCCGATGTTGAATCCGCAAAGTCATTCATTGATGATACGGGAGCGCCCATCGTAGTGAAGGCCGACGGTCTCGCTGCGGGTAAAGGCGTCGTTGTAGCCATGACCGTGGACGAAGCGTATGCAGCCGTGGAGGATATGCTCAGCGGTAATCGTTTCGGTGAGGCCGGGCATACCGTGGTTATAGAGGAATTTATGGTCGGTGAAGAGGCCAGTCTGCTCGCATTTGTGGACGGCAAGACGGTGGTTCCCATGATTGCTTCTCAAGATCACAAGCGCATCTTTGACGGCGACAAAGGCCCCAATACAGGCGGTATGGGGACCTATGCTCCGGCTCCGGTTCTGATCGATGAACTTCGGGATGAAGCGATGCGGACGATTCTAAATCCCGTTGTAAAAGCATTGGCTGACGAAGGTATGCCGTATGTGGGATGCCTGTATGCGGGCCTCATGATTACCGATGAAGGTCCGAAGGTGGTCGAATTCAATGCGCGCTTCGGCGATCCTGAAACACAAGTGGTATTGCCCTTACTGGACAGCGATTTTGGCGAAGTTATGATGTCCTGTGCCAAGGGTACATTGCAAGCGGAAGAGGTGCGGTGGAAACAATCGTCCGCTGCCTGCGTCATCCTTGCATCGAAAGGTTATCCGGAAACATCTTCGAAAGGTGATGTGATTAAGGGAGATATTGAACCCTATGATACGACTATCGTATTTCATTCCGGTACGAAGCTCGTTGACCATCAGTATGTGACTGATGGCGGTCGCGTTCTGGGTGTCGTGGGGCTCGGAAAGAATCTTCAGACGGCTCTGGATCGAGCCTATGGACGAATCAGTCATATTTCCTTTGACGGTATGCAATACCGTAAGGATATCGGCGCTAAAGCTTTTAAATAAATAATTCTCTACATCGTGGAATTGCGCATGACCCTTCCGGTGGTAAAGTGAAATAATCTTGCCCCTGGGAGGGTCTACTGCTATGTGTTACGGTCGGAGTGGAGGATTGTTTTATTTCTTATTTATGATATAATGAAAACGTGAAAGAGCCCGTTAACGTGCTAGGGCGTTAGGCTCATATCAAAAATGTAGAAACTTTTAACGATGACGCCTGACGTGTAAGAGGAATAAATCCTCTATACGTTAGGCGTTTTATATAGTGAATATTTGATTACATAAATAGCGATATACGATTATGATATATAATAAAGAACCGTTGGAACTGAATAGCCCTGTAGCTTTTTGGCTCAATTTTCCGAATGAGGAACGCGTGTTTTGGGTGGATCGTCAAAGTGACCGTATCGTTGTCGGTGCCAAGCGCTTGGCGACGGTTCTCGATGACGAAGACCGCAAACGGTATGCCTATGTATTTTATGGGGATACTTTTTTTGATGCCTCGAATGACCCTAAATGGGAGGGGATGGGGCATGAGATGATTGCTTTCACCCATTACTATATTGTGGAAAACGGGGAATCCTTTTACCTATATGCGGGGGAACCGGCAGTAATCGAGGACGTACCGGTGCCGCGCGTACGCCATGAGTATGTGGAAACGAGTGATGATAGAACCGACTGGGACCGTTTGATGAATGCTATCGGTGAAAGCATTGCGCATGGAGAAACGACAAAGGTCGTTGCATCCCGTGAGGTTCAGTTTACGAGTCCGGAACCTTTTAACGTGGCAAGCATTTTGGCTAATTTGGCGGATAATAATCCGAATTGTTTTATTTTCGGGTATGAAAAGGATGGCCGCACATTTTTAGGTGCTTCGCCGGAGATTCTGGTGCGTCATCGAGGCAGCGAAATCTTGAGCTATGCGTTGGCCGGAACAGCGCCGAAGGATGGCCCCGGTGCGTGGACAAAGGAACAGTTGCTTACAGATTCTAAAAATTTGCTTGAACACAATATCGTGCGGGACCGGATTTTGAATACCATGAAAGACATTACGCCCCGTATATCGGTAGGGGAAACGGGCATTATGGAGCTGGCTCATCTATACCACTTACGCACTATAATTACCGCTACAGATCCGACGAAGTCTCTGGTTGAATGGGCAAAACTGCTACATCCTACACCGGCCCTCGGCGGTGAACCGCGGGAGAAGGCGCTTGCTCTGTTACAGAAATACGAAACCCATGAGCGAGGTATGTATGCGGCGCCATTCGGCTTTATGAAAGACATGGGGGACGGCATCGTCGTCGTTGCTATTCGGTCCGCTCTCGTTATAGGAAACACACTCTATGCCTACGCCGGCTGCGGCGTAGTAGCCGACTCCGATGCAGATGCGGAGTATGAGGAAACTAACAATAAAATGAGAACCATATTAGATGCATTATAGGTATGTGCCAATATGAAGGGGGCGGTATGTGTTCGAAAAACGACTTGGCGGCTTCGCGAAGCGAAGTGGGTGACCTTGGAGGCTTTTCGGACATATGCCGACCATTACTCTGGGGAGGATCATATGAACGAATATATTGCAGCCCTCGTAGACGAACTGCATCGGCTCGGCGTACGGCATGTCGTATTTAGTCCGGGATCGCGTTCTACGACGATGGCCATGCTTTTTAAGGAGCATAAAGGCTTTGAAACATATATGAATATTGACGAACGGTCGGCTGCTTTTATGGCCTTAGGTATTGCAAAGGCTCATAAGAAGCCGGCTGTACTGGTGTGCACATCAGGTTCTGCGGCGGCTCATTATTTACCGGCTGTTCTGGAGGCTCAATATAGTGGCGTTCCGCTTATTATTTTGTCCGCCGATCGACCTCATACATTACAACATATGGGGGCTCCGCAGACGATAGACCAGCAAAAGCTTTTCGGTACGGCTGTCAATTATTATGAGGAACTATCTGTACCTCGTGAAGAACATTTCTATACGTATCCGCGTCAGGTGGCGCGCAAGGCGTGTATGAAAGCAATGGACCTGAAGCGCGGCCCGGTACATATTAATGTACCTCTCTTTGAGCCGTTGGTACCTGATTTTGATAGAAAGCACTTTGAGGCGGGGCGCATGGAACAATCGTTTTCACTGGTGACCGGTATGTTGCAGCCGAGTGCAATTCAGCCCGTTTACGAGGCGCTTTTGAACAAGAAGGTTATCGTCCTGGCAGGCCCGGCTTGGGGCCTTGACGAAGAAATGGCTATTTTGGAATTGGCGCATATGCTTAAAGCGCCTATTCTTGCAGATCCGCTATCAAATATGCGCCGCATCGATGATGAGCATATCATCACCTCTTATGATGCATTCTTGGCCGATGAAAATCGTCGTGATGCATTGCAACCGGATTGTATTTTACAAATCGGTCAGATGGTTGTATCCAAGCGTGTTCAACAATGGATAGGGGCTATGGACGAGACGACGATTATATCGGTGAGTCCTACTATGGATTATACGAATCCTATGGGAAATACGACCATGTATATTCAGTCGACGGCACAAGGTTTGATGAACGGCTTGAAGCGATATGCTGTTGAATTGCATTCTGCCGGTGCAGCGAATGCTACTGATATGACGCGTATTTCGGCCGGTGCGGCGAATACATTTACTGGAACAGAGAACATTGCTGATGGTTGCGATCAAATGTTTGATACCTCTATCGATGAGTACCTTGCTGCATGGACTGCTACGGAATCATACAGTCGTAATCAATTGGATGCAGTGGCGGAGGAGTCGGAATTATTCGAAGGTCGAACCATTTACATGTTGCAACGATTCATGCCGAAGGACGGTCAAATCATGAGTGCCAACAGCATGAGTATTCGTGATATGGATTATTTCTGGGCCGGACGGCGCAGTGATGCGGATGTATACGGAAATCGCGGTACCAACGGAATCGATGGAACCGTGTCGACCGCATTAGGTCTGTCCACGAACGGAAAGACGACCGTATTGCTGACGGGGGATTTGTCGTTCTTTCACGATTTGAACGGTCTTGCCATTGCAAAGACACATGAACTGAATCTCACTATTGTTCTTCATAACAACGATGGAGGGGGCATTTTTCAATACTTGCCTCAAAAGGGAACGGAGTATTTCGATTATTTATTTAACACGCCGCAAGGCATTGACTATAGCGGTCTTGCCACATTATACGGTGTTGATTATGTGCGCGTTCGGAATAATGCCGATTTAGAGGCGGCGTTCGCACAGTATATCGGTCAGTCGGGGGTACATATCATTGAAATTCCAACATCCAAGGAAGGAAGTCGAGAGTTGCATAAAAAATATCGGATCCACTGATATGCAGCGCATGTATATAGACTTAGGGGCCTATCGATACGGCTTGACTGTTGTCGGTACCGGTGAGCCGCTGGTATGTCTCCACGGATTTTCCGAGTCCGGATATACATGGAACGGGCTTACGCTGCCGGGGTATCGCATGATTCGCATCGATACGATCGGTCATGGTGATTCTGATGTTCCTGATGACGAGGCGGCCTATACGATTCCCGTTATGATGGAGGATTTGCATACGGTTCTGTATCATGTGGCCGGTGAAAGCTATCATCTGATGGGGTACTCCATGGGGGCAAGGTTAGCTTTGCTCTATACATTGCAATATGAGTCGGAGGTCAAACGCCTCATTTTAGAGAGCGGTTCCGTCGGGATTGCCGCGGATTCGGAACGTGAGGAGCGAAGACGAACTGATGAAGAGTTGGCTAAACGTATCGAAACTCACGATGGAGCGTGGTTTGCGAATTGTTGGGCGCAAGCGCCGATTTTTGCATCACAACAGCGACTTTCACAGAAGAAACGGGAACTCATATATCGTAGACGTGCACATAACAGCCCGAATGCGTTAGCCGCTACATTGCGTGGATCGGGACAGGGTATCATGCCCTATGTGGGTGATGATTTGAAAAAATTATCCGTACCCGGACTATATGTGAGTGGCGCGTTGGACACAAAATATACTACAATAGGAAGAGATGTGTTCGGCATGATGCCGAACTTTCACCATGTCATCGTCGAAGGGGCGGGGCATAATGTGCACATAGAGCAGCCGCGCGCGTTTGAGCAGGCGGTGCTGGATTTTTTAGATGAGAAAGGTTACATCCATGAGCAAATTTGATTGGAAAGTACTAGATCGTAATTACGAAGACATTATTTATGAGACCTATAACGGTATTGCAAAGATTACTATCAATCGTCCGCAGGTGCGCAACGCGTTCCGTCCGAAAACGGTTATGGAATTGATTGATGCGTTTACGGTGGCCCGTGAAGATAACGAAGTGGGCGTCATTGTCTTGACAGGTGCGAATCATGGTCAAGGGGAGGAGAAAGAGGCGTTCTGCTCCGGTGGCGACCAAAGCGTGCGCGGTCACGGCGGCTATGTAGGTGAGGATAATGTGCCGCGCCTTAATGTGCTGGATTTACAGCGTTTGATCCGTGTTATCCCCAAACCTGTTATCGCCATGGTAAACGGCTACGCTATCGGTGGCGGCCATGTATTGCATATCGTGTGTGACCTTACCATCGCTTCCGAAAATGCGAAATTCGGTCAAACCGGACCTCGTGTTGGTTCTTTTGATGCGGGATACGGTGCGGGTTATCTGGCGCGTATGATCGGTCATAAACGGGCTCGTGAAGTTTGGTTCCTCTGCCGTCAATACACGGCTGCACAGGCTTATGAAATGGGTATGGTCAACTGCGTTGTGCCGTTCGATAAACTCGAAGAGGAAACGGTACAATGGTGCAGCGAAATCCTTGAATTATCTCCTATGGCTTTGCGTATGTTGAAGGGCGCCTTCAATGCGGATACGGACGGCCTTGCGGGTTTACAACAATTTGCAGGGGATGCGACATTGATGTATTATACTATCGATGAAGCTAAGGAAGGTCGCGATGCGTTTAAGGAAAAACGCAAACCTAATTTTAAACAATTTCCTAAGTTCCCTTAATGAAATAATGCATGAGGTGAGAGTCGTTCGGTATGAGGTGATATGTTTCGGCTCCCGCTGATGTGTTTTGCTGATACGATTCGCATAGAGCGCCTCCTTGTGGGGCGCCTTTCTTTTACATATGGTTTTGCATTGATGATGTGATGAAAGGTAATATGATGGAGTGGTTACGCTACGGTGCTCGGCACTATCCAAATCGCATATGCATGAATGGGTATACCTACGAGGAGATATGTCGAGGGGTAATCTATGCAGCCCGTAGCATGGAATCACTAGATGCGTCGAGAATTGCTGTTTTATCCGATAATTCCGTGACGATGGCAATCTATATTTTGGCGGCTATGTTGGCTCATAAAGAGGTCCTATTATTGAATGTACATCTCAAGACGAACGAGATTGAAGCTCAACTGTCACAGCTAGGTGTTACGACTGTATTGCACAGCGTTGAGCGCCGTCATCAGGTGCCGGACTCCGCTACTTCTGTTGTGTTTGAATCGTGTGAAAGTATTATTTCGGCTCCCGAGTTGGAGGATACGTTTGACTGGACCTTTAACGATACGGACGTTGCGGCCATCATGAATACGAGCGCCACGACGGGGCAGTTTAAGTCCGTTCCCTTGCGTTGGGGACAGATTCAGGCCCATGTAAAGGCGTCCCGATCTGTATTAGGCGTAACCGTTGAAGACAACTGGCTCATGGTATTACCGCTATTTCACGTCAGCGGTTTATCTATTCTGATGCGGTCCTTGTATAACGGCACGGCCCTTACGGTGCTACCGAAATATGATGAGGATAAGGTACTTGATCTCATCAATCGTAATCAGATCAATATGATGTCATTGGTGCCTACCATTTTGACTCGATTGGAGCCGAGCATTCAACATCATAATTTACGTGTCATCTTACTGGGCGGTGAATTTATTCCCCGGTCCCTTATTGAAGCCTGCTTAAAAAAGAATTTGCCAATTTATAAGACTTACGGAATGACAGAAACCTTTAGTCAAAGCGTGACATTTTCTGTGCTGGATCATCCTGATAAAGCTGAGTCCGTCGGATTGCCGTTGCCGGGCATGACGGTGCGCATTGTTGATGCCGATGAAGAGGGAGTCGGTGAAATTCATCTGAAAGGCCCTATGGTTATGAGCGGTTATATCAATCGTGAACCCATCGATGGTGATTTTAATACGGATGATATGGGATATGTTGATGAGGACGGCTTTGTATACATCCTGAATCGACGTAAAGACCTCATCATTTCCGGCGGTGAAAATATTTATCCTAAGGAAATCGAGGACTTACTGTATACGTTGGATGCTATTAAAGAATGCGCCGTAGTACCTATGCCGCATCCGAAATGGGGGCAGGTGCCGGCACTCTTCTTGGCTTTTAATGATAATCAGAGGCTTGGAAAAGATGAAATACTCGCCTTTTTACAGGATCGTTTAGCGAAATACAAGATTCCTCAATATGTGCAGGTGATGGATTTTTTACCGAGAAACGGAACGGGAAAGATTATGCGCAATACTCTTATTCCACGGGAGCGTTAATTTATGTAGGTATGTAGTGAGGTGCTTATGAATGATATATTAAACTTTAAAAGTATTACTACTTACCGATTGCGAATGCCTTTGAAATTTACTTTTAAGACGGTGAAGGGAGAGGTGCGTGATCGAGAAACGATAGTGGTTCGTATCGAAGATCAGCAGGGCTATGTAGGATATGGAGAATGCGTAGCTTTCACGACCCCTTTTTATACGGTGGAAACGGTGGACTCCTGTTGGCGCACCATAGTCGATGACTATGTGTTCAACCTGCGTCTCATGCGGCCGGCCAAGTTGATGACCTATATTCGGCAATTGCAGTTTTGGATGAAGCGGGACGGCATGCCCATGGCTATCGCGGCCCTTGAAAATGCGCTCATCAATCTGCATTGTGAGCGAATCGGTGTCAATTCCGTATCGTATATTATGGATCAACCGCTATGTGACACTATACAGAGCGGTCTCGTCATCGGAGATATGGCGATGGAGGGGCTTTTACCTACGGTGGAACGATTTGTTGCAACCAGCTGCAATCGCATTAAGGTGAAGGTAAATCCCGTAGATGGTTATGAGCGTATGGCTCGAATACGTGACGCATACCCCGATTTGGTGCTCGCAGCCGATGCGAATCAGAGTTATACCTATGATGAAATTGACAAGGTGCGGCAGTATGATGAGCTGGGCCTTACCTGTATCGAGGAGCCCTTTGCCATCGCGTCGCTAGAGTCTTACCGGGACTGGAAATGGAAACGGCTCAATTCGGATGACTGGCACGTTATGACGCCTATCTGTCTGGATGAATCGATTTTGGGCTATGATGATTTGTCCTATGCCATTGAATTCGGACTCATAGATGTGCTCAATGTGAAAGTAGGGCGTATGGGCGGCCTTGTACCGACAAAGGCGGCCATCAATCTGTGTCGGGAGCGTCATATTCCGTATTGGATCGGCAGTATGATGGAATCAGGTATCTCCAAGATGCTTCATGTACAATTGGCGGCTCTCGGGGATTCATATATGGCGGGGGATTTATCCGACTCGTCCCGATACTTTGAAAGGGATCTTATCTATCCCGACTTATCTTTTAGAGATGGCGTTATGAGTGTTCCTGACGGAGACGGCTCAGGTGTGACTGTGTTTGATGATCGCATTGAAGAATATTGTGTGGAGAGACGAAGATTATGACATTAATAGATTCCTTACAAATTGATAAACCTCATATGACAAGTGATACCACATGTGAGGCGGTTATGCATTTGGACAGCTTTCACAGTCAACCGCAAGGATATTTAAACGGTGGTGCTACATTGGCGTTCGCGGAAATCGTAGCCGGCATGATGACGAATGAACTCATAGATGAAAGTAAATTCGGCGTGGGGCAATCCGTTACGGCGAATCATTTACGCCCTATGAAATGTGAAGGTGAGTTGACGGCCCGCGGCACATTGCTCGTGAAGGGGAAGATGTCACATGTATGGCGTTTCGATATGCTGGATGACCAGGAGCGCCTCATATCTCAGGTGACGGTTACCTTGGCCATTGTCAATTTTGAGCGATAAATAAACACAAAAGGACACATCCTGTGATTCGGTATCACAGATGTGTCCTTTATTGTACATAAGGTGCTCTGAAAGAGTGCTTTCTATTATTTTCGTGTAATCGTATATAGATCTTCAATATCCGGTATATCGTAAATAACCCAAGTGCCATCGCCGAGATGACGCATCAAGAGACGAATGTCCTTCGTCATATTGTGTTTGTTATTCTGTACGGTTACCGTTACAGTTGCTTTATCATCGTCCTCTTCTGATGATTTAATGTTTTTGATTTCTACATCGTGGCCTTCAAACATACGGCCTTCGATGAGCCGATCGACCATAGACTTTTTGTCGCTATCGGATTGGTTGGTAGTGGAGCTTTCATGAGCCGCCTGTTGAGAGGAAAAACTGGACGGATCGGCAATATATTTTCGTATTACATCCTCTAATAATGCGGGACCGAATGTTTTGCTTGCGGCGATGGCCGCTTTGCCGAATGGATTGGATGTGTCTACATATGTATTGCCTTCGCGTTCGACGATATTGCGCACAATCGATTTTGTATCGATATGTCGCAAGGCTTCGTCCGCATCTTTATCCTTTACGGCCTGATATATAATCTGTAATGTATATGCCGGCGTATGAGGCATATACCACCAGAAATACCATGCTGCGCCTAAAATGCCTACGATAGCGATAATGATGGTGATAATGACACCTTTGGAATTAAATCGATTCATAAGGACCCTTTCTGTTATAGATATGTTGTGAGTATTTTTACACATGGATATATACATATTGTAGCATATGAAGTAAAGTACTTTGATTAAATACAAAAATTAATGGATTCCTTCGTATAATGACGGAAATATGTGTATTCTTGATTATTTCTTGTGATGAAAGCTTTAAAGCGTTGATAATAGCATAGAATAGAGAAATTTATAAAAATTTTTCGATAAATAGTTGCGTTAGTTCGGAATTTATGATATTCTATCTAAGTAGTCAACGCGAGTTGATACGCGGCCCCGTGGTGTAGCGGTTAACATGTCGCCCTGTCACGGCGAAGATCGTCAGTTCAAATCTGATCGGGGTCGCCATTTTTTTTTACGAAAAATGCCTCGGTAGCTCAGTCGGTAGAGCAACGGACTGAAAATCCGTGTGTCGACAGTTCGATTCTGTCCTGAGGCACCATTTTCTATTCCATGCGGTTGTGGTGGAATGGCAGACACGCCATCTTGAGGGGGTGGTGAGCTAACGCTCGTGCGGGTTCAAGTCCCGCCAACCGCACCAAGTTGATTAAATAAGGAGTTACAGGTGATTCTGTAACCCCTTATTTTTATTTGACATCATAAAATCTTGCGTGGTTTGACATCATTTTGACATCAGAATATTTTAGAGATACGTTCCACGATGTCATCTTCCATTTTAGGTGTCACATGTGAGTAGGTATCCATCGTTTCCTGGAATGAAGCATGCCCTAGACGTTCTTGTAATCTCATCTGCTGTTAAAGTTACCATGTGCCTGACTTTTACTTGCTTTGGTCGGTCTAGGTTGCGCATATAATTTTTAGGGATGATATCATCCTTTACAGCATGTTCTAATATCGAACTCAGTATTATCATGGTGTAGGATATAGTTCGAGAGGATAACCCATCCATAGATTCAAATACATATCTTAGAGTGTTTGGTTTGATTTCAGCCAGCTTTACGCTACCTATTTTGTCTCTAATATAACGATTAATGATGCCTGTATAGCTTTGATAGGTAGCTGGTGTTATGCTCTTTTCTTTTAACTGTAGCCAAATATTAATCCAATGATCTAATGTTATTGTGGCATCAAAATTTGCACATGATTGATTAGCATTTACGTATTTCTCCATAGCTTCCGTAGCAGCTTTCTTTGTGCTGCCATAAAAGTATTTTCGCTTACCGTTTATCATCTCGATACCTGGTAACGACCGTCGGATCGTTTTTTAGCCATAAAAATAACCTCCTAGGCATAAAATTGGTGTAACAAATTAAGCCTCAGAGGTTTTATTTGATATAATGATATTGGAGTAAAAATGAAGTACCTCTAAGGTATGTAGTTTTTAATAGTCCTCACTGCGGTGAGGGCTTATTTTTTTGTAATGGGGGTATTGCACGGATTAGTAGGGAAGACTTATAATGAAAGTAGGGAAGGAGGATGTACTATGAACGTATTTAAGCAATTAGAGTGGTCTATTAATGCTTTTTGTATTTGCTTAATTGCAGTAACTTTGTTATTACCATCATTGTATTTTGATAGTATAAATATCTATATTAAGGGCGTATTTGTTAATGGCCCAGTAGCAATCCTCCTGGCTATTTTCATACAGCTCAAAATTTTTTACATAAGGATACGGTACCATAAAGACGGCTAATCTTGGCCGTCTTTTTCATTTGGCAACTTAGTTTCTAGCTTTTCTAAAGTACCAACAACTTGCTTTAATCGATTCATAGCTTCTGGGCTGTTTATAATTTGTGATACAAGCTGCTCAGTATCTAAAGCAGCCGAGGTAGTTGGACTATTTGCTTTCATTTTAAATGCCACCCCTTTAAGTCCTATTTTAAATTCACAACTTCCACCAACTTTTTCGATTATTTTCCCAGCTCGATAAAGGCTAATAGCGACTAATATAGCACCAAACCCCAGAAGCCCTGCGCCAAATGTTATATATTCTACAGGCCCCGGCGATTGTACATTAATTTTTAAATCAGCTTTGGCAATAGGATCTAGTATTTCAGTCGGAAACTCCGCCTTTGTGGCTATATCTTCAAAGCAAGTTAAAAGTGTGTTTATATCTGCAATCTTTACAGATTCTTTTGATTCTACTCTTAACGTAATGTGTGCACGTCCATTTTCTACATACATAGTTGACATGGAGCGGTTTATAAAAGTTGCTGAATCTGACACATCTGTTATAACATGGTGTGACATAATAGCTTTATATAAATAAGGGTCTAGGCTTTCTTTCTTTAATGTTTTTACCCATTTTACTTTTCGACGTTTGATAAACGGACATCCGTCTTCTTGGACGTCATCGGGGTTTATGATCTCTACGTCACTAGTTATCTCTCCGAAAGATATAAATTTGGAGTTTTCGCTAGGAATAAGAACAATATCTCCTGGATTCATCTCTACTATGAATCTTTTTAATTGATTAATAATAAGCCCTGGCTTTATCTTTATTTCTTCATCTGTTTCTGATTCGAGTTTAATCTTTTCATATAAAGCCCTTTTGTAAACGTCGTCAGTTTCAGCTTTTTCTATTACAGACTTATCTATGATAGAATTAAAACCGACTGCGATATACCCTTCGTGAAAATAATCGTCGTAATACTCGCCGCCATTGGTCCTAACAAACCAATAATGTCGCTCTGATATTTCATCAATAACAAACTCGGCAACTTCTTTCATAATTTTCTCCCCTTTATCACAACACATGATAGTAAAAATTTATCTGCTCCATATCATCATCTGATAACTCTTGTCGCCGCACCATAGTCTCAACCAGGTTAACATGCTGATCAACATAGAAGTCGTCGCTTATGATATGTAATAGCTCATGTTTTATTTCCTCCCGCATACGATCCGGCGGGAGGTTTTTTCGTATGTAGATATTGTGAGTATCTATATCTTCGTTTTCCTCCTCGATGGCCTTGCTGTGTGGCATGCCACAATAAATTACATTAACTACTAATTACAACACTCTCCCTTTTAATGTTATGCGTTCTCTATTGACTTATTATCAATAGGCTTTAATCGTTTATTAATTTTACGTTCGACTTTCTTCAAGTCTTTTTCTGCCGGCAATTCCTCCGGTTTAATTCCTCGTTCCGCTAACATTTCACGAATGGTCGAATTATTCTGTACGTGTTCGTCTGAAATAGGCTCTTCTCCATACATATTATTTTGCTCAACGTTATAGTTCGTCATTTCTGTAGCTAGATTTTTAGCGGCAATGGTTACGGTAGGGAGGAAGTCAGCCAGAGGACGTGCAGGGTTAACACCGAGTTTATCTTTCATAGCTTTTGTAGAATGTCCGCCGAATAATGCAGTATCACCTTTGGAGCGAATACGTGCAAAGCCTTTATTATCAACTCCACGCTCGTATATATTTTGTGAAAGCCGCTTTTCTGACTCTTTTAATTGGTCGCGAGCCTCTAGCCGCTTTATATCTTTGTCATACAGTTCTAGGGTTTCTCGTTCGTGAGTTTTTACCGCAAAATAAGTTTGAGCTAATGCAATTACCTCTTTGCGAGGGTCACCATTCATAGCGATTAGGTAGCATGCGTATTTAGTAAGCTTAATATCATCAACTTCTCGTAATGTATTATTACCAATTTCTATCATTTTGTTGACGTCAACAAAATGCACGGACACCGTGTTACTACTGGATTCACAAGTAACTTTAGCTTTCTCAACTACTTTGGAAAAATTCCGCCATTCTGAGTATTCAAGTATTCCTTGTAAGTCCCTAGCATACCAAAATTCGTTGCCTTCATTATCAAGTTGTTTTATCGAATCAAAAGGCGATGTATACGGACCGGTGCTAGTTTTATCTTCGTCAAATAAAAAGAAAAACATAATACTCCCCCTTATGTTATGTATATTACTTATGTTTTGATTTCAAAAATTCTATATATTTAACCGCTTCTTCTATTTCTTCCTTGGAGATATCCTTTGCGGCAGAGAATAGCATACGAGCACTTGGACGTGTTTGTAAGTACTCGGCGAATTCGGTCGCTTCAGGATCTTTATAGTATTCATCTTTTTGTCCTGGTATTGTTATTGGATCACCTACTTCCGCTAACATATCTGCCGTGATTCCCAGTCCGGCACAAATTTTTATTACATTATTTATAGATGCACCGCCTACATTTTTTAAAATAGATAAAAGTGTGGTATATGGCATGTCAATTTTTTCAGCGAATTCCTTTACTGTTCCATGCTCTAATATTTTTTCTCTTAGATAGGTTTCTCTTGTCATAATAAGTGTCTCCTTTTAAGTATATTCTTATAATATCATCTGTAACACGAAATATCAATATATAAAACGAAATACTGTGTTAAAAGAGATGATATATGTGTATTTAAACTTAGAAGCTGAATTGGTATGCAAGGGGGTTAGAAAACTATCTGAGATAATAGGCAAACGTTATTATACTATGATTGATAAGTTTAATGGTAAATACCCCTTAATATTAATGGAGGCCATGAGATAAAGACTGTGCTAGGCGTTGAGATGTCTTGGGGTGTTCTTTTTTTAGTTTGATACGAAACATAGTTTTGATAGTAAAGAAGGATATATGCATGATGTTGTAAATGATATTGCACAATATGTTGAATTGGCAAAAGTAGCAAAACTATTGGTGGAATGGATAAAGAAAAATGGCACATCTTATACAATGGTACTGGTTACTGAAGTATTCGTTAATGTTTGTAGTACCGATATAGGCGTGTCGATTAAGTTTGAGGATTAATTATCTAATTCTTCGTTGCGATCTATTCACTAAAAATTGATGGATGACGCATTTAAGAACGACTGAAATAAGCTTATATCACAATTTGGGTATTGATATACAGCTCCGTTTTTAAAGTGCACTTTGATTATGCCGTATTTAAACCCGATTGTAGATACATTGGTTGAAATAACTGAAGCTAATTTCACAACGATCACCCCTCTTTATCAAGCTTATAGCAAAGTAATGGGGTGATACTAAATACCGTATAAGAAAAGAAGGCATATGAATGAATTTTAAGAATGTTATGTATTCGAGAGAGGGAATTTGATTATAAATGTTCCCGGCAACAGTTTAGATGATGACACTGTCATATCAATTACGAAAGATGGCGTTTTCATCGTTACACCTGTCGATGGGGTCGAGTCTCTTGTAAATGATTAAAGAGGCAACTATAATGCTACCTCTTTAAATGTTATTTCTTTTTACCAGAACATTGGGCTAATGCACTGCCAGCTGCAGTTTTTGAAGCTTTACTTGTGCTTCCGATACGAAGTACTTTAGATGCAGCAGAGGCGGCTTTAGCAGATGTGACCTTTTTGCTATTATTTGCTATTTAAATCACTTCTTTCTTAATTCGGATTACACATGAATTGGAGGTGAAGATAAATGTTTAGTTAAAGGAGGAAATATGAAAACTACAATTGATATCACAGCGGAATAGCCGCTGAAGATTATAGATTATAAATCTTCAGCACCTATACCACAAATAAATATAGAGGTTGTAGTTAACCTTTACACCAAACCATTCGTAAGCCGTTTAAGGTTGATATTTGCAATTTGTCTGTTAAGGATACACGTATTTAGTAATGAAAGAAAGGAATTAATAAAATGATTATCGTTATTAACGCGACAATAAGTATAAAAGAAGAATTTGAAGAAATTATAAAGCAGGTCGCTGAATTAAAAAAAGAGCGCATCTGTGAGTGCACCCTTAATCCTGAATTTAATAGTTACTTTTCGAAAGTAATGTACAAAATATCATCGGCTTGGAACAGATGAATCGTATCACCAACAAGAGTGTATTGCGTTTAGTATAGTTTAAAGCTTTCAAAATCAGTGATGTCAGCCTGTTTTAGGTACGCTGATTTATGTTGACGTATGAGTTTTGGATTTTCTATTTCGATGTTTTCACCACCTTTTAATTTGACTGTTGCTCGCATATGATTAGCTACTTTCTAAGGTGATTATATAGACAAATTTTTAATAATATTCAAGATAACATACATGAAGAAAATATGAACGCTTGCAAAAAGATATAAAGGAGGGTAATTGATGAATAAAGACAGTCGATTTAAGGAACTAGAAGAATACGTGGCATATCTTGAATCAATTACGTAGTTTAATGCTCATGAATTATTAACCAACTATATCTTATGGTTGCAGATATTATTGGCATACCTTGCAATAAATTATGCCTCATTGTCGAAGCGGCCGCTGAGCTGGAAAGTGTATCAGATGATGTCATTCGGCAATGAGCCAAAGATATTGAGTTTTCTTCGTCGGAAGAAATGCTAAAAGATATTGTATTAGGGTTAATATATTTATATTTCTAATAGAAATAATGTTAACGGTTTTTAATGTTTTGTAAATATTGGAATTAATATAGCAACTACTATGCCAACACCCGATAACATTAGTATAAAAATAATAAAGTTATTAGGATGGCCTTAGATTAACTGATATTAAAATAAATGACAGACGGAAAAGCAAATTACTATTTACTAGAAATGATTATTTAAATATAAAGTATAATAGTTTGCTATCCCTATATTGGCAGGCTTTCACAATCCGTTTACAATCATAGTAAGTTATGATGTAATAATCTTAAGGCTTTTCGTTCGTGTAGGCGTTTTATGAGGTCTGTTTATGGAGTTTAATTACGGTGATACGTTGCGCATCAGGACTGATTTATACATGATTTCGGGAATGATAAAACACGAAGATGACTATGTTGATATGTGATTTGAGTATAAATCTTTAAAACCTGGCAGGAGAGGGACTCTATGAAAAAGAAAGTTTTTGCACTGACGATTCTTTCGTTGGTAACTTCCGTTCAGCTTGGATTTGCTACAACTGTAAAAGAACCGGTTGACAATATAAATGGCGGTATTAAAAGTGATATAAATTCAGCAGAAAATTTAAAATCAGAACGAATTGAGGTAATCCCTGGTGCTTTCAAAAATATAGTGAAAGATAAATCCGGAAATCCGAGAAAACTTTCAACTCAAGAACTTGCAGTATTGAATGTGGAAGAACAGGAGCGTTCAGCTAAACACTTGAAAGAATTACAAAAGGCTGATATGAGAGATGAATATGAGGTTTTTGATCCTCTTTATAATGATAAGGATGAAGAGGCGCTTAAACAAATCAAGCGTTATAATACTGGAGAAACATATAAGCAAGGTTATGGTGTCGGTAGCAGAAATAAGCCTATACGCGTAGTAAGTCCGTATATGAGTAAAAATGGACAAGGTGACCCTACGCTAACTAATTCGGTTGACACGCCGTCTTATCGGACACGTGCGGATAAGAAGGTGGCACATGAAAAGGAACTTCGAGAATATTTAGATAAAAATAAAGGTAAAGGTCACGATTTATATACGGCTAGATCTAAAGCTGAGATTAAAGAGTCCTTAGAAAGTTTCCTTAAATCCATAGAGTTAATTGAGTATCCTATCAATGATCCTAAGGATTATAAGTTGATTTCTACAATTCCTGGTTTCCCTAAAAGAATACCAAGTTTTGCTAAGAATATTCATATGCATAGGAATCCAGGATTTTTGCAAGCCGGCTCATATATACAGCTTGCATTTGGCGGTAAGCCTGAGCAATTAAAGTCATATATTGATGAAGCACGTATAAATTCCAAAGTAGTTATTTCCAAATCCGATTTAGTAAATGTATATGTAAAACAATATGTTGATTCGGACATGACATATGCGGATACTTTAGCGCAATTGTTGCCTAAATCAATGGTGTTTGTTGAAAGTACAACAGTTCCTATGGGAAAATTTATTCAAAATAGATTGGATAACCCTATTGATAAAACTGTTGATGAATTATATGAGTTAGAAAATCAAATTTTGGCTGAATTTAATAAGGTTAAGATTGATGGTGAAGATCGGGATATAAAGTTTAAGCGGTATGTCAAGACTCGTCAGCGAGTAGAAGCTGAGCAAGATAAAATAAAACCTAAACAAATAAATCAGTCTGGTTTATCTAAAGATAAATCATATCCAACTTATACGGAAGCTGAGAATCGAAAACTTCAGAAACAATATTTACATAGATTATCCTTTAACGAAGACTCTGTAAAAATACCTGATGATTATGTGATTTATCTATTTGATTTCGGTGGAAACTGGAATCATCCATATGCGTTGGGAGCTGCAGTCAGCCCTAATAAAGCTTATATAATTTATTTCTGCCAACAAGGCTGATCATATTTCTTTAAACCGTATTATCTTTTATAATCCGAACACAACACAATAAAAATTAAAAGGCACATTGTTAATTATAACGGTTTTCTAAAGTTTGAGATAATCTTAGAAAATCATTCAGTAACAATGTGTCTTTATTTTACAGATTATAGAGTTCAGGTTTACGGTCTTTAAAAATATTGATTTTATTGCGGATATCCTGGACCACATCAAAATCGATATCAACGGATTGGATGTTTTCAGTAGTGTCCATTTCCAACAGATTGGTGCCCCATGGATCATATACGGCGGAGTGGCCGGTACTTTGAACGCGGCCTACGGTACCGCATCCGTTTACGGCACATAAGAATAACTGATTTTCGATTGCCCGTACTTCGTTGAGCACTTGCCAGTGACGAAGTCGCATGGTCGGCCATTGAGCCGGCACGAATAGAAGTTCCGTATTCGGTAGTGCAGCCATGCGTACGAGTTCCGGAAAGCGGATGTCGTAGCAGATGACCGTGCTGCAAGGAATGCCGTCCAGCTCGAAGTGGGATGTATGTGTACCGCAGGCAAAGTATGTGTCCTCTTTGGCGGGACTGAAACCATGCATTTTGGAATACTCCCCGACGAGCTGACCTGCACGATCAAATGCATATGACGTATTGAATACATGGTCGTTTTTTGCTACCGCTACCGAGCCGCCTACGATGTTGACATTGTGTTCTTTGGCGAAGTCGCTTAACAATGTTTGCGTGCGTTCTCCGTTGCGGTCGGCGATGGTGATTAAATCTTTTGACGGATAGAACCCCGTGTTCCACGTTTCCGGTAAGACGATGATATCCGGTTCTTCAGCGAGGGAGTTGTATAGTAATTTTTGGACATTATTATAGTTATATTCTGTGTCATTTACATGAACATCCATTTGGATGAGGGCGAGGCGTTTTTTCATGAGGACTCCTTTTATATTAGTAGTTTTTTATGTTATATCATGTCGTATATATTATAATTTTCGTATATATTATAATTAGAATAATATAGTATTGTATGGGATATTACAATATATGTGGTAAATTTCAATATTCAGCAGTGAGGAACGATATGAATTTGCAAGAAGTGATACAGTTGCGCACAAGCGTACGTAAGTATAAAAAAGCTCCGTCTGTTGGCATTGAGGTAGTTGAAGAACTGGTTCAGCTCGGTATGCGTGCACCATCGCCGAAAAATCGACAACCTTGGCAGGTTCTTCATATGACTGGGGAAGAGAAAGTGCATTTTGTTAATTTAGGTTTTCAGGTGCTTGAACAATATAAATCGAGGAAAGCTCATTTCGGCAGTTTGGAAATCAGTCTTGGTGCGATAAAAATGGCGAGTGATTTATTATTTGTGTATAATCCGTATGATGACTTGTCGGATTATCATCGTGTGTGGGAGAAAAGTGATTTACAGGCTATCGGTGCATTTATTGAACATATTATCCTTGGGGCCAAGGATAAAGGGCTCGGCACGTTGTGGATGAATGATGTGTATTTTATGCAATGTGAAAGCAAGGCTTTTTTGGGAATTAATCATGATGTATTGGCGATTATTGCTATCGGGAAATCCGATGAAGGTATGTATCCGAGGCCGAGGAAATCATTGAAGGAAGTGCTTATAAAGCGTTAATTTTTACTATTTTTCATAGAAATGCTATAATAATCTGTATATAATTATTTCTGATAAAGGAGGAGCTATGAAACGGATTCCATTGGTAACGTGCATAGTTATCTTATTTATAGTGGTTCTGACAGGCTGTGGAGTACTTTCACAAAAAAGTGAAACGGCCAACAATGCGCCGCCTGTAAAAGAGGTCAAGATGGTGCATCCGTCCGGAATCCCTGTCCTCATGTATCATAAAGTCGGTGAAGATAAGGATAATGATGCGGTTATTCGAGAGGATCTGTTTAGACAGCAGATGAAGTTTCTCAAAGATAACGGCTATCATCCGTTGACGATGGAACAGTTGTATGAATATGTGGTTAACGGTGCCGCTGTGCCGGAAAAACCTGTTGTTTTAACCTTTGATGACGGTTATGCCGATACGTATTCCATAGTTTATCCTGTCATGAAAGAATATGGCTTCGCCGCTACCGTATTTATTAATCCCGGCGATATCGGTACCCGTTTGACCTGGGATCAGGTGAGGGAGATGCATAAAGGCGGTATGACCATTTCTAATCATGGCTTTCAACATATAGAGATGGGGCAGTTATCAGAAGCTGAACAAATAGAAAATATCACCAAGGCACAACAAGCTCTTGAAAAAGAGGTCGGTATCAAGGATAATCCATGGTTCTGCTATCCGTACGGGGATAAGAATGAATACACCGATAAAGCCAGTGAGAAGGCGGGAATTAAAATGGGTATGGCTATGAAGTCCGGTTGGACTCATATCGGCGATAATCCATATAATATCTTGCGCGTGTGGGTCGGTAATGCGGTAGACCTCAAGCATTTTGAGGAACGGCTAAGTACCGAACATTTCAGTGATTTATAAGGAGAAATACATTGTTCAAAAAGAATTGGGTAAAATTCATCATCATGGTGATTTTATTTACCGCTATTACATCACCGATTGTGGTGCTCTTTGGACCGTTTAATAATGTAAAACGTGCTGTAATCGGCGCCATTTTACAATCTCGTCATCCTCACTATATTACATGGCTGTTCAATGATGAACAGTTACAGTCCATATTGGGTACGGTAGGGGTTGTGAAGAGTCAGGATTTATTTAAGTTTAATGCCCGTGAAGATAAGACCTTAAATCTTGAAAAGATTGAGTCCGCTCGTTATGTCGGATATATTTTAGAAATTCCCGATCCTCGTCGTATTCAGGTGGGGACTGCTGCAAATATCCAGGAAAAAGGCGATACGACCAGTAATATCGCAAAGATGAATAATGCTGTTGCCGCTATTAACGGCGGCGGATTCCACGATCCGAACGGTACCGGAACAGGTCGTTTGCCGTACGGCTTTATTCTCCATGACGGTGAATATGTTATCGGCAAGGACGTAGGTTCCGATGAAGATGTAGATTTTGTAGGCTTTTCAAAGGCGGGAAATCTTATCGCCGGCAATTATAACAAGTCTGAATTAGCGGATATGAAAGCTATGGAAGGCATTACCTTCGGACCGCCTCTTATTGTAGACGGTAAGAAAATGATTACTGAAGGTGACGGCGGTTGGGGCGTAGGCCCTCGTACGGCTATCGGTCAAAAGAAGGATGGAACCGTATTATTCCTCGTTATTGACGGACGTCAACCGGGATATTCACTGGGGGCGACATTGCGAGATGTACAGGATATCCTGTATGAAAAAGGCTGTTATATCGCGGCTAATCTGGATGGCGGGTCCAGTTCCACCTTATATCTTAACGGTAAGGTCGTGAACAAACCGGCCGATTTATTAGGGGAACGGATGATCCCGACGGCGTTTATCGTAAAATAGGAGGATGCATGAAACCTTTTACGCGCGTACTGAGCGCTTTTGCGGTGGGGATTCTGCTGCAAGGTGGGGTGTACCTATACTTGGATCAATATGTGTTTGCACCTACTACGGAATTTAATGTGGCGGGGGCGAATAAGGATGATACAAAAAACTTTCCTGATGTGAAGGAAGGTACAAAATACGTATCTTATGATCACCAATTTATGGCGGTGGTTACGGAGAATTCTTTGAAAATTTACAAGGCCGGTGAAAGCGACCCGACTACGGTTAACTTGAAAGGGCGTTCTATCAGCTACTTTAACTGGATGCCGGATAGAAACTATGCCATTATGGGCTTGTATCGCAGTAACGAAGTTGTTATGGCACGCCTTAATGCGGATGATCCTGAACACGAAGTGGATACGGAACTTGAGGATTTACCTCGTGAAAGTAAAATCGTTGATGCCGCTTATTCCGAGGCGACCAATGTCGTTTACATGAAGGTTAAGGTACGAGAAAATTCGTATCGCATTTATCGTACCGATGCGAACTATGATACGCGCCGCGTTTATATGCAGGCTACGGATATCGGGCATATCGGCGTATTTTATGATGAAGATAATTTCTTCTATGATAATGTACGTACCGGTGATATCTTTATGTTTAACGGTGTTGAAGGCGGCTGGCGTGTTATCAACCCGCCGGGACGTTTCCGCTTTATCGGTGTCGATATGGACAAGACCATTTATATCGCTCGTGTAGACGAAGATAATAATGCATTGACTGTGTATACCGGTAAATTAGGCGTAGGATTCCAGCCGGTTTATAAATATAATCATCCTACCACATTTAATGAATTAACATTGTCTGATGTGAAAGATATCATCAAGAATGGCAGTGAGGAAACCACGAAGGTCACGGATGATGACACATCATCTCAATCTTCGTCCCAATCCTCATCGAGTAAATCGAACAAATCAAACAGTGAAAGTAAAAAGAAGTCATAACAAAAAAGCCTTTATAATGTCACTTCATTATAAAGGCTTTCTTCCTACAGTCGTAGTAGCATAAGGATGTATATGAATATATTATTTGTACGCCTCAGCTATATTGGGGACATTTTGCATGCCACCCCGGCAGCTCGGTGGATAAAGGAACAGTATCCGGATGCTAAGTTGCATTGGATCGTAACGCCCAGCATGGTGGACTTACTGAAAGGCAACCCTTATGTAGATGAAATTATTCCGTGGGAACGGGATGTATATGAGGCTCATTCGAAAAAACTGCATATTCCTACGATGTGGCGTATGTGGTGGGCCCTGAAAGCCAAGCTGAAGCCCTATCATTTTGATGTGGCTGTTGATGTACAGGGACGGCTTATATCGGGACTTGTACTGCTTGCATCGGGCGCGCCTATCCGACTGGGCCTAGGCGGTACAAAGGAATTAAATTGGCTTTTTACAAATTATAAGGCAAAATCAAGTAAGGCGCATGTAATCCGTCGATACATGGATGTGGTACAACTGTTGCCTCGTGCATTGGCGGATAAAGGCATAGAGCTATTGAAAGAGAATGGTGCCGATGATAAGGACGTAATCGATGCTAACGCTTTGTATGCGATGAATTTCCGTGTCAGCCCTGAGTCAAAAAAATGGGCGGAATCTATATGGTCATCGTTTGACGGAACAGATGAGGCTGGAGATGGAGATGTATCGGATACGCGTTTCAACTCCGGTATCTTGCGGATATGCCTGGTATTGGGCACATCGTGGACCAGCAAGGAATGGCCTCAGGAGAAGTGGTATTCCCTTGTTGAGTCATTGCGATACAGAGCGAATTTCATATGTCTTGGCGGTGAGAAAGAAGCGGAGCAGTATGCACCTTTTATAGAATCTATAAGAACTACGGATATGAAATACATCGTACAGAATATGATGGGCCACACGTCGCTGGAGGAACTTGGCGCAATCATTGCTCAGAGCGATGTTGTTGTCAGTGCCGATACGGGGGCGCTTCATATGGCGTTAGCCCTTGGAAAACCTGCCGTTGCACTGTTCGGACCTACAAATCCGAACATTTGGGGCCCTTTAACCGGCCATTATAGGGTGCTGGTCAATGATACGCTGGATTGTTTAGGCTGCCGCAGACGGCGATGTCCGAAGCCGGCTCAGTACTGCATGTCAGGTATTGATTCGATACGGGTAAAAAAAGCAATTATGGAATTGATAGGAGAGGTTAAATATGGCAAAGATTAAAATACAAAAAGGCTTATCCGATGCGGATATGATGAAACACTTCAAAGCAGATGATAATTTTGAAGAAACGATGCTCGATATGGAACGCGTCGCGAATAAACCGACTATTCATCAGAGTACAAAGCGGAAAGAAGATGCTTTCTATCGTGAATTTTTGACGGAAAAGGTGGAAACGTTGATCGGTAAAATGCTTCTCGATATTAAGATGGAGTATTTTAAAGAAGGCGAAGGTGCCTTTTCGATTCAGGTAAAGCGCGATGGAAAAAATATCGTGCTTGAAACGGCACCTAAGAAGGTTAAGCCTTAATGGGGCCTGAAAAGTAAAAATATATACGTGTAGGTCCTGTGATATGTATATCATAGGACCTTTTTGTATATTTATGAATTGTAGCAAATTGAGTGATATATTAATAAAAGTGATGAGCTTATAAGCGAACCGATATGTTTCGGTAAACTACATTAAAAAATACCGATATAAATAAATTCTCAGCTACTTATAACTAAAAATTATTTCGAAATAATTTTTGGTTTATTATTAAAAACAGGAATTATACTAAATATGTATTGTTTAAACATACAAGATGTTCACTAGGGTTTCAGCGGATTGATGTGATTTGCGTCACGAATATGAGCCGAGTTAATCGGAGAATTTATGATTAAATAGCATAACATAGTTGTTGACAAAGAATTTTATAAGTAGTCTAATATAAGTATGCTACAACGATTTGTAGAGTGTTTCATCTACATGTGTAGAGACTACAAAAAACGTTGGTAAATAGGTGTGAGATAGACATTTTGTGAATGCATAAAATTACATTTACAAACTATTTCGAAGTGGAGGATTAACATGGCTAAAAAATTAAGAATTTGCGAAACCGTTCTTCGTGACGGTCATCAATCTATTTTGGCAACACGTATGCGCTACGAACAAATGGAACCGGTGCTCGGCCTTTTAGATGATATTGGTTATGAAGCTCTTGAATGTTGGGGCGGCGCTACGTATGACAGCTGTCTTCGTTTCTTGAATGAAGATCCATGGGAACGCCTTCGCAAATTGAAAGCTAACTTGAAAAATACCCCATTGCAAATGTTGCTTCGCGGTCAAAACTTGTTGGGTTACAAACACTACTCCGATGACGTAGTGGAAGCATTCTGTAATGCGGCTGTAAAAAATGGTATCGACCGCATCCGTATTTTTGACGCATTGAATGACCCTCGCAACATGGAAGCTGCTATCAAGTATTCCAAAAAAGCCGGTGCTCATGTTCAATCCGCTATGGTTTACACTATTTCTCCTGTACATACAACTGAAAGCTTCTTGAAAGTGGCTGAAACATTGGTGGAAATGGGTACTGATTCTCTTTGTATCAAAGATATGTCCGGTTTGTTAGGACCTGCTGATGCATATGATTTGGTATCTACTTTCAAAAAACGTTTCGGTGAATTGCCAATCGATTTGCACAGCCATTTCACTTGCGGCCTTGCAAGCACAACATACTGGGAAGCTGCTAAAGCAGGTGTAGATATCATCGATACCGCTATTTCTCCATTCGCTCATGCAACTAGCCAACCGGCTACTGAAACCATGATTGAAATGTTCAAAGGTACTGAATGGGATCTTGGTCTTGACCTTGATAAATACATTCCGTTGGTTGATCATTTCCGTAAAGTTAAACAACAAATCGCTGAAGAATTCAACTTGAAACCAGCTAGTGATGTAATCCCGGCTGTTCGTCGTTATCAAATTCCTGGCGGTATGTTGTCCAACACTCAAAATCAATTGAACGAAATGGGGATGGGCGACCGCTTCTTCGACGTTATGGATGAAATGCCACGCGTTCGTGAAGACTTGGGTTACCCTCCATTGGTAACACCTACATCCCAAATCGTCGGTACAATGGCTATGATGAACGTTATGATGGGTGACCGTTATAAAATGGTTCCTAATGAAGTTAAAGACCTTGTACGCGGTAAATATGGTGCATTACCTGGTACTATCTCCGACGATATTCGTCGTACTATTATCGGTGATGAAGAACCTATCACTTGCCGTCCTGCGGATCTTATCGAACCTGAATTGGAAGGTTACCGTCAAGACTTGGCTTCCAAAGGCTACAACGGTATCACTGATGAAGACGTATTGACTTACGCTATGTTCCCAGAAGTTGCAATTAACTTCTTCGATGCTAATCGTCGTTAATCAAAATATAAAGAGGATTCTTCGGAATCCTCTTTTTGTTTGTCAACGTCTAAGAACATTTTGGACATAATGGTATTTTATACATCTCTTGTTTATTAAAGAATAATAAGCTATAAGTAATTATTATGGGGCGTTTTTTACGTTTGTACTTGCTTTAAATATTCAAAATAGCGTAAACTATAAGGAGTATCTACTATTTATGATATTGAGGTAGCCCTGTGAATTTACAAATTCGAATTTGGATATCCAATGTTGTGCTGTTTGTAGTACCTATTTTAATTGCATTTATATTATTTTTGCTTTATTTTACAGGTCTGCGCATATTGGCTAATGCTGGTTACTATTTGCGTATTGAACAGGAACAGCAGTTCAAAAGTGTAAGTCGTATTGCTGAAACGATTACTTTTTATGGATTAGAAAATAATCTCATAGACACATTGGTCAAACCTAGCTATAGTCTACTGGACCCGAAAGAAGTTTACGTGGAAGTTATGGATCAAGGAGCCCTGGTGTATCACTATGGTAATCCGCAGATTTATAGTGCTTCCGCTATTGTTGGCCTCATTGATGTGAACCCTGAATTACAGGGGATTGTATATCAGTCCAATAATACCTTCGTTTATGAAATGAGAAAATATGATTCGCATCATTCTTATGTGTATCATATTGCGATTAAGCGTGCCACTAATGGTAGTGACAGCTTGATGGAGTCCGTATCTTTTTACATCATTATCGTAGCCAGTCTACTTTTTATTATCACATTCTTCGCCATTAACAGATTTGTTACGAAGTTTATCATGATTCATGTTAAGAACATGACGAAGTCGTTACAACTGGCGAATCAGCAGATTGAAGTCGAGCAGGAGCAGCAGAAAGAACTGCTTGCCGGAATATCTCATGATATTCGAACTCCGCTGACGGCTATTAAGGCGTATGCAGAAGGGGTACGCGACGGTATTGCACCTACGGAAGAGCAGCAAAAACGCTATATGGGAATCATATTGAAACGTGCCAATGATTTGGATTCTATGTTGGAGGAATTATTCCTTATTACCACATTGAATTATAAGAAGGAATCTCGTCCATCCGAGCGTATTGAGCTGGGACAGTATGTGCGGGATTTTGTGGAAGATCATTTGGCGCCGTACAAGGCGCGCGGCATCGATATTCAGTATCGCATCGTCACAGATTCGGCATATATCAATGCGAATCCGCAATTGTTACAGCGTGTATTACAGAATGTACTGAATAATAGTGCTAAATATAAGATGGCTGATATCGGGCATTGCGTTATTGATGTGAACAGCGATGAAGACTATGTCTATTGTGTCATCAGTGATGACGGTCCGGGTGTACCTCCTGAATCATTAGAACGGTTGATGCGTCCATTTTATCGTGTTGATTCGTCCCGTACGAATCCGCAGGAGGGGAGTGGCCTCGGGTTATCGATCATTCGAAGAATCATGGAAATCTTTGAAGGCAGAGTAGTTATTGAAAATGTTAGACCGCATGGTCTACGTGTTATATTAGAGTTCCCTAAGCAAGGAGAAAAACATGAGTGAACATATCTTAATTATTGAAGACGATTTGGATATTGCCAACATTGAGCGGGATTATCTAATGGTAGCAGGGTATGAAGTGACGGTTATGAATAACGGTACCGATGGTATTGAAGCCGCTTTAAATACACCTGTAGATCTCATTATTTTGGATGTTATGCTACCTGAAATGGATGGCTTTGAAGTATGCCGTCAAATTCGTGATAAGGTACGTGTTCCTATTGTAATGGTGACGGCTCGCCTCGATGATATTGATAAAATTCGTGGTTTAGGGGTCGGTGCGGATGACTATATCGAAAAACCGTTCTCTCCATCCGTATTGATTGCTAAGATTAAAGCGATGTTGGCACAATATAAACGCTTGACGGAAAAAGACGCCATGGAAACCAATGCGATTCAATCCGGAGAAATTCGCCTTGATCCTAAAATGATGAAGGTTTGGGTTAATGATAAGGAAGTGCATCTCAAAAAGAAAGAGTTTCAGCTATTGGAATTCTTGATGCGTAATCGCGACATCGTATTTAGTAAAGAAGAACTATATTCTCGCGTTTGGGGGTTGGACTCCTACGGTGATTATGCTACTGTTGCGGTGCATATCAATCGCCTTCGTGAAGAAATCGAAGATAATCCGTCCGACAGCAAACACATCATTACGGTTTGGGGCGTTGGCTATAAATTTGTCTGATGAACCGGAATGATGGTTAGATTGTAGATGCGATAAGTCTGACTGTTGAGCGTATATAAATTCATAAGAACTTATTATATAGATGTAATCAAACCTTTAAGAATATTTTATATTGCTACATTGATAGTTTAACTGTTCGTTGTATACTATGTAATGTAAGGATAAAAATTTGATTCTGGAAAAGTAATACACTAAACTTCTCTCTCTTAATAAGTTCTCTCTCATACTTTTCCTGATCACATATACTCTCTCTCAACAGTCCTTACACTCTCAAGCTATATGCATAAAAGGCATTCGTTAGCGTCAGCTGATGAATGCCTTTTGTGTTTTATAACTCTTATGTCGCAACGTAAAATATTGCAGTGTAAACTATTGAAAATTGGAATATTGCATTATGAAAGTTTGCGTACTATAATTAGTTCATCAAAGTTAGTTTTATAAAATTAAATATAAAGGAGAGATTATGAATTTTTCAAAATATAAGAAAAGCATCATCGCCTGTATCCTGGCTTTGAGCGTTGGATTAGGCGGGGGCTATTACTATTTCGGCAATCCTGCAGGAGGGGATCAGTCTACTGTACGGGAGCAGACAAAGCAGACGAAACCGTTGACTGAAATCCGTAATACCTTTGTCGTACAGGCGGCTAAAAAATCGGGTCCTGCTGTAGTCGGTATTACTACGCAGGTATTTCAAAAAGATATCTTTAATCGCACGATTTATGCGGGAGAAGGCGTAGGATCCGGTGTGCTCATCGATAATGACGGTCATATTGTTACAAACAATCATGTTGTGTCCGGCGCTAAAAATGGAGAGGTGACGGTATCATTATCTGATGGCAGCACCGTAACAGGTACTGTTATCGGTACGGATCCGCAAACGGATTTGGCGGTTGTTAAAATTACACCGCCTAAGAATATTAAACCTATTGAAATCGGGGACTCCGATTCTTTACAGGTCGGGGAACCGGCTATTGCTATTGGTAATCCGTTGGGACTTGAATTTAAAGGTTCGGTTACGTCCGGTGTTATCAGTGCATTAGCACGAACCATTGATGATCAGGGACAACGATTCCCGTTGATTCAAACGGATGCGGCCATCAATCCGGGAAATTCCGGCGGTGCTCTTATTAATGCGGATGGGGAGTTAATCGGCATTAACAGTGCTAAAATTTCCAAAGAAGGCGTTGAAGGGATGGGCTTTGCGATTCCTATAAATTCCGCCAAGCCGATCATCGACTCTATTATCAAAAATGGTAAGGTTATACGTCCTTACCTCGGCGTATGGGCCGTGGATAAACAGACGGCAGCGCGCAACAATGTGAGCTATGAAGGTGATGGACTTCTCATCGTTCAACTGGATTATAACGGGCCTATGGCACAAGCTGGACTCGTAGAAGGCGATACGATTGATCAGATTGACGGAAAGGACGTCACTAATCTCATCGGATTAAAAGAACAAATTGATTCTAAGAGCCCGGGAGATACGATTTTAGTATCCTATACTCATAACGGTCGTTCAAAGAGCACACAGGTTAAATTGGGGGCTGTAAGTTCTCAATCCGGTAAATAAGTTTTGATTAATAGTGTTAAGATATGCCTGAATTGTAAATGATGTACATGGTCCTCTAAATGTGAAAAATATAGATAAAAACTGTAAATTCTCCATTTAGAGGATTTTTATTTATATATTGTATTTTAAAGTACCTTGCATTATATAGTACCTTGTGTTATAATGTATTTGCTGGTAGATAATGATGTCTATAAGTGAACTTTCACATTGCCTATGGGCACTGTCCAAAGGGAGGAACTATGCAAGTTCAATTAAAAAAAGGTGTTATGGATATGCTCGTGCTTGCATTACTGACACAGAATGATTGCTATGGGTATGAAATTGTGAGTACGATTTCGGAGTATATTGAGATTTCGGAAGGTACTATATATCCATTGTTTAATCGATTAAAGAAAGAGAAGTACGTTGAAACGTACTTGAAAGAGTCGCCTACAGGACCATCGCGGAAGTATTATCACATTACGGCGGATGGGCGTATGGCATATGCCAGAATGCGTCAGGAATGGGATGAATTTTCCGGTATTATCAACATCCTGTTGAAAGGAGTCGACTATAATGACCAAAAATAATTTTTTAGAAGCACTGCGCAATATTTTTAAGAAAGCGCGCGTTGCCGACGTGGAAAGTATTATAGAAATCTATGAGGAACATTTTGCTGCCGGTTATGAAAAGGGTTTGACCGACGGTGAAATTATAAGATCGTTGGGAACCCCAGAAGAAATCTATGCATCCTATGTAGATGCGGGTATTATTACGGATACTTTGGGGCAGGACGGTGAAAGTAAAGCGATTAATATGCAGGCTCTTTATGAGCGTTTAGATGATTATAGAGAACGGTTGTTACCTCAATTGCCGAGTATGGCTAAGAAGGCTTCCCGCACGCTATTGTTCATCGGCAGTATATTATCTTATATTGTAGGGGTTCTTATATTTATTATTACACCGGCTGTTTTGTATTTATTGGGCATTTCCTGGCAGCCGTTTGAAAATGTAACGGCATTTCCCGCTTTGTCCATTGTTACGTTGGTTGCTTTAGGCGGTATGGGCTTATTTGCTGGTCTTGTATGTATCTTTATTGGTACGGAACTGCGTGGCGTTCGTGAACGCTACTTCGGGAATTTGGACTGAGGAGGGCTTATGAGACGAATTATAATTGCAGCGATTCTCATGGTTATATGTGCCGTTGGTGCAACGACATCGTTTGTGGTCAATGATTTACCGAATTTCGGTGAATGGATGGAAACGAATGAACAACAGTTTAGACGTCCACCTAAGCCTGATGGTCCGCATAAGCATATGGATAAACCGATGATGGATGATCGAAATCAAAAGGGGCCTCAAGACGGAATGCCTCCTAAGGAAAATCCGGGTCAAGGTCCCCAAAATGGCCCTCAAGGACAGCAAAATCCTCCACAAGGACCGGTGGCGCCACCTCAAGGTCAGCCGAATGCACTTCAAGGCCCTATGAATGGAAATCAACCTGATGGTGCCGTGCCGCCACAAGCATCCAATACGCAACAGGGGTCAGCACAACCGAATACACAGGCTCAATAATTATATTGAATAACTGATTGTTAACTATATATCGAATTATCGATTGTAAATCATATATGTAAAATCTTTTAGAGGCGTGGTCATGAAAGTGCATTCATGGCCACCATAGAGCCACACACTCTATGCTGATACATTATGTATCAAAAACTCTCTTACACACAGTAACTACACACACGCAAAAAGCGCTCCTCATTGAAGGAGCGCTTTTTGTATATAATTAAATATGTATGACTCACAATATTATCGGATGTTTTGATATTGTATCGAAAAACAGGAGTGGGTACAGTGTTCCAGGTATTTTACTTGATATGTTTGGAGCCGCGTTCTGTCATGTCAATACCGTCTTTACAAAGCGGGCATTCTTCTGGTTTATATGTAGGAACCTCAAGGTTGAGAAGGGCCTGTACTTTTTCTTTTGGTACACCGAATTCGGCCTTACCGCCGGAGCGGTTAACGAGAAGGCCTACGCCTACGATTTCACCGCCGCTCTGGTTGACTACGTTGACAACCTCTTGAACGGAACCGCCCGTGGTTACAATATCTTCTACGATGAGGACGCGGGTACCCGGTTCAATTTTAAAGCCTCGACGCAATGTCATTACGCCTTTTTCGCGTTCCGTGAAGATGGCACGGGTACCAAGTGCTTTTCCTACTTCATGAGCCAATAGGATACCGCCGGTCATAGGCCCGATGACGAGTTCTACATTTTGATCGCGGAATCGTTCTGCCAGGTCTTTGCAAAGTGTTTCCGTGTATTTAGGATGTTGTAAGACGTTGAATTTTTCAACGTACATAGGGCTGTGTAAACCGGAGGTTAACAGAAAATGGCCTTCCAGAATAGCTTGTGTGTCAATGAGTAATTGTTTTACTTCTTGTTCTGTCATCATTTTGATAGACTCTCCATTTCTTCAATAATTAGGCGGACCGCTTCGCGAGGTTTCTTTGCCTGGGTAATAGGACGGCCTATTACGAGGCGGGATGCACCGTCCTGAAGGGCACTTGCCGGGGTGGCGATACGTTTCTGGTCATCTGTAGTCGCAAAAGAAGGACGGATGCCCGGTGTGACGATGAGAAAATCTTCGCCGCAGGCTTGTCGAATCATTTTCGCTTCGAGGGCGGAGCATACGACACCGTCCATGCCGCATTCCTTAGCGAGCTTTGCGAGGCGGATAACTTGATCGGAAATCGGCAACTGACCGCCTGTAGCCGTCCAAGCCTCTTCGTCAAAGCTGGTCAACACGGTAATTGCCAATAGTTTTGGGCGTTCCACGCCGAGCTTTTCCGCACTTTCACGGGCCGCCTGTACCGCTGCTTTCATCATCACGGGACCGCCCTGACCATGAATCGTGATTAAATTAGCGCCCACATATGTCAAGGTCGATACTCCGTGGGCCACCGTGTTCGGAATGTCATGTAATTTCAAGTCGAGAAATACATGCTTGCCCTGTTCCTGTAAATAGCGAATCGTTTTTTCCCCTTCGGCGTAGAATAATTCCATGCCGACCTTGTAAAAGCTGACCGAATCACCGAGGGATGTGACGATTGCTTTCACCTCATCCATGGTGGATACGTCGAGGGCTACGATTAATCTGTCATCTGCCATGTTACAACCTCCATATTATATATCTAAATAATTTTTACATATCGGGGCGGTCCTGTCAATGTAAATCGCCGTAAAACAGGTGACTGATGGGAACTTCGGGCAGTAGATAATCCTAGGTTTCATGCTATAATAAATATAGTAATTGATGATAATTCTTATATATAGATTTGTGAAAGGAGTCCTATGTTAGATTTTGTTGCATTAGACTTTGAAACAGCCAATAAATTTAAAAATAGCGCCTGTTCGCTCGCCGTTATTACCGTTAAGGGCGGTCAGATTACAAAAAAGGCGTATAGCCTCATCAAGCCTCCGTTTATGAGCTTTGATGACGAATGCATTGAAATCCACGGTATCGAACCGAAGGACGTTTTACATGAAAAAACTTTCGACCAGTTGTGGGAGGCCATTTATGAAAACCATTTGAAAGGAAATATCATGGTGGCTCACAATGCCAAGTTCGATATGAACGTGCTTCGCGCTACATTGGATTATTATAAGATTCCCTGGCCGGATCTTGATTATGCGTGCACGGTGAAATTATCACGCGCCGTATGGCCTGATCTGGTAAACCATAAGTTAAATACGATGGCCGCCTATTTGGGGGTAGAGTTTAAACATCACTACGCTCTCGATGATGCGGAGACTTGTGCAAAGGTCGTGATGGAGGCCGCTAAACTGCGCGGCGCTGACAGCTTGCCTGATTTGCTTAAAAGTACAGGGGTTCCTTTGGAGCCGTTTATCGATGAGAAAAATCGGTCGACTCAGGAGGCTCTACATAAAGCGCCGGAACCGGAGCAAATGTCATTTTTTTAACTGTTTGGAATTTGTACAGCCTTTTTGTTGTATGTCATAAATAGACTGATGAGAATATGTGCGACATATTCTATGGGGAATAGGAGGGACGATGTTAGGAAAAGAACTGTTACGATATGTGGATCATACGTTGTTAAAACCTACTGCGACGTGGGATGAGGTGAAGCAAATCTGCACGGATGCCGTAACTTATAAAACCGCTTCCGTATGTATTCCACCTGATTTTGTAGGCCCAGCACATAAAGCTTTTCCGAATCTTAACGTATGTACCGTTATCGGATTTCCTTTGGGCTATGAAACGACAGAAGTGAAGGTGGCCGAAACGGAACAGGCCATCCTTGACGGGGCCAATGAAATCGATATGGTCGTCAACTTGGGCAAGGTTAAGGAAGGTGACTTTGAAGCTGTTACGGAAGAGATTAAATCCCTTAAAGCCGCTTGCGGCGATAAGGTTTTAAAGGTCATTATCGAGGCGTGTTATCTGACCGATGCGGAAAAGGTCGCATTATGCCGGTGCATAACCGATGGCGGTGCTGATTACATTAAAACATCGACGGGCTTCGGTAGCGGCGGTGCCAGCATAGAGGACGTATATCTTTTTAAAAAGCATATCGGTCCTAATGTAAAGATTAAGGCCGCCGGCGGTATTCGCTCCGTAACGGATATGAAGGCCTATATTGAAGCCGGCTGTGCTCGTATCGGTGCCAGCGCAGCTGTAGAACTATTAAAAAATCATTTGGATGAAGATTACTAGTATATGATGAGATGCCACCTGAGCTTGTCTCAGGTGGCTTTTTAGAATGGCGGTGATACGATGCGCATGTACGATATTATTCTGAAAAAACGGGCCGCTCTGCCATTGACGCCTGAGGAGATTCACTTTGTCATCTCCGGTTATGTGAACGGAGATATACCGGATTATCAGGTGAGTGCCTTGTTGATGACCATAGTCTTTAACGGGATGAATAAAGACGAACTCGGTACGTTGACATTGGAAATGGCGAAATCCGGTCATATGGTGGATTTATCCTCAATTGATGGTATAACCGTAGACAAGCACAGCACGGGCGGTGTCGGTGATAAAACAACCTTGATTATTGCGCCTCTTGTGGCCGTTTGCGGCGGCAAGGTCGCCAAGATGTCCGGCCGCGGTCTCGGGCATACGGGCGGTACCATCGATAAGATGGAGTCAATCCCCGGCTTGCAGACGGAGATGAATCAGGAGGCTTTCATTGCACAGGTAAATCACATCGGACTCGCCGTTATCGGACAGTCGGAAGGACTTGCCCCGGCGGATAAAAAACTATACGCCTTGCGGGATGTGACGGGGACCGTCGACAGTATTCCGCTCATTGCATCGTCTGTTATGAGTAAGAAACTGGCATCCGGTGCACAGGCCATTCTCCTCGATGTGAAGGTCGGCAGCGGAGCGTTTATGAAAACCTTGGATGATGCACGTCAATTGGCACAGGCCATGGTGGATATCGGTAAGACTAACGGCCGCTTTGTGAAAGCCATTATTACCGATATGGATCGCCCTTTGGGACACGCGATAGGAAATGCGCTTGAGATTCGCGAAGTCATCGATACATTGAAGGGCAACGGCCCTGAGGACTTAACTCACGAATGCCTTGTTATGGCGGCCCATATGCTTGTTTTAGGCAGGATTTGTGATTATGACACGGCCTTTGAAAGAGTACAACAGGCGTTGGACTCCGGTGCCGCTCTCGAGCGGCTGGGCCTCATGATTTCAGCTCAAGGCGGAGATGAGCGAGTTCTCAATGATGACAGCTTGTTGCCGGTCGGTCGTTATACACGTGACGTGACTGCTCAATCAAACGGATATATTACACATATGAATACGGAACAATGCGGTATTGTATCTGTCATGCTCGGTGCAGGACGTACCGTTAAGGATGGTCCTATTGATTATAGTGCGGGCATTGTGATGCATAGGAAAACGGGTGATGCCGTCTCTAAAGGCGATGTAATCGCCACGCTCTATGCCGGTGATAAAGGTTTGCTTGATGGAGCGGAAGAAACTTACCTTGAAGCTATTAAGATTGATAAGCAATCGCCTGAAATTCGTGATACTGTACTTGATATTATAGAATAAGGAGAATGGTTAATGAATGAACAAGAAATTCAACTGCTTATTAAACGTGCTAAAGAGGCTCGTTTAAAATCATATAGTCCTTATTCACATTTTGCTGTTGGAGCAGCTGTTCTATGTGATGATGGAACGATATTTTCCGGATGCAATGTTGAAAATGCATCATATGGACTTACAAATTGTGCAGAACGTACCGCGATTTTTAAAGCTGTTTCCGAAGGATATAAAAAGTTCAAGGCCCTTGCCGTTGTAGCAGACTCGGCAGGACCTTGTGCTCCTTGTGGGGCATGTCGTCAGGTAATAGCGGAATTTGAAATCCAAACTATTATAATGTCGAATATGTCGGATACTATTAATATTGTCGCTAGTAGTAAATTATTACCATTCAGCTTTTCGCTTAGTGATGGAATAGATAAATAGATCCTTCGTTATCAGAATAAACTTGTACCCAATCAGCTTTATTGAGGGTGGACGGAAATTCATGATTATATGTCAACATATATACGTCCTTGTCTGTCGGTAAGTCATCAATTGATAAGAATGGCATAATTTCTTTTGCATCCCATGAAAGTGATGTTGTATCAGGTGGTATTTGGTGAGTGTCGAGTAGTTTGTATATCGTATGTCCACTATAATAAGTTGTTGATACACGATATCTACCGTTTCCTTGTATAATAATTGCATCAGCCGGAATAGATTGTATAATATAGGAACTTATAGTTGATGAGGAGGCCTGATTCATCTGCGGAACAGCTACGGTGAATGTGAGTACTATATATGTCAAGCTTATGACGAGGGCTGTTTTGCAGATGAATATTAAATGTTTATGACATATGAGCGCCATCGATATAACGATTGGGGTTAATGCGGGAAATGTATATGTTGTATATTTAGTGGCAATCAGAGAGAAAAAAATAATGACCGTACAGGCCCAAATTAATAGAAAACTATGTAAACGGTTATGAATGAACCATTTGTTTCTATTGGTATAAATCGTCTTTAGTAATATGAGAGACCATGGGAATAATGCAATTATACTGACAGGAAGATAGTAGTACCACACATTATATCGCGGGTGCTCGGATACAGTTGCGCGCAGCCAGTTATGGACGCCGAGAAATACATTGATGAAATCGTTGCCGTGAACAGCATACATATAATAATACCAGCCGCCACTTAATGTTAAGAGAATTGCAATTCCTGATAAAATTTGTAGGCTAAAAAATTCCTGAAAATCATGACGGATACCTAAATAGATTAATATAATTAGACCAGGTAAAAGAAACCCGATAGGACCTTTGGTCAATACTGCGAATGCTGATGCAATATAGGCTATATAATAGTACTGTTTATAATGTGGAAGATTTTCTTTATGTCTGATATAACCTATATAAAAGCTCATTAATGTAGCATTGAAATATAATCCTAATGTCATGTCGGTAATGACGGCTTTTGCAATGATCTAGTATTCTATGGTTGTTGCTAAGATGATTGTACTAGTGATTGCTGTCGTATGAGTGGATACTGCTTTTACAAATCGATAGACGAGAAAAAGATTGCATAGTGCTAATAGACTAGAGAAAAAACGTGCTCCGAAATTAGAAATACCAAATAATTTAAACCCTATTATGACTTCCCAATAGAAGAAAATCGGTTTGTCATACCAATAGTGATTGAATATTTGTGGTGATAAATAATTGCCCTGTAGTAACATTTCTTTAGCGGTTAATGCATAATTAGATTCTACAGGATCAGAAATGCTGAGTGAGGAATTACCTATAAAGTAAATAATAGCGGAGAACAAGAGGACTATCCATATGTGATAGTCCTCTTTCAATAATATTTGCTTCATTGTATTACCTCTTTATAGTTGACTGTTTGCTTAAGGGCTGCTGTGATTGTTTGATGATGGATAAAGTTTGTTTTGTGCTTATTAATATACGGATTATACTATGTTTAGGGTAATCTAATATTTCATCTATATAGGATGAAATATAGGTTTGATAAATTTTATATAAAATGTAGGTAATGATTATTCCCATGATGATATCCATAGGATAATGATGACCTACAAATACTTTTGCTATACCGGTTATAATCGTTCCTGATAATAGAATTGTACCTAAGCGTTTATAAACTGAATAAACGGATAATCCAATGGCTGTCATTCCCATAGCATGAGTACTTGGAAAACTTGAGTCTGGTGTGTGGGGTACTAACAGTGTTACCGTATGGCTAACAAAAGGTCTAGGTTCCTGGCTAAGAAATCCTATGATTGCATGAGCGCTAAGAGCAATACCTAGAAAAATGATTGTATGTAGCACATTTCTTATAATGATTTTATCCTTATAATAAATGCCCAAACATAATAGACATAGAATTAAAACGGCAAAGAACTCTGCTATATATTTGACGATGAATATCATCGTTGTATCCAGTAGATAATAATGACCTGCCAGATTATTAATGGTTTGAAAGAGCTCGTAATTCATAATAGTCTCCTTTATATGATTTACCTAAGGTGGATAGTCTTTTTATGCTATGTGTACATCATATAGGATAAATATTACGAAAATATAACGGTCATCTTACGCTTTATAAAAGTTTTTTTATAGCCATGACAGTAAGAGAGCGCCTATGTATAATAAGGTAAAGAAAGGAGTTTACTATGCGATTTAATTGGTTTAATCAATGGAGCGTACAGCGAAAACTGATCATCAGTAATTTATTGATGCTCGTCATTCCCTTTTTTGTTCTATCCATAACATTGTGCAGCATATGGGGAATCTTACGATATACGAATCCTGTTTCACATCGTGATTGGATGATGCTTGCGCCTAGCACAATTCAATCACAAGTATTTCAATTAGGTCTTGAACAAATAAATAAAAAATTGGCTCGATCATCAACGACAGTTAGTGATATCTTAGATAGCAGTGCTGTTCTTGAGGCACAGGGAATGGATATCGTTATTTTGAAAGATGATCAAGTCGCTTATTTTACACCGGGGAGTGATGCAAGTCGAATGCTACTAGATTTTAATGCTACAGGCCATATAGTATCTGCTTCCGTGCACCATCTTGATTGGCATGGTAATCAGATTACTTATGTCAACTCTTATGGGAATGGACTTGCTGTTTTGGGCAGTGGGCAGATTCCTTTTATGGCAAAAAGTATGGGGAAAGAAACAACAGAGAAGAAAGCCGTAGAAGGTGCATTTGGCCTTGGTATTTTCATAGTATTACTGATTATTATTAGCTTTGGTTTATATTTTTCTATTCGCTTGGCGCGGTATATTCTATTGCCGATTCGGGATTTGAAACGTGCTGCTGACTCTATTAAGGACGGATTGATACCGGAACCTATTAAGATTAGGAGTAATGATGAACTAGGTGTGACTTGTGAAGCTTTCAACAACATGCAGCAATCCTTGGTTGAAGCCCATGAAGAACAACAGATATATGAGGAGCGACGTCGGGAGATGATTGCCGGCATATGCCATGATATTTCAACTCCTCTTACATCGGTCAAAGGTTATGCCAGCGGTATTCTAGAAGGCGTAGCTAATACTGACGAAAAACGGGCCCGTTATGTACAGATGATTTATGATATGGCTGGACGCATAGAGCGTTTGGTGAATATGTTATCGGATTTTTCAAAGTTGGAGTTAAAGCAAATTCATTATGATTTACATATATACAATATAGATAATTTAGTTCGTGAATATGTTACTGATCGTCATCTTGAGGATACGGATCATATTATTTTACGTGAATCGTATCATACTGATGGCGGGCTTATTAATGTAGATCGTTTACAATTTCAAAGAATCTTGGATAATCTTTTGTCAAACAGCATTAAATATAGAAGAGGTGATACAGTTTATATTGATGTAGAGACAAGTATCATTGATACAGGTTACCGCTTAACTATTTCCGATAATGGGAAAGGCGTATCTACAGAAATGTTAGGACGCATATTTGACATATTTTTCCGTACTGATGAGGCTCGCACAGAGGTGACTAACGGTAATGGAATTGGTCTTGCTATTGTTAAGCAGATTGTGGAAGACATGAATGGAACTATTTGGGCGGTTCATAATCCGGAGGGGCAAGGGCTATCGATTGTGATAGAGTTTCCGAAGGCAAAGGAGTAAGGATGGAAAAGATTTTAATTATTGAAGATGATGCGGGCATTTATGAACTGGAACGTGATTATTTAGAAATCGAAGGCTATGAAATTGATATTGAATCTGATGGAATTAAAGGTCTTGCGGCGGCTCTTACAAAAGACTATAGTCTAATATTGTTAGATGTAATGTTGCCGGGAAAAGATGGATTCACCATTTGTCGTGATATCCGTAAGGAAAAGGAGATTCCTATTATTATGGTGAGTGCTAAGCGTGAGGATATTGATAAAATTAGAGGCCTTGGCTTGGGGGCTGATGATTATATGATTAAACCTTTTAGTCCGGCTGAATTAGTGGCTCGTGTTAAATCCCATATTCAACGTTTTAATCGTGTTCGGAATATGATGGTAGTTGAAGAAACTGTGGAATCTAAGATCTCGGCTGGTCATTTAGAGATTTTTCTCGAATCTCATCAAGTTTATTTAGGTGGTGTAGAAATTAATTTAACACCGAGAGAATATGATATTCTTGTTTTGTTGGCATCAAGTCCCAATCGAGTTTTTACAAAGGACGAAGTTTTTGAACTAGTTTGGGGAATTGATTCTTTGGGTGAGACATCAACTATTATGGTTCATATTAATCGATTGCGTTCTAAAATCGATAAACAGTTTTTGGATGAAGAATATATCGATACCGTGTGGGGCGTAGGTTATCGCTTTCATAAGTGGGATAACTATATAAAATGTTAATTGATATAAACGGAGTATTTTTCACGTGTAAACTATGTGAAAAATATCTGCCCTCCGATGTAATCCTATCTTGGCTTAATATCGAAGGGCAGTTTTTATTAGATATTTAATTATATGGATTATATATAGCCAATATAGTTAATATGTAATATGAGAAATACAACTGACAATATATTTGTTGTAATTAGTAAAAAAGGTCAGTCCGTATAGGACTGACCTTTTTACTTTAGAATGCAGGTACAATAGCACCTTTATATTTATCTTCGATGAATTTTTTGATTTCAGGACTATGAAGTGCAGACATCAATTTTTGGATACGTGGATCACTTTCATTGCCTTTAAGAACGGTTACGATATTTACGTAAGGGGAATCGTTGGACTCGATAGCCAATGCGTCTTTACCGGGATTTAACCCTACGTTCAACGCGAAGTTCGTATTGATCGCAGCCAAAGCTACATCATCAAGTGCACGAGGTACTTGAGCCGGTTCTAATTCTACGAATTGGTATTCGTTAGGATTGGAGGCGATGTCCTGTACGGTGGACAGGATATTGCTGGAATCTTTCAGTGTGATAAGACCTTGTTTCTGTAATAACAGAAGGGCACGACCGCCATTTGTAGGGTCATTAGGAATAGCGATTTTTGCGCCTTTAGGCAGATCTTTCAGATCCTTGATTTGACGAGAATATAAGCCCATCGGTTCCAAGTGAACCGCACCGGCGGATACTAAAGGCAAATTGTGCGCCTTTGCGAATTCATCCATGTAAGGTGTATGTTGGAAGAAGTTAGCATCGATTTCCTTGTCGCCTAATGCTAAATTCGGTGTATTGTAATCGCTGAATTCGGTGATTTGAAGGTCGATACCTTCTTTAGCTAAAACAGGTTTAACCTGTTCTAATATTTCTGCATGCGGTACGGCCGTCGCGCCGATTTTTAAAACTTGTTTGTCGCCGCTTGCAGTCTTGTTGTTATCGCTGCCGCAACCAGCGATTAATAGGGCGCCGCCGAGAATTACGGTTGCCGCCAATGCTAAAAATTTGTTCATTAAAAACACTCCTTTTACAAGAAATTTATATATCAAGTTTATTTAATAAATTTATACTACTAAATTATTTCCTAGTCCGCAAGAAGGTATTAGTATGAGTTATGCATAACTTAAAGCTATAGTATGAGGAACGTGAAAGTTATTTTCCTATAATCAGCCCCAGAGACCACATAATCTGGTAAATCATGGCGGCTCCGGCCGTAGTCCCCATGGCTTTGTCTAATTGGAACTCGTCTACATATGTGTCTAAGGTATACACTGTTTTAAATGCTAACGGTGCCGCTAAAAGAGCTAAGAGGGAAAACCATGTCATGTGTCCTACGATAATCCATGCGATAATCCACAGAAAATTAAAAATATAGCAGATACTCATGAGATGCAGCGCTTTGTCACGACCCAGTACAATCGGTAATGTATGACGTCCGTGACTTTCATCATTTTTTATATCCCGAATATTATTGGTCAACATGATGGAACCGACGAGCAGCGTAGAGGGAATGCCGGGGATGAGCAGCGCCCACGATAACTCGCGGGTCCATGCATAGCCTGTGATGAGTACGATGGCAAGACCCATGGCGATGCCGGAGGATAATTCGCCGAAGGGCGTACGTGAAATCGGTTTGGGCCCTCCTGAATAGAGGAAACTGATTAAGATGCACACCATGCCGACCGGTAAATAATACCATGTAATCGTGGCCGATAAATAGAGGCCGACGACGATGGGAACAATCATTACCGTCTTAATGAGGCGCATGATGAGCGTAGGGCTTATGGCTCCACGTGTAATGGATCCTGCATTGCCGACCTTCTGGCCGTGATCGAGACCGCTTTTAAAATCTGCATATTCATTCCACATATTCGCGATGATTTGCGCGGATACGACGGCGAGGAATATGAGTATCGTATGGAATACGGCAAGAGCCGTACCGTGTGCGGCGCCAAATGCATAATAGCTGAAGGATGCCCCTAGTAGAACGGGGCCGAGGGCCGCCGCCAATGTGCGGGGCCGGGTGAGAGGGATTAATTCTTGTATCATATGGTTTATGTACACAACATGTGTACTCCTTTCTGTCTCTATGTATTGTATAGCAGAACGGGCGGGTTGTAAATTATAGCGTACAGTAACGAAAATAATATATACAGTAGTGACGAGAGTTATAGTATAATAATAAATATACGTGTTATAGAAACTTTTACAATCTATAATACTGTTTTGGGATTGTTAATCAGTGAGGTGTCTTATGAAAGCTCTCAATAAAAAACTAATAACATTGGCTTGTGCTACCTGTCTGACTGTTGGAATGGGCGCTGTTGCCTGTGCCGATACGGTTGATATGGGTTACGGACTGCAAGGGAATACTTCGACATCCGTGAAAGCGGTGAAGTTGGTGAATATTCCGTCTGATCCAAGTATGCGCACAGCGGAGCAGAATAAACTGATTCGTCAGGCAAATGATAATGCCCGTGCTCAGGTGAACGCACTTATGCAAAATCAATATTCGGTGCAGCTACCTCAACTTGAAGGGAATATTGTAGACGGATATTCTATATATCAGTTACAGGGGGCCGATGCAAAAGGTCATCATACGGCATATTATATGACGATAGATTATTCAAAATCCATCATTGACGGGGCGATAGCCATAGAAAAAACGGTTTTAGAAAAAGGCTCCGATGCGGATAAGATAAAAGCAAATAGTAAGCATCCATTGTCAAAAGAAATTTCTATGTACTCTAAAGCTACCGCTGAAAATAAGCTGCAAACCGTTAAGGGGGAATCCTTGGATGGGAAAAAACTGGCAAAGAAAATGCTGGAATTTAATGCTAAGTTGCCGGAACAGTTGATTCAATCTTTCAGCCAAGCTGTTTTAGCCGATAAGAAGATGAAAGATTCCGAAAAGCAGGAACTGATCAACTGGACTACATTCGGCATTAAACAGCTGAAGGTGGATGCAACGCATATGGCCTACGAGCCGGTTCAAACTCGCTACGGTACGGCTGTAAAAAGCGATCTTCGCGGTTCACTTGGCTATGACGGATTCAAATCGCCGTTCTCACTCATCGGTTATGCGGTGCCGACAGACAAGGGCGTTTCCGTTCAGTTCCTGTTATCTGAGGACTCCAGTCATGACTACTGGGCTAACGAATTAAATCATATCTATCAGACACAATCTCTTAAGGGAGGCAAATAATATGAAATCTTTGAAAGTATTAGCATGTACCGCTTGCTTAATGGGGACTTTGACGGCTATAGGCATGGCAAAGGATGTACATACATTGGCGGGAACGATGACGGTACCTAATGACGTAACGATGGTGACCGCATCTCAGACGAATACCCGTAATTATGCATTGACAGAGGCTCAAAAGGCATTAAATACGTCTGCAAATAAAACGAATGCTATGCTGGTATCTCCGGAACAGTCAGTGGTGAACTTTTTGCAGAATCTGGGTGTAAACTATGATGCATACCAATTACAAGGAAATGATAAGACCGGTCAAAAGGATGCCTTTATGGTCGCTGTCGATGTTAAGACCATGGCTGAGGAAATGAATAAAGGCCGTTCCATGAATCCGAATATGGCGGTGGTTATGGGTATGTTAGACCAAGGTAAATTAGATCCGGCGATGGAACAGCTCATGTTGACATCTGTGAATAATGTATTGCCGAAACAAACTACGGTAATACCTTTAAATGAATCGATTAACGTATCCGGTCGCGATCCTAAAAAGGTTAGCGTTACCCCTAAATCACAAGCTACACTTACGGTAGAGGACACGGAGCCGATGAAACGATTGGATTCTACGAAATATCAGACGTATACGGTGGGTTCCCGTCTGTTGCTGAATAGTAGCGGTTGGCAGGCACCGTATTATGCGAAAGCGGCTCTCGTGATGAAACCGGGAAAACCGACATTGTATATCGGCCTTACAAGCGATGTACAACGCGATTATTTCAGTCCGATTTTTGATAAGGCTTTTAAGTCTATTAAATAGTTTATAATGGTTCGTTGCTTTCACAAATCATACATCATAAAAAATTATGATGTATAAGTATTACCGTGAAGTGTAATAATGGCATTTTGTGGGCAAGACCAAATTATATTGTATTTATTTTCAGAAAAGGAGATTGATTATGAACACAATTCACACAGACAAAGCACCGGCAGCAGTAGGACCGTATTCCCAGGCAAAGGTATCGGGAGGCTTTTTGTTCGCCTCCGGACAAGTACCGATCAATCCGGCTACGGCAACTGTTGTAGACGGCGGCATTCAGGAACAAACTGAACAGGTATGTAAAAATATCGAAGCCGTATTGACTGAGGCCGGCACGGATTTCTCTAAAGTTGTAAAAACCACGTGCTTCTTGGCGGATATCGGTGATTTTAAGGCGTTTAACGAAGTATATGCCAAGTATTTCACATCTAAACCGGCTCGTTCCTGTGTAGCCGTAAAAGATCTTCCGTTGGGTGTTTCCGTAGAGGTGGAAATTATTGCGGAAGTCTAATATGGATTTTGTTTCGTTGTTGCAGGCAGAGATGCGACCTGCATTCGGTTGTACTGAGCCGATTGCGCTCGCCTACGGGGCGGCAAAGGTCGCCTCTGTTTTACCTGAATTTCCTAATCGTATCCATGCACGCTGTAGTGCAAATATCATTAAAAATGTAAAATCTGTAGTCATTCCCAATTCCGGTGGGCGAAAGGGGCTTATTACCGCTATCGTTCTAGGTGCTGTTGTAGGACATCCGGAACGTGAACTCGAGGTGTTGGGGGCGGCTACAGATGAAGATCGCAAACGGCTCGGCACGTTGACGGAATCCGAATTCTGTACCGTAGAACTGGCCGAGGGCGTAGATAATCTGTATATCGAGATCGTTGCTGAAAGCGATGATCATACGGCTGTAATACGTATCGAAAATGACCATACCAATGTGACATATCTGGCGCTTGACGGTGAGGTTATCTCCGAGCATGCCGGTGAAAGTAAAAATAAGTCGGATACCTGCTCTATGGATTTTGACAGTATTTATGAATTTGCCAAAACAGGCGATATTTCCGAAATTATTCCTCAAATCCGACAGCAGATATCTTATAATTCGGCTATTGCGGATGAAGGCCTTAAGAACTCTTACGGTGCTAACATCGGACAAATCTTATTGCTTGATGAGGAGAATCCATCCCTTGAAACTAAGTGTAAGGCCCGTGCTGCGGCCGGTTCCGATGCGCGTATGAGCGGATGCCCGCTACCCGTTGTTATCTGCTCCGGATCGGGCAATCAGGGCTTGACGGTGTCGGTACCGATCATCACCACTGCTGAAGAATTGCGCAAAACGGATGAAGAACTGTATCGGGCTCTCGTCTTTGCCAATCTTTTGACGCTGTACGTCAAAACCGGTATCGGTAAATTATCCGCGTACTGCGGCGTTGTAGCCGCCGGTGTCGTCAGTGTTGCCGGGATAGCCTTTCTGAAGGGTGAAAGTAAAGAGATTATCGGAAATACCCTCGTGAACGGTCTGGCGAGCCTGTCCGGTATCGTCTGTGACGGTGCTAAACCATCCTGTGCCGGTAAAATTGCAATCTCTTTGGATGGCGCTTTTATGGGATATAAACAGGCCCGTCTCAATAAAAACTACGAAAAAGGCGACGGCCTCGTGGCGTACTCCGTGGATGAAACCATCCGCAGCATCGGCGTTGTGGCACAAGGCATGAAAGAAACCGATGTGGTTATACTCAATGAAATGCTGAAACATTAAGAAAGTATGGATACTAATACACAGCTATCGATATCAAATAGAAAATAATACATCACTAAATGATGAAAATGCACCCGCTATTAAACGGGTGCATTTTTATCAATAGTTTTATTCTTTTGTTATTTTTTGATTGCAAAGGTATTTTTTAGTACATCAATAGGTGACAGTTGATAGTCAAAGGAGATTTTATATTCTGATGACGTATCCATCGGTTGTGATATGATATCTGATATTAGATTAGTCAGGTCGTGTATTTTTGAATATATTTTGATTTGCTCGTCGTTAATAATAGTTTCTAATCGCACGTCTAAATCATAGGATCTGGAGATTTTGTAATCCCCTTTGTGATAATCTAAATTATTACAAAGGTTTTTTATCGTCATTTCCGATATTACATTATCAAGGCCTTTAATTGTATTTAAAAGTTTACTTTTACTAGTTTCGTTTACGTCGATGACTGTTTCGTTATTAATATGTGGAATTGCACCGACAATACCGTTATCCCTGACATCAGCTCTTAATTTCTCGTCCGCCATTATCATGTTCCGATCTAAGGCTTTGTCCCAATAGCAATGTCTTATCGCGATACAGTCGTTTTCATCGTCATAATATACTGTCCAGTTTTCGAATTTGTCGACATCAGTTTGTTCTATATAAAAAATTTCACGAGCATATGAATTAATAGTAAGAATATTGGAGCTATAATCTATTCCTCCCGGACCTCTTAGATAATACAATATAAAGTTTTCCAATCTAAGCATAACCAATTTGACAGTTGGCTTGGATCCCACATATATACTGGAAAAATTTCCTGTTTCATATTTTTCCAAAATCGTATCTTCCAAATGTGCACTCCTTTTGATAAGCAGTTATTTCCAATTGGAAGTAACTGCTTTTTAGTATGTCAATTTACTTATATCAACGTTTTTTTATAATCCCAATTTCTTCGGATCTTTTAAGAATAGTGATGCTATCAATCCTACGAGAAGAAAAGGTACCAGTGTCATCATCGCCACCGGCAAGGAGTATGTATCAGCGATGTTACCTACAACAGGTGCGATGATGCCTCCGATTGTTTGGCTCACCCCGAGGGTGACGCCTGCGGCAAAGCCGATGCTTTTAGCTAAATAGGTTTGCCCCAGCACGATGACGGGACTGTAGCTGAGCGCCTTGGCTGCACCGATAATAATTAGCAGAAGATAGCCCAGGGGCAACATAATGGTGGCGGAAAATTCCGGCACTTGCGGTAACAGAAACATGGACGGCAGCCAGAGTAGGAGGGATAGACGGATGATTTTAATCGGTCCGTATTTGTCGCCGAGCAGACCTCCGATATAGGTCATAAAGATACCGATGCTGAAGAATACGGTGAGGGCAAAGCTGCCCTGTTCGGGGCTCGTTCCCAGTTCCCGTGTCCAGAACACAGGAATGAATGCGTTAATAACGCGGAAGTTAATGGATTGAGACAGGATGATGATAAACAGAATGCCGAAATACATCCAGTAATTTTTGAGCGGAACGGCCGGGACCGTATGATTCCTGGTTATGACGGTCTGTTCAATTGTATTCGCATGGGCTTCGATGCGCGGCATGAGGATGCATAGAATGACTGAAACGATAATCCCGACGACGGTGAAAGCTAACAATCCGTGAGGTCCTACGGTATAAGCGACGGCCCCCGCAAAAAGAGGCCCGAAGGCAAAGCCCGAGCTGCCGCCGATGGCGAAGGTTCCCATGGCCTTACCTTTTTTGCCGCCGCCGAGGCGGTTCATGATTTTGGCGCCTTCCGGATGAAAGATGGAGGAGCCGATACCTGCTGATGTGGCGCAGATAAGAAGGCTTTCATAGGACGTTACAATACCCATTACACCTATGCTGCAGGCGGACAGCAATACGCCTAATGCGATGAGGCGAGGTTGATGGATCTTGTCGGAAATGTAACCCAATAAGGGTTGTAACAGAGACGATAGGGCGGTGTTGGCTAAAATGAGGAAACCCGCCTGTTCCAATGTGAGTCCGTAAGTGAAAATAAATAACGGTAATAAGGCGGGCAACACGCTCTGGCACGAATCGTTAATCATGTGGCTCACGGTAATCAGATAAGGATAGAATTTCTGCATCGACTTCACTTCCCTTGAAGTATAAACATATTACTAAAAAAGCGCTAACTTATGTTAGCGCTCTGTGCATGTTATATGGCAGAGGAGGAGGGATTTGAACCCCCGCGCCGGTTGCCCGACCTACCGCATTTCGAGTGCGGACCCTTCAGCCTCTTGGGTACTCCTCCGTGCTTTACGGCGCTCTTTGAAGAAATCTTTCATAATTTGGCTACATTCATCGCCGAGGACACCGGCCGTGAGTTCCGGCTCGTGGTTTAATCCGGGATGAGACAGCACATTGAATAGTGATTCTACCGCGCCTCCTTTGTAATCGCTCGCACCATATACAACCCTGTCGATACGACTGTTGATGATGGCGCCGGCGCACATCGGACACGGCTCTATCGTAACATACAGGGTACATCCAGTCAACCGCCAACGCTGCAGGCTTTCACAGGCCTCGCGAATGACGAGAATTTCCGCATGAGCCGTCGCATCATGATCCAGTTCGCGACGGTTGTGATGGCGGGAAATAATCGTATCGTCGTGCACCAAGATCGCCCCGATGGGAATCTCGCCCAATTCATAGGCCTTACGGGCTTCAACGAGTGCCTCTTGCATATATTGTTCATCTTTTGTCATGACCGTACCTCTTCATGTATAATATTCTACATAAAGTCTATCATAGTGTGAAGAGTTATGCGAATAGATTGTGTGGGGGGAATTATGGATATTATATGGTATATATTTGATATGATCGGGACGATTGCGTTTGCCGTATCCGGCGCCCTTGTGGGGGTGGCGCGGAAAATGGATATCTTCGGCATGTCCGTTCTCGCTCTGGCGACGGCCATCGGGGGCGGTATTGTCCGAGATGTATTGCTCGGTTATTTTCCGCCGAATTCCTTGCGGAATATCGTGTATGTAACGGTGGTCATCGCGGTGACGATTATCGTATTTATCATCTACAGCAGCCGATATCGACGTCAGGTGATGGGGCCTCGCAGTCGGGCCAGTTATCTGTTTGCCGATGCGGTGGGGCTGGCATCCTTTACGGTGACCGGCGCATCTGCGGGATATACGTTGTATCCGGACTTACCGATTTTTATCGTTCTTCTCGGGACGATAACCGCCGTCGGAGGCGGCATCATTCGGGATATGCTGGCGCAGCGCATTCCGTCGGTTCTGAAAGAAGATGTATACGCCTTGCCCAGCATCATCGGCGGTATCGTCTATTACGTTATGGTCTTGTACGGCTGGGTAGGACAGGCCGTGTATGGAGCTTTCAGTATCGTTCTCATTATACGTCTGTTGGCCATCAAATATCGGTGGAGTTTGCCAAAGGTTCGGTAAGTGCTATAATCGTAGTAATAAGGATTTCATAAAACTGTCAGAAATTAAAGGTATCATAAAGCAGTTATTTCTGCGGGTTATATTGGCCCGCCTATGGAGAAGGAGTTTATATATGACTAATAAGTGGTTGAAAGTAGCCCTCATGGCAACAGCTATTGCTACAGGTACGTCCATCTATGTTGATGCGGAAACCGTTTTGTATGTACCGCAAGATGATCGTCCTGTAAGTTTACAGTACACCGTGGATACGGCGCGTGAAGCGGGGATGACCGTGTTGACACCACCTCAGAATCTGATTTCCGGCAAGACCTACCAAGGTCAGGCGGATAAAATCTGGGACTGGGTCGAACAGAATGCCGGTCGTGCAGATGTTATGGTATTGAGTACGGACTCCCTTATTTACGGCGGTCTTGTTGATTCTCGTAAGCATAATATTCCTCTCAGCGTATTGCAAAATCGGTTGAAACGAATCGAAGGCCTAAAGGCGCGTCATAGAAATGTGCGCATTTACGGTTTCGGTACGGTAATGCGTTCCCCTCGTGCCAGCGGTGGCGGTACGGAGCCGGCATACTATGCCGAATACGGTCCGACTATTTTCCAGATTGCCGCATTGCAGGACAAGATGGATGCAGGTTCCTTGACGCAGGAGGAAACGCAGAAATTGATGAGCCTTCAGGCTTCCGTACCTGTGGAATATCTGCAGGACTGGTTTGAACGCCGTCAGAAGAACATGAAGGTCAATAAGGGCTTAATCGATGAAACCCGCAGCGGCGTATTCGATTATTTCGCATTGGGCCATGATGATACATCTCAATTATCCCAGTCAGCGTTGGAAGGTCGCTATCTGAATTCCTACTCAAAGGATATTCCTGTTGAAAAATATGGCAGCTTCCCCGGGGCCGATCAACTCGGCTTGTTGTTGATGGCGCGTTCCCGCACCGATGAAAGTGCGGAAAAACCGACTTTCTCCGTGATTTATCCTCTCGGCGGCGCCGGTAAGACCCTGCCTGGATACGAAGATCAGACCGTCGATAAGACGATTGCGGAACACGTGCAGGCTGTAGGCGGTACGATGGTAACGCAAGGAAAGCCGACGGTTTTATTGGCTGTGAATACACCTCTTACGACAAGTACGGGGGAATCTGAAAATTTTGAAAACTTCCCGATGATCTCTAAATCCACCAATGCCTTTGTAGATCGCATTCAACAGGCGGTTGATTCCGGTGTCAATGTGAGTGTTGCGGACATTGCCTATAATAATGGTGCGGATAATACATTGGTATCCGCTATGTATAAACGCGATATGCTTTATAAAATCGGTGCCTATAACGGCTGGAATACGGCAAGTAATACGGTAGGTTATGCGATTGCGCAAGGCTTGCTGCTCAAAACTATGAGTCCTGAAAGCCATCGCAACATGTTGACGCAACAGTACCTGGATAACTGGGCTTATCAGGCGAATATCCGTAAGGATATTTATCGTATGCAGGATTCTATCCGCACGGATAACGTCCGCTATTCGGGCGAGCTCAATGAACGTCTTGAAAGCTATCTCGGCGAACGCATTCAGGATTTCGCTGAAAAATACCTTAAGGTAAATCCTCGTACGGTGAAGGCCACATTCCCATGGGGTCGTTTATTTGAAACGGACATCACCGTTTATGATAAACCGGTAGTGCCTCTTGAAAAAGAATTGCGTCTAAAACGCGAAGCGGAAGCGAAGGCCAAGGCCGAAGCAGAGGCTAAGGCAAAAGCGGCCGGTCAAAATGGACAAGCTCCGCAACCGGCTCAATCTGCACAACCGACACAACAAACTCAACAAAAAACAGAAACAGCGCCTTCGAATGTGGTAACACAACCGGCTACGACTTCTCAAGGCCCTCGTCTTGTGCCGACACCGGCCGCTGCACCGGGACATTAATGAAACGAGCATGGTTATGAAAAAGGCGTTTTTACCGGAAATTACCTATATGCGAGGACTCTGCATGCTCGGTGTTATCGGCATTCACGTAGGGTCCTATGCATTGCAAAATCCCTTTGTAAATTTACAGCTCATCAGCGTGTTGGAAATTCTGTCGCGCTTCGGAGTTCCTGCGTTCTTTTTTCTTTCTGCCTTCGGTCTGTTTTATCACACCTCGGTAGAGGGACCATTCTCATATAAGGAATTTATGCACCGCCGCATCCAGGTGGTGCTATTTCCATATATTGTGTGGTCGCTGTTTTATCTGCTTTATACAGCGGCGACATCTCATAATTTCGCGAATCTGCATCCGGGACCGCTGGCCGTGAATATGCTGTTCGGCACATCCATGTACCATCTGTATTTTATGGTCATCCTTTTGTGGTTCTATGTGATGATGCCGCTATGGCGCGCCATGGTGAAAGTCATATTGAAACGGCCCGTGCTGTGGCTGTCGGTTCTTTTGGTGCTGCAGGGGGGTATCGATTATGTATCCTCCTATATGCTCGGGGCGTGGGTGACACAACATTTCGGTGACCGGCCGGCTATAAAATATCTTTTTGATATGCGCCTCAATTACTGGGTGATTCACTATGTTTGGATTTTTCTTTTGGGTGCCGTTTGTGCCGAGCGATATGATGCGGTGCGTGAGTATATGTGGCGTTATCGCTATGCGTTGGCCGTCGGTGCGGTGGGTTCGGCATTGCTCATGCTGGGCGCCTACTACTATGTGATGGATGTATGGCATTACACCGTACTCGAAGCGATTTATACGGTACATCAAATGAGCCCGATGGGGGTTCTCTATACGGGGCTCGGTACCTTGTTCAGCTTGTTATTGTTTCAGACGGTACCGCTCAACGCGACCATGGAGGCTTTCTGGTCTCAAATCGGGGATACATCCTACGGTGTGTATCTGGTTCATCCGTTTTGGCTGCTCATCCTGTCCGGTCTGATGGCAAAATATAATTTAACATATACGGTTATACACGTTATCGCCATGTATATCATGGCGTTAGGTTTGTCGTATCTGATGACCCTTGCGCTGGATCAGTTGCCTAAACAGGTGCAGCGTTTTGTGTTGGGCCGATAATTATCCGCCGGGGCATAGTTTTTTGCTATGCTATGCCGGCGGATTTTTTTATGGGAAAATACTATCTTTCACAAAGTAAAGTGTGAAAATTTAAAAGCAATTATGATATAATAAATTCATGATGATTGCTATTAGAAATAGAGTAACGATATAGAAAAAGAGGTGCTCCTATGCAAGAATTAACATATTTTAACGGCGAATTCGTCGAACCAGGCGCCAAGGTAGTCAGCATTGATGACCGGGGATATCTGTTCGGCGACTCCGTGTATGAAGTGGTACGTGTTGTAAATGGTCGATGCTTTGCCTTATCGTATCACCAGGATCGCCTGTATCGGTCCATGCGTGAAATGGATATTCCTGTTAAAATGACACCTGATGATTTGACGGAGTTGCATGAAATACTGATTGAACAAAGCGAGATCAGGGACGGGTATATTTATTTGCAGATTTCTCGTGGCGTAGCACCGCGTCATCATGCCTATGATCGCTCTAAGTTGGAGCCGCAGATGCTCATGTCCATCCGCATTCTCGACATGGAAGCGGTTAATAAATTAGGGGAAGGTGTAAAGGCGATTGCCTTACCGGATGAACGGTGGGGGCATGTGGATATTAAGACGACCAACCTGATTCCGAATATTTTAGCTCAAACAAAGGCGGAAAAGAAATTTGCCTATACGGCGATTTTATTTCGCGACGATATTTGTACGGAAGGTGCGACGTCGAATGTATTTGCCGTAAAAGACGGCATCTTGTACACGCATCCGGCGGATAATCACATCTTGAAGGGCATTACACGTCAAATGATTCTGACCCGTGTTGCACCGTCATTAGGTATTACACTTATTGAAAAGGAATTTGACCGCGCTTTCGTGGACGATGCGGATGAATTATTCTTTACCGATACGATTGGCGGCGTTATTCCAATCATCAAACTGGATCGCAATCCTGTATCCGGTGGTAAACCGGGGACCGTCACACTACGGCTTCGAGAAGCATTACAGAAGTTGATGGAAGAAGGCCTCCCTTGATGGGGGCCTTAGTATCCGCTATATAAACAGATATCTGGTTTTCCGGCATTACTGAATATAATGTAATGTTATTGGTGTACCCTGTTGCGATAATCTGTGGTCAGGTTAAATTAGTTTAGTATTTACTTTCATAAGAAAGGATAGTATTTTGATAGAATTACAACACATTAGTAAAGTCTATGAAGGCGCTAATCGTGTGGAGGCCTTGAAGGACATCAACCTTACCGTTAAGGAAGGTGAAATCTTCGGCATTATCGGTCAATCCGGTGCGGGCAAGTCCACATTGATTCGCTGTATTAATATGCTCGAAGCGCCTACATCCGGTTCCGTTATCGTAAACGGAACTGATTTAACGAAGCTTGGAAAATCCGATTTACGTAAGGCGCGTAAGCAAATCGGCATGATTTTCCAACATTTTAATCTGTTGTCATCCCGTACCGTATACGATAATGTAGCGTTCCCATTGGAACTGCAAGGCATGAACAAATCGGAAATCAAGGAACGTATCATGCCGATCCTCGACATCGTTGGCCTTACGGAACGTATGAATAATTACCCGTCTCAATTATCAGGCGGTCAGAAGCAGCGTGTCGGCATCGCCCGTGCATTGGCGTCCAATCCGAAGGTTCTCCTTTGCGATGAAGCGACATCAGCGCTCGATCCGCAGACGACGGACTCCATTTTAAAATTACTGAAGAATATCAATGAGAAGATGGGACTTACTATCGTCCTCATCACCCATGAAATGCATGTCATACGCGAAATCTGTGACCGTGTGGCGGTCATTGAAGGGGGCGTAATCCTCGAAGAAGGCAGTACCCTTGAGGTATTCACGCATCCTCGCGAGAATACGACGAAGGACTTTATCAGCTCCGTCGTGAGTGATAATCTGCCTCCTGAAGCACTTGCGCATCTGGAACTGCATGATCAATGGGTTGGCGGAACGGCACCACTGGTACGCCTTAAATTTACGGGGCAAGCTACAGATGAACCTGTCGTGGCGGGACTCGTAAGACGGTTCGATTTAGATGTAAGTATTCTCTTCGGTGGCATCGACTACATTCAGGATACGAGCGTAGGGCGTCTTATCGTCATATTGAACGGTGACCCTGAAAGAGCGCAGGAAGGGCTTGAGTATATCAAAACATTGCCAATTGAAAGCGAGGTGATCGGTTATGTCAGAGCAAGTCATTAATCTACTCATAACCGGTACCTTGGATACATTGCAGATGACCGTTGTCTCTACGGTGATGGCGATGTTACTGGGAATTCCGTTAGGTGTTATTCTCGTCGTTACTTCAAAGGGACATATTCTCGAAAATGCCGCTTTGAATAAGGTGTTGGGGGCCGTAATCAATGCGGTTCGTTCCGTACCGTTCATTATTTTGATGGTTGCCATTATCCCGTTTACACGTATGGTGGCGGGTACCTCTATCGGTACGACGGCGGCCTGTGTGCCGTTGACCTTGGCGGCTATCCCGTTCCTGGCACGTCTTGTGGAAACATCGATTAAGGATATTAACTTCGGTGTTATCGAGGCGGCACAATCGATGGGGGCCAGTCCGGTTCAGATTATCTGGAAGGTATTGTTGCCGGAAGCCTTGCCGACTATTATCGACAATGTGACGGTTCTTATCGTGAACCTCATCGGCTATTCGGCGATGGCCGGCGCTATCGGCGGCGGCGGCCTCGGTGATATTGCCATCCGGTACGGCTATCAACGTTTTCAGGCGGATATCATGATTGCGACTATCATTATTTTGGTTATTCTCGTGCAGGTAATTCAGATGATCGGTGACGGTCTATCTAAAGCGATGAATAAGAAATAGGAGGTACTTATGAGCATAAATGAGAAATTAAGAAGCCTACAAAATGATGAATTATTCACCGCTATCCTGACCTTGAAAAATATTGAAGAATGTTATGCGTTTTTTGAGGATATTTGCACGGTCAACGAACTCAAGGCATTATCTCAACGCTTACAAGTGGCTAAAATGTTGCGTTCCGGTGACAGCTATGAAACAATTGTAGAGGAAACCGGAGCCAGTACGGCTACAATCAGCCGTGTAAAACGATGTTTGGTATATGGTGCCGATGGATACACATTGGCTTTAGATCGACTCGGCGTACAATCAAATACATAAAGCATGACAACGGTGGCCTTCGGCGACCGTTGCTGTACTATGTGAAAAGAGGAAATCTATGGATTGGCTAATAGGAATAACGGGATTACCTTACGATGTGTTAGTGCTTATGCTGCTCTGTGTGGCAGGCGCTTTCGCGGGATTTGTGGACTCCATTGTCGGCGGTGGCGGGCTCATTTCCGTGCCGGCTATGCTGCTTACGAACCTGCCGCCCAGCGTGGCTCTCGGCAGTAATAAACTATCCAGTATTTTTGGCGCCGGCAGCGCATCCATTACGTTCTTGCGCAACGGCATGGTCGACTTCAGCCTGGTTCGTAAACTTTTACCGTTTACCTTTATAGGTTCCATGGTCGGTACCGTTGCGGTGGTATCGTTGCCGCCGCTCTATGTAAAACCCATTATCATCGCACTTCTTGTAGGGGTGACGCTGTTCGTGGTGTTTAAAAGGGACTGGGGCGAGGTGAATCGTACATCGCAAGTGATAGGACGGGCTTTATATATTTGCATGGCCTTCGCCCTTGGCATCGGTATGTATGATGGATTTATCGGACCGGGGACCGGAACATTTCTCATCATGGGTTTTATTTTTACGGGCTTTGATTTTCTTCACGCTTCGGCGAATGCGAAGATTTTAAATTTTACCAGTAATTTAGCATCGCTTATCGTGTTTTTTTATCTTGGGCATGTACAAGTTTATTATGGTTTGGCGGCGGCCGTCGGTCAGGTGATCGGTGCGTATATAGGGTCGCAGCTGGCCATCATGAAAGGCTCGTCTCTGGTGCGTGTCGTGTTTTTGTCGGTAACGACTGTCATGCTCATAAAATTGGTGTTTGATTATATTACGAACTTATAGGAGGGCTAGGTATGCCTCATAAAAGTGATGTGCAGGTGGCATTGATCAGCGGTGGTACGTCGGGCATCGGGTTTGCTACGGCGGAACTGTTGTTGAAGGACGGCTGGTGTGTAGCTATTAACGGCCGCAATGAACGGGAGGGTCAGAAGGCGAAAATGAAATTGCGCCGCTTTTCGTCAAAAGTTCGCTTTGTGCAGGGTGATGTATCGAAAATAGAAGATTGTCAGCGTATTGTAAAGGAAACGGTAAATTTTTTCGGCGGTATTTCGGCCCTCGTGACTGCGGCGGGTTATTATGAAGAAGAACTTTTGGCGGATGTGACGGAAGCCGCCTTTGACGAGATGTTCGGCACCAATGTGAAGGGCACCGTATTCTTATGCCAGGCTTCATTGCCTTATTTACGATCAGCGAAGGGCAGTATCGTAACGGTGGCCAGCGATGCGGGGCTTCAAGGAAATGTGGCATGCTCCGTATACGGCGCATCGAAGGGGGCCGTGGTCAGTTTTACTAAATCGCTGTCTTTGGAAATGGCGCCTCATGGGGTGCGGGTCAACTGCGTGTGTCCCGGCGATGTAGATACCTCATTGGTGGATAAACAAATAGCTCATGCTCATCAGGATATGGCGACCGCAAAGGCGGAAATGGGACAGCATTATCCGTTGGGACGCATCGGCAAACCACATGAAATCGGTGAAGTTATCGCATTCTTATTGAGCCGTAAAGCTTCGTTCGTAACCGGTGCGGCGTGGACCATAGACGGCGGTCTCACAAGTTGGTAAAGACAGCCCTCATAATGATGCTTTTCGATATGAACCATTTACGGGGTAAACATAAAATTTCATTTCACTTCTACACATAGAATGGTATAATAATACTAATAATATGACCTATAGTTGGTACACAACAAAGGAGAATAATTATGGCGGAATATAATGGCGTAACACTTGAGCCTCTTATGGACGGTTCTCAAGATCGTGATTATCAAGTTGAACAATTTATTTTCTGGGGGGCAGGGCGTGCGGCAGCATTGGCTTTATCTCCAAAATTCAGTAATGTTGCGCTATGTGCTAATGCAACATATATGGTAACGCGCATTGCCCATTTATATGATGTGGAATTACAAACCGGTGCCGTTGTAGGCTTTGTGGGTGGTTTGAGTACGGCTGTAGCGACTGCCGCTATATCCTTAGTGATTCCTGTGAAAGCTGTCCGCATACCTGTGGCTATCGGATTGACGTATGCAATCGGCAAGGTTGCACATATCTGGATTCAGGACGGTATGCCTTCCGATATTGAACGCTACAAACCTATGGTTGCGGAATTTCTTGAAAACGGCAAAGCGATGGCCTCCGAAATTGCCCGCGATGCTGCGACCAGCATTCCTTTTACGCAAGGTCAACGCGACGTGTGGGCAGGTATTGCCAATGAAACAGGATTGTCAAAGGAAACTTTGAAACAGGTCTATGATGATAAGGTAAGCCCGGCTATTGAAAAGTGGAATAACGAAACGAAGTATCAACTCCATGATAATGCCGCTGAAGTTGTGGCAAAGGTATCCGATGCGGCGAAGGAAAAATACGAATCGGCGAAGGACGGCTTTGAGACTGCTAAGGAATTAGCTAAAGGCGGCGTGGAGGTAGCAAAGGCTTCGGCTCAAGTGGCTGTAGAGAATGCGAAAGCTACGGCTACGAACGTTGTAGGCACTGCTAAAGAATCTGCGGGACAGGCGATTTCTACGGTAAAGGAAACTACGAGGGCCAAGTTTGACGAATTTCGCAGATAAGCATTGAAGGATTAATGTGATGAATCCATTAAAAATCATTAAATACGGTAAGTTTTTCAGTGAATCCAGATTCGTCGCCTTTCTCGGGCGATACGGTAAGAAACTTGCCTTTGTACAACAAGCGGTGACCTTGTTTTTCTGTTTGCGGGACGAGGATACGCCGAAATATGTGAAAGCCGTTATTGCCGGTGCCCTGGGTTATCTTGTGTTGCCCATTGATATAGTTCCCGATACGATTGCCGTTTTGGGATGGCTAGATGATATGGCTGTACTCGGGATTGCGTATAAGGTTGCCAACCGATATATCAAGACCAGTCATCAGCAACAAGCAAAGAAATTTTTCCCTTTTGGTGGCAATGGGTAAACTTTCACCAATTAAGGCAGTTTAATCCTGTTGTGATTGAACTGCCTCTATTTATTTGACACCCTATAGCAATAGATATACAATGAAATTTGTATTCTGTTTAAGAAGGAAAGATTTATGTATATTGCTTCAATACATGTACGTTTTTATGAAACCGATATGATGGGGATTGCACATCATAGTAATCATTTCAGATGGTTTGAGCTGGCCCGCATCGAGTTTCTTCGTCATATCGGGGTGACATTGTGGGATATGATGAATCGGGATATCGTGTTTCCTATTATGACTGTATCCTGCGATTATAAAGAGCCGGCCAGATTTGATGATGAAATTCATATTGAGACCTACCTGGTCAAGATGACTCGTGCACAGATGGTTTTCCGCTATCGCATGCGTCGTGCCTCTGACGGTGCGTTGCTTGCGACGGGCGAAACGAAGAATGCGTTCATGTCGAAATCGACGGGCAAGATTGTACGTCTGGAGGATAATTTTTATCAACCTATGTTAGCAGCTGTCGAGGAGATGCATCATGAGTAATCGACAACAATTACCCATCGGCGTCTTTGATTCCGGGGTCGGCGGTTTATCCGTATTAAAGGTATTACAAGAACAGTTTCCTAACGAAGATTTTGTTTATATCGGTGATAATGCGAATAATCCTGTGGGAAATCGCAGTGATGATGAAATCACTGCGTTGGCATGTCGCATTGCGAATGCGTTAGAAAATCAGCCTGTGAAGCTGATCGTTATCGCCTGTAACACATTTACGGTGGTGGCTTTGGATGCGGTGCGTGCGCGCGTGTCCGTGCCGGTTATCGGCGTATCTCAAGGGGTGAAGAGCGCTATCGCCGCCAGCAAGAGCAATACTATCGGCATCATGGCTACGGTGGCGACTGTAAACAGTCATATTCACAAACATGTAGCCCTTGAGGTGGATCATGAGGTCCTCGTTTGGGAACAACCTTGTCCCGAGCTGGCGGGATTGATCGAGCAGGGCCATTTAGATGATCAGTTTGTGCGCGATGTATGTAGTGAATATTTAGAGCCTCTTTTATCGCGAGAAATTGATGTGGTAGTCCTCGGATGTACCCATTTCCCGTTTGTACAGCCTCTGTTGGAGGAACTGACGGAGGGGCGGATTCGTTTTATCGATCCCGCTTTTGAAACAAGTGAACTTGTGAGGCGTACATTATCCGGAAATGATTTGTTCAATCCGCAGAAAACATCGGGCTCCGTGAATTTGTATTTTACAAAGGATATCGTTTTAGGTGATACGCTAAGCGCATCCTTTCTTGATGCAAGTCGCAGAACTATAGAGTATATTACATTGTAAAGGAGATGCCCTTATGTGGTTATATAATATCCTAACTGCAGTAGTTGCCATTATCGTAATTATTGCGGTGCTGTACTTATTATTTCGTTTATTTGTCTTTAAACAAGGCGATGAGCATATTGTGTTGTTGCCGAAACGGAAAACGAACTTTCAATTGTTGGATATGACATTTGATAGCATTACACTGTTCTGTGATATTCCGTTTGTAAATAAGGGGCGTCAGAACGGTACTATAATGGATTTATTCCCTCGTCATCTCTTGCCGGAGGAACAGTTTGATGCGGTGAAAGTAGAGTCCTGGACGATGGATATGAGTCGTCCCCGTAACGACGGTTACTTTGAATCCGTTATCATCGAACCACGTAAGGGCGGTACGATTCGCCTATATGTAACATTGAAAGCCAAGAATGGCAATATTCGGGACGCTCTTATCGGTTTCCCTTACATGAATATCGATATCGTATACCAGGTGGTCGGTCGTGAAGACTGGCATATTGCAAAAGATCGTGTACGATTGACACCGGAAGAATTAGAAGCCGCATCAGGGCATTAAGGAGGCAGCTATGGCAGAGTTAGAATTGGTTACGGTTCCTACGCGTATACTGACAGATAATGATGACATCGTAGATGCCATTGTTGAATACGGCGGACATAATATAGGACCTGAGGATATCGTGTGCGTAGCGGAATCCGTTGTGGCTATTACGCAGGGACATTTCACCCGTCCGGAAGAGTTAACGCCGTCCTGGCAGGCTCGTCTCATCAATCGCTTTGTACCTGCAGAGGGGTCCATGAGCTCCGTTTACGGCATGCAGGCGGCTATGGAAATTGATGGTAAATGGAAAGTTTTGGGTGCCTTTATCCTTGGCGCCATTGCAAAAATATTTAGAAAAAATGGCGTGTTTTATTCAATTTCCCGTGCGGCGGCTCTTGCCGACGACGTAACGGGCACTATGCCGCCATTCGATAAACATATCGTATACGGTCCGAAAAATCCGGATAAGGTAGCGGAGAAAATCGTGTCCCGTACCGGTTGTTACGGTGCCGTTGTGGCGGATGTTAACGACTTGAAGCGCTCCGCCGTACTCGGTACGAGCAGCGGCGTTGACGCCGGTAAAATTGCAAAGCTTTTGATTGATAATCCGTTCGGTAATGACAGTCAAATGACTCCGATTGTTATCATCAAGAATTACGCATCTGTATCTGCGAAATAACAGAAGGCTGTACTCGTCTCATAGAGATGAGTACAGCCTTTTTCCATTGTGTTTCGATTGATTTTCTGATTAACCGATTGTTTGTTTTCTAGCGATCTGATCGGTATAGGAGGTTTTATGCTATTAGGATTGGATGTGGGCGGCACTTTTACGGATGCGGTCATCATTGAAGGACATCGCGTGATTGCATCGGCAAAGGCGCGTACAACAAAGGATAATCTCATGGACGGTATCGGTGCAGCTCTTGATGCGGTGTTACAGTCATTGCGTACTCATGCTGCTAAGACCGGCGAAGCTGATAATTTAACGAAATCTATCGAGCAGGTTACCCTGTCTACGACCGTTGTGACCAATACCATTGTGGAACATAAGGAGGCGCCTGTAGATTTATATGTTATTACGGGGCCCGGGATGAACGTGGACCATAGCTTTCCCGTACAACCACAATATATAAAAGGCTATACGGACCACCGCGGTATTGTAGTGGAAACATCCGTAGCGGATATTTCCGCTAATCGACATAAACATAATCTGGCGGCGGTATCGGCAAAGTTCGGTGTTCGTAATCCGCAAGAGGAACTATCCGTGGCGAATCAGCTGAAACCATATTACGATGTAATTTCGACGGGGAGCAGTCTCAGCGGATCTTTAAATTTTCCGCGGCGTACGATCAGTGCTTATTTTAATAGTGCGGTTACCCCCGTATTTACATCATTTAAAATGAGTGTCGAGGAAGCTTTACGAAAACGTAATATTACAGCTCCGCTTTATATTCTTAAGGCGGATGGCGGCTCTTTGCCGATTGCACATATGAAGTCACGTCCTGTTGAAACTGTTTTCACGGGTCCGGCCGCGACAGTATTGGGATTGTATGCTTTGAAAGCGGTTGGAGACAGTCATACGGTGGCCTTAGATATTGGAGGCACTACGACGGATATATCCTTGTGGAAACAGGGCCGCCCTCTCATGACGAAGAATGGTGTCTCCATCCGTGAATACCCGAGTGCCGTTCGGTCCTTTGCGGTAACCTCTGTCGGTATCGGCGGCGAGTCCGCGGTGCGCATTGAGGATGGAGTTTTAACCGTAGGCCCTGAACGCGTCGGTCCGTCGGCGGCGCTCGGCGGTGAAACACCGACCTTGGGGGATGCTCTTATCGTGTTGGGCTTTGCCCGATATGGTGATATGAAGTTGGCCGAAGAGTCAATACTTGCCTTAGATAGTTCCTGTCCGGTAGAGGAATTAGCTCAAAAAATTATACATACCGCACTTCAGACTATTCAATGTGGTATCGAAGACGTTGTGGCGGCGGAAAATAAACGTCCCGTTTACGTGGTGGCGGATATCGTAAATCCCGATGTATTTAAACCGGCTCAGCTTGTGGTAGTAGGAGGGACGGCATCGAGTTTAGGTGACAGTATAGGAACATATCTGAAACTGCCGGTTACCATTCCGGATAATGCGGCCGTTGCCAATGCCATCGGTGCGGCCGTGGCTTTATCGACCATCGAGATTACCGTTCACGTCGATACGAAGCGTCGTATGCTCGTTGTTCCCGAACTGGGCATCAAGGAAGCGAATTGCACGCTGCGGCGTGGCGATGATGTAGTCCATTACGCTACATCTTTATTGTGTGCTGAGGCGGATCGGTTGGGACTTAATCATCATCAGGATGTGGAGGTCATCAGCCTGGAGGATTTCCCTGTAGTAGAGGGCTGGCAATCGCTGGAGCGTTTGATTATGGTGAAAGTACAACTTGAAGCGGGGGTGAAACATCATGTGGAATAAAGGATTATCATATCGTAATCGTCATGGATTGACCTCTATAGGGCATTCTATAAATGATAAAAACCTGGATGTAAATCCAAATACTATAGAGAATGCAGGTCAGCTACAAGCCGGTATGAAACCTGCCGAGCCGGTAGAAGGCTGTCAGACATTAGGACTCGTATTTTTCCCGGCCTTTGACTGGAAGATTTCCGAAACTCATCCGGAACGGCAGGAACGCCTGCTTTATACGCGAGACCAGATCGTAGAGGAGGGCTTGCTGGATCTCTCTAATATTCGTGAATACAATCCTATCGTAGCCGATTGGGATACGATTGAACGCGTTCATGTAGGGGCTCCTGACCTGGCTTCCTGGGTGACGGAAGCACATCGGGTGTCAGCCGGAGGTGCTATTGCAGCGGCAGATGCCGTATTATCCGGTGAGGTGGATCGTGCATTTGCCCTTGTGCGGCCTCCGGGGCATCATGCGATGTCCATGGTTCACGGTATTCGTGGTTTTTGTACCATTAATATTGAAGCCGTCATGATTCAGCATATGCGTCAACAATATGGAATCAAGCGGATTGCCGTGGTGGATACGGACGTTCATCACGGTGACGGGACGCAGGATGTGTTCTATCATGACCCTGATACGTTGTATATCAGCTTTCATCAGGATGGGCGGACATTATATCCCGGAACGGGTTTTATGAATGAGTTTGGCGGACCTCAAGCCGTTGGTGGGAATATAGATATTCCGTTGCCGCCGGGCACGGGTGATGAAGGTCTGCTAACGGTGATGCGGGAATTGGTATTGCCTATCTTGGAGGATTTCAAGCCGGATATCGTCATCAATTCTGCGGGACAGGATAATCATTTCAGCGATCCGTTGGCGAATATGCAGGTGACCGCAAAGGGGTATGCGGAGCTGGTAGATCTATTGCAGGCGGATATAGCCGTTCTCGAAGGCGGTTATTCGGTGCAGGAAGCGTTGCCGTATGTCAATACGGGTATCATTTTATCTATGGCGGGGCTGGATTACAGCAAGGTTATTGAACCCGCATTTGACCCTGTGCGTTATAAACAGTCAAAGGATGTTACAGAATATATTGATGATCTCATATCGAAATGGAAGATCCAGTGGGCGAATCGATATGATATGGCTGAGGCGGAGCGTTTAGGATCAGGTCCCATATGGTCCGATCATCGCAATATTTACTACGATGAAACGGGGGTCCAGGAGGAACGTCTCGAAAAGGTGCGTATGTATAAGGATAAGGTAGGATGGCACAGTATATTATCACGTGGTCAATATGGACCGTACGGCCCGCAAAGTGTATATGCCATGTTTATCCCTTGGCAGGCTGATGATGACACGAGGTATGATGCGGTAACGGAGGCGAAACGCGCCAAAACAGAAGGCGGTGCCGACCGTTATGTCGTTGTGGATCCTTTAGGCATGGGGCAATATGAATTATGATTGCTCGAAAGTACTGAGGAATAAACATCCTCTGTGATGTAAAATAGAAAAAATATGCTATAATAAAGCTAACGGCGCCCCTTTGTGAAAGGGGCGTTCTATCTGTATAATTTTAGAATGGTGAGGTTCCTATGCGCAGCGATAATAGAACAGCGGGTCAGTTACGACCTATCAAGATTACACGGCATTTTACGGAATATGCAGAAGGGTCCGTATTAATCGAGTGCGGCAAGACGAAGGTTATTTGCACGGCTACCGTTGAGGACTCCGTACCGCGTTGGCTGAAAGGGACAGGTCAAGGCTGGGTGACGGCGGAATATTCTCTGTTACCTCGCTCCACCCAGACGCGGGTCAGCCGTGAGGCGGCAAAGGGGAAACAGACGGGGCGCACCGTTGAAATTCAACGACTTATAGGGCGTGCATTGCGAGCCGTCGTGGATCTTAACGCTCTCGGAGAACGGTCCATAACCGTCGATTGCGATGTAATCCAGGCGGATGGGGGCACCCGCACCGCATCTATTACCGGTGCATTCGTGGCGCTCGTTGATGCGGTGGATTTCACCTTCGGCGGTGCAGGAAAGTTCCCGATTACCGACTTCTGTACGGCGATTTCCGTGGGAATCGGCCCTGACGGTCCTATTACAGATCTTTGCTACGAAGAAGATAGCGCTGCGATAGTAGATATGAATGTGGTGCGCACCGGCTCCGGTAATCTGGTAGAGGTACAGGGGACCGGTGAACATGGTACATTTAATCGGAATGAACTCGATGCATTGCTCGACTTGGCAGAGGACGCTACTGATGAATTGATGGTGAAACAACGTGAAGTGTTAGGTGCTACGGCAAATAAAGTCGGCAAAGAATTTCCGACGGCACCGGAGGTATAATATGGAAATTATCGTATTGGCGACGGGAAATAAAGGTAAAATCCGTGAATTTAAAGAGGCTTTTTCACATCTGTCCATTGAATGTGTATCGGTGAAAGATGTCATCGATATCGATGAACCTGAGGAAACGGGTAATACCTTTATGGAAAATGCATTGCTCAAGGCCCGTTATTATGCGCAGGTCACAAAGAAGCCTTGTCTTGCGGATGATTCGGGGCTTACGGTGGATGTGCTTGACGGGGCTCCGGGAGTGTATTCCGCTCGGTATGCAGGGGTTCATGGAGATGATGATGCGAATAATGCGAAACTGATTCGTGATTTGCAGGGAAAAGACAATCGCTCGGCCCACTATGTATGTGCATTGGCTCTCGTGTATCCGGACGGCCGTGAGATAACTGCGGAGGGTTTTTGTGACGGTCTGATTCAGGATGAACCGAAGGGAACAGGAGGGTTCGGATATGATCCGTACTTTTATGTACCTCAATGTAAGAAAACCATGGCGGAACTATCTATCGATGCAAAGGAAAGCATCAGCCATCGAGGCCGTGCGTTACGGGAACTTATAAAACGCCTGTAAGTTTAATATGAATTACAGTTAGGTTTAGAATACAAAACATTTTAGGTTAGTATGAAACGAATTGGTATAATCAGCGATACCCACGGGTATCTGGAAAATATAGATCTCGTATTGAAAGCGACAGAGAATCGACATATCGACATGTGGCTGCATGCCGGGGATTATGGTGATGATGCGAGGTATATGCAGGATCATACAGCGGTTCCGGTTTATGCGGTACGGGGAAATAATGATCGCGTGCAGCCTCTCGAACCGAGGGAACAATTGATTCCTCTGGAGGACACCTATATTTACATGACTCATGGTCATGAGGTATCATATTATAATCGAATACAGGAATTACTCTATCTGGGACGTTCGATGGGGGCGCGCCTGGTCGTGGCCGGTCACAGTCATCATCACGGTGAATATCGTCAGGACGATGCGTTATTTGTCAATCCGGGCAGTATTTCATTGCCTCGGGACCGATCCGGCGGCACCTTTGCCATCGTTACCTATGATAAAGGTACATTTGATGTAGAGTTTGTATATAAACAGAATATTGTTTAGTTATATGGTGAAAGTATCGGAAACGAAGCTTTCACAAAAAATAGTAAGTCTATGCATGGAAAGGGTTATGACATATCATGGATACACAAGTTAAAGCGAAGCCTAAAATGAAGTTATATGGGTTTAATAATCTCACAAAGACATTGAGTTTTAATATTTATGATATTTGTTACACCCGTACCGAAGAAGAAAAGAAACAATATATTCAGTATATTGATGAAGTATATAATGCGGAACGATTGACATCGATTTTGACGGAAGTGAGTCGCATTATCGGTGCCAACATTTTGAATGTGGCCAAGCAGGACTATGATCCGCAAGGGGCGTCCGTAACCATCTTGATTTCCGAAGAGGAAATTGAAAAAGAAGATGTGGTGATGCATCTTGATAAATCGCATCTTACGGTGCATACATATCCGGAAAGTCATCCTCATAAAGGTGTCAGCACATTCCGTGCCGATATCGAGGTATCCACATGCGGTCAGATTTCACCGCTTAATGCCCTTAATTATTTGATTAACAATTTTGATTCGGATATTCTCACATTGGATTATCATGTGCGCGGCTTTACACGCGATGTATCGGGTAAAAAAATCTACATTGATCATCGCATCAACTCCATTCAAAATTATATTAATGCAAAGACTAGAAATCTCTACAATATGATTGACGTGAATGTATATCAGGAAAATATTTTCCATACGAAAATGATGTTGAAGGAATTTGATTTGGACAATTATTTATTCGGTATTACCGAGGATGAGTTGAGCGCTCGTGAAATCAAGGAAATTAAACATCAATTAAAACAAGAGATGATGGAGATCTTCTACGGTCGAAATCTGCCGTCTGTGAAAGCGTAAAATTACAGCCATTATACATTTCTAAAAGTTTCGAAGAACTAAATCGAAAAATCTTGAAATATTAACATACATTCTGTATAATGATGTTAGCAAGAGGTATTTTATACCGACTCTATTGAGTCCGTTTGTATCCAAAAGGAGATTTATTATGGACGTACGTGAATTAGCAGTACAGAAAAAACGTGAATTAAAAGGTTTCTTAACTGTAGGAACTAAATATGAATTAAAAGACGCACATGATCTATCTGTCGCATACACTCCTGGTGTAGCAGAACCATGCTTGCGTATTAAAGATAATGAAGCGGAATCTTTTGAATTGACATGCCGCTCCAATATGGTTGCCGTAGTATCCGACGGTACTCGTGTACTTGGCCTTGGCGACATCGGTGCCGCCGCAGCTTTGCCTGTAATGGAAGGGAAATCCCTTCTGTTTAAAAAATTCGGTAATGTTGACTGTATCCCGTTGGTAGTAGATACAAAAGATGCGGATACATTGATTAACACCGTAAAATTGTTGCAAAAAAACTTTGCAGGTATCAACTTGGAAGATATTTCTTCCCCTAAATGCTATGAAGTTGAAAACCGATTGAAAGAAGAGTTGGAAATCCCTGTATTCCATGATGATCAACACGGTACAGCAATCGCTTGTCTTGCCGGCGTAAAAGGGGCTCTTCGTTTGGTAAAGAAAGATTTAGCAACTGCTAAAATCGTTGTAAACGGTGCCGGTGCAGCGGGTGCGAACATTGCACGCCTATTGTACCTTGCAGGTGCCCGCAACATTACCGTATTGGTATCTTCCGGTGTATTGCATAAGGACTATAAACGTCTTGACTCGTTGCAAGCTGAATTGATCGATATGTTAGGTCTTGAAGAAAAACATGGCGACTTGGCTGAAAATGCGAAGGGTGCAGACATTCTTCTCGGTGTATCCGCAGCGGGTGCTTTCACAAAAGAAATTTTGGAAAACCTGGCTGATGATGCTATCGTATTCGCAATGGCAAATCCTAATCCGGAAGCGACTTATGCGGACATGAAAGCAGCCGGTGTTCGCATTGCCGGTACAGGCCGTTCCGATGCGCCTAACCAGATCAACAACGTGGCCGTATTCCCTGGCGTATTCCGCGGTGCTATCGATGTTCGTGCATCCAAGATTACTGACGAAATGAAATTGGCTGCTGCCGATGCATTGGCACATTTGATTCCTGATAGCGAATTGAACGATGAAAATGTAATGCCGTCCGTATTTGACCCACGTGTGGCGCCGGCTGTAGCAAAAGCTGTTGCTGAAGTTGCTGTAAAACAAGGTATCGCTAAAAACCCTCAAGTTATTGAAGATGGCAGCTACGAAGGTTAATTACAATATAGCTTTCGTGACATTTTAAAATCACGACTCTAGCGTGATTAGGATTATGATAAAAATAGAAATTGTGTAGCTCCGTAATGTCGCTATACGGTTTCTATTTTTATTTATAAATTTATAGAATTTCACATAAAAATACTTGTCAGTTTTTTTTGTCGGTGATATAATAAATTTCGTTACAGAGATGCGTGTTTCGTGATGTTCTCTGTGATAGTAGTGGTTGACATCAACCATTGGGTTTGCTATAATGGCAAAGTAACGAATGACGGGGCATAGCGCAGTTTGGTAGCGCATCTGGCTTGGGACCAGAGGGTCGCAGGTTCGAATCCTGCTGCTCCGACCATTTTTATTTTGCGGGTGTAGCTCAATGGTAGAGCCCCAGCCTTCCAAGCTGGTCGCGAGGGTTCGATTCCCTTCACCCGCTCCATTTTTTTTTGCCTTTTTTAGGTGAGATGTTTCACTTATTGACGTCATATAAGACATAAATTATACTATAGTAGATAATTATATATGAGTATACATGGTTCAGTAGCTCAGTTGGATAGAGCAACGGCCTTCTAAGCCGTGGGTCGGGGGTTCGAATCCCTCCTGGATCACCAAAGAAATACGCGGATAGTTCGATTTGAACTATCCGCTTTTGTCGTTTAGGAGTGTCGATATATTGATGCTCTTTTTATATATAGTTAGGTATAGGTGTTAACATGATTAGTAATGTTATTTTTGCGATGAATGTAATGATAATAGATAGAAAAAATTAGCTTTATATTGCGTTTTTATCATAGCTGGTAATAAAAAAATATATATAAATATAAATTTATGTTTAAAATGAATAAAACTTCATAAAATAGAGAAGCGATGGGTAAAAAAATACACTTATAATTATTATTTAAAAATTAAAAATAATTAAAAGTCCATATAAATACTGTGTTCTCATATACTGATAAAGCATGAATAAAAAATGAAATTTCCTTGATTGTTATATCGATAATCTTATATAATGTACATATTATGAGTAATTATAAATCTTAAATGTGTAACTCATGAGGATTTATAAAGTGATGTCTAGGTTATAGTTATTACAATAGGAGAACTTAATGAACAAGATTTTTAAGGTGATTTGGAGTAAAAGTAAAGAATGTTATGTAGTTGTGTCTGAGATTGCTAGCAACTACAGTGCTAAAAAAACTGTATTGGCCAGTGTTTTTGCCGTATTGGCGGTAACAGGCGGCGTGGCGCCTGTTATGGGGGCGCCCTTGCCGACGGAGCTTACCGATAGAGGCTCTGTTAAAATCGGTGAATATGCAAGCACTAGTAACCGATCTACTGTCGTGATAGGGACAAGCAGTCAATTCAGGACTTCTTCAGCTGATGGGGATAAGGCGATCGGTATAGGTGCCGGGATTACAGCTAGTGGTAATAACAGTGTTGCTATCGGGGCTCATTCCTTAGTTCAAGATGATCAGGGCATTGCGATTGGCGGTGCTTCCGGTGATAGTGGTGCTAAAGCTATAGGGGCACAGTCTATTGCTATCGGTGGTGATACCATAGCTAGAGGTGCTTCCTCAATTGTAATCGGTGGGGATGACGTGGAGGCAGCGTTTGCTAAAACCGTAACGTATACAGATATTAATACCGGACAAGCTAAAACGGGTACATTGAGACAGGCGTCGATTGATTTAGCGAATATACAGTTACCTCAATATATAACTGCTACAGCTAGCCATGCAGGGACTGCCATCGGTATGAAAACTAAAGCAGGTGATCTAGGTCTTTCTTTAGGGATGGGGGCGGACTCCGCTACTCGTCTAGATGGTAAATCAGGTAATGTAGTTAACTCTATTGCTATCGGATCCGGGGCAAAGGCTAATCGGGATAATTCTATTGCTATCGGTGGTGGTGCTACTACTGATGCAGCGGGTGTGGCACAGACAAGTTATACGTTGAGCAATGGGGATACAGTTAACTGGGCCGGCGGTGAACATGTGTTGTCCGGTGACGTGGTATCATTCGGTGCTGTTGGATATGAACGTCAGCTTAAAAATGTAGCACCTGGTGTTGTCAGTGCAACTTCTACTGATGCGGTGAACGGATCTCAGCTATTTGCAATCGCTGAAAAAACGTTACCAAAATATATTTCTATTAAATCTGATGTGGCCGGAAATAAATCGAATAAGGGCGCAGAAGCTACTGATTCCATGGCTATCGGACCGGATGCTTCTGTTACAGCGGCGGCTACTAAGGGCTTAGCTATCGGTACAGGTGCATCTGCTACTGTAGAGAACGGTGTTGCTGTAGGTTCACAATCGAAATCAAGCACAGCTGGTGGTGTAGCCGGCTATAATATAAATGATTCAAGAACTGATAAATATGGCGCGTTGTCCGGTACGGCATTGACATCTACGTTGGGGGCTTTTGCGGTAGGTAATGATACAAATACACGTCAAATCACAGGGGTAGCTGCAGGTACTGCGGATACGGATGCGGTTAATGTGGCACAGCTTAAGAGCGTGAATTTGAAAGTTGCCGGTGATGCAGGTACAGGTGATGTTAATCTTGCTAACAGCACGTTGAATATAAAAGGGGCAGGTCTTGCTACCACTGCTGCAAACGGTAACGATGTAACGGTAACTGTATCCGAAAAAGCAGTTAAACAGGAAGCTGTTAAAGCGGTTACAATGGCAGCAGCAGATCCTAATGGCCCAATCACTGTTACGCCGGATGTTAGCGCAGATAAAGATTCCGCGTCTTATAAAATTGGTCTTGATCCAACTAAGGTCGCTGAATCTACAAAGTTGACATATAAGGATAATGACGGTGCAGATAAGACTGTTACGTTGAGCAAAGGTTTGAACTTTAAAAACGGCACTATGACGACTGCTAAGACTGAAGCAGACGGGGTAGTAACTGTTGATATCAACGATGATACAAAGGATAAAATCAATAATGCTGCGACAAATAAGCTAGACAACCTTACACCGGAAGGTGAACAAAAGGTTAAGAGCTTGTCCGCCTGGAAGGTGAAGGCTAATAACAGTAATGCTGAAACAGTAACAGGTGGAGATACCGTTACATTTAATGATGGTTCCAATATCGCTATTACGCAAAATGGCAAAACTTTCACCGTTGCAACAAAAGATGACGTGACGTTTAACAGTGTAACGGCTGGTTCGAAAGTGACAGCACCTGCGGTAGAAGGGCTGACAAATACGTCCTGGACACCAGGTAGTACAACTCCTGTGAGTGGTCGTGCGGCGACGGAAGATCAATTGAAGGCCGTTGATACACAGGTAGCGACAAATAAAGACGATATTGCTAAGAATAAGGATAATATCGATAAGAACAAGGATAATATTGCAAAGAATGCGGACAATATCACGAAAAATGCCGGAGATATTGCCACAAATAAAGGTAATATTGCAACCAATACGCAGAATATTGCAACTAATACAGCAGCCTTGGCTCGTAAGATTTCCTTAGGCGGCGATACCGGTAATACGACAGAGAAATCCTTAAGTACCGGTGATGTGAAATTTAATGTAAAAGGTGCGGGCCTTGTAACGACTTCTGCAGCCGGTGATGATGTAACAGTAACCGTGACAGAAAAAGCGGTTAAACAAGAAGCTGTTAAAGCTGTTACAATGGCAGCAGCAGATCCTAATGGTCCGATTACTGTGACACCTGAGCTTAGTGCGGACAAAGATACGGCAACTTACAAAATTGGTATCGATCCAACTAAGGTGGCAGAATCTACTATCTTGACTTATAAGGATAATGATGGTGCAGATAAGACCGTTACATTAAAGAAAGGTTTGAACTTTAAAAACGGTACTATGACGACTGCTACAACTGCTGCAGATGGGGTAGTAACTGTTGATATCAACGATGATACAAAGGATAAAATCAATAACGCCGCAACGAATAAGCTAGATAACCTTACATCGGAAGGAGAACAAAAGGTTAAGACTTTGGCAACATGGAATATCGGTACAGCTGCTGACGGTGGAACTCATTCCGGTGACTCCACAAGTACTGTAACAGGTTCTGATACAGTGACTTTCAAAGCAGGTAATAATCTTAATGTAAATCAAACTAGTAGAGATATTACATTCTCCTTAAATAAAGAGATCTCTGATATGACTAGTTTAGGTCTTACAAATCCGGATGGTGCAAAGGCGACTATTAAGACTGGAAAAGGTGATGCTCATGTAGGTGAAACAGACCAAGCGGATCGCATTGTTTATACTAATGCAGCTGGTACTGAAGAACAGGTGGCAACATTAAAAGACGGTTTGCAATTCGGTGGCGATAATAATTCTGAAGTTATCAATAAGACCTTGAATCAAAAGCTGGAAGTTGTTGGCGGTGCTGATGCAGCGAAATTATCCGATAACAATATCGGTGTTAATGCGAAAGACGGCAAGTTGCATGTACAGTTGGCTAAAGAATTGAATGACTTGACTAGCGCTCAATTTAAAAACGGTAATGCAGTATCCACAATCAGTGGTGCAGGCACTACCGTGACAGACGGTACGAATACATCTCAGTATGGTCCTAAAGGCATGACCATTAATCCAGGTGCAAATGAAATATCTCTTACCGATAAAGGCTTAAACAATGGTGGTAAAGTCATCTCCAATGTAGCGAGCGGCGGCACTGTTGATACTAATGCGGCAAACATCGGTGATGTGAAGAAAGCGGCTGCAGCATCTAAAACGACAGTATCTGTTAATAAGAAAGATACAGAAACTCCGAATTTGGTACTGGAAGAAACTGTAGATCCTGCTGACGGTCATACAAATTACGATATCAAGTTGGCTGATAAAGTTAACTTGGGTAATGGTAACATCGTTCTTGACGGTACTGATGGAAGCATCAAGACTAAGGGCAACATTATATCCGAAGGTACTGTAGAAGGGAAAGACCTCAAAGCGGGCGATGTAACTGTTAACAAGGACAACAAAGGTACTGTGAACGGTTTATCCAATAAGACCTGGACTCGTGGACAGGCTCCTGTGAGCGGTCAAGCAGCCACAGAAGATCAAATCCAAGCGGTAGATACACGTGTGATGGATGTAGAAGATAAGGTGGCTGATTTCGGCTGGATGGCGAAGAGCAGTGCTACAGGCACAGGTAAGGCAACGGGCAATAACGCGGCGACTAAGGTTGGCGATAAAACAGAAGTGGAATTCCGTGCCGGTGACAACCTCACTATTGATCAAACAGGTACTACTTTCACGTATTCTTTGAATAAAAATATGACAGGTCTTGAAAGTGTATCCGTAGGTGATGTGGCAAACGATAAACCGGGCGTTGTATTGAACGGTGCTGACGGCACTATGGGCGTACGCGGTAAAGATGGTGCGAATGCATCTATTACAGCGGCTAAAGGTGCTGATGGATTAACAGGTACCGGTGCCGGTAAAGATCGTATCGTTTATGAAACCAAAGATGCAGCAGGCAATCCTGTAAAAGAAACTGTAGCGACAATGAACGATGGTTTGCATTTCGCCGGTGATAACGGAAATACAGTTATCGACAAGACCTTGAATCAGAAACTTGAAATCGTTGGCGGTGCTGACGCAGCAAAATTGACTGATAACAATATCGGTGTTAATGCGAAAGACGGTAAGTTGCACGTACAATTAGCTAAAGATTTGAATGGTTTGTCCAGTGTGGAAGTGAAGGACGATAATGGTGCATCTACTGTTATGAAAGGTGATACTGTTACGAGCAAAGATGCAGCAGGAAATACTTCTGTTGTAAATGGCTCCGGCGTGACTATCACACCTGCTAATCCGCAAAATCCGAATGCCGGTACAGTTTCCTTAACTACTGAAGGCTTGAATAATGGCAACAATCAGATTAAAGGTGTTGCAGCCGGTACAGCAGATACAGATGCGGTTAATCTTGGTCAATTGAAAAAGTCCAATGCTCAGCTGGCTAATGCAATCTCTAATGTTGAATCCGAAACACAACGGGTAGGTGCTCACGCGGCGGCTATGTCAGCGTTGAAACCAATCCAATATGATCCGTTGGAACCGACTCAAGTTATGGCCGGTTACGGTAACTATCGCGGTAAGAGCGCGGCGGCATTGGGTCTTGCTCATTACACTAATGAAGATACCATGTTCAATGTGGGTGTTTCCGTAGGTGGACGTCATAATATGATCAATGCCGGATATACGCATAAGTTCGGTAACAGCGATGCGAAAAAAGCTGTACCGGAACGTTACAAAGGTGGTCCAATCAGCTCCATTTATGTAATGCAGGATGAAATGACTTCATTAAAACAAGAGAACAATAGACAGAAGGAAATGTTAGACAAGCAACAGTCTGAAATTGAATCCCTGAAAGCTATGGTTAATACTTTGTTAGCGACTAAAGGTTAATAATCAAATAAGGTCATGAGTTCTACATGGTTTTAGTAGTATCTTAGATGCTACGTGGAAAGGTTCCGTATGATGGTGGCGGCTGTTTTAGCTGTTACTAATACGGAACCTTTTTATATTTTATAAGATACAGTTGTATCGTTATGGGTATTTTATACGTTATAATCTGGAATGAGGGCCTTGCGTATTGAATCGTTTCAGATGAGAATAATTACCGAGGAAATCGTGTCATATGCTATAATGAATGAGATATGTAACAGGCGTTAATGAGTCGTTACATGATGAATTGTTTTTAAAGTACTACGTATCTGGAGCATACATGATAGGATTATTACGTCGATGGTTTTCCATTGAGGCTGTATTGCCTTATGAGACGCGAAAGGGCCCGGTAGGGTCTACGAAAGAGTTATATGGTCGATACCTGAAAATTGCATGGCCGGCTACCTTGCAAGGATTAATGCTGCAGTTCATGACCGCTATCGATCTTGCTATGGTCGGTAGCTTAGGAGCTGGGGCGTTGGCATCTGCGGGCATAATGGGACAGCCTGAGATGGTCATGCTCATTTTCTGTCGAGCTCTGTCTATCGCTGTAACGGCTATTATTGCCCGTCGCTATGGTGAGGGCGATATGGACGGTATGAATGCGGTGTTAAAGCAGGCGATTTTACTTAACTTTTTGATATATATACCGCTGTTAGCAGTATGTCTTTTTAATTTGGAGCATATTTTACGTTTCACAGGTGCTGAAGACAGTTATATTGAAACGGCTGCATGGTATGGACGTTTTATTGTTATCAGTCTTTTATTTCAGACTTTCAGTCAAGTTGTGGGGGCCGCTCTTATCGGCTATGGAAATACAAAGGTTATCTTTAAGTCAAATGTAGTCGGCAATATTCTAAATACCATCATGAATTTCTTTCTGATCTACGGTATCGGATTTTTCCCCGAGTTGGGCGTTATGGGGGCAGGTGTATCCACAATGCTCAGCAGTGCGGTGATTGCACTCTTATTATTGCGTACTATTTCACAACATACATCGGACGGATTAACATTAAGACATCCGTCGAAATGGGGCTTTGAACGATCGGTATTACATACGGTATTTCACGTCGGAGGCAGTTCGTTCGGCGAGCAGTTTTTTGAACGCTTCGGTATGTATACGTATACGATGATTGTTGCATCGTTAGGGGCTGTTCCGCTAGCGGCACATTATGTCTGTATGAATTTAATGGATATATTTTATTATTTTGCTATGGGCCTCGGCTTTGCAGGGGCATCCCATACGGGACAGTGTTTGGGCCACAAACGGTCTGATCTGGCGTATGCATATGGTCAAATCGGGGCGCGAATCGGCCTCTGTGTCGGCTTGTTGAGTGCTTGCATTTTCCTTGGATTAGGTGATGTTCTTGTTCAGTTTTATACACGTGAAAGCGATGTTGTCACTCTTGCGGCATCGTTGATGGGCGTTATGGCTGTTGCGGCCTTTCCTCAAGCATTACAGCAAGTTTATTCCGGTGTGTTGAAAGGGGCGGGGGATACATATTATATTATGAAATATTCCCTTGTCAGTGTTGCAATCATTCGTCCTATTATTACGTATTTATTATGCATTACATTGGGGCTTGGACTCTTTGGTGCGTGGCTATCACTTTGTTTTGATCAATCTTTGAGACTTTGTTGCGCTTATATACGTTTTATTCGTGGAACATGGCAATATCGAATTGTTTAAATTTTCTCATGAAAGAAATGTGAAAATTTTATGAATAGTTTATTGCATATTCAAGGGGATTCATGTAAAATAACAAATGTGGAAAAAATGACACATTGGGGAATGTGTTATCTGATCCGGAGGATCTAATTTCATATATATGTAAGGGATGTATATAAGAAAGCATAAGGGCTCGGTTAGTGCATACTAACCGGGCCCTTGTTGTTTTATATGATTATCTTGAGGGACTTTGAACGTGTAAAACCTTGTTGACAAGGTTTATAACTTTTTTATAATATCGAATAGAACATAATCGCTATACATAGAAGTTTACGGACTCAGATTGTGTTTTATTTATGCTTAATTTTTATAAGGAGGACAATTGTGAACAAGTATATTGCTGAATTTATCGGTACAATGATTTTGGTATTTTTCGGGACCGGTACGGCCGTTGTGACAGGTGGTTTTACAGGCGGTTTAGGACTTGGATTTTTAGGTGTTGTAGCTATTGCCTTGGCGTTCGGTTTGACTATCGTCGCAGGGGCTTATGCGATTGGTCATATTTCAGGTTGTCATGTCAATCCGGCGGTGTCTATCGGTGTTTGGCTTGCCGGCCGTATGTCTTTGAAAGATTTCGGCGGCTATGTAGCGGCTCAAGTTCTTGGGGCCTTTGCCGGCACAGGTTTATTAAGTTTTATCGTTAAATCATCTGAAACACTTTCCAGTTACGGTGCTGACGGATATGGCGACTTAAGTGCTGTCGGACTATCTATGGGCGGTGCGTTTGTAGCTGAAACCTTTCTTACGTTTGTATTCGTACTTGTTATCCTTGGTGTCACATCTAGTGAAAAAACATCCTCCATTGCGGGCCTTGTTATCGGTGCTACATTGACAATGGTTCATTTAATCGGTATTCCATTGACGGGAACATCTGTAAACCCTGCTCGTGCATTAGCTCCGGCCGTATTTACCGGCGGTGAAGCTTTATCTCAGGTATGGCTCTTTATTGTGGCGCCTCTTATCGGTGGTGCTATTGCGGCCGTATTCCATCGTGCATGGTTTTCTGAAAGCGAAGACTAGTTAATCAATATAAGTTCTGTGTTTAGAATTTTTCGGAGAACTTCATCGAATACTCATAAAATATATTGATAAATTTAAAAATTTTTTGTAAAATATAACTATCTTATTACTATCCCGGGCTGTTTCTGAAGCGGGGTTATGGAGGGTCATTATAATGAACAAAAAATTATTAGCTTTGATGGCTGTTACTGCTGTAGGTGTTTCTGTAGCAGGTGCAACACCTCAAACTCAGTTTGACAAAGGTGAAGTCCAAGTGGACCTTGGTGCAGCACATTCAAAATCAAAAACTAACGCGTTCAGTTCCGATGCAAAATGGAACTTTGACGGTGGCGTAACGTATGCATTAACTGATAAAACAGCAGTACAATATGCATATCACGGATTAAAAGATCATTTTGTTGATTTCGACTATAACGACAAAATGCATGAAGTTAATTTGATTCAATCTTTGAACAAGAACTTCGCAGTATATGGCGGTTATGGCCGTATTTCCGGCGATGACTTCGTGAAAGCGAATAATATCGCACAAGCCGGTGTAATCGGTAAAGCAAATCTTGGTTCTAAAGTCGATGTATACGGTAAAGCAGGTGTAGGTACTAAAAAAACTACGACTTGGGAAGCTGGTCTAGGCTTTAAAGCAACTGATGATTTGGATATCAATGCAGGTTATCGCTATATCAACACAAGAAGACATGCTGATGATAACATTTCCTTCCAAGGACCTGTTGTAGGCTTGTCCTATCGTTTCGGCGGTTCCAAGGTGGCTACGCCGGTATCTGCTCCGGCTCCAGCGCCAACCCCTGCATATACTCCTGCTCCGGCTCCTACAGTGCAGGAAGCGCCTAAACATGAAACTCCTAAATTGGATTACTATGTACAATCCATCTACTTTGACTCCGATCAATCCACTCCACGTTACGACCAAGCGCCTAACTTGGATGCTGCATTGAAAGCTGCAAACAAATATTCTCAAGACCAAGTTAAATTGATGGGTAATGCTGATACTGATGCAAATCCTCAATATAATATCAACTTGTCTGAACGCCGTGTACAAAGCGTTGCTCAATTCTTAGTAAATAACGGCGTAGCAGCTAATCGTCTGATCGGTGTTGCTAATGGCGATGCTAAACCGGTTGCAACAAATTCAACTTCTTCCGGTAAAGCTGAAAACCGTCGTGTAGACGTATACATTCATCGCTAATTTCTAGATGAATCTAGAATAGACATTTCTTAAGTCCATCTTATCGTCATGCTCTCGTATCTATCGGGAATTGAATACGCGATAAGGTGGGCTTTTGTGTTCTGGCAGGTCATATAACGTTCATTAATATGTGGTATGGTATGCGTTGTGAGTATAGTAAAGTGGGTTATGCGTATGGAAAAATTCAAATATTATAAACAACTCGTCGGCGCTATTATACTGGCCGGCATTATGGCGATAGTGGCGCTTCGCATAGGTGACATCGCTAATGCTATTGATGCTGTACTGTCAGCTTTTGTACCCCTTATTTTGGGGGCCTGCATGGCATTCGTGCTGGATATTCTTGTCGTTCGTTACGAACGTTGGCTGTGGCCTAAAACCAAGTTTGGCTGGCGGTATAAGATTCGTAGACCGTTGAGTATCATTTTATCCTTTGTGACCATCAGTCTCATTGTATATTTCATTGCTCGCATGGCTGTGCCGCAACTAATTCATTCCATGTCAATTATTGTTTCGGCGGCACCGCAACTTTATGCGGACTTTCAGGTGTGGATACAACATATAACGGAAGCTATTCCGTTTGCATCAAACCAAACGATTATGGATACGTTAAATGGTGAAAGCTTTGTAAAGTATACACGTGAGTGGGGGACAAAGGGCGGCTCTTACATCGTTGATACGATGGGATCCGTTTTATCCTGGACCTTGAATATCGGGTTGGGACTTATTTTCGCAGTATATATGTTGCTTGATAAGGAACGCCTGATTTTACAGGGAAAACGCATGTTAAAAGCGTATGCTTCAGATGTATGGATGGAGAGAACAACGTATGTAGGTAATGTTGCTGTTAAGACATTCAGTAATTTTTTTGTAGGCCAATTTATCGATGCTTTGATTCTGGGTGTTATGGTAGGCGTAACATTATGGCTGTTCAATATCGAGTATGCCACAACGATTGCGTGCGTTATCGGCCTCACAGGATTGATTCCTCTCCTCGGTATTTACATAGGTGGAGTGATGGGTGCTGTTATGTTGCTCACCGTCAATCCCATGGATGCATTGCTGTATGTTGTTATCCTGGAGGTATTGCACCAAATTGAAAGTAATGTAATATATCCTAAGGTTGTGGGAAACTCTATCGGTCTCCCCGGATTGTGGGTGTTTGCAGCGGTTATCATCGGTGCCAGTCTCATGGGGGTCACAGGAATGTTAGTAGGTGTGCCTTTGGTGGCTACGTGTTATAAATTGCTGATGGCCGATGTGGAGGCTCGATTGGCTTCAAATGAAGGTTTGTAAATCAGTTTTTAGTTAACTGTCGCTATATGGTTATCATTAATTGATGATTCTGTTATATGAGATGCTTTCACGAATGGTGAAAGCCTGTATATGCTAGGAGGATTTATAAATGAATAAAAAGTTAGTTTCTATGGTGTTAACGGGTGTTTTAGCGGTCGGAGTCTTATCCGTTGCGGCACCGAACGAAGCTCAGGCTCGTAAGACGAAACCGGAAACGAGTACTGATATATCCGTACAACGTGCACCTGGTGAATCCATGGTCATGACGATGAGCAGAATCGGTACGATTTTCCAAAATCGTTTCCCTAATGCGGCAATCCATTCCGTAGAATTGAATTCTAATGACTTGAATTACGGTTATAAAGTGGTAGGTTACAGCAAATATCATCAATATAAGTTGAAAATTGATGTAATTACAGGTAATGTATCCGATATGGAAGAAGGCGGTAAGCCTAAAAAAGTGATTGGCGAAATCTTTAATAAAGATAAAGTCATCGAAGCTGCTCAGGCAGAAGCTGTGGCTAAGCAACAATTAGGTGCGGATGCGGTTATGAAGGGCTGGAAAATCGAAGCACATGAAGGCAAGGTCCTCTATTATGTAACGATGCACCAAGACGGTAAAAAAGTTGTCGTTACTGTCGATGCACAAACAGGAGCTTATGTAGGTCAAGGTAAGGCAAGTAAATTACCACCGGAACCGGATCAAGGATTTGATGGACGTAAAACAAACATTATCTGGGGTAGCGGTATCGATTTAGGGCGTTAATCCTTGGATACGAATGTGATAGTATTTAAATAGTTGTCGTATTAAAAATAAAGAAAAACGGTCTGTACCAACATTAATCGGTACAGACCGTTTTTCTTTATTACTGTATGTAATGATATAGTTTTCTCTTGTGAGCGGGTTTTGTATTACCAGCGATGTTCGTAATATACCTGAGTCCACATGATAACTTCGATTAGGGAAGGGTGAGGGCTCATGGTTTCGCCGACGGTAATGACCGATCGTGGATCCATATTGCGTGTTAAACCTTGAGCGCGTAGTCTCTTGGTTCGCTCCGATGCGATGTCCTCATTGATTGCCGTTAAAGGTGTAACACCGCTGTTCATAAGGTTTACATATGGTTGGAATAAAATAGAGGCTTGCGGTCCTACAACGTGCATGCCGAGGATATAATTGGTATCCTTATCGACGACGATTTTCACAAATCCGTCATTTATATCGCCCGGATTGATGCCCATTGCATAGCCTTTAGCCGTAGCGGAGTAGTAGTTTTTACCGACACCTACATTATAGCCGGCCTTGACTGCTTCCGCCTCGGTAAGGCCTACACTGCCAATCTCAGGATACGAAAACGTAACCTTTGGCAGTGTGTCGTAACGGGCCCAGCGATAATCCTCTTCGCTTGTGGCGTAGAAGAGATTGTGTGCAATGATATCCGCCTCGTAATTGGCGCGGTGACGGAATGCCGGTTCGCCGTTCACATCGCCTAACGCATAGATGCCGTCGACGGAGGTTTCCAAGAACTCATTTGTTTTAATCCAGCCGTTTTTCCAAGTCGTGATACCCGTATTTTCAAGATGTAATTCCTGCACGGTAGGGCGAATGCCGGCGGCAACTAAGATTTCTTCTACTTTCGTCTCCGTAATTTCGCCCGTTGTACGATCTTTTGTTATAACGACCTTGAGGCCGTTTTCCTGGCGTATTTCCACGGTATCTTGATTCAGGATCACATTGATACCGCGAGCTCTGTAATTTTCGAGCAGATGAGCCGAAACTTCTTCATCTTCTTTCGGCACCAGACGTACATTATGCTGGATGATTGTAACCTCTGTACCGGCGGAAGCGAATACATGGGAGAATTCTGCACCGATTGGGCCTGCACCCAGTACGGCGAGGGATTTATATGGCTTTTCCGGATATTTATCGCCGAAGAGGCTTTCACTGGATAAGAAACCTGCCTCCTGAAGTCCCGGTACATTTGGAATGTTGCTATGACCGCCTGTGCCCAGAATGATGATTGGAGCTGTAAGTTCTTCGGATTCGCCGCCGTCATTGAGGTGAACTTTCATTACCTTGTCGGATACAAAGCTGGCTGCGCCGCGATAAACGTCAACATTGTCGAATGCATCGTAATATTTAAAAATATCTTTGTTTTCATCGATTACATGCCATACGCGTTTTGAAATGGTATTCCAGTCCATTGTTGCCTCGCTGACATTGATGCCGATCTTTTTAAATTCCTCGACCTCTTGTACGGCATTGGCTGCCGTTACCATCACCTTTGTAGGAATACAGCCGCGGTTTAAGCAGGTGCCGCCGAATTTACCTTTTTCTATTTGTGCAATCTTAAGGCCCTTTTTTTGCGCTGCATCTACTACGATGTTGGCGCCGCCTGTGCCGACTACAATAATATCGTATTGTTTCATGTCGATTCCTTTCTGATTTTATTCGTTGAGAGTTATTATTGTTAATTCTATTATATCAGTACATTTAAGAAAATCAATATAGAAGGTCAATTTTATTTTCAATATATATTTGTAATACATCGACTATGTAATACATCAATTGTGTTATACATCGGTTGAATAGATTCCTCAGACATATAGTTTAAATAGATTTCACAGATATGAGGGGTTATGTATCGTGAGAGGATCTAATATATTGTTATTTTTATACAACAAAAGACGCCCTGTAAACCGGACTGAAAAGTTAATTTAACTTTTATAGTTTCGTTTTTAAGGGCGTCTTTAGAAAATTATTGCCAGTCTTCGTTATAGCCGCGTTTTGCATAGTCTGCCGTAGCGGTAAAGAGAATGTCCGTACTAGAGTTCAGTGCTGTTTCCGTAGAGTCCTGCAATACTCCGATAATAAAACCTACACCTACAACCTGCATGGCGATATCATTGGAAATACCGAATAAGGAGCACGCCAATGGGATGAGCAGCAATGAGCCGCCTGCTACACCGGAAGCTCCGCAAGCACCGATAGTGGCGATGACAGAAAGGAGAATCGCAGTCGGAATATCCACCTGAATTCCTAATGTGTGAGCTGCAGCTAACGTCATAATCGTGATGGTGATGGCTGCGCCACCCATATTGATTGTGGCACCTAACGGAATGGATACGGAATACATATCCGGATTTAAGTGTAATCGTTTAGCCAAATCCAAGTTTACCGGAATGTTTGCGGCGGAACTGCGTGTGAAGAATGCGTAAATTGCAGATTCGCGTAAGCATTTGAATACTAGAGGATATGGATTGCGTCGGATAAAGATGAATACGAGTAATGGATTGATTACAAGTGCTACAAAGAACATGGAACCTAATAGGAGAACAAGTAGCTGTAAATATCCCAGTAAAGCTTCAATACCATTTGTAGCAATAGAGTCGGCCACAAGGCCCATAATTCCGAGCGGGGCGAATCGGATGATCCAACCTACAACGGTCGTAATTGCTTGGGAAAAAGATTCCATGTTTTCTTTTGTGCCCATTGGAGCCTGTCGTAAGGCTCCGCCAATCATGAGTGCCCAGCCGAGAATACCGATATAGTTACCGGTCATCAAAGCGTGCACCGGATTATCTACGATATTTTTTAATAATGTAATCATTACTTCCGCGATGCCTTGCGGTGATGCCGCATCGGTAGCCCCTGTTGCAAGATGTAATGTGGTCGGGAAGAACCAGCTTACGATAACTGCTAATGCGGCGGATAGGAAGGTACCTAGCAAGTAGAGCGTGATAACGGAGCCCATCCCTGTTTTTTGCCCCGATCGATGTTTGCTGATTGCGGTAATAACCAAGAAAAATACGAGAATCGGTGCAATACCCTTTAAAGCACCTACGAATAAAATACCCAACAATGATAATTCTTTTGCGATATCGGGAATATAAAGCGCCGTCACAATACCTATAATCAGACCGATAATGATTTGTTGAATGAGGCTGACTTTATTTATTGATGTCATAAATCGATTCATGTTACACTCCAATACTTAATTAGTAGATGTGGATCTCCACAATTAATAAATTATAAAATCATAAATCCTTTTACAAGGGACATATGTCATTATACAACGAACACGGGTTGTAGGCAATAGACAACTGGTATTGTAGGAGATAGTTGATTAACACAGTGTGCGGTGGAGATGCTTTCAGTGGCGTCGGTGATATGGTATACTATGCCATATGCGACATATTAAAATATTTTAATCTGTGAAAGTGAAAGTAATGAATACTAAAGAATTTAAAACCTATGATGATAAAGAAGCATTTGTACAAGGTGTGTTCTCTAATATAGCCAAGCATTATGATTTGATGAATACGGTACTCAGCTTCGGACAGGATTACTTTTGGCGGAAATTTGCCGTGAAAGAAATGAATGTGGGACCATATCAGCATGTGCTCGATGTAGCTTGCGGTACTTGTGTATTTACAAAGGAAGTATTACGGCAGGAACCGACTGTTACGGTGGAGGCATTGGACTTTAATCATGACATGCTGAAAGAGGGGCATGCGCGAATTGAAGCGGCCGGTTTATCGGATCAAGTGAATTTAGTACAAGGTGATGCGATGGCATTACCTTATGCAGATAATACTTTTGATGCTGCTATGAGCGGTTTTGCCATGAGAAATGTGCCTGATATAAAACAGGTGCTTTCAGAAATGCAACGCGTTGTAAAGCCGGGAGGGAAGGTTGTCGTATTAGAACTGGCAAAGCCGAGTATGATTGGATTTAAGCAATTATATAATTTATATTTTTCCTATATATTACCTGTTATAGGAAAGCTGAGTAAAGATAATTCGTCATATTCTTGGCTGCCTGAGTCGTTACGTCGCTATCCTCATCAACGTGAGATTCTGGAAATCTGGAAGTCGTTAGGATATGAAAATGCCACCTATCATGAGTTGACAGGCGGCATTGTAGCAGTTCATGAAGGCGTGGTGCCTCATTAACTATTGTAAGTAGTAAATGATATTAGCATCCTGAGATACAACTAAAGAGCCGTTTTCCACAGGTGTGGATGTACTAAGTGCGGCTTCCATTACTTTAGCACTACGATAATAAGTATTGTCGATAGTGCTAGTTTCATTTGTGCTGATAGAAAGTGATTTGACAGGGCCTAATGTGCGTCCTAGAGCAGCGGCAATAATTTCAGCTTTGTGGCGACCGTTTTTAACAGCTTCGGTCGTGAGTGAATCTGATAATTCTTGAGAGGTTTCACTTTGGAATGTTAAGTTGTTAATATCGTTAGCACCGACGCTGACTGCGGCATCAACAGCTTTTCCTACATTACTGAGGTTGTTAATCTTAACGGTGACACGATTGGACACGCTATATCCGGTGTTTATACGCTTACCATCCTGATAGTCACTGGCAGGGTTTATTGATATGTTGGATGTATACACATCTTTCTTGTCGATGCCTAGGTTCGCGAGTTTGCTGATGAGGTCGCTCATGATGCGGTCGTTATTGGATTTTGCGGTGTTGATATTGGCGTTTTCACTGCTGATTCCTAATGTTAAAATCGCATAGGTCGGCGCAACGGATCGAGACGCTTGACCGGTTACATGGATTTCTGTGGTATCAAATGTTCCTTGTGGTGATGCAAAGACTGAAGTTACCATTGTTGCACATACTGCAGCTATAGTGATGGCTTTGGTAAATACGTTTTTAGAGCGTTTCATAATAATCTCCTTACACAATCATACGTAACAGGATACACTAACACATTTGTTGGAAATACAGTTATAGATACAATCGTACTGTTCTATAGTTTCCGTATTCTGGTATCATAGATTTATTCTATAAAAACATTGTACACAATATATTTCGTATTATCAAATACGTTTTTATAATAATTAAAACATATAGTTTTTTGTAGTCTAAGGATTTTACGGATTTTACCTGAAAATGAACTGAAAATGAAGTTTTGGCGGTGGAGAACTTAAACCTTGCGTATATATAATGGTTGTAATATAATATGCATACAGTCTTTTGAAAGGCTGTTTCTTAATGAATAAGATGTAGTATCTTATTCGTTATTTTATTTATGTGTAAACATAAAAAGCTATATAAAATATGTTGACATAAAAATGTGAACATGTTAATATATTCAAGTCGCCAGTTGGCAAAGCAACTCGAATGAGAATTGCTTTGATGCC
>NZ_AZYX01000021.1:0-80242 GCF_000517785.1 Veillonella sp. AS16 | reverse complement strand
AAAATAAGCGGTTGTCTTCGGACAACCGCTTTTATCGTGTTATGTTGACGTATACATATTGTTTTCTGACTATACATACCATCTTACCTTGGCACATACATGATGATATAAACGCCGACGAGACAGATGAGTCCGCCCAGAATATCGTACATATCGGGGCGTAATCCGTCTATGAGCCATCCCCATAGGATGGAGAGGGCGATGAATACACCGCCGTATGCGGCGTAGACTTTGCCGAAACTCGTCTCCGGCTGGAAGGTGGGAATGATGCCGTATAGGATGAGTATGAGCGCACCGGACAGAAGATATAAAGGACCTTTGTCATCGCGCATGTAAAGCCATATGAGATAACCGCCGCCGATTTCGGCGAGGCCTGCGAGTATAAAGAATAGAATTGATAAGAACATAATCATATTTGTGCAGGGGATTCACGTTGTACATAATCCATGAATGTATTCATGGTTTCCGTTTTGGAGTTATTTTTCTTAAATGCAAAGCATACTTGCAGTTTAAACGGTTTTTCCAACGGTACATAGCCGTCGGAAATGTTTAAGGAATCCAGAATTTGGCGAGCCACGATACAACCGGAGTTATTCTTCTGACAGTAGTCGATCATCGTGTACGGATTGGATAACCGGCTGCCGCGGATATGGATATTTTGCTGCCCGTTGCCGACATAGTTCTTTAATGTACGATACATAAAGTATTTAGGCGGATACATGAGCAACGGTTGCTGCTGAATCGATTTGAGGCTGGCAGTTTTCATGCCTTCAATCAGATTCGGTGCATAATAGACGAATTCATCTTCACGAAGCGCCGTTGATTCGTACAAGGACATATCCTTATTGTTCGGCAAATAGAGAAGGGCGATGTCGATGCGGTTTTCGCGCAAGTCGAGCATCAGTTCTTCTTCTTCCATGTCATAGATGCTGACGGAAAATTCCGGATGATTGCGGAAAAAATGTGATACATAGCCGTTCAGGCGAATGTCGCCCAAGCTGCGTAGCACGCCGATGTTCAGAATAGGTCGTTCCACCTTGCTCGCCAACCGGATGGATTGAATCGCCCGTTCCAATGTATCCAGTACTTGTTCCGCTTCAGGCAGGAACAATTCGCCTTCCGGTGTCAAACGGCTGCCTCGCGTCGAGCGGGATATTAATTTCACGCCTACTAAGCGCTCCAATTTTTTCATTTGAGCGCTGAAAGCAGACTGAGTAATATTCATAGATTGTGCGGCTAATGTAAAGCTACCCGTTTTATTATAGGTAATAAAACTTTGCAGCTCTTGCATTGTAGGTAATTCTTTCATATGGATCCCCCAATTTAATCATAAAACTCCCATGCTAACTATTACCTTACTTAATCGTATTGTAGCATATTACAAGCATTTTTTCATCTAAATCTACAAAACGCGATGAATCATGCGGAATCGATATAGTAGACGGGCTTATCGTAAAAGTTATACTTTCAAAAGGTCGTTATGCATTTGTTTCAGTAACTTTCACAGGTATCACTGATTGACATGGTTAGGGGGAAGTGATATTATTTATAAGTACCTTTATGTGTAGGTACGGATTTTTTTATTTAAACTATGAGGTGATAATCACATGGCAACGAGAAGAGAGGCTCGATTCAAACTTTGTCGTCGCTTTGGTGTGAACGTATTCGGTCACGCAAAAGCCTTGAATCGCGTCAAAAAAGACCAACGTCAGAAGAAAATGTCTGAGTATGGCACACAATTATTAGAAAAACAGAAAGTTAAAGCTTACTACAACTTGCTAGAACGCCAGTTCGTACGCTATTATGATAAAGCGAAAAAAATGCAGGGTGTTACAGGTCAAAACATGTTGATCCTTTTGGAACAACGCCTTGATAACCTTGTTTATCGCATCGGTTTCGGTAACTCCATTCGTCAAGCTCGTCAAATGGTAAACCATGGCCACATCTTGGTAAACGGTCGTCGCGTAGACATTCCTTCCTTCTCCTGCAAACCAGGCGATGTAATCGAATTACGCGAAGCATCTCGTGACAACGAAATGTTCAAAACTAACTTCCAAGAACTTCGTTCGTTTGAACTTCCTTACATTGAAAAAGACTTGGACGGCTTCAAAGCTACGTTCACTCGTCTTCCTCAACGTGAAGAACTTCCTATCGAAGTTAATGAAACACTTATCGTCGAATTGTACTCCAAATAATTTGGCGCTATTTCCCGCAGTGCTATGCACTGCGGGTTTTTGTATGTTGTGTTGTGTGTATTGTTTATAAAAGGGTTTAGTAAATAGGCAGAGAGAAAGCTAGAGACGATAAAATGCTATCGGAAGAAATTAAATCATTAAAAGGCCTAAATTCATCTATAGTTGAGGGTCTAATACAAATTGCGGATATTGAATATGAACGTATCTTGATTAGCTATGATAAATTGTTAGAATTTATTGAGCTCATTAAGGAAAATAATTGTATAATTTTTACCGGAAATACATATGTAGATTATGAGGGTGATTTAACTCAATATATAGAAGGCTTTTGGTCTGTGCCTGAGTCTATACTGGATAATTCTAATGAGGATGAATGGAGTAAAAGAAGCTGTGAATATTCTGTTCAAGTTGTAGAAAAAATTAAATTAGCTAAACCTGATGAGGAACTATATTGTGATTTAAGTTTTATGAATGCCAATGAATATAAATTGCTTGAAAGTGTTTGAATGACGTAATACAGCAATGTAACTCTATATTAAAAAATTAATTTGATGACAGCACGTAACTGCTAAATTTTAATTGACACCGCCCTATAAAATCTGTATACTATTCGGGTAGGCTTATGTCGTGTTTCCATTAGCCCCGGAAGCAAAGGACTAGCTGATTTTGGTAGAATTATGACGTTATTAGGAGGATATGCAGCATGAAAACTACATTTATGGCCAATCCGAACACAATCGAACGGAAATGGTATGTTGTTGACGCTGAAGGTAAAACTTTAGGACGCCTTGCTGCCGAAGTTGCAAAAGTTCTTCGGGGCAAAAATAAACCAACTTTCACACCACACGTAGACACTGGTGATCATGTGATCGTTGTAAACGCTGAAAAAATTCGCGTAACCGGTAAAAAATTGGAGCAGAAGGAATACTTCCGTCATTCCGGTTATCCTGGTGGTGCTCGTTTCACTAAATTGAGCATGATGCTTGAAAAACAACCTGAACGTGTTGTTGAGATGGCAGTTCGTGGTATGCTTCCAAAAAATAAATTGGGTGCACAACAATACCGTAAATTAAATGTATACGCTGGTCCTGAGCATCCACATGAAGCTCAAAAACCAGAAGTGTTAGAAATTTCCGTACGATAATCTAGAGGGAGGAACATATAATGGCAGTAGCACAATATTACGGCACTGGTCGTAGAAAATCTTCCGTTGCTAGAGTTCGTCTGGTACCGGGCACAGGTAAAATCACTGTTAACAAACGTGAACTAAATGATTATTTCGGTCGCCAAACTTTGGAATTGATCGTAAAACAACCTTTAAACTTGACTAACACAGTTGAACAATACGATGTTATCGCAACTGTAGCTGGTGGCGGTCCTTCCGGTCAAGCCGGTGCGATTCGTCACGGTATTTCCCGTGCGTTATTGGACGTAGATGGCGAACTTCGTCAATCTTTGAAAAAAGCTGGCTTCTTGACTCGTGACCCACGTATGAAAGAACGTAAAAAATACGGTCTTAAAAAAGCGCGTAAAGCAAGTCAATTCTCCAAACGTTAATATTTGGACAATGGATATTACTCCTGCAGACGATGTCTGCAGGAGTTTTTGTATTTACAACCATATGGAATTCTTCTATAATAGAATTATAATCGAATATTTTCGATAGGATATTTGCTGTAAGTTGCTATCCAGGCAAGATTAGTACGATTGTAATCATAGTACGTTTAGTAGCTGTATAGATAGCAGAGCAGATAAATTGTTATATATAGGAGACCGATTTATGTTATATAATACAATTCAGTATGTCGTAGACAACGGCATCGGCACATTGACGTTTAATCGTCCCGATGTGGCTAATGGTTTCAATGTGGAAATGTGTAAAGAAATTTTACATGCCATGGATCTCGCATCCCATGATGAAAGTGTACGCGTTCTGCTCATCAATGCGGAGGGTAAGGTGTTCTCCGCAGGCGGTGACTTGAAGGCGATGGAGCACGCCGTTGATAACGGTGATACCGAATCCTTATTCGAAATCGTTGAACTGGTAGCTGAGATTTCTATGGCGATGAAACAGTTGCCGAAACCGGTTGTCATGAGTCTTCAAGGGGCGGCTGCAGGCGCCGCTTTCAACATGGCATTGGCCGCGGATTTCGTCATCGCATCCAGCAATGTCCGTTTTATTCAGGCATTCGTAAATGTCGGTCTGGCACCGGATGCGGGCGGCCTTTATTTATTGACCCGTTCTATCGGTATCAATCGTGCTATGCACATCGTCATGACCGGTGAAGCCGTGTCAGCCGAAAAGGGCAAAGAGCTGGGCTTCGTATATAAGGTGTGCGAACCGGAAGATTTACAGACGGTTACGAAACGCTTGGTGGATAAACTCGCTAAGGGGCCGGTTAATTCTTATCGCGTGATGAAAGAATTGATGTGGAACAGTTTCTTCGCCGGCTGGGAAGAGTATAAGAAACTTGAAGTGGAACGCCAATGTTCGTTGGGGCTTTCAGATGATTTCAAGGAAGGTGTACGCGCCTTTGCAGAGCGTCGCCGTCCTAAATTCGGACAAAATTAATAGGATGTATAGAACCGATGTAGCCTCAATTCAAGGGCTACATTGGTTTTTTCTTTCTTTGTATTGACAAAGTGTATATAATAGAACTATTGAAATAGTTTTAGGAGGTCCATATTAGATGGCTCAAGATACAATTAAGTGTTATGACAGTCCTGATGATGTCGTGAATGCTATGGTGGAGGATTTTATCGCTTTCACCAATGAGAAAATAGCCCGTACCGAGACATGTGTCGTAGGTATTACAGGGGGAACGGTGGTAAACGGATTATTGGAAATGCTCAATTCTCCGGAGTATATCGATCGCTTGAACTGGGAGCGGGTATTCTTTGTATGGACGGATGAACGTTTTTTGCCGCAATCTCATGAGGATAATTACTATAATCGCGTAAAGCCTTATCTATTGTGTAAAGCTCGTGGGGCGGCTCATTTTCTGCCGATTAACACGGAATCCAAGACCGTCGTGGAGGCGGCCGGGGAATATGAGAAAGAGGTTCAGACGGTTCTCAAGGCGTGCAAGAAAGGCGGCCTTGATCTGGCGATTCTCGACCTCGGTGAAGACGGTCATACGGCCGGGTTATTTGCGGGCTCTCATGCATTGCGTATAACGGATCACGATGTGGTGGCCGTTGAGGACGGCAAGGTATGGGAACGTATTTCCATGACATTCTCGTTTCTCGCTAAAACGGATGCGGTATGGTTTACTGTGACCGGTGAAAGCAAGAAGACGGCCCTAACAAAGGTGTTGTACCAGCGTGAGGACTATGAAGATACGGCATGGGACAAGCGCATCGGTCGCGTATTGCCGGGGGCGGTACTTTCACAGGAAGATATGACCTGGTATGTGGACAAAGCCGCTTATGATGATGTACACTAAAGAGTGTAGTATAAGTAGAAACAAAGGAGATACATATGGGGTCTATAGGAACACCTGAATTAATAGTTATATTAGTGATTGCTCTAGTTATCTTCGGACCTGGAAAATTACCTGAAGTGGGTAAAGCTATCGGTAAGGGCATCAATGAGTTTAAAGATGCCATATCGGGGCCTAAAAAAGCTGTGGACGAAACGAAGGAAGCCGTAAAAAAAGCGACGACCATCGATGTGACGGCAGGGGCCAAAAACGATGATAAACATAAGGAAACTGAAGATTAGGAGGTATCACTATGTGTAAAGATTGTGGTTGCGGCGAAGATAATGGCGTTGTTACAAAGGTATTTACCGTACCGGGCATGATGTGCAGTAATTGTAAAGAAACCGTAGAAGGTGCATCGTTAGGATTACCGGGCGTATTGAGTGCAGAGGTGGATTTGCCGGAAAAAACGGCGACCGTATCTTTTGATCCGGCTAAGGTATCTGTTGAGACGATTACGACGGCCATCGAAAAGACGGGCTTTGAAGTGGCATCCGTTGCGGACGGTGTACATAAGCATAGTCATGGTTTGATGGGTACATTGAAACGTCTCTTTAAATAATCGAACTTATGGAGCTGTATTGAAACATTGTTTCGATGCAGCCCTTTTTTGTAATGAGGTGATAGGATGATACGCAAGTTTGATGCGCAAAATTTCAAGTGGGATGGCGTCGATACGTTGGTATACAAGCAGGACGACAGTCCTTTTAAGGACGTAACGCGACAGGTCCTCTATGACGGTGCTTACGATATTCCTTGTCAATTTCGCTATTTTGAATGTCTGCCCGGCGGTTATTCCACATTGGAGTATCATGAACATACTCATATGGTGATGATATTTAGGGGAAAGGGGCAGCTGTTACTGGGGGAGGATATTCATGATGTTGAATCCGGTGATTTTATTGAAATTCCGGGCAATACGATTCATCAGTTCCGCGCGAATAAGGGGGACTATATCGGATTTCTCTGTCTCGTAAATAAAGATCGGGATAAGGTGAAGTTGTTATCGCCGGAACAGATGGATGAGCTGCAGCAAAATCCTAAAATCAAAGCCTTTTTAGAAAGTTGCTGATAAGGTATGGCGGTTATGTGTGATGACCGCCTTATAATTAATTGTAACTGTAACTGTAACTGTAACTGTAACTGTAATTGAACGTGTGCTGTTAATGGGTGTGCAGATTTAGAGGGAGGTCCTATGAATACATGGACACGAGCGGCCTTGACATTTTTGGTGGGGCTCATTATTTGGTTCTTGCCTCATACGGAGGCGATTAAGCCGGAAGGCTGGCATTTATTAGCTATTTTTACGGCTACGATTGTAGGCTTTATTTTACGGCCCTGGCCGACGGGTATCATGGCTCTGTTCGGCATCGTAGCGGCGGTGGCGACACAGTCCATTACGATGGTGCAGGCTCTCGGCGGTTATGCGGAGGCCAATGTATGGCTCATCGTAGCGGCCGTATTCTTTTCGCGGGGTATTATTAATTCAGGACTTGGTAGGCGTATTGCGTACACCTTGATCAGGGCCTTCGGCACCAGTTCTTTGAAACTGGCCTATGCTCTGGCGTGTACCGATTTGATTATTTCTCCGGCGACACCGTCCAATACGGCACGGGGTGGCGGTATTATATTCCCGATTGTACAGAATATTTCTCTTGCCTTCGGCTCCGAACCGCATGGCCCTACGTCTCGGCGCATCGGTGCGTACCTGATGACGACGGCACATACGATTAACACCATTACGGTCACGATATTTCTGACCGCCTGCAGCGGCAACTTGTTGATTACGTCATTAGGTGCGAAGCTGTTCGGCTACGATATTTCGTGGTGGGAATGGTTTCAGGCCGGCGTAATTCCGGGCGTTATCTGTATGATCCTGATGCCGTGGTTCATCTACAAGATTTATCCGCCTGAAATCAAGGAAACCCCTGAAGCGGCCGCGATGGCTCAAAAGGAACTGGAGGCTCTCGGTCCTGTTACGAAGGCCGAGATTTCCGTAGCCATTATTTTTGTGCTTTGTATCTTGCTGTGGGCCACCGCGATTTGGACTAAGCTTCATCCTACAGTTGTCGCGATGATGGGGGTATTGGCTTGCGTTGTAACGGGCTCCCTTACATGGGATGATATCTTAGGTGAACGCACCGGTTGGGATATCCTCATCTGGATGGGTACCCTTGTAGGCATGGCCGGACTTCTCGGTAAACTTGGCGTAGTGGCCGTTTTTGCCGACTTTGTCAGTCAGCATCTAGCCGGCTTTGACTGGTTCTGGGCATCCTTCATTATTTCCGCAACCTTCGTGTATTCTCAGTACTTCTTTGCCAGCGGCACGGCCCGTATTACGGCACTATTCTCCGCCTTTGCGGCGATTCTGGTCGCGATGGGGGCACCGATTCCGTTCACCATCTTGCTGTTCGGTTTGATGAACAGTCCGGGCTGTACGTTGACCCATTATAGCTCCGGTGTCACGCCGATTTTCTTCGGCTCCGGCTATGTGCCGCAAGGTACGTGGTGGCGCGTAGGCCTCGCCATATCTGTTGTGAGCTTTTTGATTCACTTCTGGGGCGGCACGTTCGGCATGTGGCTTTTCGGTATTTTATAATGTATATGATCCCTCGCTACGGCGGGGGATTATTTCGTTACATGGTTTAATGGGGAAAAGATTAATTTTGAGATAGATTTTTTCTATACCCAACCCTCATAAATTTTTATGATGTTTTCCCGTATTAGACTAATGTTTATCTTGCATAGCACAATGTAACGTGATATTATAATTTCATATTACAGATTATTTCAGGAGGAAACATGTTAGGTTTAGTCATTAGCTTGTTGATTATCGCGCTCGTCGTGATTATTAAAAACATTCGAATTATGAACAACAACTTAACACGTTTTTGTCTTAGAAGTTCCGCGAATGGTTTAATATACAATCAATAAGATTTGGCTATATGGTTTGTTTCTTATATGTATATTTTCCAAGGGGTACATAGGCTTATCTATGTATCCGGGAATTCTGTAAACAAGAGAAATATCATTTGTAAACTTTTAAGGCGATTCATAGGAATCGTCTTTTTTATTTTGTGAAAGCCGTCCAAGTGGATACTTTCAAAGGAAACGAGGAGATCATCATGAGTTGTAGAAGTGACAATTTGAAAACGGGCGTGGCACGTGCACCACATAGATCGTTATTGAAGGCATTGGGCTTTGTTGACGAGGAAATGGGCAGACCCGTTATCGGTATTGCGAATTCTTTCAACGAAATTATTCCAGGTCACGTAGGACTCAAAAATATTGTGCAAGCCGTAAAGGACGGCATCCGAAACGCTGGCGGTGTTCCGATTGAGTTCAATACAATCGGTATTTGTGACGGTCTTGCGATGAACCATATCGGCATGAAATACTCCTTGGTGACTCGTAATATCATTGCGGACTCTATCGAGGCCACTGCGATGGCGACGCCGTTCGATGCGATGGTATTCATTCCGAACTGCGATAAGGTCGTACCGGGTATGTTAATCGCTGCGGCACGGCTCAATATTCCATCCGTATTTGTATCCGGCGGCGCTATGTTGGCCGGCGTACATAAAGGCAAGAAAATCGGCTTATCCGATGTATTTGAAGCGGTCGGTAAGCATCAAACCGGTGAAATGGACGATGCGGAACTGCAGGATATCGAAAACAGCGCATGTCCTACGTGCGGATCCTGCTCCGGTATGTACACAGCTAACACGATGAACTGTTTGACGGAAGCCCTCGGCATGGGGCTTCCCGGTAACGGAACCATTCCTGCCGTATATTCCGAACGTTTACGTTTGGCGAAACTGGCGGGCATGCAGGCGGTAAAGGTTCTCAAGGAAAATCTCCGTCCGAAGGATATCATGACTCGTGAAGCTTTTGAAAATGCGGTAGCCCTCGATATGGCTTTGGGCGGCTCGTCCAATACGGCGCTTCATTTGCCGGCTATCGCACACGAAGCGGGTGTAGAGTTAACCTTGGATGACTTTGACCGCATTGCTCAAATCACACCGCAATTATCTAAATTGTCTCCGTCCGGCGTTTACTTTATCGAGGATTTGTATGCGGCCGGCGGCGTATCCGCTGTACTGAAACGCTTAGCGGAAAACGGTCGACTTCATAAGGATTGCAAGACCGTAGCCCTAAAAACGCAAGGTGAAATCGCAAAGGCGGCTCATGTCGTTGATGAAGATGTTATCCATCCGTGGAATAATCCTGTACATGAAACCGGCGGTATCGCGGTGCTTAAAGGAAATCTTGCGGTAGACGGCTCCGTTGTAAAAGCAGGCGCTGTCGATGCGGATATGCTCGTTCACTCCGGCCCCGCCAAGGTGTTCAATAGCGAAGAAGAAGCGGTTGAAGCGATTACGGGCGGTAAAATCGTAAAGGGTGATATCGTTGTCATCCGCTATGAAGGGCCTAAAGGCGGTCCGGGCATGCGGGAAATGTTGACGCCTACATCGATGATCGCCGGTATGGGCCTCGATAAAGATGTGGCGTTGTTGACTGACGGCCGTTTCTCCGGTGCTACACGCGGCGCTTCTATCGGTCACGTATCTCCGGAAGCCGCTGCAGGCGGTACCATCGCCATCGTTGAAGACGGGGATATCATCAATATCGATATTCCGAACGGTACATTGGAACTTGCTGTATCCGACGAAGAAATCGCTCGTCGTAAAGCGGCGTTGAAACCTTTCAAATCGAATGTGACCGGATATCTTAAGAAATATGCGCTTCATGTATCCTCCGCCGCACAAGGTGCTATTGAGGTATTTGAAGATTAAGAATAGTATAGTTGGATTTAATGTCCCTGATGGGTGAAGGTGTATTCATGCGTAAATTATATGATTTTATGGAAGCTCGGGAACGGTTAAACACGATTACCGTAAAAACAAAATTGCTCCATAGCGATGTGTTTTCGGACGAGTGCGGCAATGATGTATATATCAAGCCGGAAAACTTGCAGATAACGGGCTCCTTTAAGGTCCGCGGAGCCTATAACAAGATTGCTAAATTGACGGAAGAGGAAAAGGCTCGCGGTGTCATTGCCGCATCCGCCGGCAATCACGCACAAGGGGTGGCTCTGGCTGCTAAACGCCTCGGCATCAAGGCGACCATCGTCATGCCGAAACATACACCTCTTATCAAGGTCAATGCGACAAAGCAATATGGTGCGGAGGTTGTACTGTCCGGTGAAATTTATGATGAAGCGTATCAGAAAGCGATGGAGCTACAAAAGGAGCACGGCTATGTATTCGTTCATCCCTTTGATGATGAAGATGTAATCGAAGGACAGGGAACCATTGCTCTCGAGGTTCTGGATGAACTGCCCGATGCGGATATCTTGTTAGTGCCCGTCGGAGGGGGCGGCATCGTGTCCGGCATTGCGGCGGCGGCGAAACTGAAAAATCCTCGGATCAAGATCATCGGCGTGGAGCCGGAAGGCGCCGCCAGTGCTTTGGCTGCTTTGAAAGCGGATCATCCGGTGCCTCTCGACGAAGTGGCGACGATTGCGGACGGTACGGCGGTGCGATTGATCGGTGAAACCACATTGGAATACATCAAGAAATATGTAGATGATATCGTTACCGTCTCGGATTATGAATTGATGGAAGCCTTTTTGCTGCTCGTTGAAAAACATAAATTGGTGGCTGAAAACTCCGGTATTTTACCTTTGGCGGGCCTAAAAAAATTGGACTGCCGCGGTAAAAAGGTGGTCGCTATCGTCAGCGGCGGCAATATCGACGTGCTGACGATTTCATCCATGATCAATAAAGGACTTGTGCTGCGGGGCCGTATCTTTACATTCTCTGTAAACCTTCCGGATAAACCGGGGCAGCTGGTGGCCGTTTCTGAAATGCTTGCCGATGCAGATGCGAACGTAATCAAGCTTGATCATAATCAGTTTAAGAATCTGGACCGCTTTCACGAGGTGGAATTACAGGTGACTGTTGAAACTAACGGAGAAGAACATATTCAAAGTATTATTGAAACTTTTAAAAAGAATGGTTACACCATTAAGCGTTTAAATTCCAGTGAAATTCTATCCGAATAGCTGGTTGAAAGGGTTCCTATGAGTGCAGAAACAATCAATGGGGCGCGAATTGTCCTAGAAACACTACATCGCCTCGGCGTAACCGATATGTTCGGGTATCCGGGCGGTGCCGTTATTCCAATTTATGATGAAATTTATAGCTTCCCTGAAATCAAACATTATTTTGTGCGTCATGAACAGGGGGCGGCTCATGCGGCCGACGGTTATGCGCGTGTATCAGGGAAAATAGGTGTATGCCTCGCTACATCCGGACCGGGCGCGACGAATCTTGTGACGGGTATCATGACCGCTTATATGGATTCCGTACCGATGGTGGCCATTACCGGTCAGGTCGGCCGTCCGTTTATCGGTAAAGATTCGTTTCAGGAAGCGGATATCCAGGGGATTACGATGCCGATTACAAAGCATAATTATCTCGTTCAGGATATTCACAACCTGCCCCGCATCATCAAGGAAGCGTACTTTATAGCAGGTACAGGTCGTCCGGGGCCTGTATTAATCGATATTCCGAAGGATATTCAGACGGAAACGATATCCTTGGCTGAATACAATAAATTGTATGAGGTTCCGATCAGTCTGGAAGGATATGATCCTACCTATAAGGGCCATCAGGGTCAGATTAAAAAGGCGGCAACGCTCATTAAAAATGCGAAACGGCCTTTGATCATCGCCGGTGCCGGTATTTTGAAAGCTAACGCCATGGCGGAGCTGAAGGAATTGGCGGAAACGGCACAGATTCCCGTTACCAACACACTGGTAGGCCTGGGCGGTTTCCCGGGAAATCACGAACTGGCGCTCGGCATGGTAGGAATGCACGGCTCCGTTGCGGCCAACAACTGTACGGATGAGGCGGACCTCGTCATTGCGGCGGGTATCAGATTCCATGACCGAATTACGGGTCATCCCGATTTCTTCTGCAAAAAGGCGAAGATTATTCACATCGATATCGACCCTGCGGAAATTGATAAGAACGTTGCCATCGATGTGCCTATTGTAGGCGATTTAAAACATGTATTATCCGATCTTAACGCATTGGTGGAACCGGCGACACACGAACCGTGGCTGGCGCAGATTCGCGAATGGCAGGAGGAATATCCGATGGTGGTGCCCGAGCCCGACAAGGATGAACTGCATCCTCAGTATGTGTTGTCGGAGCTCAACAAAATTATCAATGATGATGCCGTCATCGTGACAGATGTAGGACAGCATCAAATGTGGGCGGCTCAGTTCTTAACTCATAAATCTCCTCATACGATCGTGACATCGGGCGGTGCGGGTACCATGGGTTACGGCTTGCCGGCTGCCATAGGCGCTCAAGTGGGGGCCCCTGATAAGCAGGTTATCCTTGTCGTAGGTGACGGCGGATTTCAAATGACCTTTGAGGAACTCATGATGGTACGTCAATATAATCTGCCGATTAAAATCGTCATCATCAACAACGGTTATCTCGGTATGGTTCGTCAATGGCAGGAAATCTTTAATGACCGTCGTTATTCCTATGTTGATCTGGAGGTGAGTCCGGACTTCCTGAAACTGGCGGATGCCTTCGGTTTGAAAGCTGACCGTCTTGATACCGTAGAGGCTCTCGATAAGAACTTTAAGCGATATATTACATCTCCGGGCAGCATCATTCTGGACTGTCGCGTGTCCCGCGAGGATAATGTATTGCCGATGATTCCGGCCGGTGGCACCGTGAGCGGTATGATGGGCAAGAAAGGGGTGCTATGATGGTAAAAGAACATCAGGTCTTAGTCATTGCGAAGAATACGCCCGGCATCGGGACGCGTATTCTGGCACTCTTTAATCGTCGCGGATTTAACGTTACGAAGATGACATCCGGTGTGACGAATACGCCGGGATATGCGCGGATTACGCTTACCGTCGAGGCGGATGATCGCATACTGGACCAAGTGCAGAAACAGATTTATAAACTCATCGATGTTGTTAAGGTAAAGGTCTTTGAGGACCATGATGTAGTCTGTCGCGAACTGATGCTTATCAAGGTGAAAGCGACGGCATCCACACGGTCTCAAATCGTTCAGATTGCCGATGTATATCGCGGCAATGTGCTCGATATTTCTCCGACGTCCATGATTATCGAGGTCATCGGCAGTGAAGAAAAGTTACGTGGTTTTATCCAGATCATGGAGACCTACGGTATCCTTGAAATCGCTAAAACCGGTATTACCGCTATGAGTCGTGGAGAAAAGATTTAGGAGATGATACTGTGGGGGATGAGTTACTCCATTATGAAAACGTCTGTTTTCTGCGTGACGGCAGGCCGATTTTGGACAATGTCAATTGGCATGTGGAGTCCGGTGAAAACTGGGCCCTGCTCGGACTGAACGGGGCCGGTAAATCGACGATGCTCAGCATGATACCGGCGTATCAGATTCCTACGACGGGAACGCTTCGCGTATTCGGCCGTGAATTCGGCAAATATGCGTGGCCGAAAATCAAGGCGCGTCTCGGCTTCGTCAGTTCCGCATTGGGACAGTTTCAATCGACACTGGACAAACAAAAGGTGGAAGACGTCATCATTTCCGGTGCTTTCAGCAGTATCGGTATTTACCGGACGGTGGATGACATGACTCGTGCGAAGGGTATGCGGTTACTCGATGAATTCGGACTCGCCTATCTGGAGGGGCATCGGTTCCATACCCTGTCCGCCGGTGAACAGCGTCGTGTTTTATTGGCGCGGGCTATCATGGCCGACCCGGATTTGCTCATTTTGGATGAGCCTTGTGCAGGGCTTGATTTACCGGCTCGGGAGAAATTCCTGCGAACCGTGGAGTCCCTCGTAGAGGAGCAGCACACGCCGATTGTCTACGTTTCACATCAGATTGAGGAAATATTGCCCGTAATTACGCATGTGGCGATTTTGCAGGAGGGCAGAATCATTCGTGCGGGCCCGAAACAGGATGTCCTGACGGACTCCGTTTTGTCAGACGTATTCGGCATGACCGTACAGGTCGTGTGGGAGCGGGACCGTCCGTGGGTTATCGTGCAATAGTTATTGCGTTTTATCATGGGATATTCATATAGTCCTTTGATAATGAACAAATGTACTCCACAGCTTATGTATATATGTAAGCTCGTGTACAGTATATATTACATATTCTATTTGAATATCATTGGAGGTTGTCTAACATGGCAGGTAAAATTTTAGGTACTACAGTTTATTATGATGCGGATTGTAATTTGAGCAAATTGGAAGGCAAAAAAATTACAGTCTTAGGTTACGGTTCTCAAGGTCATGCGCATGCATTGAACTTGAAAGAAAACGGCATGGATGTGACAATCGGACTTCGTGGCGGATCTTCCAGCTGGAAAGCGGCAGAAGAAGCAGGTCTTACCGTAAAAGAAACGGCGGAAGCTGTTAAGGGTGCGGACATCGTTATGGTATTGATTCCGGACGAATTGCAGGCAGATGTTTATGCTAAGGATATCGCTCCTAATTTGAAGAAAGGCGCATACTTGGCATTTGCTCACGGTTTCAACATTCACTTCGGTAAAATCGTTCCTCGTGAAGACGTAAATGTATTCATGGTGGCGCCTAAAGGCCCTGGCCATTTAGTTCGTCGTACATACCAGGAAGGCTCCGGCGTTCCTTGCTTGTACGCAGTAGAAAAAGACCCGTCCGGCGACACTGAAGAAGTTGCCTTGGCATGGGCATCCGGTATCGGCGGCGGTCGATCCGGTATCTTGGAAACCAACTTTAAATCCGAAACGGAAACCGACCTTTTCGGTGAACAAGCTGTATTGTGCGGCGGCATAACTGAATTGATCAAAACAGGTTTTGAAGTATTGACTGAAGCCGGTTATGAACCTGTAAATGCGTACTTTGAATGCCTGCATGAAATGAAATTGATCGTCGATCTTATCTACGAAGGCGGCTTCCAAAAGATGCGCCATTCCATTTCCAACACTGCTGAATACGGTGACTACTATGCAGGTCCTCGCGTAATCACTGCAGATACTAAGAAAGCTATGGAACAAATCCTGGCGGATATTCAATCCGGTAAATTTGCTGATGAATTCTTGGCGGATTCCAAGAACGGTCAGAAATTCCTTAAAGAACATCGCGAAGCGGCGGCTAATCATCCAATCGAACCGGTTGGTGCGGAACTTCGCAACTTGATGAGCTGGTTAAAATAATACTCATAAAGTGTATCACAGAAAGAACAGCCTTTCGGGGCTGTTCTTTTTTGTAAAATAATGGCTGTGACAATATCTTTATATCGAAAAATTTAATGTGTTGTATGGTATAATAAATTATATTTGAAAGGAGCGAATTATATGGATTTTTATACTGTTTCCTATGTGGAGAGCCAAATTACAACGGGAAATATGTGGCTGTTTATCAGTTTCTTAGTTGTTTTGCTGGGCCTACTGATTGTTGGTATTCAAGTCATGCGTAACGGTTTTACGAGTCGCTATCGTGATTTGACGGTTATCTTATCTCTTATTGTGGTCTTTTTTCTCGGCATGGAGTATCAGGAATACGGACGCATGAGATCCAATTCGGAGGATTCATCGCGGATGCTTACGTTTCTGAATGCTTTCAGCAATGATCGATCCGTACCGCGTGATCAGTTGGCGGTCAATTCCTTAAAGGTACGTAACGGTATGATTTTAAAGGTCAGTGATGCGTATTATGAGGTGCAGTTTAACCCTGAATATACGACCTATACTATTACGCGTGTATATACGGTGAATCCGACGGATCGGATACATGACAAGGATGAAGTACTACCTTAAGGAGGAGTGTATATGACAGAATCTATGATCATCTATGGCATGATTTTTGCAAAACTCGCCATAGGTCTTTTAGCGATTATCTTACAGATTAACTTGATGGGGAAAGGTAACCTGGCACCTACATCCGCGCTGGATCAGTTACAAAATTACGTTCTGGGCGGTATTATAGGCGCTATTATTTATAACGATCAAATCGGTATTTTACAGTTTATGCTCGTTCTTATTTTGTGGACTATTCTGGTTATGACCCTTAAATTCCTGAAAGGGAATCTACGATTTTTTAAAACCATTTTGGACGGTCATCCGGTAATCGTCATCGAAAAGGGTGTCGTTCTTACAGAGGAATGTATGCGCTACGGTATTCAGGCGGCGGAACTGAAACTTAAATTGCGCGGGGCGGGCATCCAATATGTAAAGGATGTCAAACGGGCCGTACTTGAACAGAACGGTGCCCTTACTGTTGTTCAATACGGAGAGGATAATATCCGATTCGATCTCATCAATGACGGTCAGATTAATACTTTCATATTGGACCTTATCGAAAAAGATAAGGAATGGCTCGAACAGGAAGTAAAGAACAAAGGTTATACCGTTAAGGAGATTTACATTGCTGAATATATAGATGGTGAGGTTGTTCTTTATCCGTATGAAAAGAAACATCGTCCTCGGTTAGTGCAGAAGGTCAGTGATAAAGTCAGTGACAAGGTAAGCCATATAAAATAGTTGAAATTAAATACAGGGGTATGTGATAAAACATAATGTATTAAATTGTTTTTTCAGTGAATTCGTATAGAAAGGATTGTAGTGAATCGTAAGGATTTAATCGATCGATTACAACAACTCCATAGAGATGAGGACAGTCGTGTGACGATTAACCCTCATGCATCGCAGAAGGTGGCCATCGTTTACCCGAACACGTATTATGTGGGTATGAGTAATTTGGGGCTTCATATCATTTATGAAGAAATAAATCTACGTCCTGACAGCGTGTGTGAGCGGATTTTTCTGCCTGAGAAAAAGGAATTGGATGCATATGATAAGACCAAAACGCCGCTTATGAGCATCGAAACCCGGCGCGCCATGCATCAGTTCGATGTGGTCGCCTTCGATGTGACCTTTGAGATGGACTATTTCCATATTCCTCTGATGCTGCGCCACGGACGCGTGCCTGTGATGAGTCGTGACAGAACTGAATTCGATCCCATTGTTATCGCCGGCGGACCTTGTGCAACCTTTAACCCTGAACCTTTTGCGGACTTTATCGATGCCTGTATTATCGGTGAAGGGGAGGGCGTTGTTACCTCCGTATTGGATCGTATTCGGGAGGGGCGCAATCGTGGTGAAAGCAGGGAACAGGTCATAGCATCTTTGTCGAATATCGACGGTGTGTATGTGCCTGTGCTCTATACGCCGCGGTATGATGAGAAAAATCGCTTTACGGGCTATGATATTTCCGGTGATGCGCCGAAGCGTATACGTCGTCACTTCGGGCCGTTGACGAGCGGCGGAGAGACGGTGGTGGCGACGAATTATACGGAGTTCGGTGCCATGTACATTATCGAAGTGGCTCGCGGCTGTGGACGTCATTGCCGGTTCTGTATGGCCGGTTACTGTTTCAGGGTGCCTCGTGTACGCTCCTTAGAGGTTCTGAAAGAAGGTGTCAATCGGGCGGAGCGGCTCGGTAAGAAAGTAGGCCTTATGGGGGCCGCCATCTCCGATTATCCTGAGGTGGATGACTTGGTGACCTATATTCGTTCAAAGGATATGCGCTACTCCTGTGCATCTTTGCGGGCCGATTCGTTGACACAAGCCGTTGTGGACGGTCTTGCGGACAGCGGTCAAAAGACGATTACCATCGCACCGGAAACGGGCAGTGAACGTTTGCGTCGCGTTATCAACAAGGGCATCAGCGAGGAGCATTTACGAAATGCCGCCACCTTGTCCGCCAAATCAGGCATTCAACATATGCGACTGTATATCATGATCGGCTTGCCGACGGAAACGGATGAAGATATTGATGCTATCATCAGCCTTGCGGAGCGCACCCAGGTACATATGGCCGAAGTGGGTTGTAAAGGGCGGTTGACCTTGAGCATCAATCCGTTTATACCGAAGCCGTTTACACCGTTTCAATGGATGGCGATGGCTCATCAGAAAGATGTGGAACGGAAGTTGCAATATATAAAAAAATCACTGCAGAAGAATCGCCGCATCGAGGTTCTCGTAGAATCGCCGAAGGAAGCTTATATTCAAGGTGTGCTTGCTCGCGGAGACCGACGCTTAGGCGCCGTCATCGCCGCCTGTGCGGCAGATAGGGGCAGTAAATCCTTTAAGGCGGAGATGAAAGCGGCCGGCCTCGATATGGATGATATGAACTATCGGGAACGCAGCTTTGATGAATGCCTGCCGTGGAGCCATCTCGACATGGGCTTACGGGACGGATATCTGGAGATGGAATGGAAACGGTCTCTTGATGAAGCCTATACGCCTCCGTGTGCGGACGGCTGTAAGCGCTGCGGTGTATGTGAATAACTTTAGGGATGTAACTTTGTATATGTAAATGGCTTGGTACATATTGATAATCCTGTATAGAAAGGGCGTTTTATAACCTATGAAAAATGACGTGGAGCGCATTGATGTCGAAGGCCCTTATGGGAAGTGGTCGTATGAGCAACCTCTGTGGGCTAACCATTTTCCGGTCGTCATGGGGGACACGTACCGTCACGGTGGAGTGTCGGAAAAACCGTACGACTCTTTAAATTTAGCCTTTCACGTGGGGGACGATCCGGAGTCGGTACGTCGTAATCGTTCTGTTATTACAGACTATTTAGGCGTTGATGCAGGCCGTATTACTTGCGGAAATCAGGTGCATGGCTTAAAGGTTGTAGAGATTACGGAACAGCATATCGGGGCCGGTGCCTTTAACAGCGAGACGGCTGTTGATGACTGCGATGCCATATTCACAAAGATTCCGAATGTGCCGTTATTATTATTTACCGCCGATTGTGTGGGTGTCGGCATTTATGATGCGGCACACCATGCATTGGCTGTAGTGCATGCGGGCTGGCGCGGCGCTATCGACCATTTGCCGGTTCGGACTATCGAGACCATGCATGCTGTATACGGAACAAAGTTCGAAGACTGTTATGTTTACTTGGGTCCCAGCATCGGGCCCGAATCCTTTGAGGTAGACTGCGGGTTAGCGAAGCGATTTGAACAGTCCTGGCTGGTCATGACGAATCGGGAGGTAACGGATCTGGTTCGTTATAGGAACAGCAGTTCGCTTGATGGTATACCGTCGGATTGCTCCGAAAGCTTCGATAGTTCTGATAACGCAATGAATTGTAGGGAAAGTGGCAGTGATATGAATGACCGTGACGCTACATCTGCAGACGTTCATAGAGATAAAGGCTATGTTAATTTGTGGGCTTTTATCGAAGAAGGCCTCATTGTTCACGGTGTGCCTAAAGAACATATCTGCATCGGCGGAACGGACAGCATGATAGCGGCGGATTGTTATTCCTATCGCCGTGAAAATGGTATAACAGGTCGCATGGCGTTATTCGGTATGCTTCGGGCGCGATAATGCCGCACCGCGAATATAATTAAAATGCGTAGAAATATACTGTATCATGTCAGAAATTCGCATGGTATATGCGGTAAACGATATACATTCGCGGCTAAATACTATATAATAGAATAGTCTATACTGATATATTTGTTTATTATTATATAGAGATTGAAGGGGGACTTTCACATGATTGAAGAATCCCTGCACGCAGTACAGCAGCGCATGGCGGATGCTATGGCGCGTGCCGGTCGCGTGGATACGGCTATTCTGGTGGCGGTTACAAAGAATCATCCTGTTTCCGCTATTGAAGAGATTTCCGGTCTCGGTGTAACTCATGTGGGGGAAAATCGAGTACAAGAGGCGAAGGAAAAGCAGATGCTCTATAAAGGACCTCGATTGACATGGCATTTGATCGGTCATCTGCAGGTCAACAAGGTGCGTCAGGCGGTTCCTATGTTTGATCTCATTCACTCCGTAGACAGTCGTAAATTATTGGATGAAATCGAGAAGGTGGCTGCAAAGCACGATAAAGTGCAGGACATATTGTTGCAGGTCAATATAGCCCGTGAGGAGTCGAAGTCCGGCATGTCCGTCGAGGAATTTCCGGATATTCGGGATTACGCGAAGACGTTGCCTCATGTGCGGGTTCGGGGAATGATGTGCATCGCGCCTTTCTTCGATGATCCGGAGGAAGCACGTCCCATCTTCCGCGTAGCTCATGCCTTGTATGAGGATATGAGACGCTATTTCGAAGAGGGGCAGATTCAATATTTATCTATGGGGATGACTCACGACTTTGAGGTGGCTTTGGAAGAGGGCGCCAACATCGTTCGTGTAGGCACAGCTATTTTTGGGGAACGTGTATATTACTAAATTTTTGTATTACTCAGTTTATACCGCGTTAGTTTTATCAGGAGGAAAAATCCATGGCATTGGGAGATTACTTAGACAAAGCAAAAAACTTATTCTTAGCGAAAAATGATGACGACTATGAATATGATGATTACGATTATGAAGATGAAGAGGAATACGAGGATGAAATCGCTCCTGTAGCAGCGGCCCCTGTATCCGGCGCATCTGAATTTCATCCACGCAAGGTAGGAGGCCAATCTACAATGACACAACGTCCAACGGCAATGAAAGTAATTGTTATTGAACCAAAGGTATTTGAGGATTCTGAAAATATTACGCATCAATTGCGCGATATGCGTCCCGTATTGATCAATTTTGAAAATACGGATCCTCATGAAGCTGCTCGTATTGTAGATTTCGTATCCGGCGCGACCTTTGCCTTGGATGGAAAATTGGAAAAGGTAGGTAAGGACATTTTCATGTGCGTACCTGTTAACATTTCTATTGATTACAATGATAATGAAAGCAGCACCGAGCAAAACGAATATTCTTGGCAAAATAAATAAATTTCCTGAAAATGGCGGTGACAAATATGTTAGGTAAAACCTTATGCATCGGTGTCGGTTCGATGGGCGGAGCTCTGCTTCGCGGTGCGTTGCAGCATGGCGTGTTACAAGCGTGTGACACGCATATTCTGGTACGTCGCGAGGAGCAATGCCGGGAACTGACGGATGAATTGGGTGTTGCAGGATTTACCGCGATGCCTGATGTAAGGAACTATAATACCATATTGCTGGCCGTAAAGCCTCAGGTGTTACCGGCTGTGCTGGAGGCATTGAGCCAAGTAGCATACGGGACGACGATGATATCCGTAGCCGCCGGGGTTACATTGGATACTTTGAAAGAAGCTGTTCCACAAGCTAAATGGTTCAGAGCTATGCCTAATACACCGGCAGCCATAGGGGTAGGCATGACCGCTCTCACCGGGGATGATATGGAAACGGACGTAGCCCGCGGTGTGCAGGCTTTGTTCGAAGCCGTCGGAGAAGTGGCGGTGGTAAGCGAAGCCGATCTTGACCGATTGGGCGCTTTATCCGGAGCCGGTCCCGGCTATATGTTTGTCATCCTTGATGCCTTAGCCGATGCGGGCGTTCGTATCGGACTGCCTCGTCAACTGGCCATTAAGGCCGCCGCACAGACCATGTACGGTGCCGGTAAGATGGCCCTTGATAGCGGACTGCATCCGGCTGTGTTACGCGATCAGGTAACGAGCCCGGGAGGTACGACTATCACCGGTATCGGGGCTATGGAAAAGGGCGGATTGCGCAGTGCCATCCAGGACGGTGTTGCGGCATGCCTTGCTCGGTCGAATGAATTGGGGAAATAATTTTGGCAGATACTAGTAAATTAATTCGATATTTTGAAGCCAGCGGTAGCGGCGAAGAAGCGCGCCGTATGCTGGACCTTGCGGAGCAGGTGGTAAAGGGCAAGCCCTATCGTGTGGCGGACTTTACGAGCCCTGCGGGCCTTGTTATCGCCGATGCGATAAAGGCGAATTATCCGCAGCTGTCGGTGAAAACCGATGGCGGTTATGAAGGGGCGGAACGTATCCGCATCGCCTTTGTAGATAGCGACTTTAACGGTACTGTGGACATGGGTATCCGCGCGTTAAAGGTGAACTGGGACCCTCGGTTCCGATTGCTCACTCATCGCGATGTGCTGGGCTCTTTGATGGGTCTCGGTGTTGATCGCTCCAAATTCGGTGATGTAATCGTACAGCAGGGGGGCGCTCAAATCCTGGTGGATGAAAGCGTAGCGGACTTTGTCATTCAGAACTTTACGAAGATTGCTATGGTTTCCGTGTCTGTAGAGCCGATTGAGCTTGCGGACATTGCCCCGAAGGAAGAAAAAATTAAAGAAGTACGTACTACTGTCGCATCTTTGCGTTTAGATGCGGTGGCAAGTTCCGGGTTCAGCGTATCCCGAACCAAATTGGTGAGCGCTATCAACGCCGGATTACTGCAGGTAAACTGGCAACCGGCTAAGGGGGCATCTCAAGAGGTAAAAGAGGGAGATGTCATTTCCATGCGCGGTCGTGGCCGAATGAAGGTGGAAGCCATTACAGGTACATCCCGAAAGGGGCGTATCGGCGTATACCTTAAACGATTTATGTAGGCAATTAAAAATCGGCTTGACCATCAAGCCGATTTTTTTATTATAGCAGGTGAGTTATGGTATCCATCACATTTCAACCCACAACTGAAGATATGATTTTGTTCATCGGCGGCGGTGAGGTTGCGGAGAGACGGATTCGACTATTTATCGATGAGCCCTGCCGGATTGTGGTTATAGCGCCGTCTGCGACGGCAGCGGTCGGTACCTGGGACAGAGAAAAACGTCTCACCTGGCATGAGAGGGCTTTCACGGAAGATGATGAATCACTCATCGCTCAAAGCAGATTGTTGTTTGTCTGCACGGATAATCATGAATTAAATGATCGATTATATGAATTAGGTCAGGCCCATCGCGTGTGGACGAATCGTAGCGATAACCCGTCAGCGTGTACTTTCACAGTGCCGTCCTCGCTGGATCTGGGTGATTTACATATCGCCATCGGTGCCAATCATGCGGGGCCGCGTATCAATCGGCTGGTGAGACGAGATATGATGAATCGTTATGATCAGTTGCAAAAGGCTATGCCCGGACTTAAAATATTTAGAGAAGAAGTAAAGTTACTGCTTCCCACACCGGAGGCCCGTCAGCAGTTCTGGCGGGACCATTTAACGGAGGATACATTTGAAGCCATTCTCAAGGGAGAGTGGAGAAGTATAGAGGAGAAACTACGCCATGCAATTAGTGGTATTAGGTCTAAATCATAGAAGTGCCGCTGTGGAGGTGCGTGAACGTTTCTCGTTTGAAAAGGACGAGGTAGTCGAAGCACTGAACCGCCTCTATGAGTATGATTCTATTTCAGAATGCGTTATATTATCCACATGTAACAGAACGGAAATTTATGCCGTTTTAGAGGATGTGGACTGCCCGAAGACGTATATGTTAAGGCTGTTACAAGACTTGAAGGGCGCCGAGGCAATTGATGAGAAAGCATTCTTTTTCTATGAGGAAAGAGATTGTATTGAGCATCTGTTCCGCGTGTCCGCCAGTCTCGATTCCCTTGTGTTGGGGGAAGGCCAGATTTTGAGTCAGTTAAAAGGGGCTTATATTCAGGCGTATAGCGCAGGCTGTACAGGTACAATTTTTAATATTCTATTTCAACGTGCCATTGGTGTCGGTAAAAAGGTACGTACCAATACGGGTATTGCGAATACGCCGGTATCGGTCAGCTATACGGCTGTCAATCTTGCGGAGGACAGTCTGGATAAACCGTTATCCGAGGCGACGGTCCTCATCTTAGGGGCCGGAACGATGAGCGAATTGACGGCGACTCACTTGCAGGCAAAAGGGGTAAAGACCATATTCGTGTCGAACCGTACCTTTGCTAAGGCGGAAGCGTTGGCAAAACGCTTTAACGGCAAGGCGGTCAAGCTCGATCATTTCGTGGAACAGGCGAAGAATGCGGATATTCTCATCACATCGACGGGGGCGCCACATTATATCATCACCCCTAAAGAAGCGAAAAAAATCGTTCAACTGCGCGAGGGAGAACCGATTGTTATGATTGACATCGCCGTACCGCGCGATATTGATCCGGCTGTGGCTGATATCGATGGAATTTATTTATTTAATATTGACTCTCTTGAAAGCGTCGTAGAGGAAAATAAGGCGCAACGCGAGGAAGAGGCGCGCCGGGCTGAACCGATCATTCACGAAGCCATCGAAGATTTATTGGATAAGCTAAGTTATTTATCCGTTCGTCCTATGATGGCCTTATTGACGGAGAAGGCTGAGCGCATACGAAGTCGTGAATTACACAGGGCGCTCGCGAAATTACCGGATATTTCCGATAAGGAGCGACGCATTATGGACTCCATGAGTCGTATGATTACCCGTAAGATTTTACGGGAACCTATGATTCACTTCAATGAAATCGCAGGTACGGAGGAAGAAGGTCTGTACTGGGAATTATTCAAAGATATGTTTAATCTTGAGAAAGAAGGCTGATGCCATGAGAGATCATATTCGTATCGGCACGCGAAAAAGTGCCCTTGCCCTATGGCAGGCTGAACATATTAGTGCGGAATTGAAGCGTCTGTATCCCGGCGTTTCAGTGGAGCTGGTTCACTTTAATACAAAAGGGGACCGTATCTTGGAAAAACCGCTCGCTCAAGTGGGCGGCAAGGGATTATTCACGGCGGAACTGGAAGCGGCTATGCACGACGGAGACATCGATATTGCCGTACATAGCCTGAAGGATATGCCTACGGAATTACCGGAAGGCTTGACCTTAGGCGCTATCTCCGCTCGTGAAGTTCCCTATGATGCCCTTGTGAGTCCTGAGTATAAGACACTCGATAAACTGCCTCAAGGTGCCCGCATCGGTACGAGCAGTTTACGTCGTCAGGCACAGCTGCTTCATGTGCGTCCCGATTTACGCGTAGAGGTTATCCGCGGCAATGTACAGACTCGCCTCAGTAAGATTGAGACGGACAATCTGGATGGCGTCGTGTTGGCGCAGGCCGGTCTTAAACGGCTAGGTCTGGAGAATCAGATTACGCAGGTGTTTACGGCGGATGAAATGATTCCCGCTGTGGGCCAGGGGGCGCTTGCTATCGAGTGCCGTGCGGATGACTCGGAAATGCTCGAAATGCTGGCGCCTATCAATGATGAAGCGACGCGTTATGCCGTAGAAGGGGAGCGCAGTTTTCTGCGTCAACTCAACGGCGGTTGCCAGGTGCCGATGGGCGTTCACGGCACCATCGAAAAGGGGCAGCTACGATTAAGGGCGATGATTGCATCCCTTGACGGCAGGACCGTATACGAAGGTGAGATTTCCGGTCCCGCTAAAAAGGGTGAAATTCTCGGGAAAAATCTTGCGAGAGCCTTATATGAAGAAGGGGGCAAGCATATTGTGGAAGCCCTTATAGAGGAAGGAATCATAAAATGACAGGTATGGTATATCTAATCGGTGCAGGCCCCGGTGATGTAAAATTAATTACCGTAAAAGGTCGAGAGTGCATCGAGCGTGCAGATGTAATTGTATATGACTATTTGGCGGATGCTCATCTGTTAGAATGGGCTCGTCCCGATGCGGAACTTATTTATGCGGGTAAACAGTGTAAGGATCACACGATGCATCAATGGGAAATCAATGAATTATTGGTGCAAAAAGGGAAAGAAGGTAAAATCGTGGCCCGTCTGAAGGGCGGCGATCCTCTCGTGTTCGGTCGTGGCGGAGAAGAGGCTATGGCCCTTGGCGAAGCCGGTGTTCCCTTTGAATTTGTTCCCGGTGTTACTTCGCCGATTGCGGCGCCTGCTTATGCGGGGATTCCTGTAACGCAACGGGCTATGGCCACATCCTTTGCGGTTGTTACGGGCCATGAGGATCCGACAAAATCCGTTTCCGGCATTCATTGGGAAGGCCTTGCGACTGCGGTGGATACACTTTGCTTTGTAATGGGTGTCGGCAATTTGCCTGTTATTGCGGAGAAATTGATGACCTACGGTCGCGCGCCGTCTACACCGGTCGCGCTCGTTCGTTGGGGCACGAAGCCCGTACAGGAGGTATTGGTGTCTACCCTTGAACATGTAGTGGAGGATGTGGAGAAGGCTCAGTTAAAAGCCCCTGCCATCATCGTTGTAGGCGATGTGGTAAATCTTCGGGAGAAATTGCAATGGTTCGATAATAAACCGCTGTTCGGTAGAACCGTCGTTGTTACCCGAGCCCGTGCTCAAGCGAGCGCTTTTCGTGAAAAGTTGATGGCACAGGGCGCCAATGTGGTTGAAGCGGCCGCTATCAAGACGATACCGATGGACCTTTTCGATGAGGATAAGCGTATCATCGCGAATGCCAATACATATCAATGCGTGGTATTCACATCCGGTGAAGGTGTTCGCTATTTCTTCGATGCACTTTATAAAGAAGGCAAGGATACACGTGCCTTAGGCTATGCAAAGGTGGCAGCCATCGGTTGTGCGACGGCCCGTGAACTTGGTAAATACGGTATCGTGCCGGATATTATCCCTGCTGATTACAAGGCGGAATCCGCCGTTGAGGCCCTTGAAGAAGAACTGAATGCGGGCGACTCCGTATTGTTGATTCAACCGAAGGTGGCACGTGATGTCATTCCGCGTTGCTTGCGTCACCGCGATATGAATGTAGACATTTTGCGCCTGTACGAAACGACACAGGATACATCTCAACAGGAGGCCTTGATTAATGCGTTGACTGAGGGCTCTGTGGATTACATTACGTTTACAAGCTCCTCTACGGTGACAAATACGATTCAGCTGTTGGGTGAAGATGCATTAAAACTATTGGCTAATACCAGGATTGCCTGCATCGGACCGATTACGGCTGCCACCGCTATGAGTGCGGGTCTTAGTCCGCACATTATCAGCGACGTATATACAACCGATGGCCTGGTTAATGCCATTGTAAAGGATGCTAATGCCTGAATGGGATAGGACATAGCTGGTTTCTGTTTATGAAATCGGTAATACTCTATTGCATATTTATGAGCTGGCGTTCAATTTTAATTAGCCCGTACAGGGCGATAGGAGGATTACATGTACGACTTAACATATCGTCCTCGCCGCTTGCGTATCAATCCTGAAATGCGGGATTTGGTGCGCGAAACGACACTCGACGTATCCGATTTAATTTATCCGTTATTTATCGTTCCCGGTGAAAGTATCAAAAAAGAAATTGACACATTGCCGGGGCAATACCATTTGTCCGTTGATGAGGCCGTGAAAGTTGCTCAGGAAGCATACGATCTCGGCATTCGCGGCGTAGAAATCTTCGGCATTCCTACCTATAAGGACGAACAGGGTTCCTCAGCATGGGATATGTCGCAGCCTGTACAACAGGCGATTAAAGCGATTCGTCAGGCGGTGCCTAATCTTTTGGTTATCTCTGACGTATGCTTGTGCCAATATACATCGACAGGTCATTGCGGCATGATCGAAGATCACGAAATCCTGAATGATGAAACGTTGCCGCTACTTTGTAAGGTGGCGGTAAGCCAGGCGGAAGCAGGTGCTCATATGGTGGCGCCGTCCGATATGATGGACGGCCGTGTCGGCGCTATCCGTGAAGCCCTCGATGCGGCGGGATATAAAAATGTATCCATCATGAGTTATGCCGCGAAATATGCGTCCGCTTATTACGGTCCGTTCCGTGGCGCCGTAAACTCCGCACCTCAATTCGGGGACCGTAAATCCTATCAGATGGATCCGGCGAATCGATTGGAAGCTTTCAGAGAAATCGAACTCGATATTGCGGAAGGCACGGACATCATCATGATTAAACCGGCATTGTCCTATCTGGATATCGTCCGTGAAGCGCGCGACCGCTATGAATTACCGGTGGCCGTATACAATGTGTCCGGAGAATACGCGATGGTTAAATCCGCAGCCGCGGCAGGCCTCATCGACGAGGAACGACTCGTGATGGAGACGATGCTATCCATGAAGCGGGCCGGGGCCAAGATCATCATCACATACCATGCCCTTGATATTGCAAAATGGTTACAACAATAAGGAGAAGCCATGTTACAGTTAGGTAAATCTGAAAAAGCTTTTGATGAGGCGAAGCGGTATATGCCGGGCGGCGTGAACAGTCCGGTGCGTTCGTACCGCAGTGTGGGCTCCAACCCGCCGTTCATCAGCAGTGCCAGCGGCAGCCGCATTTATGATATCGATAATAACGAATACATCGACTACGTATTGAGCTGGGGCCCTATGATTCTGGGGCATGCAAGTCCTGAGGTCATCGCGAGCCTGCAGGAGGCGATTCCGCGCGGTACCAGCTATGGGGCGCCTACGCTGTTAGAAACGGAATTGGCGAAGAAAATTCAGGCCTTCATGCCGTCCATGGAAATGATTCGCCTTGTGAACTCAGGTACGGAGGCGACCATGAGCGCCTTGCGCGTGGCTCGTGGTTATACGGGACGCGACCGCATCGTTAAATTCGTAGGCTGTTACCATGGTCACAGCGATTCTCTTTTGGTGAAAGCAGGCTCCGGCCTCGCTACATTCGGTGTACCGGACAGCCCGGGCGTGCCGCAGGGGGTAGCGGAAAATACAATTACGTTGCCGTATAATGATAGTGATGCGGTGCGTGCACTATTCGATGATATAGGCGACACCATCGCGGCTATTATCGTGGAACCTGTGGCGGGCAACATGGGCTGCGTGCCTCCTGCAGCAGGCTTCCTTGAAACCTTGCGGGATGTGACAAAGACGCATGGTGCGCTCTTGATTTTTGACGAAGTCATGTGCGGCTTCAGAGCGAGCAGCGGCGGAGCTCAAAAACTGTACAAGATTAAGCCTGACCTTACCTGCCTCGGCAAAATTGTCGGCGGCGGTATGCCGTTGGCCGTATTCGGCGGTGCTCGTGAAATCATGAGTCAAGTCGCTCCGTCCGGTCCGATTTACCAAGCCGGCACGTTGAGCGGCAATCCGATTGCCGTAACTTCCGGCCTTGCCACATTGTCCATCTTGCAACGGGACCCGACCATCTTCAAGCAGGTGGAGGATGCGACCATTGCACTTTGTGACGGACTCAAGCAGTTGGCTGCAAAATATAATGTGCCTGCTACGGTGCAACGCGTGGGGTCCATGTTCACACTGTTCTTTACGGATAAACCGGTCGTGAATTTCGACGATGCAGCGGCCTGCAATGAAGAACATTTCAAACTGTTCTTCCATCATAACTTGAGTCACGGCATTTATTATGCTCCGAGCCCTTATGAAAGCAACTTCGTGTCTATCTGTCATAAGAGCAGTGAAATTGAGCGTACATTGGCGGTGGCTGAGGAAGCTTTCAAAAAAATCAGTGATACATTGTAATTAAAATATAGCCATAATCAAGGCTAACTTGATTATGGTATGTGTGTATTCTCGATATAGGTGATGAACATGCAGTTTTATAAGAACTTAAAGCGTGCTCGCGTGCGCATGGGTAAGAGCCAAATCGAAGTAGCAAAGGCCGTAGGTATCAGTAATGCGGCGCTTTCAAATTACGAAACAGGGTATCGCGAACCGGATTTAGATACACTCTGTTCCCTGTCCCGTTACTATGGACTGACCTTGGATGAACTGTTGGACGTGAATAATACGGTTCATAATCCCATTTATGATCTCAATCCGATTTTGAAAAACAGATATATTGCCTATAAAGGTGATGTATACGAACTGAAAGAATCTCAAAAACGCGTTCTGTTCCGTGAACTGGACCGCCTGTTTGAGGACTTTGAACGGTCGAAGATAAGCAGCAGTACGAAGCCGAAGACCTATAAACACGGAAACCCTCATATTAACCGTAACGGTCTGGCAAATACGGCAGGAAGCCTTGCTGCGCGTCGTGGTACAAAGAAGTAATCATTTTTGATAGATGATTGTTGTACTTGTATATTGATGGGGTTCAGTACATAACTACATTTAAATAAAAGGAAGGCCTATACTTCTTTGCTCTTCGTGACCTACGGTCGCTGCAAAAGTATAGGCCTTAATTTATAGGACTATAGATGTGAGAATTCTTGATTATATAAAACATATTTATACAAAAAATATTGATTTTATGTTTTTTTGAGAGATATAATCGAATTAATAAGTTAATATTTAGATGGAAGTGATATAAAAGGAGAGAGGAACTTAATAATAAAATTATTGGTTATACAACTGATGGGGATGAGTTAATGCGGCAAATTAAATTTAATATAGGGAGCGTATATTTTGTATATAGGTAACAACATAGAGGATTTGTAGGGATGAAATTTAGAACTATTTATTCTATCATTTGGTATATGTTTATAGGTTGCTTTAGCTTGTGGCTGATTTGTGGTTTAGGTTATAAATTCTTTTTTTATGATGCTGTTGAGAAGTCTAGGTCAGAGTTGACACAAGCTTTAAATCTCTATTTCCCTCGAGATTATTATATGATTGATGGAGAGGTTTATGATTCTAATAGAAGAAATCTTTTATCAATAGGTCAATCAATTAATATAAAAAAAGACTCACAACATACAGATTTAAAATCAATAGTACCCTTAAGTGGGAATTGGACTCTCATTAAACAAAATGAGTCTCGTTGTGTCTATGAAAGTCAATCATATAGAATATATGTAACAAAGAATACGCAAGATGATGGGTATATTGTAGTTCTAACTCATAATAACTGGTTGGAAATATTACATTTATAATCAACTTGTTTTGATGCCTAGATATTGGTGGCCATGGCGGTTTAGTGATTTTGATAAATATGTTAATTCAATGTATTGGGAACGGTATTAAATATGGATATAAAAATTTATAGTTAAATTGGTGATTGAGCAGATTATATAGTTGGTATTGTTAAGGAAATCGATAACCTTAGAGCTTTAAATATTCCATTATAATAGAGGAAGACATATGGAGATAATAATTAATGAAAAAAGAAATGTTGAATTTTATTTTCTAATCATTGCATTGGGGACAATTCAAGCTTATAGATATAATTGTATTGACTTAAATATATTAGAGTCTTTATTCTACAGGATGGATATGTTACAAATAATCAATGAAGAACATTTATCATCTGAACTGAAGGAGATTACTTTTCAAGGGATGGCGCTTGAGGATGTTGAATCTTGGGTTGGTGGAGTTATACCGACCATTCTGTTAGTGGATACCATAAATGGTATTGATTATGATTGTAAAGCTTTGTTACTAGATCCTGTATATCGTTCTTGCTTCAAGTCTTTTACCTTATTTGATAAAATGCATGGGAATAAGTTTAGTCTTACTATTAAGTTTAATTCATTATTGAGTTTTGAATATATTATGACTATTTTTATGTTAGGCTATACCTATTTTTTGATAGAGCTCGATGATCAATTCTCTGAGACATTTCTTGCTTTTAAAAATAATATTGTCAATGGCATTATGAATTTAAATTATGAGTACTCTGAGTATTTTGTTGAAGTGATGGAGCAATTCAATAGGATTAATATTAATGATGACATATTGAATGTTAAACGCCAAAAATTTTATTTAAAGACAATAAGTATTAATATAAGAGATTATTTCGCTTGTATAAAGAAAGATGAAATAAATGTTGATTTTGATTTTAGTAAATCAGGCGGATTAAAGTATTATGTTATTTCAACTAAGTGAGAGTCTACTTAGGGGAAATAATATTAGTAAAATGTATGGTAATTGATGGTATTTACCTTATATCAACTTAATAAAGTCTTTGATAAATAGAAAATTGATGAATCGGCAACCCGTATAGCCGGTAATGCACCTGGTAGTGGGTTTTATCTTCTGAGTCCAAAAGAGTTGGGTATTCGAGCTATGAGAACTCAATTTGAAATAGAGGATTAATTATGAAAAAAATGGTTTCTTATTTTAATTTATTGCCTTTATCGGTTAAACTTATTTTCGGCTTTACCCTTATATGTGTGATTATCATTTCTTTATTGACAATGGCTGCTTTTTTTAATAGACCGAATCAAATTCAAAAGCTTCAATTATATGAGCAAAAGCTTGTAAGTATATCTTCTCATAAGGTAAGTGAAGAACATTATGCTACAGGTAGGAATGGTCAGGTTTATAATTTTAAAATCACATATAAGAATATTGAATTTGAAAAAGTCAAAGCTTTACTTTCACATGAGAGAATGAAGTGCCGTGAAGATAAAAAAAGTTATAAAATAGGCTACGATTTAAATAATGATATTACTGTTAAACTTGAGGAAAATTCTCTTGATAATAGGGTCGTTGTAGTTTTGACGACAGAGAAGTAGTTAGTAAATAAAAAGAGGTTATTAAATCTTAGCGTATCTAATTGTTGTATTAATCTATTATTATCTTATTAGTTAGGGCGTTGATTACTGTATAACTATAATAATATTATACTTATGTTTAACTTGATGTTTGTATCTTTAATGGAAGATGGTTGATTCGCTTTAATTAACTATCTTCCGTTTTTTATTATGTTATAAATATCGAGAGATTCTATCAAATTCACCAGATTTCTACGTCATTATGAGCGTTTTATGATAAAATAAAAGGTATGAATACTTCAACAACTAGGTCTATTACCTATAATGGCGACAGAATTGAATACGAGTTGACCATCAAGCGCGTGAAGAACATGAATCTGCGTATTACAAAGGATGGTGTCGTCCATGTTTCGGCGAATGCTTATGTGCCGAAGCATCGCATTGACGCCTTTGTTATGGATAATATGCCGTTCATTGAGCGGGCCCGATTCAAGATTGATGCGCTCAATGCCAAGCGGATCGAGGCGTTACAGTATGTAGACGGTGAAAGTTTATCTATTCTGGGCTTGCCCATTACGTTGCATGTAATCGAGCAGGACGGAAAGCCTCATATCGGCTTTGACGGCAAGGCACATCTCATGATGTATGTGCCTCATGAGGCGACTTACGAGCACAAACACAAACTGATGCAGGCTTTTTGGCGTCAACTGGGGGACAAGGTGTTCAATCATTGGGCACAGGTTGTGTACAAACGCTTTCACCAGCAACAAATCGATGTGCCTAAGCCGACAGTAAAGCAGCAGCGCATGAAGAGCCGTTGGGGTTCGTGTACGCCGTCAAAGCAGCTCATCAAGATGAATATGCGCCTGTTGGAAGGCCCGCAGGCATATATTGAATATGTTATGGTTCATGAGTTTGCTCATTTTAAATATCTGGATCACTCAAAGAACTTTCACAATCTGGTTGCCCAGTTTCTGCCGGATTGGAAGGTTCGCAGGAAATCATTGAATATGTATTTTGCTCATCGCCCTTAAAGGAGGTGTACCATGCAGCCATTTGTACATTTACATAGCCATACGGAATTCAGCCTGCTCGACGGCATCAGCCGTTTGCCTGACATGGTACGTCGTGCGAAGGAGTTGAATCAGCCGGCCTTAGCCATTACGGATCATGGCAATATGTATGCGGCCATTTACTTTTATAAAGAATGTGTAGCGCAGGGCGTTAAGCCCATTATCGGTTGTGAAGTGTATGTAACGGAAAACAGCCGATTTGACCGTCCGGAGGGGCGCAGCCGGGAGCGTTTGAAGCATTTGATCCTCTTGGCAGAGACCATGGAAGGGTATCGGAATCTCGTTAAAATCGTGTCGAAGGCGTCGACGGAGGGAATGTTATACCGTCCGCGTGCGGACCACGAGCTGTTAAGGCAATACAGTAAGGGTATTATTGCCCTCAGTGCCTGTATTCAAGGCGAGATTCCTCAGTATATTTTACAGGATAATATGGAAGGGGCTAAGCGCTCCATTGAATGGTATATCGAAACGTACGGCAAGGATAATTTCTTTCTGGAGATTCAAAATCACGGATTGCCAGAGGAATTGAAGGCGCAGGAGGAACTCATCCAGCTCAGTAAGGAATATGGTCTCGGTATCGTCGCATCCAACGATTTTCACTATGTCTTAAAAGAGGATGCGGATGTACAGGATATCAAGGTTTGTATCTCTACAGGACGTCGTCATGCCGAGGTGGATCGATTAAAGTTCCCTAATGATGAGTTTTATCTAAAATCTGGGGATGAAATGGCAGAGCTATTTGGACATATTCCAGGGGCCATTGAAAATACCTTAAAAATTGCGGATCGATGCAATGTGGTGTTCAATTTCGATGAACATCATTTGCCTCATTTCGATGTGCCGGAAGGGGAAACGGCGGCGTCTTATTTGCGTACCGTCTGTGAACGAGAAATTCCGCGCCTTTACGGTGAACCTACAGATGAATTGATGAAGCGCCTCGATTATGAATTGGGCGTTATCGGTACGATGGGCTTTGAGGATTACTTCCTCATCGTGTGGGATTATGTGCGATATGCACGGGAGCACGATATCTTAGTAGGCCCCGGCCGCGGGTCCGCAGCGGGTTCTGTCGTGGCGTATCTCTTAGGCATTACGGGCCTTGACCCGTTAAAATACGATTTGCTTTTTGAACGGTTCCTCAATCCGGAACGTGTCAGCATGCCTGATATTGATATCGACTTCTGCTATGAAAAGCGGGGGCAGGCTATCGAGTATGTAACGAGAAAATACGGACAGGAGCGGGTATCGCAGATTATTACATTCGGTACCGAAGCGGCGCGTGCCGTTATCCGTGACGTAGGTCGCGTTTTGGACTTGCCTCTGGCCGAGGTGAACCGCATCGCCAAGATGATTCCCAACGAATTGGGTATTACCTTGGATAAGGCTTTACAGGGCAAGGATTTAAAGGCTCTGTACGAATCGGATTCAAATGTAAAAGAACTGTTTGATTTCGGTAAAAAACTGGAAGGGATTGCGCGAAATTCGTCCACCCACGCGGCGGGCGTCGTAATTTCTGCGGATCCTCTAGATGACCACGTACCGGTACAAAATGCCAATGATGAAGGCTTTGTTACGCAGTACGATAAGGATAATATCGAGGAACTGGGACTCTTGAAGATGGACTTTTTGGGGCTCCGTACCTTGACTGTTATGGGGGATGCCTTAAAGCTCATCAAGGCGAATCGCGGAATTGATTTGGATTTGGATGCGATACCGCTCGATGATGCGGCGGCTTGTGAGCTTCTCACAAAGGGTGACACATCCGGCGTGTTCCAACTTGAATCCGAGGGGATTACAAAACTCGTTATGGACCTCAAGCCGGAGCACTTCGAGGATTTGATTCCGTTGGTGGCGCTCTATCGTCCGGGTCCGTTAGGATCCGGTATGGTGGCGGACTTCATCGACCGTCGTCACGGTAAAAAAGAGGTTACCTATTTACATCCTATTTTGGAACCGATTTTGAAAGATACCTTCGGTGTTATTCTGTACCAGGAACAGGTTATGCAGATTGCGTCCGCCATGGGCGGATTCTCCCTCGGTCAGGCGGATTTGATGCGCCGCGCCATGGGTAAGAAAAAGGAATCTGTTCTGAAAGCACAGCGCGAGTCCTTTATTCAGGGCTCCGTTAAAAACGGTATCGATGAATCCGTGGCGAATGAAGTATTTGATTTGCTCGTATACTTCGCCGGCTACGGCTTTAATAAATCGCATAGTGCGGCGTATGCGTACATCGCGTATCAGACGGCATATTTGAAAGCCCATTATTTCCCTGAATTCATGGCGGCTACGATGACGAGCTTCATGCAGAACATGCAGAAGTTGACCTACTATATCAACGCCTGCAAGAAGCACAATGTTAAGGTACTAGGTCCAGATATTAACTATTCTGAGCGCAGCTTTGCCGTACAAGATGACTCTATTCGTTTCGGCCTTGGCGGTATCAAGAACGTCGGGGATAATGCCATTGATCGTTTGATTCGTGAGCGCAATGAGCATGGCCTCTATACGGATATTGTGGATTTCTGCAAACGCGTTGATAATAAGGTCGTGAATAAACGTCTTCTTGAAAGCTTAATCCGTTGCGGTGCGATGGACGGATTCAAGGAAAATCGCAATCAGTTGCTCCATATGTATGAAAGCGCTCAGGCTGTAGGTGCCAAGGAGCAGAAGGATGCGGCCATGGGCACCGTGAGTCTCTTCGGTGAAACGGAGGAATCGGCGGATTTCATCGCCGTACCGGATCTGGAGGATTTGCCTGAGGACGATAAGCTGAAGGATGAAAAGGAATATACCGGCTTTTACATTACGGGGCATCCGTTGCAAGGATATGCGAAGGAACTGGATGGACTCTTTGAATTAGGGGCGTTGATGGAAAATCCTGAGCGATATGACGGACAAACCATTACATTCGGCGGCCTCATCGAAAATAAATCGGACCGCATGACAAAACGCAATGAGGTTATGTCCATTTTGCGCATCGAAGATTATTCCGGTGCGGCCAATGTGGTGGCCTTTCCAAAGGTGTTCAGCCAATGTCAGCAATTCCTTGCCGTCGATATGATTGTAAAGGTAAAAGGTCGTGTCGATGCCGATGAAAAGGGTGTGCAAATCATTGCTGACCGGATTTCGCCTCTGAAGGTAAATTATGGTCAGGCGAAGCATATTGCCATCCATATTCACAGCCAATACGATACACCTGAAAACAGTGAGGCGTTAAAACGCATTTTGGTGAATACCGATGGTGGCGTGCCGACGTCGTTATACTTGCATCGTCAGAGAAAGCGCATCAACTTGCCGGCCAGCATGTGCTTCGATCCCAGTGATGAGTCGATTAAGGCTATCGAGGCCGTTTTAGGCGAAGGTGCTGTGGAAATTCAGTAAATTCATATGGCTATTCGTGTTGCATAGGGTACATCTTAGAACTCTATGTATTGATATAATAATGTAAATATGATGTTATAAATTTATTACTTAATGTGAAGAGATATACTCGATTAGGAGAGATTATGAAACGTACCAAAATCGTATGTACCGTGGGTCCGGGGACGGATAAATTCGGTATATTGGAAGATATGATGCGGGCCGGCATGAACGTGGTTCGATTTAACTTCTCTCACGGTACTCATGAAGAGCAGGCGGAACGCATGCAGATGGTGCGTGATGCGGCGATGATTGTGAATAAACCGATTGCTCTCATGCTCGATACAAAGGGGCCTGAGGTTCGACTCGGATTATTCAAGGAGGGAAAGGTGTTCCTCGAAGCGGGGCAACAATTTATATTGACCGCCGATGACGTGGAGGGGACTAAAGAAATCAGTTCCGTTAATCATAAGGGCCTTGTAAAGGACGTATCCGTAGGGGATAAAATCCTCTTAGCGGATGGCCTTGTGACGCTTACCATCAATGCTATTGACGGAAATAATATCGTTACAACCGTTCAAAATAGCGGAGAAATCGGCAACCGTAAACGCGTGGCCGTACCGGGTGTGGCGCTCAGCCTACCGCCCGTGTCCGAGCAGGATGAAGCGGATTTGCGCTTCGGCTGTCAACAAGGTATCGACTTTGTTGCGGCATCCTTTATGCAACGCGCCAAGGATATCGTAGCCATCCGTCGAATATTGGAGTCCGAGCAAAAAGATATCAGAATCATTGCGAAGATTGAAAATGCGGAAGGCGTTAAAAATATTGACGAAATTCTAAAAGTTGCCGACGGCCTTATGGTGGCCCGCGGTGACTTGGGTGTGGAAATTCCTGCCGAAGAGGTGCCGGTACTGCAAAAGATGATGATTGAAAAATGTAATGCTTTGGGTAAACCGGTGATTACGGCAACACAGATGCTTGAATCCATGATTCAGAATCCTCGTCCGACCCGCGCGGAGGCAAGTGACGTGGCCAATGCTATCCTCGACGGAACTGATGCGATTATGCTTTCAGGGGAAACCGCAAACGGTGCCTATCCGGTAGAAGCGGTAACGACGATGACACGCATTGCGGAGGTGACGGAACGTGCCGCTATTTATGACAGTAAGGGGCGGGCCCGCAACGAGGCTGATATGACCACTACCGATGCGGTCTGTGCAGCGAGCGTACGCATTGCTCATAATCTGGACGCATCTGCAATCCTTACGTGTACCGAGTCGGGACATACGGCAATCAGTGTGGCCCGCCATCGTCCGGATTGTAAGATTATCGCCGTTACACCTCATGAGGAAACGATTCGCCGCATGCAGATATGCTGGGGCGTAGAGGCCATTAAAGGTAATGAAATCGTCAATTCCGATGATATGGTTAAGCGGGCTATTACCGGAGCCCTCAGCGCCGGTGCCATTGAGTCCGGAGATCTTGTTGTGGTCACTGCCGGTGTGCCGTCAGGTGCAACGGGGACGACGAATATGATTCGCGTTCATATCGCGGGGCAGGTGCTCCTGTCCGGCAACGGTATTTTGCGAAAATCCGTTACAGGCAATCTTTTTATCGCCGCAAATCATAAGGGTGATTATAATTCTTTCAAGTCCGGAGATATTCTTGTGGTAGGAACGATGGAGCCGGAATTGATGGCCCTGGCCAAACAGGCGGGCGGAATCATCGCCGTGGAGGACGGCTATACATCGGATAGCGCCATTGCAGGCATTACCTATGGGATCCCTGTCATTTTAGGTGCAAAAAATGCTCACGAAGTGTTGCTTGAAGGTCAAGAGGTGACAATCGACGGCGAACGGGGCAAGGTGTTTGCGGGCATAGCGAATGCACGATAATTATGTAGCACGATAATATATTGTATATAGAAGGCGTGCGCTATATTGGTATAGCATATATGTTTATAATTTATCAGGAGGAGCGATTATTATGAATCAATTCAATACGGCTCAACCTAGCAATATCGGTGTTGCGCAGGTTGAATATATCGTATCTCAACGTCTGAAAGGTTCTTTCTTGTGGATGATCGTAGGTCTGATTACAACTATAGGCGTCGGCTTAGCATCTCTCATGCAGCCGAACTGGTTACGATTCACCTATGAACATTTCAGTATTATATTATTGGTTGAACTGGGCGTGGTGTTTTTATTCAGTGCTCGCGCTTACAGTGCCAACGTTATGACTTTAAGAGCGATGTTCTTTATCTATAGCGCTTTGAACGGACTTACTTTAACCTTAGTATCATTGAGCTATAATATATTTGAGGTGGTTATTCCTGCGCTGATCGGTACGTTGGCGTTCTTTATCGCCTTTGCCGTTGTAGGGGCGATGACGAAACGCAATTTATCGTCCCTTACGCCTTACGTGTTGGCTGCTTTACTGGGGATGATCATCGTATCCGTTGTGATGATGGTCGGTCGTTATTTTAATGTGGCAATTCTCAGTGCATATAGCGACACGGTAAGCCTTATCTTCGGCTATGTCGGCGTTGTGGTATTCTCCATCTTTACGGCTATCGATGTGAATCGCATCAAAAATACCGTGACCGAGTTGGCTTTAACAGAGGATGAAAGCATTCTTGATCGCGTTGAAATTGCAGGCGCCTTGAGTTTATATCTGGATTTTATTAATCTATTCCTTTCCTTACTGCGGATTTTCGGCAATAAAAGATAATATATAAAGGAGTCATTATGGATGATAGAGAATGGCGTACTTTTGTAACTGTCGTCAACGAGCGGAACATTACGAGAGCGGCCGAAACATTATTTTTATCGCAGCCGGCTTTGAGTTATCGGTTGCGACATATGGAAAAAGCTTTGGGCCATTCTCTATTATTGCGTAATGCCGACGGCATTGCTCTGACGGCACAAGGTGAAATTTTTTATGAATATTGTAAGCGTATGCTGCAGGAACAGGAGACCTTGGAAAATGCGATGAATTCCGCATCCGGCAAGATTCAAGGTACCTTGAAAATCGCATCATCCATTAATTTTGCGGATTACGAATTGCCGACTCTGCTGCAATCATTCCGTGAACAATATCCTGATGTTCACATTCAGGTTAAGACGGCTTTCAGCCATCAGGTGGTGAAGATGTTCAATACCGGTGACTGTATGGTTGCCTTTGCCCGCGGTGGTTACGAGGTGTCCGGTGAATCGGAACTGCTCCTGAAAGAGCCGTATTGCCTGGTTTACAAGGAGCTGGTGGCTCCGGAGTCGCTTGAGAAAGTACCGTTCATTCGGTATCAGACGGACGCATCCGTAGCCAATATTATCGAAAACTGGTGCGCCGAACATTTTGAAGGGCCTCCAATGGTTGCGATGGAGGTCAACTCCATGAGTACGTGTCGTCACTTTGTGCGCGCCGGACTGGGATGGTCCATCTTGACCTATATGGGCCTCGGGTCCTGTAAGGATAAAGATATCTACGTGAGTCCGTTGCGCAATAGGGAAGGGCAGTATATTACGCGCGATACCAATATGGTGTACACGAAGGATGCGGCAAACCTTGTGGCGGTGAAAACTTTCATCGAATACGTACGTAATTATTACAAGCAACATACGGTAGTAGATAAGAGTATATTGAGAGAATATAAAGCATAAAATCATGTAAGTGCATGTATACATCAAATTGTGTATGTATACATGCATTTTTTTCATTTTGATATGAAAATCTATAATTAAAATGCATAAAAGGTATGAGATGAAGGTATAAAAGTTTTTATAACCCCTATAAAACTAATCTATTTTTCATAATCCTTATGTCCATTTATAATAAAGATAGACTTAGACCAGGGTTCATAGATAACAGTCGCGTGTTACGGATATCTTGGATAGTGTTAGTATTGATTTTAATGCCTTGTTTAGTAAGAAAGGAAACGACATGGAAAGAATTCTAAAATTAGCCGTTATCGTGCTAATTCCGGTTATCCTCTGGTTCACGACTCCGCCGGAAGGACTTTCAGATACCGCTTGGCGCCTATTTGGTTTCTACATTGCAGGTATCTTAGGTTTGATTTTAAAACCGTATCCAATTCAAATTATTTTATTAGCTGTATTATCCGCTTCCGCATTATTCTTGGACAATGCGAAAGAAATTTTAGTAGGTTATGGCTCCACGGCATTGTGGATGATCATCGCGGCGTTCTCCTTGAGCGTAGCGTTTGGTAAGACCGGCCTTGGTCACCGCGTGGCTTATCACCTGATTCGTGCATTCGGTTCTACCGTATTGCGTTTGGGTTATGTAACAGCACTTCTTGATTTGATTCTATCTCCCGCAACACCTTCTAACACGGCACGTGCGGCCGGTATTATTTATCCGATTAACTTATCCATCGCCGAATCCATCGGTTCTTATCCGGGTGATACGGCGAAACGCGGCGGCTCCTTCATCTTGATGAACGGTTACTTCGTAACAAAGATTACATCCTTCATGTTCTTAACTGCTATGGCTCCGAATGTGTTGGCACTGGACTTCGTTACCAAGATTACAGGTCTCAGCATGACTTGGGGCGAGTGGGCATTAGCTTTGGCACTTCCTGGCCTTGTAATGTTGATCTTTGTTCCTCTTATCGGTTACTGGATTGACCGCCCTGAAAGCGTGGAAATCGACAACAAGAAATTGGCTGCTGACGGTCTTGCTAAATTGGGACCTATGAAGGTATCTGAAAAGATTTTGGCTGTTGTATTCATCCTTGCTCTTATCGGTTGGGCATTGCCTTCCATCGGCGTTGATTTAAGCGCGACCGCAGTAGCATTAGTCGCTATGACTATCGTATTCTTGAGCGGCATCATCACTTGGGATGACATGGTTCAAACTAAAGCTGTTTGGAATACGTTCATCTGGTTCGGTGCCATCCTCGGGTTATCCACAGCGTTGACCAAAGCTAAATTCTTCGCTTGGCTTGCAACGTTTATGCAAACAAACTTGGCGCTCGATTTTTCACCACTCGTAGTCGTATTGATTCTGTCCGCTATCAGTGTTGTAATCCGTTACTTGTTCGCCTCCAGTACCGCATACATCGCATCCATGCTTCCTGTATTCTTGACGGTAGGTATGGCATCAGGTGTAGATCCGGTTATGTTCGGTCTCGTATTGCTTGCAACAAATGCGTTCGGCGGTCTCGTAACTCACTACGGCGCATCTCCTGGACCTATCATTTACTCCGCAGGTTACAACAACTTGAAAGACTGGTGGACTGCCGGTGGGATCCTTGCTATTTTGAGCTGGATTCTACTCTTCGTTGTTGGTATACCTTGGTGGACTTTCATCGGTATGATCGGTTAATCATATAAATTTATAATACTCATTGTTTTATCGGTAGGGGCCAGACATTCGCGACACGTCTGGTCTTTGCCATTTGATATATTTTTTGTGGAAAGGATGCAACATGGCACAATTAGTAAAAGCTGCGCAAGCGGGTTTCGACGAAAAAAATGATGCATTAGTAACGGTGGAACCGATTGCTAGCGGTATCGAAATCGAATTAACATCCAAAGTTATTCGCCAATACGGCGACCAAATTAAATCCGTTATCTTGAACACGGTGAAAGAAGCCGGTTTTGATGGCGTAAAAGTAATCGTACAAGATAAAAATGCTTGGGATTACACGATTAAAGCCCGCGTGTTGGGCGCATTGGAAAGGGGGAGCAAAGCATAATGGCTAACGATAAAACATTCCCAGAAGTTAAAACAAACCCATTAACGGAGGCGGCTAAAAAACGTTTGTCCCGTTCCATGATGTTCGTACCGGGTAATACACCTAAAATGATTAACAGTGCAGATATTCACGGATCTGACTCCATCATGATTGATATTGAAGATTCCGTGCCTGTTACGGAAAAAGACACAGCTCGTCTTTTGACGGCAGAAGCATTAAAATCCCGTAAATTCCGAGCTGAAACGGTCGTGCGTATCAACCATCCTACACAGACTCCTTATGGTTATGATGATCTTGATGTCATCGTTCCTGCTAAACCTGATATGATTCGTTTACCTAAAACTGAAGATGTATCCGAGGTTGAAATCGTAGCGAAGAAAATTGAAGAAGTGGAAAAAGCTAACGGCTGGCCGGAAGGCACAATCAACATTATCGTGGCTATCGAATCCGTTCGAGGCTTGTACAATGTTCGTGAAATCTGTCACGGTCCTCGCGTAGTGGCTATCGCTCTCGGCGCTGAAGATTATCGTGCTGACCTTCGCACGGGAAAACATAAACCTGCTGTCGAATTGTTGTTCGCTCGTCAAACCATTCTTCATGCGGCGCGTGAAGCAGGCATCCGCGTAATCGATACAGTATTCTCCGACGTGAAAGATCCTCAAGGTTTCCGCGAAGAAGTTGAATTCATTAAAGCGTTGGGCTATGACGGCAAGTCCTGTATTCATCCAAGCCAAATCAAAATTATCCACGAAGTATTCACTCCTGATGAAAAAGAAATTGCTCATTCCGTTAAGGTATTGAACAGCTATGCCGATGCATTGCGCAACAATAAAGGCGTAATCTCCGTAGATGGTAAAATGATCGATGGACCTATCGTAGTACGTGCGCAGCGCGTAGTCGATAAAGCACGGGCTGCAGGCATTAAAGTTGAATTAGAGGAAGGAGCAGAATACGATGTTAAATAAAGTAGGTCGCGATATCCCGACAAATATTCCCGCATTAAAAGGTCGCGAAGTATATCAAGGTGAATTCGCAATCGAACCTAAAGCTCATCGCGCAGGCAAACCTGTACATATGAGCCGCGTGGGTACCAATAAAGTACTTGCTTCTATCGATGAAGCAATCGAAAAAGCCGGCGTAAAAGATGGCATGACATTGTCCTTCCATCATCATTTGCGCAACGGTGACTATGTAATGAAAATGGTTATGGAACGCGTTCAGGCGAAAGGTATTAAAGACATTACCATCGCATCTTCTTCCTTGTCCCCATGCCATGAATTCCTGGTGGAAATGATTCAGGACGGCACTGTAACAGCTATCGAAACATCCGGTTTGCGTGATCGCCTCGGTAAATTCTTGACTCAAAACCCCGGCGTATTGAAACGTCCTGTAGTGATTCGCTCCCACGGTGGTCGTGCACGCGCTATCGAATCCGGGGAGGTTCATATTGACGTAGCTTTCATGGGCGCACCTACAGCGGACCCTCGCGGTAATGCAACCGGTCGTATGGGTAAATCCGCATGTGGCGCACTCGGTTATGCTAAGGTTGACTCTCACTATGCAGATACAACCGTTATCATTACGGATAACTTGGTTGATTACGTACATAACTATGCAATTCCTCAAACTGACGTAGATTATGTTGTTCCTGTTGAAAGCATCGGTGATCCGGAAGGTATCGCTTCCGGTGCGGTAGGTTTCACTAAAAACCCTATCCAGATTAAGATTGCTGAATTGGCCGGTGAATTCCTTGATCAGGCGGGCATCATCAAAGACGGTTTCGTATTCCAATTGGGCGCCGGCGGTGCTCCTTTGACCGTTGCGAAATTCATCGCTGAAAAACTTCGTAAACGCGGTGAAGTAGGCGGTTTCGCTATCGGCGGCGCTACAGGTATCTTGACCGGTATGCTTGAAGATGGATTAATTAAAGCGATTTATGATACTCAAACATTCGATACTACTGCAGCGGCTTCCTTGGATAAAAACCCTGCACACATCGAAATGTCCGCTTCCATGTACGCTAACCCATGGACTGACTGCACTACAAACTACCTCGACGTAGTATTCCTCGGTGCAACTGAAATCGACCTTGATTTCAACGTAAATGTAATGACAGACTCCAACGGTGTATTGATGGGCGCTTCCGGCGGTCACTCCGATACAGCGGCAGGTGCTAAATGCACAGTTATCACTTGCCCGTTGATCCGCGGCCGCTTGCCGATGATCCGTGATAAAGTCGCTACTGTTATTACACCGGGCTCCTCCGTTGACGTACTCGTTACCGAATACGGTATCGCCATCAATCCGGCCCGTACCGATTTGATTGAACGCTTCAAAGACAGTAATTTGCCTATCTACACAATTGAAGAATTACAACAATTAGCATTCGACTTAGTAGGTAAACCACAAGATATCCCTGTATCTGATAAAGATGAAGATATCATCGCTATCGTAGAATACCGCGACGGTTCTATCATAGACGTGGTTCGCAAACCTCTATAATTGAGTAAGGGTTGGAGTCCGGTAGAATCCGTTTGGGTTCCGCTGTCAACTCATCATCCTATGCTGATTAGATACTATAAAGGCCCTCCCTATGGTCCTCGGACTCATAGGGAGGGCCTTTTTGTATTTATAAAACGGTGGTTACGTAATTGTAGTACTTATAAACATCCGATATACTATAAGGTAAAGGATGCATTTTATATTACGATTTAACTATAGGAGAGAGCATATGAGTCAAGTTTTTAAACAAGATTTAACAGATACTTCAGTCCGACCAGGTGGTATCTTTTTCGTTGAGTTATTAATGCCGAAGCAGTGTGATATGCCTGACCGGGATACAATGATAGAGATATTCACGAAGCATCTAGGACCTGTTGATTGTTTTGATCACCGTCGTGAGTCTGCTGGTTTCTCCCCTCAGAATTATAAGGTCCATTACGAGGATACTGATGCAGATATTTCACCGACGTTAATGGTGATGGATTGTGAGAAAATTGATAAACCTGTATTAGATGATTTTGAACGTAGTCAGGTGTGGGATTGTCCTAATGTGGATGAGTTGTTAGTAGAGTGTCAATACAGGGTGTTTGCTACGGATATGTTAGCCTCTGGTTTAGAGGCCAAAGAACGTGCAGATATGCTTGTAAAATATGTAGATGCATTGCTAGAGTTATATCCGTCTTGTAAAGCCGTTGTATTTGGACCGTCTCATAAGTTTTTAAGTCGTGAATCGATAGAAAATCATTCAGATAAAGCGGTAACTCGGTTTATTTATTATGCTGTAAATGTGCGTTATTTTAGCATTCAAGGTACCGAAGACATGATGGTTGATTCTCTATGTATGAGTACCTTATTCTTGCCTGATGTTCAGTATCACTTTCACGGTATGAATCCTGATGAGGTAGTTAATCATGCGTATAGTGTGTTGTATTATATTTTTGAGCACGACAATCCTATCGGTGATGGGGAAACGATTGCCGGCTTAGAAAATGGAGATATGAGTCCAGACATTCAATGGAAGGTTCAATATGAGGATTCTTTAATCCAGCCCGTTCGAGAGGTTCTAGATATTAATATGGGTGAATACGCATCTGGAACTCGGTAGTATAATTTGGTAATTGTTATTAAATATGAAAGCACCTTATGTAGTGTTTATGATCTCTTAATAGAGATGTATTGACACTATATAAGGTGCTTTTGTTTTCTATATTTTATATAATTCTATTGACAGAGGACGTTTGTTCTTTTAATATGGTGAAGTATGTAATATTTTAATAAGCAGAAAGGAATTATATGAACTCATCTACACTAGAGCCTCAAAGTGGGGATATCAATTTCAGAGACTTTACGAAGCGTCGTATGCTTCACGTAGTCTTACCATTGTTTATTGTTTCTATCATTGCTTTCTTGGATCGTGTTAACATTGCTTATGCAGGTTTGACTATGAAGGAGAATTTACCATGGTTGACGCCAGAAGTATTTGGTATGGGGGCAGGCATTTTCTTTATTGGTTATGTTTTGTTTGAAGTGCCTGCATCTTTAATTGCAGCTCGTTGTAATGCTATGCATTGGGTGGCGCGTATCATGTTTAGTTGGGGTCTCGTATGTATTCTTATGACGACGATGACCACCGAGTTGGAATTTTATGTTTATCGATTTTTACTTGGCCTATGTGAGGCTTCTTTATATCCTGTAATTTATTCATTACTCATTCCAAATTGGTTCTTGCCAAAGGAACGCGCGAAAGCAATCTCCTTGATGTTAACGTCTTTATTGTTCTCTAACATCATCGGTGGACCATTGGCAGGTATTCTACTGGATACAACATTCTTTGGTCTACATGGTTGGCGTACACTCTTTATTGTTGAAGCCATTCCTGCGGTGATCTTTGCGTTCATTTTCGCATTCTGGATGAAAGAGCGTCCTGAACATGCATCTTGGGTAACCAGTGCAGAAAAGGTATATATTAAAGATGAGCTTGAAAAAGAAGAGCAACAAAAGCAAGCTGTAAAGAAATATACTACTTGGCAAGCGTTGAAAGACCCAAAGGTATTGCGCTTAGCGTTAATCTATTTCTTGTGGGTGATTGGCTTCTGGGGCTTTAGTTTCTGGATGCCTCAAGTTCTTAAAAGCTTATCTGGTTGGTCACCAAGTGTGGTAGCATGGTCTATTGCTATCCCAATGACAGCAGCCTTACTTGTACAAGTATACTGTGGCTACTCGTCTGAAAAGCGCAATGAAAAACGTTGGCACGTTGCTACTACATTATTCATTGGTACTGTTGGCTTCTTAGCAACACCACACAGTCCGTCTCCAGAAGTTAGCTTATTCTTTATATGCTTAACTGCTGTAGGTGTTTACGGTGGTATGGGTGTATGGTGGACCATGCCAACAACCTTCTTATCTGGCGCTGCTGCAGCGGGGGCGATGGGACTCATTAACTCTTCAGGTAACATGGGGGGCTGGGTAGGCCCTTATATGCTTGGATTCATCAATGGTCACACTGGTAGCTTTGCTTATGGCTACTATGTGATGGGGGCTTGCATGTTCCTTGCGGGTCTATTAATTTTGACACTTCCAAAAACTATGGAGCATAAAGAGGATTAAGTAGAGCTATATTATAGATAACTAGATTATAGATAATTTCATAGGAAAAAATTTAACGAATGCTTCAATAGTGTGATTTTGGATACTGTTCAATTTTATGTTACAATTTACAAAATAGTATTATTTAAACTTGAGGAGACAGAATATTGAAAGAGTGTAGACCTAAGTTTGATGAAATTACATCATTTGATGAATTTAAAAAATATTATTGGTATCGTGATGAACTTTCACAAATATGTAAATCACTAGGATTAGAGTATAGGGGAATAAAACAAGAACTTAATCATATTATTGAGCAGTACTTTAACGGCAATTTAATTAAGAAATCATCAATAAAAAATAGAAAAAAACAGGTGGAAAATATTACTTTAGATACATCATTACTTGAATGTAATTTTTCCTTTAATTCGAAGTTTAGAGAATATTTCTCTGATTTAATAGGTGTTTCACGATTTAAATTTAATGCTGATATGGCTACTGCTTGGAGAAAAGTAAAAAGTGAAAAAAATATAAGCTTTACCATTGGAGATTTGCTGAAAGTATATTATGGTGAATCAGATTATGCAAAGTATGACGACTCGGTTTGTCAATGGAATCAATTTTTTAAGGATTTTTGTGCAGACGAATGTAGTGGCAATTATTCGAATAAATTAAAAGTAGCATCTATTATTTGGAAAGAAGTTAGAGATTCAAAAAATGAAAAAATCTATTCAAAGGATCTTTTAAGTGAATATGCATATAAATTAGAAGCGTATCGCAAGTAGAAGCAACTTGTCATTGCAGAGACGTATGGGAAAACTAGTAATTAAATCTATAATAGAATAACGATAAAAGCACCTTATATCCTATGAGAAGAGTCATTCGTGATGACTTTTGTAGGTATATAAGGTGCTTTTATTTATTCCTGATTTCTTTATTGATTTTGTTTTGTTACATCCGGTACTTTTCCCGGATTCATATCGAGGTTTAGATCCGTCGATTTAAATTGGTATGGATTGGCATCCGGCGGCTGTACTTTCAAGTCCGGATGAAGCCATTGCAGTTGTTTCAGTTCCCAGTCGTATCGGGCACCTTCATTTTGCAGGTACCGTATATCTTTCTGGATGTCATCAATCTGATCGCTGTGCTTGTTCGCCATTCCTTCCAAAATATATAGGCGTCCAGCCACGCTTTCAATCGTGGAGCCATCGTGATCCTCGTCGACGCGCCATTGCAGTTCCGCTATCTGAATCTGCTGCATGATGATGACGGTAACCAGCACGATGATAACCGCCCACATGGGTGTTTGTTTAGCTTTCAAAAGGGCTCGCAATTTAGTAGCGAGCCCAGATGGTTTATTCATTATTGGCGTTCCTCAAGTTGTAATCCTGGTAATGGTAGTTTGGAATTTACAAAGTCTAACCACAAGCGAGATGCATGGGAGAGGTAGTGACCTTTTTTCCAAATTACGTAGAGGGTATGAATGATTTCAGGCACTAGCGGTCTTACGACAACCTTGGAGCTGACGTCGGAGCTTTCACCGACCTCAGGGCAGAGACGGGACGGCAATAATGCAATCGCAAGATCGGCACTGACCGTCTGCAACATGAGATCCCGCTGGCTTGTCTCGAATACGATATGAGGTTGGAAGCCTGTATGTTTACATGCCTTGATAATTTCATCATGAAGGTTGAAGTCGTCCTTGTGCAGTACGAAAGATTCGTCAGCCAGCATTTCCAAGCGGATTTCCTTTTCCTTAGCCAAAGGGCTGGACTTTGGAATGATGACGGAGAGGGGATCGCTGGTTAAATAGAACGATTCAAATTCCTTCGGATTAGGTTTCGTACAGATAATCCCGATATCGATTAAACCTTCCTGGACACTGATTTCCACTTTTTTGGAACCTTGTTCGTAGAGTTCCAATTCGATTTGCGGATATACTTTTTTAAATTCCCCTAAAAGTTGTGCAAAAATCGGTGCGTCTGTAATAGGCGGAATACCGATTCGAATGGAACCCTGTTCTAAACGAAATTCGTTTTCAAAATCTGTTTTTAGATGTTCAAACATGAATACAACGCGTTTAGCATGGGTGAGGAAAATCGTGCCCCCGTCAGTGAGCTCTACGGACTTGGCGTTTCGCATGAAGAGCACTACGCCTAATTCATCCTCAAGAGCTTTAATGGTGCGGCTAATTGCTGATTGAGAAATATGTAAATTCCTCGCAGCTTTACTGAAGCTTTTTTGATCAGCTACTTCTACGAAGTATTTCAAATGATGAAAATCCATAATTAACCCCCTAATTAGAAAACTTAGCTATAGGAAGTGACTTGACTAACTGAGAATAGTTATTACTGAAATGCAATTAGCTATTACTTTATGTAAAGCATGGATAGCGATATTGGCAAAGCGACAGTCACTGTATGTATTGCTTTGATAGGGCCCTCACGTTATAATGAATTTATAGGGCTATATCAAGTTATGATATTAGGAATTATGGTTGTGCCCATTACAATATAGTATGCACACGCACATAATGCCATATTATATATAACATATATATTATTGCATTATTTTTTCATGTACGCAAGTTTGTAATGGTTGTTATTCCTATTCATAATGATAGATTAAGCAAGTGTTCTATTTTTGCTAAATGCTTAAGGAGGCAATAATCACATGAGTCGTAAATTTAAAACTATGGACGGCAACCAAGCGGCTGCTCACGTTTCTTACGGTTTTACAGAAGTAGCGGCGATCTATCCAATCACGCCATCTTCTCCAATGCCGGAACACGTTGACGAATGGGCTGCAACTGGTCGTAAAAACATCTTCGGCAACACTGTTCAAGTTGTAGAAATGCAATCTGAAGCAGGTGCTGCTGCCGCATTCCACGGTTCCTTGCAAGCTGGCGCATTAACAACAACTTTTACATCTTCTCAAGGTTTGTTATTGATGCTTCCTAACTTATATAAAGTTGCAGGTGAATTACTTCCAGGTGTATTCCAAGTAGCTGCTCGTGCTTTGGCTGCACATGCATTGGCTATCTTCGGTGACCATCAGGACGTAATGGCTGCTCGTGCAGCTGGCTGCGCTATGCTTGCTGAATCCTCCGTACAAGAAGTAATGGACTTGTCTGCAGTTGCTCATTTGACTGCTATTAAAACTCGTGTACCTTTCATCAACTTCTTCGACGGTTTCCGTACATCCCATGAAATTCAAAAAATTCAAATCTGGGATTATGAAGATTTGAAACCATTGGTTGACATGGACGCTGTAAAAGCATTCCGTAAAAATGCTTTGAATCCTGATGCTCCTGTAACTCGTGGTACTGCAGAAAACCCTGACGTATACTTCCAACATCGCGAAGCAGCTAACAAATTCTACTTGAACGTTCCTGACGTTGTAGAACATTACATGAACGAAATCAACAAGTTGGCTGGTACTGATTACCAATTGTTCAACTATGTAGGTGCTCCTGATGCGACTGACGTTGTTGTAACTATGGGTTCCTCCGCTCAAGTAGTAGAATCCACTGTTGAATACCTCAACAAATTGGGCCGTAAAGTCGGTTTCATCAACGTTCACTTGTTCCGTCCATTCGCAACAGATCGTTTGTTGAAAGTACTTCCTAAAACTGTTGAACGCATTGCAGTTCTTGACCGTACTAAAGAACCTGGCGCATTGGCTGAACCATTGTTCTTGGACGTACAGGCAGCTGTAGTTGACGGTGGCCGTAACATCAAAGTTATCGCTGGTCGTTATGGTTTGAGCTCCAAAGACGTTATCCCTGCAGACATCGTTGCTGTATTCGATAACTTGGCAGATAAAAACGGCAAGAAATTCTTCACATTGGGCATCAATGACGATGTGACATTCTTGTCCTTGGAACGCGCTAAAGACGTAGACGTTCACACTGAAGGCTTAACTGAATGTAAATTCTGGGGCTTCGGTTCTGACGGTACTGTAGGTGCGAATAAATCCGCTATCAAAATCATCGGTGACCACACTGACATGTATGCTCAAGCATACTTCGATTACGACTCCAAAAAATCCGGTGGCGTAACGATGTCTCACCTTCGTTTTGGTAAAAACCCAATCAACCAACCATACTTGGTAACTGAACCACATTTCGTAGCATGTCATCGTCAATCCTATGTACATGAATACGATCTTATCCGTGGCATTAAAAAGGGCGGTACGTTCTTATTGAACTGTACTTGGTCTCCAGAAGAATTGTCCGAACACTTGCCAGCTAAATTACGTCGCGAAATCGCTGAAAAAGAATTGAACTTCTACATCATCAATGCTGCGAAAATCGCTTCCGAAATCGGTTTGGGCGGTCGTATCAACATGGTAACGCAAGCTGCTTTCTTCAAATTGACTGAAATCATCCCTGTAGATGACGCTGTTAAATACCTTAAAGAATCCGTAGTAACTTCCTATGGTAAAAAAGGTCAGAACATCGTCGACATGAACAATGCTGCTATCGATCAAGGCGTTGGCGCTTTGGTGAAAGTAGACGTTCCTGCAGACTGGAAAAACGCTGTTGACGAAGGTCACGAAAAAGTTAAACCTGGTTGCGAATCTTGCCCATCTTTCGTTAAAAATATTGCACAACCAATCAATGCACAAGCTGGTTATGATCTTCCTGTATCCACATTTGCTGGTTACGAAGACGGTACATTACCTGCCGGTACTGCTAAATACGAAAAACGCGGTCCTGCATTGTTCGTTCCGAAATGGTTACCTGAAAACTGTATCCAATGTAACCAATGTTCTTTCGTATGTCCACATGCTACCATTCGTCCAATCTTGGCAACTGAAGCAGAAGTGGCAGCGGCTCCTGAACATTTCGATACAATCCCTGCACTTGGTGCTAAAGACCTTCAATTCCGTATCGCCGTATCCCCATTAGATTGCTTGGGTTGCGGTAACTGTGTTGATATCTGTCCTGCACCAAAAGGCAAAGCTATCGTAATGACTTCCATCGATTCCGAAATCGAACAAGCAGAAGCTTGGAATTACGGTGTGAACCTTCCTGTAAAAGAAAATCCTATGAAGAAGGATACTGTTAAGGGCTCCCAATTTGAACAACCATTGTTCGAATTCTCCGGCGCTTGCGCAGGTTGCGGTGAAACTCCTTACGCTAAATTGATTACTCAATTGTTCGGTGATCGTATGATGATTGCGAATGCTACCGGTTGTTCCTCCATCTGGGGTGCTTCCATGCCTGCATCTCCATACACTACTAACCAACTTGGTCAAGGTCCTTCCTGGGCAAACTCCTTGTTCGAAGACAATGCTGAGTTCGGTTACGGTATGTACATCGGTGTTAAAAAGATTCGCGCTCAGTTGGCGGAAGTAGCTGCAAAAGCTGCTGAAACTGCAACCGGCGAATTGAAAGAAGCTTTGGAACAATGGTTAGAATTTGCTAACCTTGGCGCTTCCAGCCGTGAACGTTCCGCTCGTTTGGTAGCGGCAATCGAAGCTGAAGGTGCTACAACTCCTGAACTTAAAGAACTTCTTGAAAAGAAACAATTCTTGGTTAAACGTTCCCACTGGATCTTCGGTGGTGACGGTTGGGCTTACGATATCGGCTTCGGCGGTGTTGACCATGTATTAGCTTCCGGCGAAGACATCAACATCTTCGTATTCGATACAGAAGTTTACTCCAACACAGGCGGTCAAGCTTCCAAATCCACTCACGTTGCTGCAGTAGCTCAATTCGCTGCTTCCGGTAAACGTACTAAGAAGAAAGACCTTGGCATGATGGCTATGTCCTACGGTTATGTATACGTAGCACAAGTAGCTATGGGCGCTGACAAAAACCAATTGATGAAAGCATTGGCAGAGGCAGAAGCTTATCCAGGTCCATCCCTAATCATCGCTTACAGCCCATGTATCAACCATGGTATCAAAGCCGGTATGGGTAAAGCTCAAGAAGAACAACGCAAAGCTGTTGCAGCTGGTTACTGGGATCTTTACAGATACAATCCTCTACTTAAAGAAGAAGGTAAAAATCCATTCTCCTTGGATTCCAAAGAACCGACTGAAAGCTTCCAAGACTTCCTTAAAGGTGAAGTACGTTACGCTTCCTTGGCAAAAGCTGCTCCTGATGTGGCAGAAGAATTGTTCGCTAAAACTGAACAAGACGCTAAAGAACGTCGCTTGAGCTATGTTCGCTTACAAAAAGGTTTTGACGACGTAAAATAATTCATTATTGACGACGTAACCTATATGAGGCACCCTTTCGAGGGTGCCTCTTTTTTGTATAATTCCCATCTTTACTCATAGGTATTACATAAGCAATTTGGTATAATGAAATAAATTATAAATCGAAATGATATTTTATAAGAACCATATGCGATGATACATTTGATGATAGTATTGATTAAATAGAGGTGCGGTATGTCAAAGAATACAGCGAAGGTGAAGGCCGATACACAACAAACAATATATAAGGAACTGGGATATAAATCATATCCGTTTCCGTTTACGACACCGACCTATTTAGAGGCTTACGGTACCTTGACAGGGCTTACCGTGCCGGCGGCAAAGACTGCACGCGTGTTGGAGCTGGGGGCTACGTATGGCGGAAATATTATTTCTCAAGCATTACATAATCCTGAGGCAACCTTTATAGGCGTTGAGCTTTCACAGGATCAGGTGGAGAAAGGAAATAAGATTATAGCTGATGCAGGCCTTGATAATGTGTCATTGGTTCAAGGTGATATCATGAATTTTGATGAATCCATGGGCACCTTTGACTATATTATTGCGCATGGCCTCTATTCATGGGTCGATGACGCGATGAAGGACAAGATTCTTGAAATTATCGAAAATCATTTGACGGATGACGGTCTTGCTTATGTATCTTACAATGCTTATCCGGGATGGCATACGATGGACGAGGTTCGTCAGTTGATGGTGTTTGCAAATCGTGATCAGGCTCAACTGACTCATAAGGAGAAGGTGAAGCGCGGTAAAACGGTGGGCAGTTTTGTGGGATCTCAAATCCTTAACTACGAAAATTTAACAGAGCGGAATATCAAGTTTCTTGGCGCTCTAAAGTCCGTTATGCAAAAGGACGATTATTACGTTGGGCATGACCATTTGGAACCGCACAACAATCCGTGTTATTTTTATCAATTCAATGATCACTTGGAACGTCATAATCTCGCCTATGTATGTGATGCTGATTTGACACTGTCCATGGTTCGTACCTATGATGAAAGCATGGCGGAGCAGCTGGAGAAATTGGCGCCGGAAAATCATGTGGTACAGGAACAGTATTTGGATTTCATTTTGGATACCACATTCCGCAAGTCTATTCTCTGTAAGGCTGAGGCCGCCAAGAATCTTAACTATGATGTGTCCGACCCGTCGAAGGTCAATAGTGTACCTGTGCGGACCATCATTAATGGATTTACATTTCAAATCCTTTTTGATGAAGAGGCATTGGCGATGTTTGATAATGACATTGTGCGCGATACATTCCAAGCCCTTATAAAGGACGGAGGAACCTTTACTATGATCGAGGCACTTGCCGTTTTAAAAGCTGCACATGATGCCTTACATGATGATGATACTACATTGGAGGGTGAAGTATGCGCATTGTATAAGGCCATTGTAGAACACATGGTGCGCGGAGGTATCCGGTTCTATAAGACCTTCCCGCAGAAACAGGAGTTTATGGATGGACTTTCATACATCCCGGAACGTTTTACGCGATTTGTGAAAGCTATTGTGGACGGCGGCGATGAGTATGTATATGGGGCGAATCTGTTTAACGATGCTATCGGGGACATTTCTTCGGAGGACTTGCTCTTTATGGAATTGTTGAGTCGGCCGAAGTCCAGGTCTACCGTAATTCGTCAAATTAAGGATGTTCTTTTTAATGCGGATAAGGCGCAGTCGGGAAAAAATCAGACCGCCATGGCTGAGGCCTTTTACACGGAACTGACAAAGCGTATGGAACAATTAGGTTACGTTAGAAATAAGCAGACTGAATCCGTTTCCTGATATAACTGTATAAGGCCTTAGTAGAGGGAATAACCCGCTATAGTGATAGTTGCATGAGCTGTTAATTATCGCTATAGCGGGTTTTGTATTGCCCGTGGTTTAAATCATTATTACATTTAGGTATTATAGAATGACAAATTAATATAAATCAATCGATAAAGTTCATGAAAAATAGATGAATTAATCATGAAGCGTATGGTATACTATGTATGGGTATTTTTGTGTACATCATTCGCGTGTTGGGAATGATACAATAAATTGTATATTTGTAAAAGGAGTTTTTATGGCATCTAAGAAGGCTATTCTGGTATATATACTGGAAATCCTGAGAAGTGAAACAGATGCTAATCATACGTTGTCTCAGGAGGAGATACGCAATAAACTGATCGCGAAGTATGAAGTATCTGTGGATCGGAAAACATTAGGCCGTCACCTAAATGATCTTTATGAAGCCGGTGATTTCGGTATCGAATGTGAAGAGTCTGCAATGGGGACGGACGGTACTGTCAGACGGACCGATTTTTATATGATTCATCCTTTTGAGGATTCGGAATTGCGTTTGTTGGTAGATGGTCTTTTGGCATCGCGTCATATTTCGGCGGCACAGAGGAAGGACCTGATTGAACGCGTATCGAAATTAGGCAGTCCGCATTTTATTTCTCATGGTAACAATATTGAAAGTCCTACGGGGTATCTGCCTAAACGACAGGAGCTTTTCCTTAATATTGACCTCATAGAAACGGCGATACAAACAGGGAGGAAAATTTCATTATCTTATTGCCAACCTGATGTGGATAAGAAATTACATGTAAATCTCGATTCCGACGGCAAGCCGAAAAAGTATGTGTTCAATCCTTTTCAACTGGTTATGAACCACGGACAATATTATCTTGTCGGTAATCATGATAATCATGATGACATGGCTACATTGCGTATGGATCGTATCTGTCAGGTTAAGATTTTGCCTATGAACCGGAAGCTGTTACGTCAAATTAAAGGATACGAACAATTACGTGTATTTAATGTGACTCAATATATGAAAGAGCATATTTATATGTTCGGCGGAGAGTCGATTTCAGTCAGCTTTCAGGCAAAGCGAGACATTGTTAATCAGATCCTGGACTGGTTTGACGGGAATGTGAATTTCACGAAAGTGACGAAGTCAAAGGTTGTATGTCATGTGCGGGTTAATCGTGAGGCGTTTAAGTATTGGGCGCTTCAATACATGCAAAGTGTGAAGGTGCTTACACCTAAGTCGTTGGTAACCGAGATAAAGCAGGCCATTCAGGAAGGGCTTAACCAATATTCGTAGAATGACATACATTGTAACGATACCATTTGCATTATCATTATCATGAATATGTAAATGAATATGAATATGAATATGAATATGTATTGTGTTAAGTTGTGTTGTGTAGACACCGATTGCCGGCTATATGATGCGGTTCGGTTGTAAAAACTGTATAAAATAAAAAGAGATAGTTGATTCATGATGAACTGAATGTCCGATGTCAGATTTATATTTCTGATATGGGAGATTCAGTTCGGAGAATCGACTATCTTTTTTGTTATACAGCATATTTTATAGGTATAATAAATCGCTATTTTAAATTATAGAACATGCATTTTTTCTGCCTCTTTGTAATCCTTTAAAACAGGTCTCGGCGGTATTTTGCCCATCAAGCTTACCACATAGATGGCGATGGAGGAGAAGATAAAGCCCGGTACGATTTCGTAAAGGCCGAAGGGCTCAAATTGTTTCCAAATAAGGACCGTCAGACCGCCTACGATGATGCCTGCAAGACAGCCATGACGAGTCATGCGTTTCCAGAATAGAGAGAACAGAATGGCCGGACCGAAGGCGGCGCCGAAGCCTGCCCATGCATAGGCGACCATCGTCAAGATGTAGCTGTTCGGATCCATCGCCATATAGATGGCGATGAGTGCTACGATGAGCACGATTGCACGACTTACCAGGACGAGCTCTTTATCCGATGCTTTAGGATGAATGAGGTTGGCATAAAAGTCATTGGCGATAGCCGAAGCGGTTACCAAGAGCTGCGCGGATGCGGTACTCATGATGGCGGCGAGAACGGCGGACCAGATGAGACCTGCTATAAATGGTGTAAATAAGCGTTCCGTCATGATGAGGAAAATCGTTTCCGCATCGGTGCCGACTAATTTATCAGGCAACAGATATACATGGCCGATGAGACCTACGGAAATCGCCGCCAAGAGGGATAATATAACCCATACCATGGCGATGTTTGTAGATTTTTTGAGTTCACGCGCGTCGGAGATGGCCATGAAGCGAACTAAGATGTGAGGCTGCCCGAAGTATCCGAGCCCCCAGCCGAGAGCGGAAATCAGACCGATTACCCAAGCGAACAAATCCGTTGTATCTCCGAACAGGCTTAATCCTTGAGGAAATTCGTGTTGAATGAGCTGGAATGTTTCTATCGGACCGCCGAGGTACATAGCCGCTGTAATCGGCACGGCGAGAATGGCGAAGAACATCAGTGCCCCTTGAATGCAGTCCGTCCAGGATACGGCGAGAAATCCGCCGAGGAATGTATAGAATACGACGATGCCTGCGGTAATAAATAGAGACGTGGTGTAGTCCAGGCCGAAGATTGTATTGAATAATTTGCCGCCCGCAACAAAGCCGGATGATGTATAAATCAAGAAGAAAATCAGGATGAATAGTGCGGAAATAACCGCTACCGAATGAGATTGATCGTGAAATCGGTTCTTCAGATAATCCGGCAAGGTTAAACTGTCGCTGGCCACTTCGGTGTGATTGCGCAGTCGTCTCGATACGAAATTCCAGTTCGCCCAGGTTCCTAAGGTGAGCCCTACGGCAATCCATACACCGGAAATCCCCGTTGTATACGCCAGTCCCGGTACCCCCATGAGCATCCATCCGCTCATATCCGATGCCTCTGCGCTGAGGGCGGTAATCCATGGTCCTAACTGACGTCCCCCGAGAATGTAATCCCCGATGCTGTTCGATTTGCGATAATAATAGACCCCGATATACATCATGAGTCCTAAATACAAGGCAAAGGCGATTATGATCATTAAATTGTCCTGTGTCATGCCTATATAAGACCTCCTTAGGTGTTTTGTATTCTATAGTATTAATACGTAGTTATTATTGTACCATATAATGAGCTTTTACAGTGGATAAAATGCATATTGCCGCAACGTTTTGACTCTTATGACTGTGAAAGTACTCAATCGATAGGGGCTGGCTACTTTGCATTCGGATAGAATATTTCAGGAAAGATAATTATCCGGATATGCTGAAAGAATTACTTGTAATATGCTAAAATAATACAATGAGATGATTTAAATAACGGTATATTGAATTATTTTCGTTCTGACGATGTACCGTAAATAGCGATGAAAGGGGGGATGAACGAAATGATATCTAAACAGGCCTTGCGCATGTTGGAAACATATTTCGGGTATACCTCTTTCCGTCCGGCTCAGGAAGCACCGGTTGCTTCTCTTTTACGCGATGAGGACGTCATCGGTATCATGCCGACAGGTGCAGGGAAGTCTATTTGCTTTCAGATACCGGCCCTTTGCAAATCGGGGCTGACTATTGTGTTTTCACCGCTTATTTCACTTATGAAAGATCAGGTGGACGGCCTGGTGGTGCAGAATATTCCGGCGGCTCTCATCAACAGTACTTTGACGCAGGCCGAGTTCAATAAGACCATGTATGAGGTGCGAAGCGGTAAGATTAAACTGCTGTACATTGCACCGGAGCGATTGGGATCCAATTTTTTCTGTAATGTGTTGCGGGCGTTACCGATTGCACAGGTCATCGTGGATGAGGCGCATTGTATCTCCGAGTGGGGCCATGATTTCAGACCGTCATATCGACTCATCGGTGAATGGTTGCGTTCGTTGCCGAAACGACCTGTTATCGGCGCTTTCACGGCGACGGCGACAAAGTCCGTAGAAAATGATATTAAGCAGTTGCTGGGATTGCAGGAGGCGAATGTGTATGTAACGGGATTTGACAGGCCGAACTTGTCATTTTCCGTTATTCGCACGCCGAAGCGCATGGACTATGTGGTGCATTATGTGCGTCAACATATGAGTGAAAACGGCATTATTTATTGTTCCACCCGTAAGGATGTGGAACGTGTTTATGATAATTTGACCCGTGCCGGCATCAAGACCGGTTACTATCACGGCGGTTTGTCCGATGAGGTGCGTCATAAAATGCAAAATGCGTATGCAGATGATACGTTACAGGTCATGGTGGCGACTAACGCTTTCGGCATGGGTATCGATAAGAGTAATGTGCGCTATGTATTGCATTACCAGATGCCGCGCAATATGGAATCCTACTATCAAGAGGCGGGCCGTGCCGGCCGTGACGGAGCGCCGGCGGAATGTATTCTTCTCTACAGCGGTCAAGACGTGCAGGTGCATAAATATCTGATTGAGCAGTCCATTGAGTCCCCGATCCGGCAAGAGATAGAGATGCGTAAGTTGCAGGCCATGATCGATTACTGTTTCTGCAGTTCCTGTCTGCGTAAATATATGCTTAGCTATTTTGGTGAAAGCACTGTCTGGACATCTTGTGATAACTGCAGTTCTTGTAAGGGGGATAATGAGCGCGTCAACGTGACGCGAGAGGCGAAGGCCGTTTTCCGTGCTATTATGGGAACGGAAGAACACTACGGGGCGACGATGATTGTCGCCATTGTCAGAGGCGAACGGACGGAGCGGATTACACGTGCCGGACACGATGCATTGCCGGTGTTCGGTGCTCTCAGCGATGTGGATGAAAAATCTCTAAAAGGCCTTATCCAGCAATTTGTAGCATCCGGTTATCTGCACAGTTCCGGTGGAAAATATCCGGTTCTGTCATTGACGGCCGGTGCTGAAGAGGTCTTGGCGGGACGTAAAGAGGTGGAGGAAATCAGACAACATGTATCCGTGCCATCTCGCCGCAGCAAAGTTTCTACGCGTACGGGAACGGCGGGGACACGGAATGCTGCAGGTGGGCTCTTTGAGTATTTACGGCAACATCGCAAAAAGTTGTCTGAAGAGGAAAACCTCAGACCGTACCTTATTTTTCCCGATACGGTGCTCATCGATTTAGCTAATTTAAGACCGACTACATTGGGGGAATTCGCTAATGTAAAAGGTGTAGGGGAAGCGAAGCTTAAAAAATATGGTCTTTCATTTTTGCAGGCCATTTCTGAATATAAGGGGGATTTATGAGTTTAGCAGATACACAATACCTCGGTATTATTGAAAATATTTTGAATAATGGGATTTACGGTCAGAATCGTACCGGTGTGGCGACTTACAAATTACCGCATCAGATCATGCAGTTTGATTTGCAGGAGGAATTTCCGATTTTAACGACGAAATTCGTCGCTTTCAAAACGGCTGTAAAAGAATTGTTGTGGATTTGGCAAATGCAATCCAACGATGTGCGTAAACTACAGGAAATGAATGTTCGCGTGTGGGACGAATGGATGCGCGAAGATGGCACTATCGGAAAGGCGTATGGGTATCAAATCGCGAAATACAAGCAACTGGATAACCTTATTAAAACGATTAAAGAGGATCCTGACAGCCGTCGTATGATCGTTACGCTCTGGAATATCGAAGATCTGCCGGATATGGCGCTTCAGCCTTGTGCGTATGAAACACTGTGGGATGTAGGAAATGGTTATTTGAACTGTATGCTCATTCAACGGAGCGGTGATATGGGCCTCGGTGTCCCTTTCAATACGGCGCAATATGCGGCTCTTGTGTTTATGATTGCGCAGGTGACGGGACTTAAACCGGGAAAATTTACTCATGTCATTAATAATGCTCATGTTTACGAAAACCATGTGGATGCGTTGCGTGAACAGCTGGCTCGTCGAGAACAGGCATTGCCTGCACCTAAGATTATCATCAATCCGGAGGTGAAGGATTTCTACGCTTTCACACCGGAAGATATTTTGCTCGAAGGGTATGAGCATTTAGGTAAGTTATCTATGACTGTGGCTGTATAAGAGGAATACTATGTTAGCATTAATCGTGGCCGTAGCGCGTAATCGTGTCATCGGCAAGGATAATTCACTGATTTGGCATCTGCCGAATGATTTGAAATTTTTTAAGGAAAAAACGACGGGGCATGTCATTATCATGGGACGTAAGACATTTGAAAGCTTACCGTTCTTATTACCAAATCGGGAGCATTGGGTCATTACTCGTGATAAAGGTTTTAATGCGCCGGAAGGCGTTCATATATTCCATAGCGTCGAAGCGGTTGTGGAAGCATCGAAGACCCTTGATGCGGCTTATATCATCGGCGGTGCCCAGGTGTATGAAGCGTTTTTGCCATATGTAGATATTATGTACATCACCGAGGTTGATCACGACTTTGACGGGGATGTATTTTTCCCGGAATTTTCAAAGGATGATTTCCTTGTTGAATCCGTTATGGATGGCATCGTAGATGAGAAAAATCAATATCCTCATCGTTTTGTAACGTATCGTAGAAAGGCAGCTAAATGAGTGAAAGAATGTTTGCCATCATCGGCAGTGAATTAAATGTTAAGCCGAAGCAGGTACAGGCGGCAGTAGAGTTGTTGGACGAAGGAAATACGGTGCCGTTTATCGCGCGGTATCGTAAAGAGGTGACGGGAGAGCTGCAGGATGAGCAGTTGCGCACGATTGAGGAGCGCATAAAGTATTTGCGTAATCTGGAAATACGCCGTCAGGAAATCATCACATCCGTCACGGATCAGGAGAAGATGACTGATGAATTGATGAAAGCCTTGGAGTCGGCTACGAAATTACAAGAGTTAGAGGATTTGTATCTGCCGTATCGTCCGAAAAAGCGGATTCGCGCTATGATTGCACGAGAACGTGGCCTTGAGCCGTTGGCGATGATGATGCTCGAGGATACGGAAACGAGCGGCGACCCATTTGCAATTGCTGCGGACTATATTACGGAAGAGGTACCGACCGCGGAAGAGGCTCTTCAAGGCGCATCGGATATCGTAGCGGAAATCGTCAGCGACAGTGCGGATTTTCGTGCATATCTGCGTAAAAAGATGTGGAATGAAGGCTATATTCAGGCCGAATTATCCGGTGGAGAGGACATACAGCAGCAATTTCTGCAGTATGCGGACTATGCCGAGCCTGTACGCCAAATGCCGTCCCATCGTATTTTGGCGGTTAATCGCGGTGAGAAATTAGGTGCTTTGAAATTAGCTCTAACTGTACCAGGAGACACCTATGTTGCTTACATGGTTCAAAAGTTAGAGAAAAATCCGAAGTCCATATTTAGTGAATATAAGGCGGCTGCCGTAGCGGATGCCTATAAGCGTCTTATTTTCCCGGCATTGGAACGTGATATACGCAATGAATTGACGGAGCATGCCGATGAACAAGCTATTAAGGTGTTCGGCGTAAACCTTAAAAACTTATTGCTTCAACCGCCATTAGCAGGGCATGTTATCATGGGACTTGATCCGGGATACCGCACGGGTTGCAAGATGGCCATCATCGATCAACAGGGTAATGTGCTGGACTATGGTGCTTACTACTTAACGAACAGTGAAAAGCTTCGTAAAGAAGCGCAAAAAGTGTTAGCGGATAAGATTCGCAAGTTCAAGGTAACGCTCTTGTCTATCGGTAACGGAACGGCGTCGTATGAGACGGAACAGTTTGCATCTACCATGATTGAAGAGGAAAAACTGGATTGTCACTATATCATCACCAATGAAGCGGGGGCATCCGTGTATTCCGCATCGAAATTGGCAATCGATGAACTACCGGATCTGGATGTAACCATTCGCGGTGCCGTATCTATTGCACGCCGTGTACAAGATCCATTGGCGGAATCCGTTAAAATCGATCCGAAATCCATCGGCGTCGGTCAATACCAACATGATGTAAATCAGAAGCAATTGACCCATACATTGGATCAAGTGGTGGAAACCGTGGTAAACCACGTCGGGGTAGAACTAAATACGGCATCCCCGGCTATCTTGCAGCATGTTGCAGGCATTTCTAGTGCTGTGGCTAAAAATATTGTTGCATACCGTCAGGAGAACGGCGTATTTAAAAGCCGTAAGGAATTGTTAAAAGTACCTCGTTTAGGTCCTGCAGCCTTTACACAATGTGCTGGTTTTCTCCGCTTACAGCATGGTAAAAATCCGTTAGATAATACATCTGTCCATCCAGAGTCTTATGAATTGGCGGAACGCATTATCGGTGAATTGGGGTTTACGCTGAAAGATATTCAGGATAAATCACAACTGGAAGCGCTACAAGTGAAACTTCCGTTGGCTGATGCGGAGCGGTTAGCTAAAAAACTTGATGCAGGTGTGCCGACTGTTCGGGATATTTTAGCGGCTCTTGCTAAACCGGGTCGCGACCCTCGGGAAGATTTACCGGCTCCATTGACCAGGAAACACGTAGTGAGCCTTGAGGATATCAAGGTAGGTACAGTTGTAAAAGGTACCGTTCATAATGTAGTTGATTTCGGAGCTTTCGTGGACTTTGGTCTTAAAACGAATGGTTTATTACATCGCAGCGAGCTTTGCAACAGCCGTCAACACCCATCTGATGTGCTTGCCGTAGGTGATATTATCGAAGCGCAAATCATCTCTGTTGACGTAAAACGCAATCGTATCGGTTTATCTGTAAAAGCATTGCAACCGGAAAAGCCTAAGAATAACGATAATAATCGTCATAGAAATAACAATGGTCAGCGTCGAAATAATGATAACCGAAATAATAACCGAAATAATAACCGTAATAATAACCGTAATAATGGTGGACGCCAAAATGATAATCGCAATAATGGTTCTCGTAACAATGGGGATCGTCGTAAATCATAATTTATTAGAAATCTAGTTAATCTACATTAACAGATTTTAAATGATAGTCATTCTTGACTAAAAGTCATTATACCAAAAACCGCACCCTCTATGGTTTTAGAGGGTGCGGTTTCTCTATATAGCTAAAAATTATGCATGTTAATGCAGAACAGATATATCGAAAACAATATATCTAATTGAAAATTTTAGATGTAAGGAGTATGATGAAATCACAGAGGGGAAATTTCCAAATCATATTCCTAAAGAGGAGGTAATGCAATGAGCTTGAACCTTAAAGAAAGATATGGACTTTTAATTAATAATGAATGGGTAAAGGCATCTGACGGTGCTGAATTTAATGTATATAACCCTGCTAATGGCGAACAACTCGCTATCTGTGCAGAGGCGACGAATGATGATGTTGATAGAGCTGTAGAGGCTGCAACAGAAGCTTTCAAAACATGGAAAAAAGTATCTCAAGTAGAACGCGCTGATTATTTGTTAAAAATTGCGGATGCTATCGATGTGCATAAAGAACATTTGGCGCAAGTTGAAACATACGACAATGGTAAACCTATCCGTGAAACATTGAATGTGGATATTCCACTTGGGGCTGACCATTTCCGTTACTTCGCTGGCGTGCTTCGTTCCGAAGAAGGTTCTGCACAAGTATTTGATGAAAATACATTAAGCCTTATTGTTCGCGAACCGATTGGCGTTGTAGGTCAAGTTGTGCCTTGGAACTTCCCATTCCTGATGGCCGCTTGGAAATTGGCACCAGCTCTTGCAGCAGGTTGTACAGTTGTTATCAAACCTTCTAGCCACACATCTCTTAGCCTTTTAGTATTAGGCGATATTTTGAAAGAAATCTTGCCACCAGGTGTCGTAAACATCATCACTGGTAAAGGTTCTAAATCCGGTCAATATATCCTTGATCATCCTGGTTTCAGCAAACTTGCTTTCACAGGCTCTACAGAGGTAGGTCTAGATGTATATAAAGCAGCATCTGAACGCTTGATTCCTGCTACATTGGAATTAGGTGGTAAATCTGCGAATATCTTCTTTGATGATGCGAACTGGAAACAAGCTCTTGATGGGGCAATGCTCGGCATCCTCTTCAACCAAGGTCAAGTATGCTGTGCCGGTTCCCGTATCTTCGTACAAGATACAATTTACGATAAATTCGTAGCTGAACTTGCCGCACTATTCGATAAGGTGAAAGTCGGTTTGCCATGGGATCCATCCACTCAACTCGGTTCCTTGATCTACGAAGATCAAGTTAACAAAGTACTTAGCTATGTAGACCTTGCAAAAGAAGAAGGTGCTCGCGTCGTAGCCGGTGGTGTGCGTGTTACTGATGGTGAACTTGGTAAAGGGTGCTTCGTAAGACCTACTCTTATCGCAGATGCTACAAATGATATGCGCGTAGCTCGCGAAGAAATCTTCGGACCTGTAGCCGTTGTCATCAAATTTCACAGCGAAGAAGAAGTTATCGAACAAGCAAATGACAGCTTATACGGCCTTGGCGGTGGCGTATTCACTCAAAACATCAACCGTGCTATCCGCGTAGCTCGCGGTATCGAAACAGGTCGTATGTGGGTAAATACATATAATTCCATCCCTGCAGGCGCTCCGTTCGGCGGCTATAAACAATCCGGTATCGGCCGTGAAACTCACAAAGTTATCCTTGAGCACTATACTCAAATGAAAAATATCATCGTAAACTTGAGCGATAAACCTTCGGGATTCTATGATTTAGATTAATAACATATAAACTTCTCCGATGAACTATAATAAAGAGGCACCTCGAATGAGGTGCCTATTTTGTATGTAACAAGTCTATTGTCTGTGAAAGTATACTGTATGTTATAATTGTAGCCATATGAAATCGTGTTATTTATAGAGGGCTATTATGAATTTGAAGAGAGTAATTAAATGGATCGGATATATTGTTGCCATAATAGTAGTGCTTTATATCCTCATATGGGGATTATTGATATATTTCTTGGTAGGTGGTGACTTTAAAAATAGTTTGATTCATTTAAGTGAACTTCAAGAGAGCGGATTATACTATGGCAATGAAAATCGTAAGATTGCTGATAATGTAGTTGCTGTTCATGAGGTGAATAATAAACTCTATTACATAACTTTAGACGGTATTGGTATTTTTGATGAAAATGTAAGTTTGCTAGATGCTTGGAATAAAGATATAAATAAATATAACACTTTCATTCCTCGGATAGATGCTAAAGAAACGCAATTTAATGTGAGTCTTGATGAGTTATACCCTAATATTTCTAGTCTTGATGAAAGTGATAGAGATATATGGCATGAAATCTTTTTTGATAGTAAACAACGATATACAAGTTTATACGCTGGACATCCTATAAAGCTACCTTTCTATGTATCGTATAGAAAGGAAAATCAGATTAAGCATAATGATATAGTAGATCTTTCTACAGGGGCTATTATTGGTGAGCATGGTAGTGAGCATATTTTAAGAAATAATGCTTATTATAATTTTGAATTCGGAAAATTGACTAAAATTGATTTCTATCAGAAGGCTATATATAGCTATTATTCTGATAAGCTTGATATAGGTCGGTTTAGCAAGAATAATGCAGATGATGAGAGATATGAATCTTATGCACGAAATGAGCTAGATAGAGTAAGAACGAAAGATTTGGAGGTATTACCTAATTTATTGAATCAACGATTTATAGTGTTTAATTCCTTTAACGAGTTTTCTGAGTTTGATAAAGATACTTTTGAAGCATTAGCCATCAATGCAATTAAAAATCGGAAGGCGTTACAATTAGGGCCATTAGAAAATCAAACACTTCGTCAGTATTTGAGTAAGTAGTTATATAGTGGATGGTGGGAAAATGAGTAAACTTGAAACATTAGGATATTTTTTTGTTTTTATGTCTATGTCGTTATCTATAGGGTTATATAAACTTGAGATTAGTAAAGTTGTCATTGATGAGGAGTTTGAATATATAAAAAAGCATAGAGTTTTTGGTAACCTAACAAAGTATTTATCTATAACTTCTATTATAAGCTTAATAATATTAAATCTTAAATTTATAATCGACAAAGATTATAAATTTATAGTCAGTTATGGCAGTGTTTGGTTGTTTTTCTTCTTTTTTACAATGCTTACAGGGCTTTGTCAGAAGAAAGATAGTGTATATTTTAAACGGAGTCTTATTGCAATATTTTCTGTATTATGGGGGATGATCGTGTTTGCTTATGCGTTTAGGAAGGTACTATTCTAAATAGAAACTGTATATTGTTTTTGTTATCTTAGGCTAATACTACACTACTTTCCAATAAAACATAATAAAGGGGCGCCACTTAGGAGGTGCCTTCTTTGCTTTTAATAAGAGAAAAGTCGGTTTATATATGGGAAAGCCCTGTATGTTATAATTTAGACCATGTAAATGTGTATTGTAAAAGAGAGTTGATAAACAATGAGCAAACTTGAAATGTTAGGATATATTTGGATTTTCACATCTATGATGTTATCTATGGGGTTATATAAACTTGAGATCAGTAAACGTGTCATTGATGAAGAGTATGAATATATCAAAAGGCATAGGGCTTTTGGCGATTTAACCAAGTATTTAGCAATAATTGCAATTATAAGTATAGTTCTATTAAATTTTAAATTTCTAATTGACAAAGATTATGCGTTTATGGCCCGCTTTGGTGTTGCTTGGGGCATATTCGTGCTTTTTACAATGTGTACAGGTTTTTATCAAAAGCGGAATAGTTTGTATTATAAACGCGGCCTTTTTGCTATTTTTTCTATATTATTTGGTATTGCTGGTTCTGCTTATGCATTAAAGAATATACTTTTCAAGTAGTAAAGGTATACTTCAAAATGGCTATTAATTTAATAGCGCTCACCATCGAAATATGTTATACTATTCAAATGCGCATAGTTCGTGCGCGATAGGAGGAAACACATTTAGATGTTAGAAAAATTTGAACAATTAATGATTAGCGAACCTGTTCTAAGAGCGTTAAACGATATGGGCTTTGAAGAGCCTACGCCAATTCAACAGGAAGCTATCCCGGTAGCCATGAGCGGTAAAGATATGATCGGTCAGGCTCAAACAGGCACCGGCAAGACAGCCGCATTCGGCTTACCTGTATTGGAACGCGTAGACGGGAACGAGCGTCACGTTCAAGTAGTGATTTTATCCCCTACACGAGAATTAGCTATTCAAGTAGCTGAAGAGCTTAACAAAATGGCTCAGTACACGAATATCACGGCCTTGCCTATTTACGGCGGTCAAGATATCGGTCGTCAGTTCCGTGCATTGAAAAAGAACCCTCAAATCATCGTTGCCACACCGGGCCGATTGATGGACCATATGGATCGCGGTTCCATCCACTTTGACCATGTGAAAGTTGTCGTATTGGACGAAGCCGATGAAATGTTAAACATGGGCTTTGTTGATGACATCAATAAAATTTTAGGGGCTATCCCGGAAGATCATCAGACATTGTTGTTCTCTGCTACGATGCCGAAAGCCATTCAACAATTGGCTGAAACGTATTTAACAGAGCCGATCTTGATTCGCATGAAACCGACTCAAGTGACGATGGACTTGATTGAACAATACTATATCGAAGTACAGGACCGTCAAAAATTTGATGTTCTTTGCCGTCTGTTTGATATTCAGACACCTGACCTCGCTATCATTTTCACGCGTACGAAACGCCGTGTTGATGAAGTGACGGAAGGTCTTAAGAAACGCGGTTACATGGCGGAAGGCATCCATGGCGATTTGTCTCAGCAAAAACGGGACAGCGTAATTCGCCAATTCCGTGAAGGCACTATCGATATTCTTGTCGCTACGGATGTAGCGGCTCGTGGTCTTGATATTTCCGGCGTGTCTCACGTATATAACTATGATATGCCTCAAGATCCTGAAAGCTATACACATCGCGTAGGTCGTACAGGCCGTGCCGGTAAGGCGGGTCAAGCTTTCACGTTCGTTATTCCTCGTGAAATGGAGCATTTACATGCTATCGAGCGTTTAACGAAACGTAAAATCGCACGCCGTCGTGCACCTTCCTTAGGTGAAGTCCTTGAAGGTCAACAACGTTTGGCAATTGAAAGCCTCGTTGAAATGACGGATAATTTAGAGGCATTGGCGCCGTTTAAAACGAGTGCCGAGGAGTTGTTGAACGATACGGATTCCGTAACGCTGTTAGCAGCGGCTCTTAAATTGTTGACAAAGGAACCGGATACGACCCCTGTTAATATTACGGAGGAAAAACCGTTGCGCGTACGTCGTCGCCGTGATAGCAGTCGCGGTCGCAGCGACCGTCGCCGTCGTGACGGTGATCGTCGTCGAGATGGAGATCGTTCTCGTCGCAGTCGTGATGACCGCAAAGGTGATCGTAGAAGTGACCGTCGCCGTGATGATCGAAAGTTTGATCGTCCACGCGGTGAGAAGAAACAACGCCATCAAGGGGAAGGCTTTAAGCCGTACTTTAAAGATTGATATGATGTGGATTGCTTTTGGGCAATCCACATTTTTTATTACCTAATACTTGCTACTGTTTATCTTGATAAATGGTGAGAATTTTGCTATAATAAAGAACAATTATTTCTTGTAAATGGCCGATAATGGCCAATACCTTGTAGATTTCCAAGTGGAGAAAGGTAGATTATTATGGATATCGCACAGATTTTACGTAGTCAGGGGTTTAAGGTAACACCACAGCGTATTGCGATTTATGATGCTTTGCGTGCTCATCATGATCATCCGACGGCAGAAATGTTGTATCATACATTGCGTCCGGAACATCCAAGCATGAGTTTAGCCACCGTATACAAGACAATGGAGATTTTTGAAAAAATCGGTCTTGTGAAAATTTTAGAGGTCGGTGATGAACGGGCTCATTACGATTGGGATACGGAGGACCATTGCCACATCCGTTGCATTCGCTGCAACAAGGTGGAGGATTTAATGGGCGTCGATTTGAAAGCTATCTCGGAGATTGCTAATCAAGGCAGCGATTATCGAATTATAGGTCAACACATTACCTTTGAAGGTGTTTGCCCGGCCTGTGCTAAAAAAGAAAGTCATTAATACATAACCCCTGTCGTTGAAGGGCTGCCTTCACGGTAGGGGTTTTATAGTTTTAATACAGGGACGATTCATTTTGGTTTATAGATTTATGTTAGGTGTATTATTGATAGATTGTAAGATTTTAAGAATTTTTCAGGTTAGAGGTGTTTTATGTTCGTTATAGGTAGTCATTTATCAATCAGTAAAGGTTATTTACATATGGGGAAAGAAGCGACCGCTATCGGTGGCAATACGTTCCAATATTTTACCCGCAACCCTCGTGGTGGCGGCATGCGTGCATTAGATGTTGAAGATATGAACGCTCTTGATGCATATATGAAGGAACATAACTTCGGAACGATTTTAGCACATGCGCCGTATACATATAATCCGTGTGCGGCGAAGGAGAATTTACGAAATTTTGCTAAACAGTCTATGATGGAGGATTTGGAGCGCATGGAATATCTGCCGGGGCAGATGTATAACTTTCACCCGGGCAGTCATGTGAAGCAAGGCGTGGATCAAGGAATTGAATATATCGTCGACTGTTTGAACGAAATGCTGTTTCCCGGCATGAAGACCACGGTTCTGCTGGAAGTGATGGCGGGGAAAGGTACTGAAGTGGGTTCCCGTTTTGAAGAAATTGCCCGCATCATCGATGGCGTTAAACTGAAAGAATATATGGGCGTCTGTGTCGATACCTGCCATATTCACGAAGGAGGCTATGACATTATAGATGATTTGGACGGCGTGCTTGATGAATTTGACCGATTTGTAGGACTAGACCGTTTAAAGGCAATTCATCTCAATGATTCTAAAAATCCTCGCGGTGCTCATAAGGATCGTCATGAAAAAATCGGAGAAGGGCATATCGGCATCGATGCTATCGCAAGAATTGTCACCCATCCGAAGTTGACGAATTTGCCGTTTTATTTGGAGACGCCTAATGAATTGGACGGATATGCACGAGAAATCAGCATGCTTCGCTCCATCGTTGAAAATGCTTAATCTTGATTTTATATGTAGCGGTTAACGTTTTGATAAAAGAGTTACACAAAGCAGATACAGTATTTAAGAAGTACATATAATGTTTACAGGTCATATAATGTCTACAGGCCATATAGGCCTATAGAGTATACGTCATGATTTTAGCGAGATGTATTGTGATGGCGTTCATTGTATAATAAGGGTAATGAATCGATTGTTATTTTAGTTTGGGGAAGGGCGGCTTGTTATGCGTTTGTTACATACGGCGGATTGGCATTTGGGGCGTATCTTTTACGGTCAATACTTAACAGATGATCAGGCCCATGTGTTAGAACATCAGTTTTTCCATATCCTTCGTGATGAAAAAATAGATGGAGTGCTTTTGGCGGGCGATGTATTCGATCGTGCGGTACCGCCTGTGGAGGCTGTTGAATTATGGGATTCCATCATTACCCGCCTCGCCATGGATTATAAGATTCCCTTGTTTGTGGTCAGCGGAAATCACGATGGGGCGGAACGGCTCGAGGTCGGCCGTTCGATGCTCGGCCGTTCCGGTATTCATATCTGGGGGGCTCCGCAACGTTCATTGGAACCCTATGTTTTCGAGGCTTCCGATGGGGCGGTGGCAATCTGTCCGATGCCTTTTAGCGAGCCGAGGCGTATAGCGGCTAGTCTAGGACTTGGTGAAAGTATACCTGCCGAGGAGCCGGTTACTAATCTTCATAGTTATGACCATATGTATCAGGCCTGGAGTGAACATCTGCAGAGTCAGGTTCCGAACGGTATGCGTTCTATCGCACTTAGTCATGCCTTTGTGATGGGTGGCGATGTAGGCGGTTCAGAGCGCACCTTATCGCTTGGGGGCAGCGAGATGGTTAATTCGGCTGTATTTAAAGACTTTCACTATACGGCTCTCGGTCATTTGCATGGACCGCAACGCATGGGGGCGGACTATATTCGTTATAGCGGATCTCCATTAAAGTATTCCTTTGATGAACATGCGCAGAAAAAATCTTTCACCATTGTCGATATGGATGGGAAAGGACGTGTTGAGGTTGATACCATTCCTGTTGAGGCGAAGCGGGATGTGGTGATTCTTGAAGGATATTTTGAAGATTTGTTGAATAGTACAGCTCTTCAAAATGCACATCGTGATGATTATGTACAGGTTCGCCTGCTCGATACGATGCCAATAATGGATGGAATGGCAAAGTTGCGGCAAGTGTATCATCAGTGTATGACTATTGAGCTGGTCGGCCGAGTTGCAATGCCGACGGCGGAAATATCGGATCCTATTTTTAAATCGCTTAATGAGCGGGAGCTGTTCAATCAATTCGCCGAGTCTGTCTGGCAACAGCCGTTGACGGAGCGGGAAACATCCTATATCAATTCTTTGTGGGATCGTATCGTAAAGGAGGACTAAATGAAGCCTATATCATTGACTATGCAGGCCTTCGGTCCGTATCGCGATACGATATCATTGGACTTTAATACACTGGAAGGTCATTCGATGTTTCTCATTTCCGGTCCTACGGGGGCGGGGAAAACATCTATTCTGGATGCCATCGTATATACGTTATATGGCGAGCCCAGCGGAGAAGTACGCAAGACGGATGCCATACGTAGCGATTTTGCGGAACCTCATACGATGACGCGCGTTGAATTCACCTTTGCCATCGGAGAAAAAGAATATCGCATAGAGCGATTACCGAAGCAGTTGGTGGCAAAGAAACGGGGCACCGGTATGCGTGAACAGAGTGCCAGTGCGACCGTGTATGCCATGAAGGACGGTGAATGGCAGGTGATTGCCACAGCGGCGGCAGCTGTACGTGAATCCGTTCAAAGCATTATCGGATTTCGGAAGGACCAATTTTTACAGGTTGTTCTTTTACCGCAAGGAGAATTTCGAAAATTACTGGTCGCGTCTACGGGTGAACGTGAAGAATTATTGCATACGCTGTTTAGAACCGAGTTGTACCGAAGATTACAAGAGGCTTTAAAGGAGGCGTACGAATCGGCCAAGCAGGGAATTGAGGAAAATCTGACTAAACAGCAGATTGTTTTGCAATCGATTCCCCACGATGAAGATACACCGATATTGACGATAGAGCATGTACGGCAATTATTGGCGTCCCGCGTACCGCAACGCGATGTACTTGAGAAACAACGTGATGAGGCGGTGCGCATTGTTGCGGATCATGATGCATTGCGTAACAGATGGGCTTTATATAATCAGGTAGAACAGTCTTTGCTTGATGCACAAACCGCTCTGGATAAGGTGAAAGCGAAAGAACCGGAGCGATGTAAACTGGCTCAGCAAGTACAGTTCTTGACGGCCTTAACGCCTGTATATGAATTATATAAACAATATAAAAATAAGGCGGACAACTTACATACGTTAGAGAAGACCTTGGCGGAGGCACAGACGTCACTGGTTACAGCTCAAGCGGTTGAGGCCCAATGTTGTAAAGCTTATGAGGTGCTACAGGCGCAGTCGGATGTGATGCAGGAAAATCGGGTAACGTTGACGTACTGGGAACAGCAGGCTGAAAGCTTGATAGAATTAGAGTCGACTCAAAAGGAACTTGATTCTTTAATAAAAAAACGTGCCGAGTATGATGTGGTACAAGCTGAGAAAGCCGCTTTGATCGGACGGGAGAACGTTCAAAATCTACAACATGAGATACAAACTTTGCGGGACAAGATAAGTTCAGATATAAAAGAAACTGATCGGATTCATACCGTAAAGGACAGAATGTCTGTACTGGATACTTTTAAAACAGTACAGTCTGAATGGCAGACACTTTCACATGCTATGGATAGTAAAGTCGAGAGATTGTCTAAATTAGATAATGAGGTGCATTCCGCTAAAGTACAGTTGGAGCGCTTGGAACATTTGTTACAGGAGGGGCGCGCTTATGAACTGGCAGACCTTGTAAAAGATAACGCACCGTGCCCTGTGTGCGGTTCGTTGGAACATCCTGCGCTGGCGAAGAAGCCGGAGTTATATCCTACGAAGAAAGAAGTGGACGCGGCTCGGAAGTTATATCAGGATTTGGTAGAAACGTTGGCGAAGGAGCAGGGCGCGAAAGAGTTTTTGGTGCAGAGAATAGCTGAAACTGAAGCAACTCTTGATAAACAACAAGATGATATTGCTTCTATGATCGACGGATTTTCTGCTGATGCTTTCGATGATACCTATACGTCTTTGCAAGCTGATGTGATTCGATTGGAAGCGTTGCGTACGGATACCGAGGTACTGCAGGATACACTTCGCCACAAAGAAGAGGAACTTGTTGCTGCGGAGAAGGAGGTTTCTGATTTAGAAAAGGCTAAGGATACTGTTGCATCAGAGGCTCACCGATTAGATGTGAAAATCGGAACAGTTCAGGCGAAGACGGATACGCTATCGGTTAATTTGCGTATAGATGATATCGATACTTGGCGGACAAAGTTGACGAACTTGAAGGCGGAGTTAAGCACATACGATGAGGATGTCACGAAGGCTCGAACGCGACTGGAAAGCGCACGACAAACGGTTAGCGGTGATAAAGGTCGTGTTGATACGTTCACATCTCAGGTTAAACAGGAGGCAGAATCTTTAGCAACTGTTCGTAAAGCGTACGAACAGTCTCTTGCGGCGATAGACTTGGTAGAGTCTGAATTTGAAGAACAATTGGCGGACTATGAACAATGCGATACGTATCGTGAGAAGTTAAAAATATTAGATGATGATTATCAGAAGGCACAAGCCGTATATGAATCGGCACAAAAGAAATCGGATTCAACAGTAAAGCCTGAAGATATGGTATCTGATGAAATGTATGAAGCCGCGGTACAATCCCGTGATGATATAGTAGGCGCTCTTGCCACATGGGACAAGGAATCAAAACAAATAGAGGATGCTCTCGGGAAATTAGAAGTCCTTGATGCGGCTATGGGTGAAGCTCGTGATGAAGTGGAATTCCTCGGACGTCTTAATGATTTAGCGAATGGCGGAGCACAAGGCTTTAAAAATGTTACCTTTGAGCGTTATGTATTAGGTGCTATCTTGGATGAAGTGGTATACGCGGCGAATTTACGATTGCAGAGAATGAGTCGCAGCCGTTACTCATTAGAGCGGTCCGACTATACCGGCGGCGGACGAGGTAAGCAGGGGCTTGATTTAGCCGTGATGGATGCTTTCACGGGTCAGTCGAGGCCGGCGAATACATTATCCGGCGGAGAAACATTTCTCGCATCTATGGCGCTAGCTTTAGGCTTGGCGGATGTTATTCAAAGTTATGCAGGCGGAATCCATATGGATACGATTTTCATCGATGAAGGGTTTGGTACTTTGGATCCGGATACGTTGGAACTGGCGATGGAAACCTTGGTGCAACTACAATCGTCGGGACGCCTCATCGGCATTATATCCCATGTGCCTGAGTTGAAATCCCGTATACCGGCACATCTTGAAGTAACTCGTGGCGATGCTGGCAGTACGGCGCGGTTCGTTATTAATTAGGCGGATTATATATTTGATGTAAAAATGGTTATATCCGTTGTGGAATATGACAGATACCGTGATTTACAATATATGGTATGGAATTGCTAAATGTGATACTATTATAGAAGGATAATTCCTACAAAAACATACTGTATTTATAAAGGAGTTTCTATGAAGTTTTCTTTTGCTCATAATAATATCAATGTGAAGGACTTAGACAAGAGTCTTGCTTTTTATAAAGAAGCATTACTATTGGAGGAGTCCCGTCGGCTGGAGGATCCAAGCGGTGCTTTCATCCTCGTGTATCTGAAGAGCCCTTATACGGCACATGAGCTTGAACTCACATGGTTGCGCGATTGGGATCGCCCTTATAATTTAGGGGATAATGAATTCCATTTGGCCTTCTATGTGGATGATTATGAGGCGGCGCTCAAAAAACATAAAGACATGGGTGTCGTAGCTTATGAAAATACGGATATGGGTATTTATTTTATTGCGGATCCTGATGGGTATTGGACGGAGATTATTCCGTCAGGTAAATATTAATGGAACATATGCTGACGCGTCTCGAATGGTTAGTGGGAGCGGATAAAATCGACACGTTGAAAGATACATCTGTCGCCCTGTTTGGGGTAGGCGGTGTCGGAGGCGGTGCTTTAGAGGCACTTGTTCGTGCCGGTGTGGGGCGTATAGTTTTAATCGACGGGGATTCGGTTGCACCCAGCAATTTAAATCGTCAGATGATTACGACCTATGCATCCATAGGTCGACGCAAGGTGGAGGTCGCTAAGGAACGCGCTCTTTCCATTAATCCTGATGCAGTCGTTGAAATACACGATATAATGTATACGGAGGAATCGCATCCCGGTTTTATTGAAAGTTTGCGTGTCGATTATGTTATCGATGCCATTGATATGGTGACGGCAAAGATCAATATTATCGAGGTGTGTCAACGTGAAAGTATCCCCGTAATTTCCTGCATGGGCGGGGGAAACCGTTTTTATCCTGAAAAACTGATGATTGCCGATATTTCTAAATCCCATACGTGTCCGTTGGCACGCGTTATGCGGCGAGAACTAAAAAAACGAGGCATAAAAAAACAGTTAGTTTTATTTTCTGCAGAAAAACCGACGAAGCCACAGTTTCGGGGCGATGAAACGAGCCCCGGTACATGCAGTTTTGTGCCACCTGTGGCGGGTTTTATATTAGCAGCCCATGTGTTGCGTACGATTTTGGAGGTACCTGAACAATGAAACAAGCAAAAATTCATATGGCTAATGGCGGCGATATTGTAATTGAACTATTTGATAAGGAAGCACCTGGTACGGTGGAAAATTTTGTTGAGCTGATTAAGCAGGGCTTTTACAACGGCCTTACATTTCATCGTGTTATTCCCGGCTTTGTTGCACAAGGCGGCTGTCCTATGGGAAATGGTACAGGCGGTCCCGGCTATACAATTAAAGACGAATTGATCGGTAATCCTCATAAACATGAAAGAGGCGCTTTGTCCATGGCACATCGCGGTCCTAATACGGGCGGCAGTCAGTTTTTTATCGTATATGAACCGCAACCTCATTTAGATGGCGTGCATACCGTATTCGGTAAAGTGATTGAAGGCATGGATGTTGTGGACGGTATCCATCAAGGAGATATTATGGAAACCGTAGAAGTAATTGAAGGCTAGTAAGATGACTGATGTATCGATTAAACATCCTGAGTGGTTATATATCGATGTGAACGGTAAGATATCACATGGTTATGATCAGGAATGGTTTAAGGACGAGTGGCAACGTTTGGCCGGTTGCGGTCCGACGACGGCCACACAAGTATTGAGCTATTCACAGTTTCGAGATGGGTTGCTCGATGTTGCGACTACATCTGATCAGGCGCTTGCATTAGAACGCATGAATCTGGTGTGGAATTATGTTAAACCGCGTTTTGGTGGCGGTTTATATAAAACGCAATGGATGGAACGTGGCCTGGATCGCCTTTTAGGTGATGAAAGTTTACCTTATGAGGTACATATGCTTACTGTCTCTCCGTTCTGTGCCTCTCGTGTAGAGGTGGAAGCGGCAGCTAAATTTATCCGTGATGCGTTGGCGCAAGATGTGCCCGTAGCATTTTTGAATCGTCATAAAGGTAAGGAACGAGCTCTTTACACATGGCATTGGGTTCCTATTTATAAGATTTTTAACGCTGGTGACGATATTCGTTGCGGCATCTTTGACGAAGGTGAAATTCGTGACTTTTCATTAGCGAATTGGATGAAAGATACCATTTTAGGTGGCGGCTTCTGCTATATCAGTCGCAAGGGATAGGGCGTATAAGGTTATCGATATTGTTCTATACGCATCGCAGCTTTCTGCGATGCGTTATATTATTAATTAGTCGAGTATATATAGTTAAGTTCACTATTATGTAATTGTATTAATTTTCTATAGTCAAATAGGTTTTTAACAGTAGGTTGTAAGCAGTAGGAGGTATTTATCGTGAGTCAATGGATTACAGAGGAGCAGACACCTTATTTGCGTCTCAGTGCCGAGGCGGAAGAGGTCGTATATTCCGGTGAGTCTGAATTTCAGAAAATCGAAGTATTTAAGTCCAAAGAATATGGAATGATGCTCGCGTTGGACGGTGTATTCCAAACATCCGAGCGCGAAGAATTTATCTATCATGAAATGATGAGTCACGTACCTTTGTTTTTACATCCTAGTCCGGAACGCGTGTTGATTATCGGCGGCGGCGATGGCGGTGTGGCACGGGAATGTGTGCGCCATGACTGTGTGAAAGAAGTAACAATGGTTGAAATCGACGGCAAGGTTGTGGAATTGGCAAAACAATATTTGCCAACCATCGCTAAAGCTATGATTGAGAACAACCCTAAGCTGACAGTGAAAATCGGTGACGGTATAGGATTCATGGCGGAAGCCGAAGACTACTATGATGTTATTATCGTGGACTGCTCCGACCCGATCGGTCCGGGGGAAGGCCTGTTTACTGAAGATTTTTATAAGAATACTCTGAAAGCGCTAAAAAAGGACGGTTTATTTGTGCAACAGACAGAATCACCTATGTTGCATCAACCGCTGGTGAAAAAGGTGTTCGGATATGTTAACAGCCATTTTCCGATTGCGCGACTCTACATGGCGTTTATTCCGATTTATCCGGCGGGCATGCATTGCTTTACGTTGGGATCTAAAACCTTTGATCCTTTAACGTGGACGCCTAATCGCGAACAAAATTTTGAAACTCAATATTATAATCAGGATATTCAAAAGGCGGCTTTTGCATTGCCTAATTTTGTGAAAGCATACTTGCCTAAGAAGTGATAACCTATAAATAGTTAAATCCTCTTTTATATATTGGTACGAGTCTTTGAGTATTGAAATGAAACAATTCTCATAGTAAGAGGCGGAAATATATAAAAGAGGATTTTCTATGTATAAAAGGTCAACTCCTTGTGCGCCCGGAAAATATGAGAAAGTTATAAAAAGGTGTTGACACTACTCTCTAAAACCGATATAATTCTTTTTGTTACAAAGGCAACATGCCTTTGATACCTACAAGGTGGTGGGTATGGTGAAGCGGTTAACACGGCGGATTGTGGCTCCGTTACGCGTGGGTTCGATCCCCACTACTCACCCCATAACCTACACATCATAATCAATGTAGGGGTGTCGCCAAGTGGTAAGGCAACGGACTTTGACTCCGTTATGCGCTGGTTCGATCCCAGCCACCCCTGCCAAC
>NZ_AZYX01000020.1:0-17914 GCF_000517785.1 Veillonella sp. AS16 | reverse complement strand
CGCACCATATACATGAATATTGATGTCATCCTTGCTTTCACAATATAAATTCCCCGCCACATGATGACGTCGATCGATGACAAGAACGGATTTACCGCGCTTGTGCGCCTCATGAGCAAATACAGCACCGAACGGACCGGCCCCTACAACTAAATAATCGTATGTCATTAATACGCTCCTTTTCCCTTCACAACGGCCAATACCGTTTTTATCAAATATACAATATCAATCCACACGGACCAGTTATGCACATACCAGGAATCCATTAACACCCGTTCTTCATAGGTGGTATCACTGCGACCGCTGACCTGCCACACACCGGTAATTCCCGGTGGTACAAGATAGAAATCATTAATATAATCGCCGTATTTTACGATTTCATCTCGAACGATAGGACGCGGTCCCACAAGACTCATATCGCCCATGAGGACATTCCATAATTGTGGAAGTTCGTCGAGACTTGTTTTTCGAAGAAATTTTCCGATTTTCGTAACCCGCGGATCGTCCTTTAACTTGAAGTCCCGTTCCCATTCTTCGCGAGCTTCCGGATGTTCTTTTAAATAAATTTCCAACGCTTCCTGCGCATTGGGAACCATGGATCTGAATTTATAGCAGAAAAATTCCTTGCCGCCCTGACCGACCCGTTTATGACCGAACACGATAGGTCCCGGAGAATCGAGATAAATCAGCACCGCCACGACAGCGATAATCGGCAAGATCAAGATGCCGCCGCAGACGGTGGCCACAATATCAAAAATGCGTTTCATGATACGGTTGGACTTACGCGCTAAATTGTTCTGCACCCGCAATACGACAGCCTGTTCCTCCATCATGCCGCGAGCCGAAATATTGCTGGCCGGCAAACCGAACAGCTCCGGTACAAAGGAAACCCTTTTTACAAGCAGCTGTAAGCGATTGATTAAGGACACCAGTTTTTTAGATTCAAGACCGGGAGCACACACCAATACAGTGGATACGTTATATCTTTTAATGACGTCCTCCACGTCATTGAAGCCGCCCAGGCGCGGATACTTTTGCGCTAATAATGAGGACTTCGGATTATCGTCCACAAAGCCGATAATTTTATAGTAGTTAATAAGCATTCTATCGTGATACCGATCAACTAATTCCGCTGTTTTTCCCGCTCCGACCAATAAAATCGGAATATATAATAATTTCAGCTTTATCAATATTTGTACTAATATATATCGTAAAACGATAACATATAACAATATAAATATATAAGATAAGCCGACGAATAAACGGGATACGTTGTCGATAATATGCCCGGCATACATCAGAACGATGGATACAACTATACCGATTGTTATGGACCGAAATATAATTTTAATCTTATCCCAATAGGCCTTATCCATATTATATGCACTGTTTAATAACAGCACGATAATAAACACTATAGGGGTAATAACATATCCATAGAAAAAATCTACATGTAAACTATTAGCACCATTCCAGAACGGCAATGCGGTTCTGATATTATATGCGGAAATAATGCTACATACAATAGCAATATAATCGACGACAATCATTAAGGTCTGTACTAATAAGGGGGGACTAGCCCACTGTTTATTCATAGATTTTTCCTCTCTTAATAAATGTAACGAACAAACTGAATTATATCTTCCATGATAACATAATTTCATTTATTTTTCATAATTTATCTGGAATTTTCTTGTAGATTTCTCTACCGATAATCGACTTTATCTCATACTATAATCATCAACTTCATCTCATGTTATAATAATAGACAGTATTCATAGGTTTCTCACCTATGAACACAAATTATCTCTAATATTTACTAATAGAAGTCTCATTTAGACAGCAAAATAAAGTTTAGGTAACGACATGAAGCTTTCACAAATACATTCAGCCGGTGATTTAAAACAATGCACCGAAGCAGAGTTACTGGAAATAGCGCGTGAAATACGCGAAGCCATCATTCACAGAACATCGATTCGAGGCGGCCACGTAGGTCCGTCATTGGGCGCCACAGACATTATTCTCGCGCTTCACTACGTATTTAACTGCCCCGACGACAAAATCATATTTGACATATCCCACCAGAGTTACGCCCACAAAATATTGACCGACAGGTTCGAAGGGTTCACGCAGGAAAATAAATTCAGCACCGTTTCAGGTTACAGTAATCCACGTGAAAGTAACTGCGATCTGTTTCACTTAGGACACGCATCCACCGCCCTCAGTCTGGCGTGCGGGCTCGTAATCGGCCGCGACCTCAATCAAACAAAGGAAAACATCATCGCGCTCATCGGGGATGGCGCATTATCCGGCGGAGAGGCCTTCGAGGCCTTAAATCATCTCGCTACGCTGCGGTCCAACTGCATCGTAATCATCAACGATAACGACCGGTCCATCGCCGAAAATCACGGCGGTTTGTACACCCATTTAAAAGAATTGCGGGACACGAACGGAACTTGTACGAATAATATGTTTAAAGCTCTCGGCTTTGATTATCGCTATATCGAAGAAGGCAACTCGATCTTATCATTAATCGCGGAATTTAAATCAGTAATAAATTATCCGCGCCCCATCATCTTGCATATCCGCACGACGAAAGGGTTCGGTTATAAAGCGGCGGAAATGGCGCCGGAAGACTTTCATAATCCGTCATCATTCGACGTCACTACAGGCGTAGTCAATAAAAATTATAATAATACATACGAAGCTATCGCCGCAAAGGAATTGATTGCCGAGTTGGAAACAAACAAATCGACCTGCCTCATCACGGCGGCCACGCCCGGCGGATTTTGCCTGACGCCGGAGGTCCGTCAAAAATTGGGCCCTCAATATATCGATGTAGGCATCGCCGAGGAACATGCCATGACCTTATTGGCCGGCATCGCTCGCGCCGATGCAAAGCCGATTTTACCGATATACAGTACGTTCCTGCAACGGGCTTACGATCAGCTGATAAACGACGTATGCATTAACAACAGCAACGCTTTGATTCTCGTATATCGCGCCTCCATTTACGGTACAAAGGACATCACGCATCTGGGATTCAGCGATATTCCTATGCTCACCAACATCCCGAATCTGACCTATATTGCGCCTGCCACGGCGGAGGAATTACAGGCGTCCATTCAATTCGGCTTGCAACATCATGATTATCCTGTCGCCATACGGGTTCCCGTAGGGACACCGAATCACGAGCCTCTTCGGACACAAAGTATTACGGATGTTTCCATCCGCAGCTGGGAAACCGTCCGGGAGGGCAATGAAATCGCCATTATAGGTGTCGGTAACTTTTACCGACGTGCCATTTCCCTGGTCGAGGCGGTGAAAGCAAAATATGCTATCACACCGACCGTGATAAAGCCGCTTTTGATATCGGAACCGGATACAGCTCTACTCGACCGATTACGGAAAAACCATTCTCTCATCATCACGCTGGAGGACGGCGTCATTGACGGCGGCTTCGGGCAGAAAATTGCCGCATACTATGGCAGGCAGAACATCAAGGTCATGAACTACGGCATTCAAAAAGGTTTTTATGACAGATATGATCCCGATAAATTACTGAGAGACAATCATATGGAAATTGATCAGATACTGCAGGATATCATGCTACAGATCTAATCACGGATACATTCACTGCGGGCCTTTAAACAGAAAAGTGCTCTACGTTTACAACACTCGTAACTGTAGAGCACTTTTATTTTCAGTACGACTTATTCAGTTCGTTGTGCCTCATAGGCTCTAAACAGTTTAGATAACAATTCCGGTGCCAAGCGCAACAGTTCGGGATCTTCACAGAACGACACGCGAAGCTGTGTTCTGCCCGGATTATCTTCCTTGCCGCGACCGCTGTAGAAGCCGTTCAGCGGCGCCATGAGCAATGTATATTCCTTGCCGTCATCCAGGCTGATCGCACCGTGTTCGGCGCACCAGGACGCGAACTCTACACCGTCAAAGCCCGGTTTCGCTTCATTGCGCACATCGATAACGAAGTAAATGGACGCTTCCGGTCTGGACACGATAAAGTTCGGTTCCACCTCCTTGAATCCTTTATGGAGCTCAAAAATCATCTTGCGGTAATAATCCCGCTGTTGTTCATACCAGTTATGCAATTGCGCATGCGACTCATGCGCCAGTGCACCGAAGATATATTGTCCCAATGTATTGGCACTCAAATTCGCCGTATATTCGGCAACGGACTTTTCATAGCACATCTTATTATCCGTAATGATAGCCCCTATGCGCAATCCGCATGCATTCCACACCTTGCTGGCCGTTTCAAGGCTGATTCGGCGGCCTTCAATGCCCGGCACGTCCTTATCGGTTAACGCCCAGATACTCGACGTTTCCTTGCCTTTTTCATAAGCCAGTTCACGATACGCCTCATCGGAGATGATCCACAAATTGTGCTTTACACATAACTTCGTATATTCGATGAGGGTTTCCTTGCTGAACAGCTGTCCCGTGGGATTATCGTAAGGAATGATAAGCAATGCACCCGGTTTCGTTTCTATGATACGCTGCTCCACCGTTTCTACGGACGGCAGTTCAAATTCGCCTTCTTCATTAAGCTCACGCTCAACGGTAACCGTTTTACGTCCGATGCGATGACCTACCGCATCATAATTCGTATAGGACGGATTGAACATCAACAGGGGCCGTTCCTCTTCTCCGGCACCGCCGCAGACACCGAGCATGATGATTTCCATCGCCATCGATGCGCCATCCGTAACAAGCACATCAAGTCCCGTCGTATCAAAGCCCTGACTGCGCAGAATATGAAGGAACGCTTCCCGGCATTCCTCGGTTCCCGTCGTCGGCACATACGGAACAATACCCGATTGAAACGGACTGTCCGGTCCGCCCAGATTAAATAAACGACGCTGCATGGCGGGATGCATAGGACGCATAACATTACCGATGGAACCGTTCACCAGAATCGGCGGGTTCTTGCGCTCTAAAAATTTAATTTGTCCTAGTCGAATCCCTGACGGCTTGCGAGCCATCATATAAGGGGATAAGATTGGTTGTTCCGTCATAGTACAATCCAACTCCTCTTTAATACAATTTACGCCTCTAATCATACGAGTAGCAACACATATACCATATATTATAGTGCTTTAAGGTGATAAAATCTACACTTTTCTACTCGTGGACAAGGCTCTCTCTTTTGTAAGGATTATACTAACAGTCTTTTCTGAATGATTTATGATACCAATGCTCATCCCCTACATGCCGCGGTTCTGTACGCGACTATGTACTACTGAAAATATATCAAACTTTCACAATGCTACCTTATGACATTGCGGCCTCTGAGTGGCATCTGATAAATTGACTAGAACATAACCTCCATGCCGACTCTGAAGTTGCGACCTTGACCGGTCCACCAGTCACCTGGATTGCCGTAACGGACATTGGACTGTTCCGCATAGTACGTGTTGAATAGATTATTCACGCGCCCGAATACGGTTATGTTGTCATTGACGCGATAGTTGGCACTGAGATCCGTAATCCAGTACGTCGATTTAGGGAATGTATTCGCCCCCGTGCCCGGACGGTCGATATTGCCGCGAATATCAAGATGCGCATCCCACTTGGCATCGTTATAGTCGAGACCCGCATTGACCGCATGTTTCGGTACGTATCCGTCCACATTGGCACGTCGTGTCGGTGTCGCATCAATGTGCGTATAGGTATAGCCGACGCGAGCGGACAGATGATTCGTCAACTGCTTGCGTAAATCTACCGATACGCCATGGGCCCGTTCCGTATCAAAATTGCGATATTGACCTGTGAAAGTTGCCGGATCCGTCATAACCCAACCGATCTTATCCTTCGTGCGGCGTGTGAAGAAGTTAAGATTTCCGTTCCACGTACGCCCGAACTTATGATGTACACCGAGATCCCATTCGCGACCGCTTTCAGGTTTCAAGTTCCGATTGCCGTTATAACCGTCAAACAACTGGTATGGAGTCGGTGCCAAGAAATATTCATTATACGCTACATACACATTGGTGCGCTCATTCACGTCATATCCTAAGGATACATGTGGCGACGTATGCGTTCCGAATGCGGAATGATGGTCCACGCGAACACCCGGCGTCAACGTCCATTTAGGCGCGAATTTCCAGGCATCCTGCACGTAGTACGAACTGTTCGTCAACTTGACGCCGTTCATGGTGAGGACCTTATCCTGACGCCAGTCAAAGCCGCCTATAACGGTATGATCCTTGCTGTGGAATGTCACCTGATCCCCAATAGCACGTGTTTTCACGTCTGTCGTGTATCCGTCATAGGTGGTTTTATAGTGATTATTCATGCCATATAACTGATGACTCCACTTATCGTTGATCTTGCTATTCCATACGGCGCGAAGGGAATCATTGGCTTCATGGCCGTATCTGAGTTGATTCAACTGCCCCAAATGATTGGAATACATCGCATCACCGCGATATGTATCGTAGGAAATGCGCACATCATTATTCTTATCGATTTCATTACCGATCATGAAAGACGTGTTATGACTGTTTCCATGTTGCGGAATGCGCACATGATGGGCATCCTTATAGCTTCCGATGATGTCCTTTTCATAGCCTAAACGCCAGTACCATGTATCCTGACGTCCCTCATTCATCAACGCATACTGCTCCAGATCATAGCTGCCGCCCATGATGCGGGCCTTTGTTCTGACCCCCTCCTCAGGCTTTGCGGTAATTACGTTAACGACGCCGCCTACAGCACCGGACCCGTACAATGTGGACGCCGCACCACGCAATACTTCAATGCGTTCGATGCCTTCCATATTTTTAAGAATTGTCATCGGCGGATTAACCCCGGCCGCATTCATGTTGATGCCGTCCACCATGTATAGAACCTGATTGGATCCGTTGATACGGAACACATTGGAATTCGTATAGCCTACACCGCCGCCGTATGTGTTGATATCCACGCCCGGCGCTATGCGCAACGCTTCATTCATATTCGTCGCATGACGCTCTCTCACATCATCTCCGCTGACAACCGCTACGCTGGCCGGTACTTTTGAAAGCTCCTGCTCGCTTCTCGTCGCCGTAACGACAACCGTATGCGTTTCTTTCACGTCATCAGGTTCCTCACCTTGCACCCCGGGAACCGTAAACATACAGCCGCCGACTAAAATCATCGCCACATAAGCGGCTAATTTCTGATGTTTAAATGCTTTCATCATAACCTCCACATTACTAAATACACACAAAATATGCAACCGAATCGATGTATATGCATCGCCGGGTATACATCACTGTACATTGTAAATATAACGCGTCATATCGAGCATCGCCTTCGTCATGAACTGAGAATAACTCATGAGCATGCGCGCATCCACTGTATACACACGATGATTCTGAATCGCTTTCACCCCCTGCAACGCGGGATCCGAGTATAGCTGATCAATATTCACCTCAGAATATTGATCCTGATTATAAGCATCCGAAGGAATGATTATCACATCCGGATTGATCCGTATCAAATCCTCTCTCGTTCCGTTATCAGTGAGGCCCAAACCGATTGCAGCGGCACCATTTTTGACATGCATATACCCGCACATATCGTCAAAGGTGGAGCCTTTACCGCCGGTCACACCCAATCTCGTATAGAGTACGGCTACCGGTTGCGCTTCATCGGCATGGGATTTCACAATGCCGTCAATTTCGGCCAGATCCTTATCCATGGCTGCAATCAGGGAATTATCGGATGCTTTCAGTACCTTGGCAATCTCACCCATTACCTCTTTTGCCTCTTTCACCGTTCCCGGCGTTTTATATACATATAAAGGTATATTCATACCTCGTATTTCGTTTATATTCTCCTGCGATACCCAGTCCGGCATAATGACCAGGTCCGGTTTGACCGATAACAGGGATTCGCTGCTGGATTTCACGCGCCCTTTGACCTGACTCGATGCATCGGGCACATTGTTAGGCAACGTCCCTATGGCCGCCACCCGGTCCGGTGTCACCATGGACAATACGATGTCCTCCGTGCTGACACCGATCGGCACGATGCGTTGCGGCCGCTCCGATATGTTAACTGCGGTACCCGTCGCATCCGTTACGGTGAAAGCCCCTGTATTCTGCTGATTACTTTGCTCGGGACCGCACCCGCATAGCAGAAACATCAGCATAAGAATAATACCGAAAATACTCCATGTTTGTTTTATGCCGATGGATTTAATGCCGATGGATTTAATACCCATGTCTTTCATAGCGCAGTCCTTTCTACAGATATAGTCGTTACGTCCAGAATTCCGGCGCATCTCTGACGCGGTGTGCCATCCGTGATTATTACTTCATTCATAATGTTGTCCTTTCAATGGATATTGACATAGATTCATCTGTCTCCGCACTGCGCCGGTACGGCGTAATATCCGTCGTCCCCTTAGGAAATATGTAAATGCGCTGCTGCTTGAAATACGGATCATCATATACGGCCGACGAAAGGTGAAAGGCGCTGTGCAGATGATCCGCCGTCAACACATCGCGAGGGTTTCCGGTCGCCATAATTTCACCGCCCGAAATAAGTACCAGCTTCGTACAGTACTTTGCGGCGAGTTCCAAATCGTGAACGACGATTAAAATCGTTTTACCCTGCTCACAAAATCTGCGCCCCTGATAGAAAATGTCATCCGCATAGACAAGGTCGAGAGCCGCCGTCGGTTCATCGAGAAGCAGCACATCCGTCTGTTGAGCCAAGGCCTTCGCGAAAAATACGCGCTGCCGTTCACCGCCGCTCAGCGATTGAATGGAGCGTTCTCTCAAATGCCATACGCCGGTTTCCTTCATCGCTTCTTCCACAATACGACGATCGTCGACGCCCTCCTGCTGCCACCATTTCAAATACGGATAGCGGGCGGTCATCACGATATCCTGCGCCTCATAACCGAAGGAAATATCTACGGACTGCTGCATATACGCTACCCGGCGGGCAATCTCCTTTTCTTTCATGGACGACAAATTGTCCCCATCCCACAGGATGCGTCCTTCCTCAAGAGGATACAGACCGCGCAAAGCTTTCAGCATCGTCGTTTTACCGGAACCGTTAGGCCCGATGATGCCGACAAATTCTCCCGCCTGCACACCGAGAGACGCCTCTTTCACAATCGTACGGCCCCCTAACGAGACAGATACGTTCTGAACATCCAGTTTCATCATACCCCTCCCTTACGGCGCAAACGATGCAGTAAATATAGGAAATACGGCGCCCCGAGCAATGCCGTCATGATACCGACGCGGATTTCCACCGGCTGTGCCACAACGCGGCCCAAAGTATCGCAAAATACCAGAAACAGCGCACCGCCCACGGCGGACATAGGCAACAATATGCGATGATCGGGTCCGACCAGCAGTCTCACAATATGCGGTACCACAAGGCCCACAAAGCCGATGGAACCGCTCACGCATACGGCGGTCGCCGTAATGAGCGACGCCAGAAATAGAAATAAAATCCTGTACAGCATCACGGGCAGGCCTAATGCACGGGCCTCCGTATCGCCCAGAACGAGCACATTCAGATGGCGTCCAAGCATCATGAGAATGACGCTGCCGACCGTAATCGGCCCCACTGCGAGCATGACATGGTCCCAACGTCTGAAATCGAGGCCGCCCACCATCCAAAACAGGAATTCTCTGAGGCGATATTCATTAATCATCGTCAATATCCCCGATGTGAAAGCCCCCAGCAGCATGCTGACCGCAACGCCGGCAAGCAGTAAGGTTGTCGTATCGAGGCGATTATTACGCCATGTCAGCATGATCGTAATCCCCACGGACACAAAGGCCCCTACAAAAGCGAATAAAGGCATATAGAACATGCCGAGCGAAGTCATGCCAAATGCGATGGCGATAACGGCACCCAGTGAGGCCCCTGCGGATACACCCATGATACCGGGATCCGCCAAAGGATTCGAAAATACCCCCTGCATAACGGCACCGGCCAACGCCAATGCGGCACCGACCAATAGCCCTATTATGAGGCGCGGCATGCGAATAAACCACAATACGGACTCCTGTTCCGCACTGATAGGCTCCGCAAATGAAATCGGAATCCCGATTCCGTGCAGGATACTCTGCAGACCGCCGCCGACGGGTATCATGATCGTTCCCACATGCAGGGCCAATATGACACATATACCTAACGCGACAGCGATTAAGGCTGCCGCCGTATATCCTTGATGCCGTTTATTCATGAAAATTCCTTTCTAATTGGGGATACACAATATACATAATAGAAAGCATCGCTTCCCCGATATGTTGATTTGATGCATATAAATATGAAGCGGGCAAAGACTGAACTTGATTATTTTTCATCGCAGGCAACGATTGGAAGGCCGGTGTATTCAAAAATCTATCTGACAAGCCTTTATCCATGCCCTTATAAGAAGGAATAAAAATATAATCCGGATTCATCTCTATGACCCGTTCATCCGTAAACGATGTATGAGGCGCATATCCAGCCGCAGACGGTGCATTATAAATGCTCATATAGCGGCACATATCATCAAATAAACTGCCCGTTCCCGTATATCCATCCATGGAGGAGACAAATAAAACGCGACGACGTTCATTCAAAGGGATAGTCTTTCCCAGTCTGTCAAGCTCAGCAATTTGCTTATGAATTGTATCCACATGTTCCCGTCCGATCTCAGCTTCATTAACGATTTCAGAAATGTCCTGTACATTGTGAATCACTTCATCCACCGTTTTTCCTGTATTAACGACGACCGTAGGGATCCCCACATGCCGTAGGCCTTCAATGACATCACTTGTTATATATTCAGGGGCAATTACCAAATCCGGATGTAATGCGATGATGCGCTCTAATGAATAGGAGCGCATTCGAGTCTTAACCTGTTTCGCCTTTTCCGCCTCCATCGAGTACTGTTCATACGTTGACAAAGAACTGATACCGGCAAAACGATCCGTATCTACAAGGCCAAGTAAAATCGTATCATATGCTGAAGACAAGGCTATAATGCGTTTTGGATGATCCGGTACAGCCACCATAGCACCGTCCGCACTTTTTACAGTTCTATTATATACGGTATTTCCGGGTTCTACGCTTGGACCGCATCCAGTAAGGCAAACACAAAGGAGAAATATCAAACTTAAAATATAATACCATCTCTTATATTTCATGATGTCACTCCTTATGAAAGTCTATGAACGGCTTAAAACTATGCATCTAAACAATATCAATATGCCTTCTAATGTAGGATATTGATACATTAGAATTTTTGAGTATAAGTAATCTGATAGTTGAAAGGTTCATCCCAGTATTCCCAATCTCCATTGGAAATAACATTATGACGGTTAAGAATATTTCGCGCATCAATGCGTAGCGATGAGGATTCATTAAATTGATACCCTACATACGCATTCCATGCCACGAGATTAGGGTTGATACCGCCATCCCGGTTTTTCATGCGTTTCGTCACAAAATTAAAGGATGTGCCTGCAAGCCACGTAGGACTCGTATAATGCAATCCACCGGTAAATTGTAATTTCGGATTAGCTTGCTTCCAATAAGACTGATCAATTTCCATCTGTTTCGGATTCGAATAGGATACACCAACATTAAACTTCAATCGATCGGATACTAATCGCCCATATTCGGCTTCTATACCTGCATTACGGTAACGCCCTCCATTGACACGAATTGTCATCCTACCATCTGTATCAGGCTTCCATGCGAAGAAATTTTTAAAGTCCATATAGAATAGAGCTACTTTCCAACTATCTTTTTTGGAAATATGTTTATATCCTAATTCATAATTCCATCCCTCTTCAGGCTTCAAATTCCGACCACTTACGGAATGAAATTGATTGCTTACCCGTTTAAAAGTATCGCTCAAATTAGGCATAGTAAAGGCTTTCCCCACATTTACATAAAGTGAGGATTCCTTATTAATAGAGTGAAGCATCTGGAATTGAGGCGTAAGTACATGTTGATCTTTTACAGGATCCTTAATATCCGTATAGCGAAGGCCTAAAATAGTTGTCCACTTCGGATTTATCTGATAAGAATAACTGCCATAAACAGCATAACTGCTACGATGAGGATTTGCATAAACAGGACCGGACTCCGTCTTATATGTCTCCCGTTTTCCCAATATACCGGCGATTAAATAATCCTTACCGCCTCTAAAGTCCCATTCATGTTGAATATCAATGCCATATTGACGAGCAATATATTCGCTGTCGCTAGGCTTATAAATATGACTGCTATGAACGCGATTCCATCCGCTCAAATCCCGATCATTATAAAAGATTGTGCCCGTCGTGGTTCCATTTTTATATATCAATGATGCTATATTCTTATCGTCTTTATATTTATATGTCGTGGAATGCTTTGCACTCTTTATCGCATTGCTCTCCGTGCTAAGTTGAGTAAATGCGGATTTTGATTCGGAACGGCTGTAATTTAACGTCCAATGATCAGATAACTTGCCGCTGAAGAATAGGCCTAATGTATTCCCCTTTTCACGAGCCGTATAGTATTCATACCCCTTCTTACGAAGTCCTATATCAGAGCGAACCGGTGTTGACGGATCTTGACGGCCGAAATAATTACGATCTACAGCGACAAAAAACTTTGGTGTACCATAGGAAACATTATAACTTTTACTACCCATATTACCGATGCCGACGGAAACGCTGCCCCCCTCCTTATCAGGCGATTTCGTAATAACGTTCACAACACCGCCCAATGCTTCAGAGCCATATAATACGGATGCCGCGCCTTTTACCACCTCAATATGATCGATAGATGCTACAGGGATGGAACTGAGCCCCCCTTTGCCGTTAAGATTTACAGGCACTCCATTAACGAGAATTAAAGCACCTCTTTCAAGACCGCGGATATTAGTACGACTATCCATTGCCCCGTATTCAAAGCCGGATGCACCATAGGAAAACGACGTAACACCGGGTATATCGGTAACAGCGTCAAATGCATTTTTAGCACCGCTATTCTTCAAATCCTCATGCGTGATTACGCTCGTAGCCGCCGGCGTATCCAAATCAAGCTGCTCCGTACGGTTAGCCGTGACATTTACCGTATGAACCTCCTTGACATCCTGCTCCGAAATATCAGCCGCCACACCGACCTGAATCTCTAATAATACCGCTAAAATACTTGCACATAATGCCTTTCTACGGGTATTATACATAATTATACCTCCCTATACACACCTTAATATACACATAATCTTATATCCCCAAATACATTATTTGAACTTATACACCACATCTACTTCAATAGAGATAGATTCTCCTGTTGAATTTTCTATCCCCCCTTGGCTCGACACTAAGGCATACCCCGCTTTATCCAAAAGACTTGATCCACTACTATTAATTATCTCTGCAGAATCGAAATTACCGTTGGAATCAAAAACAACCTTAAATGTTACAGTACCGGTTATGCCCCTTCTAATCGCCTGATCAGGCATAACAGTATTCTCTCTAACTCGTTTCATATATTCAGCCGTATTAAACGTACCTTTACCCGGTTGAGAGTCCGGTCCCGGAGGTCCATAGGAAGGCCCTTTTCCCTCATCTTCAAAGCCTCCATGCCCCTTAGTGTGACTTATACCCGGTCCGGGCTGATTATGTTGCCCCGGGTTTCCTACCGGTGCTTTTATATCACCGTTTACATTAACCGGTGCCGGTTCGTTACCGCCTAAATAGGGATTAAGCTCTTTCAGCCCCGGTGCCGGCTTTCCGGATAAATCGGGCAGTACAGAACCCGATTTGCCGCCGGCCGGGCCATGGTCTGTCGGCAATGGTGTTTCCTTCTTTTCAACCTGCTTTTTTTCCGGCTCCTCATATTGACTCATGTCCAAATCGACGACCAGGTCCTTATGAGTATGGCTGAAATCTTTCAAATGCTGTGCCCAATCGCCAACCCAGCCCCAATACAGGAGGTTTACCACAATCGCTGCAGCCAACGGAATTCTATAGCGTTTATTCAGCATGGAATCACTTCCGTTCCGTAGCAACGCTGACATATCTAGCGCCGCTCAACTTGAGGTTATCCAGGATTCCTATCACATCTTTATACGGCACATCCTCTGAAGCGCGAACGACGAATGCCTGTTGCGGCTCCTTTGACACCAGCTGTTGAATTTCCGCCTCCAATTGTGCAGGCACAATTTCCCGTTCATTAATATACATCTTATGCGTTGCCGTAAGAGAAATAGTAACCGGTTCAATCGTCTTGGCCGTCGATGACGATGCTTTAGGCAGATTCAACGGTATTTGCTCCTCCGTATTCATATACAAAGTGCTCATCATAAAAAACACGAGGAGGAAAAATACAATATCAATCATAGGAATGATCATGATGGACGGTTCTTTTTGTATACCTATCGAACTGCGTTTCATTTCATATGACTCCTGTTAAAGATATCCAAAATCGATCCTAAATTTTGTTCCAATACGGAAATATTCGTATTTACCTTATCGGAACACCAACTGTAAAAAGCCAATGCCACGATCGCCACAGATAAGCCCGTCGCGGTAGCAATCAGCGCCTCCGATACGCCGCCGGTAATCACCGTAGGGGCTCCTATATCACCGCCAACAGCGGCAAAGGAACGAATCATACCGACAACGGTCCCCAATAACCCCAACAAAGGCGCCATCGTAACCATCATATTAAGCCAGTTTAATCCACGTTTTAAACGAGCGTCCATGTAAGCCACCACATCTTGTAAGCGGTTCTCCAAACCTTCAAGATTATAAACGGAGTCAATAATAGGCGACATAAATTCAGATAACTCCTGTCGGTCATTATCGATAGCCTGCTGTAATACGTCCCAATTCTTTTCCGCCTGTGCCTGATCGATGCAAGCACGCAACGCCTCCAGTTCATCGTTGATCTTTCTATAGGTGCGTATCCGTTCAAACAGAATTGTCCAAGCCGCTACCATAAACAATACCAAAGGATACATAACGGCCCCGCCGGCATTAAATAAATGAATTGCATATTCCATAATAGCCTCCATGCATTTAACCACATTAATCAAAAAAACTGTTAACAAATCAGATTACTTTATATACCAGTAAAATAGTTCATTTTAGATATAACAAAAAGCATATCTATGCAATAGATATGCTTTATTACTGACTCCACGCGAACTTATCTACTGCAGACAGCCAAATTTGGAAAATCCGAATAACATATAATAAGACAGCTTAAGTATTTCTTCATAGAAAAATCTAAATAACTCTTATATAGAAATCCATATAAACCTTCATCGGAAAATCTAGATTAGCCTCTAATCACCGTTATTATCACACAAAATAAAGGCCTGTACAATAAACCTATACCCCTTATATGTATATGGATCTCGTCAATTTTAGTTCTTCCTTGTAAGGAAAATAGAAACAGAAAATCCACAATTACAAAAGTCAAAATTTTACAAAAAAAGAGGAATGCCCTAAAATAGGCATTCCTCCTGTAAAGTCGATATAATAAAGTTACAACTTTCATATTCTATATAGTACTGATAGCGATAAATACAGCTGTATTTATAAAAAGCAAGCAAATATGAATTAATATTATAGCATAATGATTCTATTTCATAATCGATTTACATCAAACTGACTACTCGAGTTTACTGTCTGAATTAAGATGAATTTATATAATCGTATCTAGATTATAATTATCCGCATTTAATTTATCAGTATATCTTTATTTAGATTATCAATCTATTTTATGAGCATTCAATTCATCGGTGTATCCGTATTCAGATTATCGATCTATACTACCTCTTCTGGAATCATCACGTGTTGTGTCTTTTTGCTTTACCGACTTCTGCTTCAAGTCTTTCTGCTTTATATTCTTCTGCTTAACTTCCGCCTTTTTAACGTCATTCTTTTTATCGGCTTTCACCTTAACAGGTTTCTTAGCGGTAACCGCCTTGCCTGCCGGTTTTGCAAAAGCATTGTTAAGATTTGTCGCCACCTGCAACGCCACATCGGAATCCGGTGTCGTCACGATGGATTGACCCGACACGGTAACCGTACCGCCGCTATACGATGCGGAACCCTGTCCGACCTGATTATCATGATACAAGCGAGCCAATTTCCCCGCCATGTAGTACGCCCGTTCCTCACCGGAATAACGACCGCTGTTAGCAGGTGTATAAATATTATCTCCATTTACATAAACAGTGCCGTTCGACACATTTACATGATTGCCGGAATATGTATACATGCGGCTAATATTATTATTTACACGGTCGCTCGTCTTCGGATGGTTATTAGGTGCAATGACCTGTGAAAGCCCTTCACGGTAATGATCGCCGTATTTATTGCGCAATACCGCCATCGCACCGGCTGAACCGCCTACATTATACGGTGACTCGCTGATAATCTTGAAACCTAATTCATCGGCCGCCTTTTCCTGTCCCATTGTGAAAACCTGATTCTGCAAATAGTTGCCCGCTAAATTAGATAAAATAGCCGCACTTTCACCACCGCCGGCCGCAATGCCCACAGCCGTGGATAAACCGACCTGTTTTTTTACGCCGTTGATAATATCCTTATGCTCGCCGTGCGCGATTTCATGGGCCATAACATACGCCAGCTGATCATCGTCAAGCGTGTCGAGCGCCCCCTTATTGACGGACATAACACGACCGATTGTAGCAAAGGCGTTGAATTCTTCACTCGGATTTGCATACACCACGTAAGAACGCTTAACGCTGGGCGTCGCCTCCAAAGTCTTCATAATGCGTTGTACGCGCTCTTGTGCCGCATTGTCCTCCAAATAGCCGGTTTGCTGTTTAGCACGTGCCAGACTCTCTTTCTGACCTTCCGGAGAATTATCCATTCTGTTAAGTGCTGTGCTCACATATGCCATGGCAACAGCCCCTCCCGCCAATGTCTGCACCGCATTGGACGCCGCAACAACAGGTGCCGTCTGCATAACTGCGGGCGCAAACGTCGCCGCCATCACAACAGACATAGCCGTAGCCGTTAACTTCTTCATACTCTCAACCTCTCTTTACTACCACAATAATCACCATAACGAGAATACTGATTAAACAATATATCGATGCAAATACACCATATAATATCGATTATCGATAAAATGTTATGTATATCTCTAGAGATATGATTGCCTATCTCTATTGTAATATACAAATTTGTATTCTCATATATTCATATGAACTCTAATCCTTATCATACGTCGTTACTGTAAAAGTAGCATGAACCGACTCTATTTATAAATTAGGATTATTCACATCGCCACAGGCAGATAGAATAACAGCCGCCTTGCCGTCCTTTGATACGGCTCCGCCATGCGTATATCCGACTACATCAAAGCCCGCCTCAGCACATTGCCGGGCGATACTTTCATACTGATCATTTTTACCGCGCGTACAGGTCGATAAATGAACCGCGGTAACGCCTTTCTTTTTGAAAGACTCAATTTTCTTCGCCAGATCCCCACCGCTGTGAGTAAACCCGACTAACTCGATATCCTCATCCCCATAACGCTCGAAGGAATCCGCTTTATTCATAAACGCTTTTAAACAACCGCCGCAGGAACAGCGCTGCATCGTATCCTCATTGACGAGAACCGCAATTTTCTTAGTCATAAGACCTCCTATGAAAGTATTGTATAAGAGATAGTATATCATAAAGGTACAGAAATGCTGTGCCTAAAGATACGTTTAGTAAAACAAAAAAATCTCTCAGATGTACCTTTACTTTAATCAGCGAGTCCTTATGTACGGTTCTTCTCTCCAGGATACTGGGTATTCGTCGCTGTGGAGTTCCCTATGTAGCTTCGCTACATGGTAACTCTTACGCTCCGAACTAAGCGATGCAGTGAATCTGTCGTCGATTAGTTCTATTACCTTTAGATT
>NZ_AZYX01000019.1:0-311729 GCF_000517785.1 Veillonella sp. AS16 | reverse complement strand
AGCACCATATACATGAATATTGATGTCATCCTTGCTTTCACAATATAAATTACCCGCCACATGATGACGTCGATCGATGACGAGAACAGATTTACCGCGCTTATGCGCCTCATGAGCAAATACGGCACCGAACGGACCGGCCCCTACAACTAAATAATCGTATGTCATTAATACGCTCCCTTTCCCTTCACAACGGCCAATACCGTTTTTATCAAATATACAACATCAATCCACACGGACCAGTTATGTACATACCAGGAATCCATGAGAACCCGTTCTTCATAGGTGGTATCACTGCGACCACTGACCTGCCACACGCCGGTAATTCCCGGTGGCACAAGATAAAAATCATTGATATAGTCGCCGTATTTTACGATTTCATCTCGAACGATAGGACGCGGTCCTACAAGGCTCATATCGCCCATGAGAACATTCCATAGCTGCGGCAGTTCATCGAGGCTGGTCTTGCGCAGAAATTTACCGATTTTCGTAACGCGCGGATCATCCTTTAACTTGAAGTCCCGTTCCCATTCTTCACGGGCTTCCGGATGTTCTTTTAAATAGATTGCCAACGCTTCCTGCGCATTGGGAACCATAGATCTGAATTTATAGCAGAAAAATTCCTTGCCCCCCTGACCGACCCGTTTATGGCCGAACACGATAGGTCCCGGAGAATCGAGATAAATCAGCACCGCCACGACAGCGATAATCGGCAGGATCAGGATGCCGCCGCACACGGTGGCCATGATGTCAAAGATGCGTTTCATAATGCGGTTGGATTTGCGAGCCAAATTGTTCTGCACACGCAATACGACAGCCTGTTCCTCCATCATACCGCGAGCCGAAATATTGCTGGCCGGCAAGCCGAACAGCTCCGGTACGAAGGCCACACGTTTAACGAGTAATTGTAGCCGATTGACCAAAGATACCAGTTTCTTTGACTCGAGACCGGGAGCACAGATGAGAACCGTTTGAACCCCCGTATCTTTAATAACATCTTCTACATCATCGAATGTGCCGAGACATTCATACTCCGCCGCTATACTGGCGGATTTCGGATTATCGTCTACAAAGCCGATAATCTTATACGTTGAAATCGGCATACGATCGAAAGCCTTTTTCACGAGCTCCGCCGTCTTACCGGCACCGACCAGTAACACGGGAATATTTAGATACCCCAAATAGGATAATGCTTTGCCGATAAAAAATCTGAAAAGATATACAAACAATAAGATACATATATAGGCAAACCCTACAAATAATCTTGATACATCATTTGTAACATGCCCCGTATACATCAGCACGATAGACACCACAACGCTGATAGTGATACTGCGAAAAATAGCCTTAATTGTATCCCAATACGGTGCAGCAACGGAATATGCGTTATTCAACAGCAAAACAAAGAGAAATATAGCAGGAATAACAGCATATACATAGATATCTTCCATCTTAAAATTAGATTGAAGCGGTATGTATGTAAACGACAGGCGCAGATAATACGCACTCAAAATCCCCAATACGATGCCTATATAATCAAAACAGGCCAATATAAATTTGCTGATTACTAGGTGATAGTTTTTATAATTCCCCATTTATAAAACCTCAGATAATAATAAAAGGCTGTTTTCTCCACTAACACTCAGTAAGAAAACAACCTTCTTTCTTTACAACCAGAATATACTAACAATTATTCACATTGTACCATATTTAGTGGCATAAAACCATGAAGAATATAGATTTTATCTACGTTTTATATTTAATTTTTATTATTTTCAAGATATTCTGATTTAGCCTGTATACTCAGTTGAACCATAAGTCCCATGACCACCCAGAATATACGAATCCCTGAAGAGTTACCCCATGTATAATCTATAGATCCGAACAGAAATAAGTAACTGATAAATCCTATAATAATCGATAGATCATAAGGATTTATATGACGTATATAATTTTTTAATGAACGATAAATAACAAACCATGAAAAACCCAGAAATCCAAATAATCCCAATATTCCGGATTCCGTCATAATCTGCAACATATTATTATGAGAGTGGGCCAAATCTTGCGTCTCCTCGGTCAACTTATATCGTTCACGATATATTTGTTGCCACAATCCGGGACCCACACCGATAAGAAAATGATCTTTAATAATTTTCTTATCCGATTCCCATACATACAGACGCCCTAAATTTGAACCATCCGTAGTCGTATTGAAAGTGCTCTTAAAACGATCTACATAATCCTGATGCTGACTGAAAGTGTATCCGATTCCCACAATCATAATAATAAGCAACAAAATATACTTCACATTGACCAGACAATATCTAAGAGTAATTAGTATCCCGTTAAAACCGTTAAATAACCATGAACCTCGGCTTTGATTTCCCCACATACCGAACACTATCGATAATGATGAAAATATAGCGGATACACGCACATACCACGGCATTTGTTTATCAAACAGAACAATCATGGTAAGAGGAAATGCAAAGGTCAATAACATGGCTAGGCCCATGACGGATCCTCTAAAGACACCGCCCGAGCGTCCGTCATGAGTATTATATTCCATATAATATTGTCCAAAAGCGGATAGTGAATCAATGGCCATATATATAAAAAATACCATTAATAATGCATATAATTTGCGTTTATCTTTTATAAATAAAAAAATCGGTACTAATATAAAGGCTTTCCAGATCCATATATTAAAAAAATATTTAATTGTGATTTCCATATGATCATTCATCAAAACGGACGGCAGCACGCATAGAATCATCCCCGCATAAGCCCATGCATATTGCCGTATAACAAGTGATACAGATATATCACGTCTCATATATATCCATGTTATCACCGTCATCAGTAGAATCAGACTATATATAAAATTTCCAAATGCCATAGATGACCGCGTCGTACAGATCATGATTGAAATCAGTGCGGTCAATACTATTTCATAATTATTCAAAACCCAAGATTTCATACTAACACCCTTTATGTCCCATTATGGCAATTAATCTTTCAGCTATATACTATCATAATAATTACCATCTCCATGTAATCATATATTTATTTTACTATACTCTCCATATGTTGTTGTATTTCCCGTTCATACTGATCGAGTAATTCATATCTCTTACGATATTGACTGCGCTTTTGGGACTTAATCTCTTCAATAGGCTTTCTATATTCCTCTAAAGGAATTTTGTAAAAGCGCTCATCATCACAAATCTGTCCCCCCGATTCCTGCCATAACGGATCCAACTTCGCCACCTTCGCACGATGCCCCCGTACCAAGTGCGTATTAGCGTAAAAACCTTCATCCGAAACTGCATAAATAGACTGTACCTTACATATATTTGCAATATGGCGCAACAAGAACATAATAAAATTCTTAGGACGATAACCGAACATCTTTTTCGTTACAATCTTAGCATTATCAAGCCCATCTTTATATCCCTGAACAGTACCGATCCACATCGCGGGCTCCCCGCCAAAGCCCTTACCGAACCTAAAGTTAGCATGATATATCCCTTGGTGCTCCAGTGTAAGCAATAACGTCAAAAGCCCTTCTTTTCGCTGCCCTGCACCATAATATAAGCGCGCCTCCATATCGGGGTCTTCCGACTCCCATACGACAAAGCCCCGTTTCATACGGCTTACATCATCATAAAAATTATCTTTATCCACAGAGTACATTTCACGAATGGCCTCATCTGTAAATATGGATTTTATGTAATCAAAATGGTCGATGACAGCCTGCAAACGCTCCTGCGGAGTAGAACTTTTAAACAGGAAAAATCGTGTCATAAGCTCAAATAAACCAACTTGATGCTTCAATAGTGTCGGATCCGGCTCATACTTTGAGAAATACTCTTCAAGAATGTTTATTTCTCGTTTATTACGAATCGAACGCATCGTATGAAGGAATGTACGTCTGGTTTCCCTCCAACTATGATTATCATAAATCTTACGACCTCGCTGCCATTGTGTCTGTATATATGAAAACATATTACACTCCTACAGATATAATTTATCATTCACATTATCTATCAAATTATTTTCTTATAACTTATAGATTATATTATATATGAATTACAATCAATCATACTAAATATCCTAATGTATATCATCAATAATACTTAATAATTCATCCACTACACGAGATATGGTAAATTTCGTTTCTACCGTATGACGAGCCTTAATTATAATTCGGGACTGATATTCTGTATGCTTCATTACATAGTTCATACAATGAATTAAAGCATCTACATCTAACGGATCAACAATATACCCTGATTCTCCATGTTCTATCATTTCTCTCTGTGCTCCGCTACCGCTGGAAATCACCGGTACACCGCAATACATAGCTTCACATATAACAAGACCGAACGCTTCACGAGTTATAGTAGGCAGTACAAGACAATCCATCTGTTCATATACAGGCACCATATCCGACTTAAATCCCACATACTGAACGTATCTGTCCATCCCGCTTTTTCTGATGTACGACAACATGTGTTTAATCTGTTTATCCGTACCGTCACCGCAAATGATAAGGGTACTCTTCGGATTCTGTCCATGAATATGTTTCATCGCATCCAATAATACATATAGACCTTTATGTTCTGTAATCCGACCAACAAATCCAAATGTTTCAATCGGTCTATGTAAATGACTTTCAAATGGTGCCATACCCGAAAAACGATCAGGATTAATACCATTATAAACAATATGATACTTGTCGGTATCCTTAATAACCGGCGTCATAAGTTCATCATAAACAAGTTTTGATACACAGACAAACGCATCTACCTGTGCATTAATCCATCTATGATATATATCGGATTTACCTGACACCAAATTATGCTTAATAAATACTAGCTTAGCCCCTGTAAGCCGTTTCAACGCAATACAGAACAGGATGTACTTACCCGAATGACATATGATAGTGTCTATATTATTATCTTTTACCTGTTTAACAACGGTATTCAAAGATAAAAAACCTTTAAATGTATATAAATTTGCAGTCATCACATACCCAACTTGAGCATAACGGGATTGCATATCTAGATTTGATTGATCCACTAAAATATACGAAGATCTATGTCGTTGTTGTAATTGTTGGCAAATATCATATACATATTGTTCACCACCGCCCCAGAGCTTAGCGCCTACAACATTTAAAATCGACATAAATTTCTCCCTGAATACAAACTAAAAACACAAATACATCATCTATTGATACATATTAAATATATCTTAAAACATATTAGATAGCTATTCAAATCTTATCAGATATATTATTAAATACCAGTACGAAGTGCATCAATAAACTTGCTATCAATATCATTATCAATACTATTATGACTCAAATAAACTGTCTTCATGATTAATGAGCCACATAGTCAATAGCGTCCAATCACGGGCATCATCAGCATGATTATCAACAGGTCGTATAGGCCGTACCGGTTTATGCGTAGGTATATTACTTTCACCGTAATCCATGCGCACATCCCCCATCATATCTGCTGTAATCCATTGATACGGTGTTACAAGGGGCTGCGGTTGTTCTTCAAACAATGACGGGACAATGGAGTAGTATTCAAATCCGGCCGGTGCCACGGCTTCAATAATCGTCGGCATGAGACTCATATGGGTACCCACAGACGCCGTGATTACATTCTTTTTGAAAGAAGGATGTTGTAACAATCCTACCGTACAGAATGTATCCCTCAATGTATAGTCTCGTTGAATCAATGATGTATTATTTAACGCCCCGAATAAATTTGAATGATCGCCGGTAACAACAAATAAACTGTCTGGATACGCTTTTTTCATAACGTCCACAAAATGAAATATAGCCTTATCACTATATCGATATGTGGCCAATTCTTTATTGCGTTTCTTATCAGACCTTAAATCGGCCCCTACATTCGGCATAACCTGTTGAGGATTATAATCCAATAAGGAATCCTCTATTTTATAAGGCCCATGATTTGATGTCGTATAGATAAAATGAAATGTCGGTTCATCGATAGACTTAATTTGTTTCGCTACAGATTCTAAAAAAACATGATCATATACACCAACCCATGTTTTAGGTGCATCAGGGCCGCAAAATATAGATGCACTCTCAACACGATCAAAACCTTGCGCCTCTCCGAAGTGATTAAAATTGCCATATGATGCATTACCGCCATACCAGTAAATCGTACGGTACCCTAACCGCTTCATCTGATTTGCCAAGGACGTAGGTAGTGGTCCCCGCCAAAAAGCTTCCCGTTCATTGATTTCCATTCCTGCATCATACACTCCTGATAACAAACTTACAATGGACGGACGTGATACATTACCAGCCGGTAAAAAATTCTCAACCTGTACAGTTGTGGGGTCATCTTTAAAACGCCATAAACCGGGACATATATTGAGATCCTTGTAAGGCTCATCAATAGACCACTGAGGAATACTTTCACCAACAATAAAGAATATATGTTTCGGTTTCGCGATGTGTGACCCCTTTGCAATACGTTTGAAAGCATGTAAAGGTGTCGGCAAATCTTGCCATCTATTTTTGAATTCACCAGGCACAATGCGATCAATAGCATCACGAATATCCTCATCCGATGCTTTATATTCATCACGAAGAGGTCGTTTATAAACCGTTTCTAGTGCACATAAATCAGGTACTGTAGCACGAGCAAAAAATATATCCTCTTTTACAACCGTAGGAATCGTATCCCATTCAGGTTTATCATCATGAGACAATGTACCGCCATAGCGGAACCAATAAAAACCAAGTACCGATGCAATAACTAGAAATAGATTCCAAACAATAACCATCCAGGTATCATGTAAATGAGGATACGAAACAGATGGCAATGAAAGAAATAAATATCCCATATACCAGGATATAACCGCCACGGGAATAAATCCTAACAACACTAAGGCCCCTCTGTCCTGATTAAAAAACACATCGATCAGATTATGTTTTTCCGCATGTCTCCCATAATGAACCATATAATTATAGATATCATGAAAATGTTTGTAAAAAATCATTTTGCCTGCAAAAGCAGCATATAATATGCAGGAATATATAGTTAATCCTACTAATCGCACAGTATCCTCAACTTGATGATACACATCAAACCACAAGGCAGGAATCGTAATACAAATTAAAGGAATTAAAAATACATAAGCATCAAAATCCATTCCCCACCAAAAACCATAACGAATAGCACCGAGAACCGATTTCCAACGACCTTTCCAGGAAGGATATGGATTATAAACAATCATAAAAATTAATCGAAATAAAGTACTTAATATAGGTGCCCATAACATTAACTTTATATTCTGTTGTAAGGATAGAAAAAATTGTTCACTCATTTGATCTTTACCACTTATATTACAAGAACAATATCTCCCCCTTAGTATTTTTAATTACGACATATTAAAATACTACTTATAATTGTCCATTAAATTTATTTAAATAATATAGTTTTACATATTTTGTCATAGTATACATCATATGATACACAGATAATAAAAATCCGATTTTTCCATCTAAAATACCACGCTGTAAAATATATATCTTAAAAAAGGCCCACATAGGTCGTACTATAATATCTCCCAAAAAATTACAAGATTTTCCCTGTTCTTTATACTTATTAGCTGCCGCTGTTGTATATTTATTAAATTTATCAAAAAACTGATGCCAATTATCATACGTATAATGATATAATTTACCGCTTAATATACTTTGAGGATAAGGACTGATAAAAGTTTCGTGAACAGCCCCCTCCACCGTAGCACCATCTCTAGGCATCAAGCGTAATACTTTATCCGGTCTCACCACACCATGAGTCGCCTTATTATGATGAAACAAATTGAATCGCCTCAACCAATACGCTCGTAGTTCCCCCTGCACTGCTTTTCGAATATCAGCTGCCAACTCCGGTGATACCCGTTCATCAGAATCAATAAACAGAATCCAGTTACCATGCGCTTGAGAAATACCGAAGCGCCGTTGTTGAGACCAGTCGCCGTTCAATGAATGGCATATAACTGTCGCCCCTAAATCCGTAGCCAACGAAACGGTACAATCCGTACTTCCATCATCAATAACCAATATTTCATCTGCGAATTGGACACTCTTAATACATTCTGCGATATGTTGTTCTTCATTACGAGCCAAAATAATTGCTGTAACAGTATTCATAACTATAACCCTTAATAAAATACCCTTACTTCTTGATAGATTCCAATATATACATGGCATGTCCGTATAACTTGGAAATCCACGGTGCATGTAATGCGCCGTATAATAGTAACCTATACTTAAAACCTATAAACGGTCTGTCCTGTGCCAGTTCCTCGTGCCGCAAATAGTTCATCATATGATAAATCTGCTCCGTATGCAACTCGGGTCTGGCAAAATCTAAACCAATACCACTTACAGCACTACGAATAGCCCGATATCTGCAATATTCAGAAAAACTGTGCAGTCCAATTTCATCCGCCAATGGCTGTCTATATAAGTAAGAACAAAATAATCCATATTTTGATTTAGAGCTCCAATTACTGGTAATTGAATTCTCATTATCGCAATTATAAAAATATAATGACTTATTCAGATAATATACAGATGTTATATTCTTAAATACTAACGGCATAATTAATAGATCTTCAAAATCCGTATTTTCCTGTAACCGTACGGATTCCCAGACAAAACGTTTAAAAAATTTATTACATAAATAATTAGGGATAGTATCTTCAATCAATGCTCTGTATACCGTATCTCTATCCTTCAACAAGGAAGGATTCATGGATACAGGATTGATACGTCCGCCTTTTACAATAGAAATATTAAAAATAACTGCATCCGCATTATGAGTTTGAATCGCCTGTACACAATCTTCCACATAGGTATGACTCACATAATCGTCTCCATCAACGAATCCTATATAAGCACCTTCTGCAACAGTAAGACCGTCATTACGTGTACAACTGACACCCTGATTATGTTCATGATGTATGACCTTAATTCGACAATCCTCTTTTGCATAATTATCACAAATGCGACCACTACTATCTGGTGAAGCATCTTCAATTAATATGATTTCTATATTAGGATAGGTTTGTTGTTGCAAACTTTCAATACATTTACTTATATAATCTTCCGCCTTATATACAGGGATAATAATAGAAACAAGAGGTAACCCGTTCATTACATTCCTTCCTTATATTTATACGATTGTGCATCTCTATATAAGCTTTTATAATATCTCTTCACACGTAAATACCGATACCGATTAACCAGATTTGACCATTTTTTTCTCATCAATTCTATACACGTTCCCTTTCGCATGGTTATTTCACACCATATAGGTTGACGATTATGCTCTACCCGTAATAAAACAGGCCCTTGTCGCAACACATTCCTCAATACGTGTTGCATATCCATCTGCGATGTCAATTGACCATTTATAAACCAGGTATAATCCTTCTGTATCCGATTTCGTGATGTAAAACCGTCCGTATATAAATCAATATGCGGTATACTTTCACCTGGAAAAATAACCCAGTCATACATAAATTGATTATTTCCCAAGATATGACAATACGTATCTATAGGAACCGATTCATGTAATTCAATTTCTGAAAGTCCCGAAAACGTATCTACATATTTAGTTATCTTTAATTCTAACCATGTCGTATGAACAGGTTGATTAAATATAATACGTATGATTCCATCACAATATTCCACATCATCACTACAAAAACTATCAGATCTGTCCTCTGTCCTGATAAGCACTTCCTGAATGGATCTCGTATTAAAATCGGATTCAGACTCATAATTCCGAAGTACATCACTCGTATATAAAACAATATACACTATTGTTTTAGACGTAGAAAACGTAAAACGTACCGTCGGTTGGGAATCTGACGGCATCCACATAAACTTTGAGGTATCTACAATCTCATTATTCAAATGTTCTTGATAAAACCATATACCGTCATTTATATACGTACCGTCCCCGGAAGATACGGTAACAACGGCCTCCCTTGCCAAATTATACACAAATCGCTCCCAAAATACCTGATCGCCATTGATCAATCTTGAGCCACGTTTATAACCTTCCTGACTTGCATGAGCGGCCATTCCTTTAAATATTGGGTTATCCACCAGATTCATATCCCTACAATCATACGGTACAGGAATCCGTAATCGATGATTCCACACTAAAGTAGGATTACCTGTACTATTACCGACAGAATTTATCGCTTTTTTATTAACTACTGTCGATATCAGATGATTATTATAATAATCATCTATCGTTTCATAGCCCGTCGCATAAGCGAATGCTTTCAACAGCTTAGGTTTATATTCGGACTGTTCTGTTACTAATAATGATACTGCCTTATCGACAGCCAATGAACATAGTCGATGATCTCTATGAGTATCATAATCGGTAGCGATAATCATATGAGGTGTATTCGCCACAATAACATCATATATCACCTGAATGAGAGATTCATAAGTATACGATTTCGGTTCTCCCTCATATTGGGTAGAAAAATCCTGAACTATCCCATCACCATGTGTATACGTTATACCGAATCCATCAGCATATAAGTGACTTGGATTAGATATATCATTCATTACATGATCAGGAAATCCTAAAAATATAATATCCTCCTGAGGAATCCCCATTTCCCGGGCCATTCTGTATGTATCATTAAAACGAATCGAACTTCTATATTCATAATCACCATTCGTTATAAAAACAATAATAACCCGTAACCCCTCTTGTTTAGCACCATATATAGTAGCACCGGCCATATTCATTTCATCGTCTTCATGAGGAACGATGACCATTAATGTATTACCACCTACCCATTGACGATATGTAAAACTAGATTGCTCCATATCAATACCCTTTCAGCTAGTATCGATTAAGTACTAAACAAAATATATACTATTTTACTCAATGCTATTCCCGTGCTTGATTCTCCATGCCGCCAGTTCCCGCATAGTCCTGATCACATCTCCGTATGCCGCCGGCATCTGTGAGTTTTGTTCCGATACCTTACCGTTATTATCAAGCCATAGACGATGATTAAAGACAAACTGTTCCTGACTGAACAGGCTCGGCACCATCGCTTCATAAGTCTGTCCTTTACGACCTGCGAGCTCAGCCAGTGTCGGAATAATCTGGATGCTCATGCCGAACACATTCGGTGCAAGCCAGTCTTTATGAATGCCGCGACCGTAAAAAATAATCGGTATCGTAGACGCCACATTCGGTCCCACATCATGAGCAAAGTTAAAACGCTCGCTATGATCGCCGGTGATGACGAACAGCGCCGTCGGATCCTGCTGCTCTTCGCGATTGATAAATTCGCCCATCACATGATCGGCGTACCAGATATGACCCATTTCATTTAACTGTTTATCCGTTTCAGCGATGGAATCCGGCAAATGACCCTTAACCTTATTGACATCGAAGCCTTCCTTTGCCACATCCACATTATATGGCGGATGATTCGACGTGGTCATGATGACATTGATGATTTTTTCGCCCCGGTGCTGATCCATATAGTCGGAAATAGCCTTAAACAGGTATTTATCCGCCACGCCCCACGCATTTCCTTCATCGCTAGGGATCTCGGACGCATCGTGGAATTCATCAAAACCTTGGGATAAAACAAAATTCTTCACGTTCTGCCACGTGCTGAATCCGCCGTACCAGAACACCGTCTTGTATCCCAGTTTCTTCATGACAGGACCGATACCGAGACCGTAAGACTGCACAAAGCTTTGATTTTCATAGTTCGGATACAATCCCGTGTCGGGCATCCCCGTCAACAGTCCGTTAATGGCCGGCATCGTGCCCGTTCCCTGAGCCAACGCCAGATGTGTACTCATCGCCTGAGGACTGGCCGCATATTTTCTGCCCTGTTCGACCAGATATGCGCCCGGTTCGTTATATTCAGGCAAAAACGGCCATAATCCATAGGATTCACCGAGAATGACGTTAATCGAACGCGGCTGTTCCTGTAATCGCTGCTGAGTCACCGTTTTTGTGAAAGCCGCATCAAATGTACTGCCGTCCGGCTTTCCGCCGATGGCCTTGATTTTTTCATTCAGCTCCGCCGGCATCAAGTTGATGACCTCAAGCTCCGCCGTTCGTTTAGCGATACTTTTAACACGATACAGCGCCTGTACATCGTCGAGAATCGTTTCATTCAACAAATTGGAATTGAGGCGCGCCGCACTTTCCCAGTTAATGGATTTCGTATAGCTGAAAGCCCCGCCGAATCGAAACGTCAGAAATACAAGTCCGAAAACGAGGAAAAGTCCTATTCCCGTCAGATATTGTGAAATCTTTGTTTTCGGAATCCACTGTATCGTAACGGGACGCAACACCCGATTCAATAACCGGCATAAAATACCGCTTACAATGAGGGCACCGATGAGGTACGGAATAGCGTGATATTCATTAACAGCCGTATTAATGATGGCATACGCATCATCATTCTTGCCGTTAATGAGCATAGCATTGTAAGATGAATTAAAGATTGTATAAAACGGAATTCGCCCAAAAAATAGTAATGTCAGTAAAACGACGGCGATAGAAGAAATGATTTTCTTGATTTTTAATGACGGCCATTTCGGTACAAAGGTGTGCACCAAAGTGCCCACCACAAAGCTCAATAAACAAAGGGCGCCCACCGTCTTCAGACTCAACCGAAATCCGAGCCACAACGACATCAGCACATCATGCATCGATACCGTCGCCAGCTGTGACTGAAATTTAATGAGAAATACGATTCTAAATACGGTTAACAATAGGGAGAAGAATATAAAAATCTTGATCTCATCCGCTATACCCTGAAATAATCTCTGCCATCGGCTCATATCGTAACCTTTCTATTACTCGTATCTCAACTCATCAAACTCTATAATCATGCATCATAGGGGGTACTTCTTACACTTATTCCCCCTGCACCGCTTACATTTTCCGCAGCCGCGGTCGATAGTTCCGGCACCTGTCGTTTTAGTATTCAAAGACCGCGAAACTATCGCTTTTACTTTTTTTCGCCCTTACCGTCCTTCTTAGATTTATCCTTGTCACCCTTAGACTTGAATTTTTCATCCTTGGATTTTTTGTCTTTGGACTTAAATATATCGTCTTTGAATGTGAATTTTTTGTCTTTGGATTTTTTAGATTTGTCCTTCTTCGACTTATCTTTCTTGTCCTTTTTATCCTTGGACTTCTCATCCTTGGACTTTTTCAACTTGTCTTTTTTATCTTTATTCTTTTTATCTTTCTTATCTTTTTCTTTTTTATCCTTCGATTTCTTGAATTTTCCGTCAGTACCGTTAATGCGGGCCCATTCTTTATCAACACGCTTCAACTGTTTTTTGATGAGCTTTTCCAGCTTCTTTTGACCCTTCTTTCTATCCATATCGGATTTACCGAACAACAGGGCATTTACCGCCGTGAAAGGATCAATGGATACATCATCATCTGACTCGTCTTCCGAATCGGTTTTCTTAAAATCGCTATTCCCATCATATGATCCATCTGCATCAAATGTATTAGTATTATCTTCGTCATCGAAATTAGAACTATCTTCGTCATCGAAATTTGATTTTTTATGCTCTGATAGAGAGGATTTGTTTTCTTTGAAAGCATCCGCAGAATCATGTACATGTTTTGTCTCCAACGATTCCACACCTTGCAACGGCTCCGCGTGCATATGCTCTATGGATGCTTCATCCAAATCATCCATATCGGCGTTTTTTTCGATACTTTCACCGGCACCTGTAAACAAACCGCCCATCGCATGAAGTTCATTCAATTTGATGTGATTCACGCCCACCGTCGTATCATGTTGAAGCGGCACATCCTCGAGCTGCACCTCTTCCATAGCGTACGCATCGTGATGATTATTGACGCCTTTGCCGATACCATGAGCTACGCCGCCATCATCGTAAGCATGTCCCACGACATCACCGAACAGATCCTGTTCCAGCGATTCGTACGTGTGAAGCAGCGCCATCCGGTTCTGCACCTCATCGATCTGATTCCACAGATCAACCAAGGTGGACGTATAATAAACGCGCTCCTTAACCTCCAGATAAGCCTGATATACGATAGCCAATTCGGTTTCGTTGAGCCCTTCTTCAGTACCGATTTCCTCAATCATCTGCTGAATCTGCTGATCTCTGTCATAGCGTTTGATCAGCGCCTTGCGAATTCGTTCAATCAATGTCGTAGTGATGAGTTCCATAGGTACCTCCTCTGCTCTATATTCAGTCTTACACATTTCAATAATGCATACGAATTAATGTACAGAACATTGAAAATCTAAATCAATTTTATAATCTCTAATATAGTATTATAGCAGAATTTACGCGGTTTTTCCTCTATAAAATGAATAAAACCCCGGCCGCGACATGATTTCCAGTTGCCTGTGAAAGTCAATGTATCATGGTCGCGCCGAGGTATTCATAAATGCAGTTAATTTATAAAATCTATATCCATTAAACTTGTGTAATCATACAGTCTTTAGCCTTACATAATCCTTACATAATATAGTATTTAAGTTTACGCAGTCCTATTAAAATAAATTCACCCTATAGACGAGTATCTTTTCCTTTTCGTCCGGTTCCTGAAACAGATCGCTGCAGTCGATGGATGCTTCCTTCTCCAATCGCACATGATTATTCAAAAAGTTCTCCACCTCTTCATTTACATAGTAAAAGAATAGCTGAATGTTACGTGGATGATGATATACGGAATCAAAGATATTACATAACACGCGCTTAATCGTATGCAGCGCAAAGGGATTAAAGAAAAAGCAGCAGTCCGCTACATCAGGCAACTCATAGGTGGCCGCATCACCGAGGACAAAAGACACGCGATTTCGAGCCGCCGGACTTTCAGAATTTTTCAACGCCTTAAGGTACAGACGTTCATCGTATTCGATGCCGATGGATCGGCACCCCGTCTGATAAGCCATGAAGATACCGACCCGACCCTTGCCGCTGCCGTAGTCGATCAATGTATGTTTTTTACGGATATAACCGCTGTTCGCAAGCCGTTCGAGAACACAGTAATCCGTCGCCTCATAGGGATGATGCTCGCCGTCGGACCGGCTGTCATCGCGGCCGGAGGTTTTAATAGCGAGTAATTGTTCCCATTCCTGTTCAGATGTTGACATAGATATACTCCTTTTGTAATATTATCCTATATTTTTGGTTTTATAAAAACTATTTTATGGATAATCTCTTTAGATTCATATAGATACAAAGGCACCTCTAAGGGGTGCTTTTACCATTATATAAACATCTATCTATACTTATATGATATACTAAAGGTATTATTTCGATTTGAATCATACAAAAGGAGTCCCAAATGGACAGTGATCTGACCTTAGATTTTATAATTATCATCGTATTAATCATCGCGAACGGCTTGTTTTCCATGACCGAGCTGGCCATCGTCAACGCCAAAAAGCGCCGCCTGGAAGAAATGGCGGAGGCCGGTAACGAGCGTGCCAAAAAGGCCTTTGAATTGTCGGAGAGCCCGAACGAAATGTTTTCCACCATTCAAATCGGCATCACCCTCGTCGGCATCCTGACCGGTCTGTATTCGGGCGCCACCTTCTCGGGACCGCTAGAGGAATTACTGAAAAATTCCATACCGGCCATCGCGGACTATGCCGCATCGATCAGCTCCTTCATCATCGTAGCGATCATCACCTACCTGTCACTTGTGATCGGCGAACTGGTACCGAAACGACTCGCTTTAAACAGCCCCGAATCCATCGCCGTCATCGTGGCGAAACCGATTTACTGGCTGTCCGTGGCACTGAAACCAATCGTCAGCTTTCTCGGCATCTCGACGGAATTTTTGTTGAAAGTACTGGGCGTCACCGTGAAAGAAGAGGCGCCTGTAACGGAATCCGAAATCAACAAGATGCTCACCGAAGGCGTCGCCATGGGGGCTTATGAAGAAGAGGAACCGATTCTCGTAGAAAACATCTTTCACCTGGCCGATATGAACGCCGGCGATATCATGACGCCGCGCACACAGCTCAAATGGATTGACCTGAACGGCACGGATGATGAAATCATGGAGGTCCTCAAAAACGCGAACCAATATCGCATCCCCGTCGGTACCGACTCTTTGGATGAACTGAAAGGTCTCGTAACCGTATCGGACGTGTTGGTACAGATCATGCAGCGACCTAACGATTCCATTTCAATTCACGATATCATTAAATCATGTCTGAAAGAACCGCTACTCGTACCGGAATCCATTACGCTCATGAAGTTGCTTAAACTGCTCCGCACGGAAGGCGTTCACGAAACCATCGTTCTCGATGAATACGGCGGCTTCAGCGGTCTCGTCACACTGCACGACATCATGGAGGAAATCGTAGGCCTCATGCCGTCCGGCGAGGAGGAAATCAAGGAAGAGGAAAACCGCATCATCGAGCGCGAAGACGGTACATGGCTCATAGACGGCCTGCTCGACGTGGACGAATTCAAAGAATTCTTTCACATCGACACGGAATTACCGGGCGAGGAAAAAGATTTGTACAAAACCATGGGCGGTCTCTTGAATGTTCTGTTCGGACGCATTCCGAAGGAACTGGACAAGGTCAAATGGAACGGCTACACCTTTGAAGTCATCGACATGGATAATACGCGGATCGACAAGATCCTCGTCACCTATGAAGAACCCGTTGTGGAACAGACAGAAGAATAATCAGATAATCCTTATAACGATTCGATACCCTCTAAAGTTAGAGTTTATTTTCTATCTTTAGAGGGTATTTTTAAATTAATTAATTTTATGCCACCTATAATATTAGAGGCTATTTCAACTTCCAATCGTAACTCAACATATAATTTACACATCAGTTTAGTTATAAATACAATTATAGTTATAGAATTCCTTTACACTTACTGGAATTTTTCCACTATATATAGTATTATTTAATTGTATAAAATATAAAATCTGTACCTATTTCAGCTATTCTGGTACTTAACGATGAAATACATTATCATATGTACTCCTTATAGAATGTATAAACGTACTACTGATTTCGGGAAATACTATTTCTGAAAATACTAAGGGCTAATATAATGATACTTTCACATGAAATAGCTATAGACGGGATAAAGGAGAGATTCTATGAATCAAAGAGTCATGTCAATGATAGCCGCCATCATGATAGGGGCGACCCTCATCAGCGGTTGCGGCTCAGAAAAACAGACAGATGAAGCGAGTCTAAAGGTCCGCACCATTACCATCGGCGAAGAAAGCGGCACTACCGGCGCCGGATATTCCGGTACCGTTCACAATCGGACGGAAACCAATCTGGCCTTTCAGATCGGAGGGCGCGTTATCAACAAATTTGCCAGCGTAGGCGATCAGGTAGAGGCCGGTCAGGTCATCGCTCAGATCAACGGCGCCGATACGGCATCGCAGGTACAAAATGCGGAGGGCGCCGTAAAAGCGGCTCAATCGGCTTATGACCTGGCGAATACAAATGCAAAGCGATACCGCGAACTGTACGCCCAGCAGGCGATCAGCAAATTGCAGCTGGATCAGGCGGAAAATCAGTTAAACGCCTCGGCGGCTCAACTACAACAGGCGCAAGCCAGCCTCAACTTGAGCAGCAATCAGGACAGCTATACTAACTTGATCGCCCCCGATACGGGCATCATCACGAGCCTCACCATCGAACCGGGTCAGGTCGTAGCAGCGGGCCAACAGGTGGGCATATTGGCGGCCGGTCATGAGCCGGAGGCGGTCATCTCCATTCCTGAACAGGAACTCAACACCGTCCACGTGGGCAGTCCTGCAACGATTACATTCTGGGCGCTTCCTGACGTAAAAGTACAGGGCGTCGTTCGCGAAATTTCTCCTGTTCCGGATCCTGTAGCGCGAACCTATACGGTAAAAATTTCCTTGCAGAATCCTCCGGACTCGGTACAGCTGGGCATGACGATCAACGCAAATCTGACATCCGCGGATTCAACGCATCTAACCATTCCTTTGACGGCGTTGGTAAAAGATTCGTCCGGCAATAATGCGGTATATATCATACGGGACAATAAGGCTCATCTCGTACCGATTAAAACCGGTGAATTCGGTTCGAATTCGGTTATCGTCACATCGGGCCTCTCGAAGGGCGACATCGTCATCACCGCCGGTACTCAGCAATTACAAGAAGGGACGGCGGTTAGTCAATGAAGAAATTTAATCTAGCCGAATGGGCCTTAAAACATAAATCCATCATCTATTACTTCATGGCTGTATTACTCACATTCGGTGTCTTCTCATTCACCCATATGGGACGCATGGAGGATCCGGACTTTACGATGCGCACCATGGTGGTCGGCGTCGCCTGGCCGGGGGCTTCCCCGCAGGAGATGTCCGATCAGGTAACGGATAAATTGGAGGAAAAACTGCGCGATTTACCGGGACTGGACTATACGAAATCTTTCACGGACGGCAGCAAATCCGTCATCTATATCAATCTGAAAGAAGATTTACCGTCCAATCAGATTCGTCCCGCCTGGGAAGAAGCGCGCAACATGATCAACGACGAATGGAAGTCATTGCCGGCAGGCGTACAGGGTCCGACCATCAATGACCGCTTCGATGATGTTTACGGCATCATCTACGCCATCAGCGGTGACGAATATTCGTACGAAGAAAAACGTAAACAGGCGGAAGATCTGAAACGTCAGCTGTTATCCGTGCCGAATGTAAAGAAAATCAGCCTCATCGGCGTACAGCAACAGACGTTGAACGTCACCATCAACAAGGATAAGCTCGCATCCTATCAGGTGAGCACACAGCAATTTTTGACCGCCCTGAAACAGCAGAGCATGATGGTTCCGGCCGGTACGATTACGACGGATACGAATAATGTGTACCTTCGCATAAACGGTCTCTTCGACAGTCCGCAGGCGGTACGGGACATGCCGATACGCGTCAATAATCAGACATTGCGTCTCGGCGATATGGCGGACGTGACCATGACCTATCAGGACCCGAGCGATCCGCAGTTCTACTACGAAGGCAAACCGGCCATCGGTATCGCCATCTCCATGGATGCAGGGGCGAACAACATCGAATTCGGCGAAGCCATCGATAAAAAATTGGCTGAACTGAAGAAAACCATTCCTGCCGGTCTCGAACTCGATCAGGTATCGAATCAGCCACACATCGTGAAGGAATCCATCGGCGATTTCTCGCAATCTCTATTCGAAGCCATCGCCATCGTACTGCTCGTCAGCTTTGCGTCCCTGGGACTTCGTACGGGCATCGTCGTGGCCCTCACCATTCCGGTTGTCGTGTCCACCACGTTCATCCTGATGTATGAAAACGGCATCTACTTACACAAAGTAAGTCTCGGCGCCCTCATCCTGGCTCTGGGGCTTCTCGTGGACGATGCGATCATCGTCGTGGAAATGATGAACGTTAAGCTCGAAGAGGGTTGGGGTCACTTCAAGGCGGCCACCTTCGCATACCAGTCGACGGCATTTCCTATGCTGTCGGGGACGCTCATTACATGTGCCGGCTTCTTGCCGTTAGCCCTTGCACAGGGGATGGTGGCGGAATTCACGAAATCCCTGTCCATCGTAGTCTTCATGGCGCTTATTCTATCCTGGTTCGCCTCCGTTCTCGTAAGTCCTGTACTGGGATATAAAATCATCGAAACAAAGGCGCCGAAGCCTGAGTCGGAATGGTCCAGACGCGACCATATCATGCACAAGATGAAAATCACCTTCAACGATAAATTCGAACGACTCCTCCATTGGTCCCTCGACCATCACAAGGCGGTCCTCGGCATTACGTTGATTGCTTTCATACTTTCACTCGTTTCATTCCCTCTCATCAAACAGGAATTTTTCCCGTCCTCCACGCGGAATGAAATCGTCGTATCCATGCAGTTCCCGCAGAGTTCGTCCATCGAATACACGGCGAGCCAGGCGAAAATCATCGACAAGCATTTGCAGGATAATGAACATATTTCGACATTCGCATCCTACGTGGGCCAAGGATCCCCTCGATTCGTGCTCACATTGGAACCTGAACTGCAACGGAATAATTTTCTCCAATATGTGATCGTCACGAAATCCTTAGAGGACCGGGATAAATTATACAGCGAGTTGACCTCATATCTGAACGAACAATTCCCGTCAGCCCTCGTAAATACACAATTCCTGCAAATCGGCCCGCCATCGAAATATCCGGTCATGCTGCGCGTATCCGGACCCGATCAGGCCAAGGTGAAAGAAATCGCCAATACCGTGAAAGCACGGATGCAGGAGGACAAGGATTTACATAATATAGCCTTCGACTGGCCCGATACGGAGCCGGTCGCCAACGTGCATATCGATCCGAATAAGGCGCGTCTGCTCGGCATCGACAGCTATTCCGTATCCTTGCATCTGCAAAGCTTATTATCGGGTACGAAGTCCGGTGAATATTATGAAGGTAATCAAACAATTCCGATTACATTCCGATTAGGTGACAATGCACAGCACAATTTAAGTGCTCTTTCATCATTGCCTATTCAAACGGGAAGCGGTAATTACGTACCGCTCAGCCAAATCGCAACGATTACGATGACCCAGGAGGACGGTATCATCTGGCATCGCAACATGATGCCGACCATCAGCGTACACGCCAATGTGAAAGAAGGCGTTCTCGGCAATGCGAAAACGAATGAAATCTATAAGCAATTAAAGGATATTCGTGACAGCTTGCCTGCAGGGTATTCCATCGACCTCGACGGCTCCGCGGAAAAGAGCGTTACGGCGGTAGACAAATTACTGGTACCGATGCCAATCATGCTTTTTGTGATCATGACGATTCTCATGTTCCAATTGAAGAGAATTCCGCTCATGTTCATGGCTCTATTAACGGCTCCGCTCGGACTCATCGGCGTCGTAGTGGCCCTCAACATTACGAGAACACCGCTCGGCTTTATGGCCATTCTGGGCATCATCGCGCTGTCGGGCATGATCATTCGGAACTCCATCATCCTGCTCGATCAAATCGAGATTCACAAAGCAGAAGGACAGGAACCGCGTGAAGCAATCATCAGCTCCGCAACACTTCGGTTCCGCCCTATCATGCTCACCGCCATTGCGGCTATCATGGGCATGATTCCCCTCATGGGGTCCGTTTTCTGGAGCCCTCTTGCCATCGCCTTCAGCGGCGGCCTGCTCGTCGCAACAGTACTGACACTCATCGTACTGCCTGTGATGTATGCAACTTGGTACAAAATAGAATAAATCTATAGGCTCGTTCTATTAATATAGAGCGGGCCTATTTTATTACTATATTTTTATAATTAACAACAAAAAGAAAGCTATATCACCCTCTCGCTCCATTCTACGTAAGTCGCTCGCTGATGATATAGCTTTCTTTTTACATTACATATCTCATATAATCAACATATTATATTTCAAAATAATATCTTTGGCCCGCTCAATATTACAATATACATTATCCTATAGATTTATTGGATTTTGTGCCTTGATAAATCGATGTATTCTATTTTGTACCGCATATATTTTATGACGGATAAACGAAAAAGAACTGTAATATAAATGCCGTCTTACCGCATTCTATTACAGTCCCTTTTATGTCTTATTAAGTTATCCGATTCAAATCAGATCACTACAGCCGTTCCGTTGCATGTAATCATAAGCATGCCGTTTGTTTCGCCTACTGTGCTGTATTGAAAGGATACGCCGATAATCGCATTAGCGCCGATTTTCTGAGCGCGGCTCGCCATTTCGTCGAGTGCGGCCTGACGTGCTTTCATCAAGGATTCTTCATAGCTGCCGCTGCGTCCGCCGACGATGTCACGGATGCCGGACATAAAATCTTTTACGAAATTACGACCCTCTACGACTTCACCGAATACGATGCCTTTATATTCTTTTATAGAATAATTTTCAATGTGCATTGTTGTTGTAATAATCATGATTGGCTCCTTACTGCCGATACAAACAGGTCCGTCCATATCAATAAAATCTATACCATCAACGAAACTGTGGATACACCGGAATCTCTATCGTTCGAAATCCCGATTCAGGTTCACTTCTTTTAACGGCACCAGCTTCGTTTTCTTCGTATATTTATAGCCTAGGTACACAGCGAAGAATACAGGCAGGCCGATGTAGGCGACGGATACACCGTACCAGTCGATTGTCTCGCCTGTGAAAGCCGTGTAATTTTGACCGCAGATGATGATAATACAAAGAATGAGCGCCAAAATCGGACCGAACGGGAAGAAAGATGCTTTATACGGCAATTCGCTGAGGTCTCTGCCCTGTGCCTTGAAAGCACGGCGGAAACGATAGTGCGCCACCGCAATACCGACCCAGGCGATAAAACCGCATAGACCGGAGATATTAACAATCCAGGTATATGCCGTACCTTCACCGATGAAGCTCGTAAGGAATGCAAACAAACCGATGGCCGTCGTTAACACCAACGCCGGAACAGGCACGCCGCGTTTATTCAATTTAGCGAATATCTTAGGCGCCTGACCTTCCTTCGCCAATGCATAGAGCATACGGGTCGAAGAATAAAGACCGGAATTGCCCGCACTCAATACGGCCGTCAAAATGATGGCATTGATAAAGCTCGCCGCAAAGGCGAATCCGAAGCGGTCGAATACCAAGGTAAACGGACTGATGGACACATTTTCAATGCTGGAATTCAATAAATTCGGATCCGTATAAGGAATGAGAAAACCGATAACTGTGAAAGCACCGATATAGAACAATAAAATACGCCAGAAGATGGAATTAATCGCCTTCGGCACATTTTTTTCCGGTTCTTCCGCTTCACCGGCCGCTACGCCGATGAGCTCCGTACCCTGGAATGAGAAACCCGCTACCATGAAGATCGCGAGAATCGCTTCCCAACCGCCTACGAACGGCGCTTCACCGACTGTCCAGTTTGTGAACCCCGGCGATGTACCGCCGATACCGAGGATCAGCATAAAGCCGCAAAACAGGAATACGAATACCGTAATAACCTTGATGCTGGAGAACACATACTCGCTTTCACCAAAGGAACGGGTGGACAAATAGTTAAGCCCGAATAAAATGAAAAGGAACAGCGCGGACCACACGATAGCCGGCACATCAGGAAACCAATATTTCATGATGAGCGCCCCTGCGAGCACCTCCGCAGCCAGCGTAATAGCCCAGTTAAACCAGTAGTTCCACCCCAACGCAAAGCCGAATGCAGGATCTACATAGCGTTTTGCATAGGTTCCGAACGAACCGGGAATCGGCAGGTACGTAGCCATCTCACCTAAAGATGTCATCAGAAAGTACACCATAATCCCGATGAGACCATAAGCCACAAGAGCACCACCAGGTCCGGCGGTACTGACCACCTCACCGCCGGCCACGAAAAGACCGGTACCGATAGCCCCGCCCAAGGCGATCATATTCATATGACGCGCTTTGAGGGAGCGTTTTAAATGTTGTTGTGTATTAGACGTATACTCTACGTTATTATGTTGATTATCAGACATGTGTACTCCTTATAAATCGAGATTACGCACGTACTTAGCATTATCTTCAATAAATTTACGACGCGGTTCCACCTTATCGCCCATCAATACGGTAAAAATTTTATCCGCTTCGATGGAATCTTCAAGACTGACTTGTAAAATCGTGCGATTTTCAGGGTTCATCGTCGTTTCCCATAATTGTTCAGGATTCATTTCCCCCAAACCTTTGTATCGTTGAATCGTAATGCCGTCACGGCCTATTTCATCAAGTTTAGCGGTCATTTCCGCATCGGAATATACATACCAGTGGGATTTGCCCTTCTTGATCTGATAAAGAGGCGGTTGAGCGATATAAATGTGACCTTCCTCCACCAGCGGTTTCATATAGCGGTAGAAGAATGTCAACAACAGAGTACGGATATGAGCGCCGTCGACGTCCGCATCCGTCATGATGATAATCTTGTTATAACGGGATTTCGTAATATCGAATTCCTCGCCGATGCCTGTACCGAAAGCGGTAATCATAGATCGAATTTCATTATTTGCCAGGATTTTATCAAGGTGCGCCTTTTCTACGTTAAGAATTTTACCGCGCAACGGCAAAATCGCCTGATAACGGCGATCGCGGCCCTGTTTAGCACTACCGCCCGCAGAATCACCTTCGACGAGATAAATTTCCGTCATGGATGTATCCTTTTCGGAACAATCAGCCAATTTACCGGGCAGGCTTGATACTTCAAGAGCATTTTTACGGCGCGTTAAATCGCGGGCTTTACGGGCAGCCTCACGAGCACGGCTCGCCATTGTCGCCTTTTCGATGATTTTCTTCGCATCCTGAGGATGTTCCTCAAAGAATGTTTTGAGTCCGTCCGACACGATGACATCGGTAATACCCTTAACTTCACTGTTACCGAGCTTTGTTTTCGTCTGACCTTCAAATTGAGGTTCCAGTACTTTCACGGAAACAACGGCGGTCAAACCTTCGCGCACGTCTTCGCCGGACAGATTGGATTCATTTTCCTTGATCAAGCCAGCCTTACGACCGTAATCGTTCAATGTACGCGTCAAAGCGGAGCGGAAACCGGATAGATGTGTACCTCCATCCACGGTATTGATGTTATTTACGAAAGACAAAATGTTTTCGCTGTAGCTGTCATTATATTGAAGAGCTACATCCACAACCACATCATCCTTTGTATTTTCGATATCGATTACAGTCGGATTTACGACTTCCTTATTTTCATTCAGGAACGCTATGAAAGAACTCAAACCGCCTTCATAGTGAAAGCTTTCCACACGCGGTTCATCCTGGCGCAAATCGCTCAATGTGATGCGAAGACCTTTATTGAGGAACGCCAATTCCTGAAGGCGTATTTTCAATGTATCGAAATTGAATTCAGTAGTTTCAAAGATTTCAGCATCAGGTTTGAATATAACGGTAGTACCCGTGCTTTCAGACTTGCCGATTTCAGTAAGTTCCGATGTTTTATGACCGCGAGCGAAGGTAATCTCCTGAATGATACCGTTTTGAGATACCTGCACCTTCGTCCATTCACTCAATGCGTTAACAACGGAAATACCTACGCCGTGCAGACCGCCGGATACTTTATATCCGCCGCCGCCGAATTTACCGCCTGCATGTAATTTGGTTAACACCAATTCCACGGCGGACATACCGGATTCGTGCATTCCCGTAGGAATACCGCGACCGTCATCCACTACGGTAACACTGTTATCAGGATTGATAGATACTTCGATATGCGTCGCATAACCTGCGAGCGCTTCATCCACAGAGTTATCCACTACTTCATATACGAGATGATGTAAGCCGCGTACAGACGTACTGCCGATATACATCCCCGGGCGTTTACGAACCGCATCAAGACCTTCTAATACTTGAATATTCTGGGCCCCATAATTTTGTTCAGGCATGAAACAAACTCCTCCTAACAAAACCCTAACCCACAACGGGTAAGGAAATTTAACTTATCTGTTTATTATACTATAAAATTCATCAATTCGTCTCATTAATGTCTTAATACTGATACCGGATGCGTATATGCAGTCATCTGTCACCACATATGTCTTTATTTTTTCGTCCGGCACCATGGCGATATATTCCATCGATTCATAATGATGAATAGGACTTTTATGAGATTTTCCGCCCTTTGCATGAACCATGGTGATGATGGATTCTATAGGTACCGCTACGGTATCACCGATATGAACGTACATAGAAACTCCTTATTGATTTTATTGCACAAATTAAAAGCATCCACCAGATATATATTCTATAACTGAAATATAATTTATTTTTATGCTTATCAAATTTTCAAATATACATTTATTTTTCAAGAACCCCGTTCAACGCATCAATTTTACGTTGCTCCTCTTCCGCAAGGAATTTGGATCGATATTTATTACACAGATTAATGACATGCTGCTCCGTCAGCTCATCCTGCTTTTTATGGGTAATAAGCATGGCCGCCATATACATGTGGCGACGATTGATCGACCCCTTATAGATTTTATCCAAATAAAAGTATATGCATTCCCTCATCGCTTCTGCAAAATGAATAAATGTACATTCAATAAAGGCCTGACAATCACTGTATTTTATGTACGGATATTTTCGAATCACGGCCTTAATTGCCTTGATATGTTCCCGATGCATCTCATATTCGCAGGTGGGACATACATCTTTTTTCGATTGCATATGCATACCGCATCGATGACAGCGATGATATCCGCAGCGCTCCAAATAAATTTCCTTCTTGCGCCGCGTAATTTGTATCTTTCTGAAAGCCGATTTTAATTTTTCATTATCCGTTTTATCTAAAGATCGGTCGATAGCTTTCACATCGTCCTCTGAAAGTACGATGCTGTCAAAATCTATATTCTTGTCCGGAACAGGCATATCCGGAATGGACAATCCCTTATGTTTCTCCGCTTTCACATAACTCTGACGACGCATGATAAATCGGATATCCGCAATGATTTCACGACCGTAATAGTTGTTGATTTCCTCGATGATGCGCCGTTTCTGCATCTGTAGTTCCTGCATCCACATAGACGTATCCGCACTGATTATGATGAGGGGCGGCTTGATATCCACAATCTTCGCATGAGAGGCGATAACGGCCCCCACCACATCATGCCAATGATGCACGAGGGTGTTCAATTTATACTGTTCCAGCAAATTCAGTTCACTCAAAGCCATAGGCAAACATAAATCAAGGCTTTCCATACTGAATCTGTCCCCCTTCACAATGAATAAATTGAACGGATTTCAAATCCTGAAAGTCATGAATATCCGTCGTAGTAATAAATGTTTGAATTCGTTTGTGAATAAACTGCAATAAATTCGCCCGTCTCGACTCGTCCAATTCACTCAAGACATCGTCCAATAGAAGCACCGGATATTCGCCCACCTCGGATTTGATGAATTCCAGTTCACTCAATTTGAGAGACAATACGGCCGTCCGCTGCTGTCCCTGGGATCCGAATTTTTTAAGATCCATGCCGTCCGAGAAAAATCTCAGATCATCGCGATGAGGTCCGACGCTGGTCGTAAGTCGATGACGATCCAGCGGCAAAGCCGCCTTGATGCGCTCATAAAAGCCTTCCTTCGTGTACTCCAAAGAACCGTCCTCTATATATGACTGTTCATAGCCGATGGTGAGATTTTCAAGACCTCCCGTGAGCTTACGGTTCATAAGATCAATGAGAAGATTGATTTTTTTAAGACTTTCAAGGCGTTTTTTTACGATAAAACTCGCCATATCCGCCAGCTGTAAATCCCATTCATCGAGAGGTATGCTCTGCTTGCCGCGATATTCTTTTAACAGCGCATTGCGTTGCTGCAGCAACCGATTATATTGTATGAGCTGATGATAGTAAGTAGCGCTTGTCTGAGAAATTTCCATATCGAAAAATCGACGACGCCCCGACGGACTACCCTTGATGAGCTGTAAGTCCTCGGGACAGAAGATAACCGTATTCAATGTACCGATGAGTTCCTTTTGAGAAATATTCGTATCATTCAACCGGATATCCTTTGCCCCTTGACGGAACAACTTGATATTTACCTTCTGAGGCGTATCCTTTTTCTCGAACTTCACGACAAGGCCCGCTTCATCCGCGTTGAATAACAACATATCCGATGTATCGTTCGTGCGATGGCTCTTGCCGATAGTTCCCACGTAAATGGACTCGAGGATATTCGTCTTCCCCGACCCGTTTGTACCGTACAGGACGATGATTTCCGAGTTGAACTGAATCTGAATATCCCTGTAGTTGCGAAACTGGAATAATTGCAGTGAGTCAATTCTCACCGATTATGCCTCCTCTTTGGTAACAACGAAATCCACATCGATACCTTCACAGGTTATGATATCACCGATACGGCATTTCTTGCGCTTTTCCGTAACGATCTGACCGTTCAATGTGAGGGCTTTATCATCGATAAACGATTTAATCTGACCGCCCGTTTCGATGACGCCTTCCAATTTTAACAGCTGATCGATTTGAATATATTCAGTATGAATAGGAACCTGACGTTGTTCTTTCATAAGGCCCTCCTATTACGAATTCGTACGAACAGGCGTTACGACATAGGTATAATTAGGATTATTATCCTGACGAATCACAACAGGTCCGTTCTGTTTCAGATACAGATGAATATTTTCGCCCGAACTGTGACGCAAAATATCTGCAATATAGCGACCGTTGAAAGAAATGGTAAACGGCACCCCCTTAAATTCCACAGGCACATCCTCTTTAGCCATACCGATTTCGGAATTCTGTGTGGATAAGGTTACCTTATTTTCAGACCAGTCATAGCGGATGACATTATAGCTGATATCCTTTGCCAACAACGATACGCGATCTACGGCACCGGCAAATTCCTTGCTGTCGATGACGGCGCTGGAATCAAACTGGGACGGAATTACCTTTTCATATTCAGGATATGTGCCTTCAATCAAACGGGAAATAATATAAATCGATTCAAAATTGAAAGCAATCTGCGTACGATTCCAGATGATATTGATCACAGCCGGATTATCCGTCGGCAATAAGCGGGATACTTCGGCCAATGTTTTTGTAGGAATGATGGCACGCATCGGAGTCGTCGCAGGTTCTTCAATGGTGATTTTCTTAACCGCCATGCGATGTGTATCGGTGGCCACCATGGTGACTTCCGATTCCTTTACTTCCAGAAGAGCCCCTGTAAATACAGGTCGGTCCTCATCGGTAGCCGCCGCATAATTTGTTAAATCGATGAGTTCTTTCATGGCAAAGCTGTCGATGTTGAGGTGATCCTGATCGTGAATTTGCTCTACCAGTGAAAAATCATCAGAATGAAGTGTAACGAGGTTGAATTCGGAGGAACCCGATGTGATTGTTAATGAATTTCTATCTTCCGGTTTATAGAGTTCAATCGTATCACCCGGTAATTTACGGATTAATTCTTGAAAGTATCTGGATCCTACAACCATTGTTCCAGGTTCTAAAATGTCGCCTTCGATGCTTAAACGGATGCCTAGTTCAAAGTCATTACCCTGTAGTTCCACTTGTCCGTTTTTGGTTGTCATATAAATAGCACCCGGTAAGTTTGAATTTGTTTTATTCTGAGATACCTTCTGTAATACGTTGATTGCTTTTTGAAGATTTACCTTCGGAAATTTAATATGCATAATGTTCTCCTTATATATATTCTACGGTAGATCTGTTTCTACTGGTTTTCTGATTTGTTTGTTAGTTTAGTAGAAGTAGTAGTAGGATGCTGTTTATATGTGTAAAAGTACGACCACGCCAGTGACGGTATATCATTTGGCTTGTGCATAACCCTGTTGACAGGTTGTACCCGGTTATCCACATATTCACAGAAAATACGCAATTTTGTGATATCCACAATGTTGTGCACATTATATCCACATACTTATCCACAGGTTGTTAATTTCTGTTTGATTTCTGCGATCATCAGCTTTGTTTCTTCGTTTTTTTCGATTTCTTTCGTTATTTTTTCATAGGCGTGAAGAATTGTCGTGTGGTCGCGCGAGAAAGCCGCTGCAATCTGCGGATAGCTTTCATTGATCATATCGCGGCACAGATACATGGCGATTTGTCGGGGAAATGCGAACTGAGCTTTTCGTTTTTTTCCCAGTAAATCCTGTTTTTTTATATTGAAATAGGAACTGATGAAATTCTGAATGGTTTCTATGTTAACGAGGTTCACTTCTTCCGAGTGAACGAGGCCCGCTAAAGCCTGTTTAGTGTATTCCAGATCGATGGATTCCATGCGGTGGTCGATAGATGCGGTGCCGATGAGCTTGTTGAAAGCCCCCTGCAGGACGCGGACGTTTTCGCTGAACTGAAGCGCCACATAGTTGATGGAATCGTTATCGATGCGAATGATCTTGTTTTTGTGATATTCCCTCTCTAATAATGATTTAAAGATAGCGATGCGCGTCTCCAAATCCGGATTTTCCATGGTGGCGATGTAGCCGGCCTGGAATCGGGATCTGAGGCGGTCCTCAAATTGTTCCATATCATTCGGCATCGTATCCGATGTGAGGACGATCTGCTTATTATTATTTAATAATTCATTAAATGTATTGAACAGCTCGGTTTTCGTGCTTTCACGGCTTTCAAGAAACTGAATATCGTCAATCATGAGAACGTCGATATTGCGGAATGTATTGCGGAACAGTTTGCCCTGGTTGCGCTGCAATGTTTCGACGAATATATTCATAAAGTTCTCGCTCGTAATGGACATGACCTTCATGTGCGGATGATTTTCCTTGATAGCATTGCCGATGGCGTGCATCAAATGAGTTTTACCGAGTCCCGACGGTCCGTAGATAAAAAGCGGATTATAATCGCCTCCGGGAAATTCCGCCACATTTTGTGCGGCTCCGAACGGAATGCGGTTGGCATTGCCCGTAACGTAATTATCGAAGCGGTACGCCGGATTCAGATTTGATAAGGATAAATCGACCGGTACATTATCCGACTGCAAGGTGGGAACCGATTCGGATACCTTTTTAGGCGCTATCATGGGTTCATCGGGAATATCCACAGGCGAAGGAGCGCGTTCAATATAAACAGGCTCCTGATAGACTGGCGTGTAAAATTCCTCCTGATACGGCTTGTCATCGAGAGGCGGCAACGGCATAGGCGGTGCCACGACAGGTGCATCATCGAATGTGTCCTGCATGGTGCTTTCAGTACCCGCATCTTGTTGGTTAAAGTCAAATAAAACCATATCATGATGGGATCCGAGCACGGTGGTAATCGCATTTTGCAATGCATTACTGATGACGGGCTGCTGATCAATCAAGTTTTTTATAAAACTCTGCATAACGCCGATATGTATGGAATGATTATCGATGGACATGGGAATCAGGGATGACGTGACGCGCATGTAGAGAGCGTCAGGCATGCTTTTTTTCGCCTCCTGCAATATATGTTCCCATATATTATTCAAATCAATTGATTGCATATTGTTCCTCATGTGTATAACTACGGTAATAATGTGTATAGTTTAGAAAAAATGTGTATAACTATTGTGAAAACTGTGGAAAACTGTTCCATTTCTGTGTATAAGTTGTGGATTACTTGTGAATAAGTGAAAATATATAGCCGATTTAGCTATATAAAACCTGAACTTATGTAACATGTGAATTAAAAGACAAAAAATGTGGATAACCTTGAGGGTTACCCATGTAAACTTTACAATATACTGTGATTTTTTCTAATTTATGATTCGATTGTATCAAAAAAAGAGCATTTTGTCATTTAAACTGTGGATAACTTTTTTATATCTGTAGGTATCGTATCGGGCATATGGATTACTTACGTTGTATGTGGGTTCATCAATTACTTTTGGGGGGGAGGAATGGAGACTGCTTTTATCATTCCATCCTGCTCAAGTCGCTCTAAAAGCAGTCTCCATTCCCCTCCTCCAACGATCTAATTTGATGAATACAAAACAAATAAGTGAAAAAGTAATTCATGAACCTATTGTATTCTACCTACAGATATAAAAAAATACCCGATAAAATGACAAATTGTCTTTTTTTATAAGGGGAAGGCCCTTTCTTTCCTCTTCCCATAAATAGAGATCAAAATGTAAATTTGCCAAAATATAAAAAGATTGAGATTGTGAGTTCTTGTATGCTGATAAATTGATGTTACGTTTACATCGTGTAGTGGTGTTGAAGGTGACATTAGAATTTATCTTGGTATGGAATATAGGTTCCTTTTGAGCGACTTTACGATTAGTATGGAGCGATGAAGGAGCCCTATATTCCTCCCCCTGGAAACGTAACATCAATTTTTCTCTATTTCCCCCTAAGAGGTTAAAAGGTAAAATTTGTTAAATCTATAATTCGTATTCTGAAAGACTTTAATTGATTTGATGTAAAAACTGATACTACTTTTTATACTGGTGGTAGGTGTAATAGTAGTCATTAGTATGTTTTATGAGCAGGAATAGATGTGGATTTTTGACCGACTTACGATTAGTATGGAGGGAGAAAACCACATCTATTCCTCTCTTTTCCAAATAGAGAGTAAAACGTAAATTTGTCTGATATAAAAAATTTAGATTGTGAGTTCTTGTATGCTGATAAATTGATGTTACGTTTACATTGTGTAGCGGTATTGAAGATGATATAAGGATTTACTTAGGGATGGAATATAGGGTCCTTTTGAGCGACTTTACGATTAGTATGGAGCGATGAAGGAGCCCTATATTCCTCCCCCTAGAAACGTAACATCAATTACAGGATAAATGTGTAGTAGAATTATTTTCAAAAATATAAGAACTCACGGCAGAATGCCTTTATTATATTGACAAATTTACGTTTTACCTCTATAATTACCCTGTTATGGTATAAGTAAAACAATACAAGGACGAGGAGGTGTTTTACTAATGAAACGTACTTACCAACCAAATACTCTTTGGAGAAAACGTACTCATGGTTTCCGTGAACGCATGAAAACTATTGGAGGCCGTCTCGTTTTGAAAAGAAGACGCGCAAAAGGCAGAAAACGCTTATCTGCATAATATAATAGCTGTTAGGCAGGAGAAAAAACTTGGCGCTGCTGCCAAGTTTTTCTATTCTTAGGACTTAAAGGACAATGCATATGGATTATTGCCTTCATAAAACAAGACGTATCACGAAAAATAATGAATATCGCCTTGTTTATAAATACGGCAAATATGAAGTAGGACGCATGTGTGTACTCTATCGTATGCCCGTCGCAACGCAACCGACGCGTATCGGTTTTGTAACAGGTAAAAAGGTTGGTTGCGCTGTGGAGCGCAATCGGGCCAGACGCCTCATGAAAGAGGTATACCGCCTCAATCAACACAGTATACGCGAAGGATACCATATCGTAATTGTCGGACGTGGACCTCTGAAAGACGCTACCTATGAAAAAGCGGAAAAGGAAATTTTGTACCTCTTGCGCAAGAGCAAGTTGTTAGTGCAAGGTGAAAAATAGGACCACAAGTGAAGGCGCTTAGGTCCTTTTTGTGTATATGGAGGTTTCTATGAAACACTGTATAACGATATTTTTACGTCTTTTGATCAGGTTTTATCAGATAGCCCTGTCCCCTTTAAAACCGGGATGCTGCCGATATTATCCGACATGTTCCGCATATACTTTACAGGCGATTGAAAAATACGGTCCTTTGAAGGGTAGCTGGTTAGGATTGAAACGCATATTGCGATGTCACCCCTTTCACAAGGGCGGCTACGATCCGGTTCCGTAATCGATTCAGGATGATACGGACGATGTGTTTTGTGAAAGCAACTTTCACCATGACCTATCCGGCACAATTTTGGAAATACCCGAGCATCTGTATGGATGAAATTTAGACCATACCATAACGATATATAGATGCGCAAAGGCCGGTCTGACTGTAAGAAAAAGGAGAAATAATGGAATTTTTAAGTAGTGCATTCCAACCTGTCATCGATTTAATGAGCACATTGGTAACCTATGCGTTCCAATTGACTCAAATGGCAGGATACCCAAGCTACGGTGTGGCTATTATCCTTTTAACGATTTTCATTAAAGCGATTTTGGCACCACTCACTGTTAAACAAATCAAATCTATGAAGGCGATGCAGGATTTGCAGCCTCGTATGAAAGCATTGCAGGATAAATATAAGAACGACCCTGCAAAGCTGCAAGCCGAAATGGGCGCAATGTACAAGGAAATGGGCGTAAATCCGTTGGCCGGCTGCTTGCCTCTATTGGTACAGATGCCGTTCTTGATCGCTATTTACTGGGCGTTGAAGGATTATCCGTATGATCCGAACTTCGTACAGTTCTTATGGCTTCCTAGCCTTGGCGAAACTGACCCGTACTACATCTTACCGGTGTTGAGTGCGGTGTCCACATGGATTATGTCTCGTCAAACGGGCACAGGCGCTACCGGTGCCGCTGCGCAACAACAGAAGATTATGCAAATCTTCATGCCTTTGTTCATTGGTTACATTTCCCTCAGCTTCCCATCCGGTCTCGTTATCTACTGGGTTGTATCGAATGTATTCCAATTGATTCAACAGCATTTCATTTACAAAAATTTGAACGCTAAGTAGGAGGCTATTATGGAATTTATCGATGTATCTGCCAAAACAGTTGAAGATGCCATTGCCAAGGGCGTAGCTCAATTAACCACTGAAGGTCAGGAATTGGTGGAAACCAAGGTCCTGGAACAACCGACAAACGGTTTTTTGGGCATCGGCCGTAAACCGGCTGTCGTTCGATTATTTTTTACCGCTATGTCTAAATCCGCCGGTTCTGATGAAAGTATCGTCGCCAATGAGGAATCCGTGGCTGTTGCTGCAGAACCTGTGGCTACCGATGAGGCCGATGTAGCGGATGTTGTGGAAAACTCCGGCGAAGCGAAAGAGGCTAAAAAAGAGTTATCCAAAGAGGAACAACAAGTTATCGCCGAAAAGGGTAAACAATTTCTTGACGATATGTTCACGCAAATGGGGCTTACCGTGGTCATTGAAAAAATGATGACTCCGGATAAGATCACATTCCAAGTACACGGTGAAGAACTGGGTATCTTGATCGGTAAACACGGTCAAACATTGGATGCCATTCAATACTTGACGAATCTTGTGGCACATAAAGATGTGTCGGGCCATTGTCACATCGTGGTGGATGTGGAAAATTACCGCTCCCGTCGTGAAGAAACATTGGTAAATCTTGCGAAACGATTGGCTTCGAAGGTAAAACGAAACCGTCAAAAGGTGTCTCTGGAACCGATGAATGCTTTTGAGCGTAAGATTATTCACACCGCGTTACAAGGCGATCAGCACATCATAACGAACAGTGAAGGGGACGAACCGTTCCGTCATGTCGTGATTGCGTACAAAAAATAAATTGCGTATAAAAATAAGTTACGTACAAAAATAAAATAAGATATATAGTGATGACAGCCTTCAGAAAACGACTTGCTTTGGAGTCTTTCGGAAGGCTGTTATCGCCTGTAGTATTTAGGTTATGGTGAAAGCTAACCTAAGGTAATCTTCGCTACGAAGGTTGGTTTAGTTTAACTTTCACGTGCGAAGAAGTGATTATGGGGCATTCTGTTATGAGAAATGTCTAGATATTTATACAACATGATGATGAGCTCGTACGGTTATGAAACGCGGGGCCATAACATCATCAACATATGGAGATCATTATGTACATAGATGATACAATTGCGGCTATCGCCACGCCGCCCGGTATCGGTGGGGTCGGTATCATTCGGGTCAGCGGCAAGGATAGCTTTTCTATCGTGAACAGCCTGTTTAAAAGCGCCGGCACTGTGCCATTGATGGAGCGTCAGAACCGGACAATTCAATATGGAACGATTGTAGATCCGGTGACGGATAAGACCATCGACGAGGTGCTGGTTCTATTGATGAAAGGGCCGCATTCATACACGGCGGAAGACGTGGTGGAAATTCAATGTCATGGCGGTATCGTGCCGGTTCGACAGATTTTAAAGCTGTTGGTAAATCATGATGTGCGCATGGCGGAGGCCGGTGAATTTACGAAGCGCGCCTTTATGAACGGCCGCATCGATTTGACGCAGGCGGAGGCCATCATCGATATTATCGAGGCGAAAACGGAGGACTCCCTCTCCCTCGCCGTATCGCAGCTGGATGGGACCGTATCGACCTTTGTGAAAGATATTAGAGAGCAGCTTATCGCCATGATTGCTCATTTAGAGGTGACCATCGATTATCCCGAGGAAGATATTGAAGATGTTACATCCCGGGAAGTGCGTGAACGGTTGGTGCCGATTTTACAATCCATGGACGATTTATTGGCGACGGCGAATACGGGACGCCTCATTCGCGACGGCATTACTACCGTTATCGTGGGCAGACCGAATGCGGGAAAATCGAGTCTCATGAATGCACTTTTGCGGGAAAATCGGGCTATCGTGACGGATATTCCGGGTACGACGCGGGACAGCATTGAAGAATATATGACTGTGGAAGGTATTTCTCTGCGCCTCATCGATACGGCGGGTATCCGTGACACACAGGATACCGTAGAGGCCCTCGGTGTTGAGCGCGCTCGCGACTATATCAATAAAGCGGATATCATCCTTTGTGTCATCGACGGATCTACTCCGTTGACGGCGGAAGAAATCGAAATTCTGACCTCTGTCAGCGGTTTGAATACCATTGTACTCCTTAATAAGTCGGACCTCGGACATATCGTTACGGATGAAGATATTCAGCGATACGGAACTTTCACGGCTATAGAGCGCATCAGCGCCAAAGGCGGTGAAGGATCACAAGTTCTCGCTAAATGGGTGCAGGAGCTCGTGTACGGCGGTCGCGTGAAACAGGATAACAGCGCGATGATCAGCAATGTGCGGCATATCAGCCTCATGGAACAGGCAAAGGGACAAATCGAGCAGGCCCTCTCCTCTATCGATGCGGGGATGCCCGTTGATTTCGTGGCGACGGACCTGCGCAGCGCCTGGGAATTACTGGGCGACATCACGGGTGATACCATCCGTGAATCCATGATCGACGAACTGTTCAGCCGATTCTGTTTAGGAAAGTAGGGCTAATCCCAAGTTTCACTTTGGTGGGAGCGTGCAATTTTTCGAAGTGCCCAGAGAGTGACCTGGACATAGAGAATTTGAACGATTAACCTGATTTTTAAAATGCCCCATGATTAGCCTGCATTTTGGAAAAACTGAATAAATAAGTATTAATAATTTATAAATATAGTAAGGAATATATATGTATACAGTGGATAATTACGATGTCATCGTCATCGGCGGCGGTCATGCCGGTTGTGAGGCGGCTCTCGCCTGCGCTCGCATGGGTCATCGCACATTGATGGCGACCATCAGTTTGGATAATATTGCGCTCATGCCGTGCAATCCCGCCGTGGGCGGACCCGGAAAAAGTCATCTCGTTTATGAAGTCGATGCATTGGGCGGTCAAATGGGTATCAATGCGGACGCGACGGCTATTCAAATGCGTATGCTCAACATGGGGAAAGGTCCTGCGGTTCATTCTCTCCGCTGCCAATCTGACAAGATTAAATATCAGCACTTGATGAAAGAAACCGTGGAAAATACGGAAAATCTTAATGTGAAACAGATCATGGTGACCGAACTCGCCGTTGAAAACGGTAAGGTAACGGGCATCGTGACGGAATTGGGCGAGTTTTACGGCGCTAAGGCCGTCATACTCTGTACGGGTACGTATCTGAAGGGAAAAATTCTCATCGGCGATACATCCTATACGGGCGGTCCAAACGGACAGCGGACGGCGGAGTCGTTTTCCCGGTCTTTACTCGATAACGGTATTGAACTGATGCGGTTTAAAACGGGTACGCCGGCACGTGTGGATAAAAGAACCCTTAATTTGGATAATATGGCCGTTCAGGAAGGCGATGTGCACCATCATTCGTTTTCTTTCATGAATGAATGGACGGATCGCAATGAACGTGTGTGCTGGTTGACCTATACGAATAAGGAAACACACGACATTATTAAAAGCAATATTCATCGCGCCCCGATGTACAGCGGTAAAATTGAAGGCGTAGGCCCCCGGTATTGCCCTTCCATCGAGGATAAGGTGGTGCGCTTTGCGGATAAGGAACGTCATCAGCTGTTCGTAGAACCGGAAGGCAGCAACACAAATGAAATGTATGTGCAAGGTATGAGTACATCCCTCCCTATGGATGTGCAGTATGCATTTTTGAGGACCATTCCCGGCCTTGAAAATGTAGAAATCATGCGTCCGGCGTATGCTATTGAATATGACTGCCTGAATCCGTTACAGTTGACGCCGGCTTTGCAGGTTAAACATATCGAGGGCCTTTACTCCGCCGGTCAGGCGAACGGTACATCCGGCTATGAAGAGGCGGCGGCTCAAGGCCTTATGGCGGGCATTAATGCGGCATTGTGGATTGATGGCAAGGATCCTTTCATCCTGGCCCGTTCCGAAGCGTACATCGGCGTTCTCATCGATGATCTTGTGACGAAGGGAACGAATGAGCCGTATCGCATGATGACGAGTCGCAGCGAATATCGTTTACTGTTGCGTCAGGACAATGCGGACTTGCGCCTCACTGAAAAAGGTCGCGCCATCGGCCTTGTGAAAGATGATCGTTGGGCTAAATTCCTCGCTAAAAAGGTTGCTATCGAAGAAGGCATGGAATTGCTGCGGACAACGCCGGTCAATCCGTCGAAGGAAACCCAGGAACTGCTTGCGTCTATGGGAACAGCACCGATTAAGACGGGTATTCGTGCTTACGATTTGGTGAAGCGTAATGAATTATCCTACGGTGTCGTTGCTGATGCGTTCTGCCTCAAGCGTTTCAATCCCGATGTGGAGGAAGAAATCGATATTTCCATCACCTATGAAGGATATATCAAAAAGCAGATGGATCAGGTGGATAAAGTTCGTAAACTAGAAGAAAAAATTCTGCCGAAAGAATGGGATTACACTCAAATTAAAGGTATTTCTCTTGAGGCCCAACAAAAGCTTAACAAAATCCGTCCCCACTCCATCGGCCAGGCGAGCCGCATCTCCGGCGTTTCTCCGGCTGACGTGTCGGTGCTGTTGATTCAATTGGAACAATATAACCGAAGCAGGTAATCGGCAGTATATGGACATATTAAATTTATACGTTAAAGGCTTACAGAAATTATGAAAGAAAAATATATGGTTCCTATCGCTGCAGAGACCGATTTTGTAGCATATATGCTGGAGCAGATGGAGATTTTCGGTCTGCCTTGTACGGCGGACCGGGCGAAGGATTTTTATACGTATTATACGATGCTCATTGAAACCAATAAATATCTGAATTTGACGGCGATTACGGACATGCAGGAGGTCGTTGTGAAACACATGATCGACTCCCTTTCCTGTTACGATAAAAAACTCATTCCGTCCGGCTCCTCTATTATCGATGTCGGCTCCGGTGCCGGGTTTCCCGGCATTCCGCTGGCTATTTATGACAGGACCTTGCGCATCACCCTCTTCGACTCCTTGAAAAAACGGCTTACCTTTCTCGAGTCCGTCATCGATGCGCTTCATCTCGATAATTGCACGACGTTGCATGGCCGTGCTGAGGATTTGAGTCATCAGGATTACCGTGAAAGCTTTGATTTTGTTACGTCTCGTGCGGTGGCAAGATTGCCGGTACTTCTCGAGTGGACCGTTCCCTATGTGAAAGTAGGCGGCTCTGTCATCGCCCTTAAAGGCGCCGCATATGAGGAGGAAATCGGTGAATCCGAAAAAGCACTTTCTATATTGGGCGCCGAGCTTTCAGAGGTCCGCCCTATCACATTGCCGACCATCTCGGATAAACGAGCTGTGTTATATATAAAAAAAATCGGCCCTACGCCGAAAAAATACCCTCGTAAGCCTAAGGATATTAAAGAAAGACCGTTATAAATAACTACATAAAAGGCACAATCCCCGGTATTGAGTCCCCTCCCCTATCGTTAGATTGATTAATCTGACAAGGGAAGAGATTCATACGTGGTGATTGTGCCTTTTTATTTAAAACAGAAAATTCAAAAATTTAGCCTATACGTGGTCTATTATGTGTAACGTAGTGTCTATGTCGTTGAGAGGCATAATATGCACGCCGGAGGCGATTTTTTTAATTTCTTCCAATGTTTCGATGGCAATCTCGGTTCCGGCTTCCTTACCGCCCTTCTCTACGCGGTTCAGGATCTCCTGTGCCAAGCTGATGCCGGGTACCTTTTCATGAAGATATGTGGCCATTTTGAAGCTTTTAAGAGGAATCAAGCCGAGCATGATGGGAATGTTGAATCCGGACATGGCATCGATATAGCGTTTTGCCTGCTCCAAATCGTAAATCGGTTGTGTTTGTACGAAGTTTGCGCCATGTTCAATTTTAGCGGCCAATTTCTGACGTTCGATTTCAAGATCTTCAGCGCCGGGATTGCCGGTGGTACCGATATAGAAACTCGTCGGTTCATCCAAATCGTTGCCGGCCATATCTTTACCGGAATTCAAGGTTTTGGAAATATCGAGTAAACCCATGGAATCCACTTCAAAAACGGCCTTGGCGAACGGATGGTCCCCGTTGTCAGGTTTGTCGCCGGTTAGGGTTAAAATATTGTGCACGCCAAGGGCTGCGGCACCTAATAATTCAGATTGCAAGCCGATAATATTGCGGTCGCGACATGTTAAGTGAAAAATCGTTTCGATTCCTTCGTGATGTTGCAACAGATACGATAAGGAAATAGGACTCATGCGCATTTTGGACATCGGACTGTCCGCGATGTTGATGGCGTCAACCTTGCCTTTTAATCGCGCCGCCTGGTCGAATACCTTTTGAGCGGAACTGCTCTTCGGCGGATCCAGCTCGACGGTGATGGTGAACTGACCGTTCTTATGTTTTTCCCGTAATGTCATTATGTACCTCTTTTATTAAGTATATTATGGTTATGGTGAAAGCATACGAAAGCTTTCACCATAATCGGTGTAATTCAGTAATTCAGTGTTATGGTTTATTGTAATGAAATAGATTACATTGTTTATATAAATTGTTTTAGTTATATAAATAATTCTAATTATTATATAAAAATTAATAATATAATGAATTATTTCAATGTTTCAAAAAAGTCGTTAGCCTGGTTAACGGCTGCGATACCGTCCTTTGCATAGATATCTGCGCCCGCTTGGTCCGCATAGTCTTGAGAAACGACGGCGCCCCCCACCATGACCTTGGTTTTAAGGCCGGCTGCGCGGATGGCGGCGATGGTGTTGTCGATTTGCGGCATCGTGGTGGTCATCAGGGAACAGATGCCGACGAGGGCCGCCTTATTATCCTTGATGGCTTGCACGATTTCCTCCGGATCTACGTCTTTTCCGAGGTCGACAATCTTGTAGCCGTTATTTTCGAGCAGTGCCGCAACGATATTCTTGCCCAAGTCGTGGATATCCCCTTTTACGGTTGCTACCACGACGGTACCTTTATCGAGACTTTCACTGGCCGGAATGATTTCTTTGATCGTGTTGAAAGCGGCCTGCATCGTTTCCGCAGCGAGCATAACTTGTGGCAGGAACAGTTTGCCTGAACCGAATTTATCGCCTACGACGTTCATCGCTTCGGATAAGCCTTTCTTTGTGATGTCCAACGGATCGATGCCGTCAGCTAGGGCTTTCTTTACGAGGTCTATGATGGCCTCCTTCTCCCCCTGCTCTACACAGGCACGGATATTGGCCAACGGATCATTGCTGTCAAAGCTTTTCTTTTCAGGTCCTTTTGGTGCTGTATTGCCCGGCGCACTCGCTTCGTCTTCGTAGCCGTATTCCTTGATAAACTCCGCGGAGCCCGGATCCCATCCGAGCAGAGTGCAGCTGGATACGAAGGCTTTTTTTGCAGGATAGTTCAACGGATTCATAATCGGTGTCGTCAAACCGGATGCGAGGGCCATCGTTAAGAATTGACCGTTTAAATATGGTCGTTGCGGCATACCGAAGGAAATGTTGGATAAACCCATCACCGTCGGGAAACCGAATTTCTCTTTGTATAGCTGTAATGTACGTAAGGTCTGGCGTGCGCTGTCTTCGCCGCTGGCAAGTGTCAGTACCAAAGGGTCCAGCAATAGGTCATGTTTCTGTAAACCGTACTCATAGGCACGATTAACGATGCTTTCAGCTAAAGCAACACGATCCTCCGCCCTTTCAGGAAGGTCACCGCTGGAGAGCGGCAAGCATAGTAGTGCTGCGCCATATCGTTTTGCCAACGGCATAACGTGAGTGATGGACTCCTCCTCCCCATTTACGGAGTTGATAAGAGCGCGCCCCGGATAATTTTTAAGGGCGACTTCCATCGCAGCAGGATCTAATGTATCAATGGATAAGGGTGTCTCAACCAGCATGGACAGTTCGAAAATCGCCTTTTCCATCAACGGTGTCTGATCCATACCGGCTACGCCCATATTGATGTCGAGAATATTAGCACCGGCCTCTACCTGATCAAGAGCATCGCGTTTTACGCGTATGAAGGATCCGTCGCGAAGTTCCTGTGCGAGAACCTTACGACCTGTTGGATTGATACGCTCACCGATGATGAGCGGTTTTACATGATGTCCCAGTTCCAATAATTTAGTGCGGCTTGTGATGATTGTTTTAGGTTCTATATGAGCCCGTTCTTTTGGTGTATGTGTCGCTACGTTCTCAGCAATGCATTTGATATGCGCCGGTGTAGTGCCGCAGCAACCGCCCACATAGGTGGCACCTGCATCTACAATGGGTAACATTAACGGTCCCATCTCCTCCGCTGTGAGAGGAAATACGGTTTTTTTATTGATAAGTTGCGGCATACCTGCATTTGGTTGACAGATAATCGGTAAATTAGTGACGCTTGCTATCTTTTCTATGAGCGGTTTAATCTGTTCCGGGCCTAGAGAACAGTTGATACCTACTATATCTGCACCGATAGATTCGACAATGGTGGTCGCCACCTCCGGCGGTGTCCCCGTAATGGTACGTCCGTCTTCGCTGAAAGAAAACTGACAGATGATTTGAACATCTTCCTTTGTCTTCCCCATTGCTTCCCGAGCATCCAAGGATGCCAATAAGGCGGCACGCATTTCCTGTATATCGATGATTGTTTCTATGATGATAAAATTGGCTCCGCCTTCAATTAAGGCCTCGGCCTGTTCTCTATACGTATCATAAATAGAGTCAAAGCTCATATTACCTAAAGGTTGTAGAAAACGTCCTGTAGGCCCCATTGAACCGGCTACGCGAGCACTCGGCTTGCATTCCGCTATGGCCTCTCTTGCCACCTTTACAGCGGCTATATTTATTTCTTTTACACGATCTTGTAACTCGTAGTCTTCCAGCTTTAGACCACAGGCGCCGAATGTATTTGTTGTAATAATATCACTGCCATGTTGCAGGTATTGCATGTGAATGTTCTTTACCACATCCGGCTTTTCTATGTTGAATAATTCGGGACAATACCCCTCTTCCAAGCCTGCGGCTTGTAGCATTGTGCCCATGGCACCGTCAAATATATACATATGTTGCTTCCTTTGTATTATCCTAAATTTAATATTTATATCATCCTATATTGATAAGCGTTCTAGTTCTATCAGCATTTTATAGTGATTCATATAAAGTATGTTTATTATAGAGTATCTTTATATAAATTATAAAGTAAATGTTTCACGTGAAACATTTATGATGATTTATTTGCTTTCCGGTTGTCCTTTCATGGTAATACCTGATATATCAGCCGTAATTACACGCTTTTTACAAGGTGTATTATTAGTGTTATTTACCGTATTAACTCCGGTTTCTTTGACCGTTTTAGTTACTTTCTCCGGTAGCTTGCGGGAGGCACAGTCTTTTTGTGAACATGAGGTACAACCGCGTTTTGTGTTAATATCTTCATTAGCCGGCATAAGTCCTATGATAGCTGTTACAGATTTTCTTGGAAATAACAGAAAGTTTTCTGTTACCTGTAATCCGATTTGCTCCGTTTTGATTATATTTGCCAGTTCCGTTTGTATTTCTAAGGGCCAGTTACCATAACCGGGGCTGAAACGCCATGTAGGCTTATATCCTTGCTTTTTAGCAATCGTATTAATCACTTCATTGACCTGATCGGCTACCTGCTCAACCGCCGTTGTTGCGGCTGCATCAAGTAACAGCCCTACCGTGTAATTACCTTGCTTAAAGAGTTGTTCACTGCGGATTTCCACATCTTCTCCTACGGTAACGCCTAATACATAGACTTTTGTAGACTTTTCCAGATGTTTTTCAATGACGGAGCCGACGATTTTTAATGGCGGATTACTTAAAATTGTACATGTTTCTGCATCATAATCGTATTCCTGGTATACACCTTTAGGTGTAGCAAGTAATTGGATCTCTTTACATGCTTCGTTTACATAATTTTCCGGAAAGTCTTCCGCATGACGCAGTCCTGCGTATCGTTTTACTTCTGCTTTATCAATAGCAGGAAGCATTCCGTTATATATGGGCATAGAAACGCCTCCTTTTTTATTAAATATAAACCTACAAATAAATTGATGTAGGTTTAAGTATTTGTAATCTATTAATTAGTATATAAAGAAAAGCAAATGCCTGTCAAAGCATATGTCGCCTATATTCTTATATAATTTAGTGCTTTGTTGACATAGCCTGAAACTATAGCGGTGAACATATTGATTGTAAATGTTTCACGTGAAACATTTACACCTGTAGTGAGTTATATTTATATTATATGTTAAATAAGCTGTTGTACAGATTGCGGAGGTTATTATATAGTTTCTTATAGCATCTTATATATTCTATGAAATCTTGACTTTATTGTATGGATTACAGATGTTACAGATGTTACTTCTATCATATGGATACTATATGGATTACTATATGGGCTATATATGGATTACCATATAGATTACAGAAATTACTCTGTAGATTATAGATATAAGGTACAGATTCACTATTTGAGAATACAATAAGTAATGCTTGCTATATATTTGAGTTTAAAATTAATATATTCATAATACATATCTTGGAATCGTTTTGTTATGGGGTACAAATCCATAACTCTAATGATATGAACTATGTTTGTAATATAGGTATGGTATAGGTATAAATTGTTTCCGTAATATAAATTGTGTCAGTAATATAGATATAAATTGTGTTCGTAAATAAATATAAATCTCGGGTTTAATCTTGAATATAAAATTAATTATAAGGATATTATCATTATTTTCGTAAATATATGTTATAATGAAAAAGAAATATATTAAACGATAATGCGAGGTGAATCAGGTGGGTAAGGTTATAGCAATTACTAATCAAAAAGGTGGGGTTGGAAAGACTACGACATCGGTGAATTTGAGCGCTTGTTTAGCTGATGAAGGTAAAAAAGTGCTGCTTGTGGACTTAGATCCACAGGGAAATGCGAGTTCCGGTTTAGGTATAGAAAAGAATGATTTGGAGCTATGTGTTCACGATGTATTGATTGATGGTGAAAGTATTACGTCAATTATTCAGCCGACTATGATTAAACAGCTTTATATTGCGCCTGCTACGATTCAATTAGCTGGAGCGGAAGTGGAACTTGTTTCCGTTGTTTCACGTGAAACAATGTTGAAAAAGGCTTTGACACCTGTTCGTGATGAATATGATTTTATTATTATCGATTGCCCGCCGTCTTTGGGGTTATTGACGTTAAATGCATTTACAGCGGCAGACAGTGTATTGATTCCAATTCAAAGCGAATTCTACGCACTGGAAGGGGTCAGTCAGCTGGTAAAAACCATTACCATTGTACAACAGACTTCGAATAAGGATTTAGTTATCGAAGGCGTATTGTTGACAATGTTTGATGGCCGTACTAATCTTTCCATTCAAGTAGCGGATGAAGTGAAAAAGTTCTTTGGGTCTAAGGTGTATAAAACGATTATCCCTCGTAATGTACGTTTAAGCGAAGCGCCTAGTTATGGGGAACCGATTATTATTTATGATCCGAAGTCAAAAGGGGCAGTAGTGTATAGTAAGTTGGCGAAAGAGGTTATTAAAGATGCCAAGAGAGACTAAGAGTAAAAAAGCTAAAGGGTTAGGCCTTGGTAAAGGCATAGACAGCTTAATAGGAATGGAATCCGTAGAGGCTGCGCTAGGGGAGAAGGAGATTCATGAGTTACCGATTTCTGAAGTAGTCCCTAATGTGGATCAACCTCGTAAAAATTTTGATGAAGATAGTTTAGCCACCTTGGCGGAGTCTATTAAGAATCTTGGCATTTTTCAACCGATTGTAGTTCGTAAACAAAAAAATAAATATCAAATTGTCGCCGGCGAACGTCGTTATCGGGCTGCTATCATGGCGGGTCTAAAAACAGTTCCTGTGGTGGTAAAGAAATATAATACCGAGGAAATGACAGAGGTTGCGCTTGTAGAAAACTTGCAGCGTGAAGGGTTGGATCCTATTGAGGAAGCCTTGGCATACCAAGGCTTAATGAATGTATATAAACAGACGCAGGAGATGATTTCTGCACGCTTAGGTCGTAGTCGTTCCTACATTGCAAATATGGTTCGCTTATTAAAACTTTGTGATTCTGTACAAAAAGACTTGATAGAAGGGGACTTGACCGTCGGTCAGGCTCGTCCGTTGTTGGCTCTTCGTAGTGCGGCGCAACAGATGGAAGCGGCTGAGCGTATTAAAGAAGAAGATCTCAGTGCTCGTGAAGCGGAGCAATTAGTAAAAGCGATGCAGAATAAGCCTGTTCGCAAAAAAGCCGGTAAACCGCAAGATACAGCTGAAGTTCGTGCGTTGGTAGAACGCTTGAAACTCAGTCTCGGCTCTCCTGTAAATATTAAATTCAGAGCCGGTAAAAAGGTACAGGGTAAGATTGAGATTGCTTTCACATCGGAAGCTGAATTGGAACGACTCATCGCATATATGGATGGTCATGAACAAGATGATAATGATTCGGTTACGATGGAGTTCAGAGTATAGTTATAAATCGAAAAGTAATAAATAGTTATAAATTGAAAAGTAATAATCTATATATAATTGGGTATAATTGCAATTCATGGTATAGCGTGCCAACATCTTTTAATCCATGGTATATGATGTAGTTAATCGCTATAGCGTAGAGTTGCAGTTTACTATAAACATTCTCTTTAATCGCAATGAAAGCGTAGTCTGCTGGCTGCGCTTTCATTGTGTTTGTACGGTGAATATCCTGATTTTTCAGTTTAGGGTAGGGCAGTCGAGGGGGATATATATTGAATTGTATGAATTGAATGGATAGATTGAATATTTATGAATCATCAGAATATTTATTAGGGTGAATATTTATTAAAGAATGGATATAAATATTTTATGGTATAGTTTTCCCTCCCCTGATGGGGAGGGGAGGTACATATATACATATAATCGTAATTGATAATTAAGGATGAATTATGGAACAAACACCTAAGGCAAATCGCATACATATCGGCTTCTTCGGTCGTTGTAATGCGGGCAAGTCTACACTGATTAATATGTTGACCGACCAGCCGGTATCTCTCGTATCCGATGTGGCGGGGACGACGACGGATCCGGTAAGCAAGGCCATGGAAATTTTGCCGTTAGGCCCTGTGGTGATTACCGATACGGCCGGTGTAGATGATACATCTCAGTTGGGGTCTTTACGTATCGAAAAAACGGAAGAAATTGTTAAGAAAATCAATCTTGCTGTCTATGTACTGCGCACCGATGAAACTCCGACGTCCGATGATATGCACTGGCTGGGGCTATTAAAGCAGCAACATGTACCGGTAGCGGTTTTTATCAATGAGATTGACGGTGTTTCCGGTGAAAGTTATGCTAAAAAGCATGTTTCTTTGGAGGAATGGGCGACCGTAATCGCCTCGGCTGACTTTACAGAGACTGCTAGACGTCCGGAGTTGCTCGATTTACTGGGAGGCCTTACACCTCTTGATGTAGAGGGGGAGCAAACATTATTAGAGGGCCTTGTGGAAATCGGGGATACGATTGTTCTCGTGTGTCCTATCGATAGTGCGGCGCCTAAGGGGCGTCTTATCCTGCCACAAGTACAGGTTATACGCGAAATCTTAGATCATAAAGGTCTTGCCTTGGTATGTCAGATGGAAGAATTACCGGCTATGTTCAGTTCTCTGAAGAAGTCGCCAAAACTTGTGATTTGTGACTCCCAGGCTTTTGAGCGGGTGGATGAGTTAACGCCACAAACTATACCGTTGACTTCTTTTTCTATCTTGATGGCACGGTTTAAGGGAAAATTACAGGATTTGGTGGCCGGTGTAGAGGCTATACATAATTTAAAACCCGGTTCCAAGGTGCTTATCAGTGAAGGTTGCACGCATCGACGTCAGTGTGATGACATAGGAACTGTTAAAATCCCGATGTGGCTGGAAAAGAAGGGTTATAAGGGTTTAGATCTGGAATTTACCAGCGGCGGAGCCTTTCCGAAGGATGTATCGAGATATGACCTCATCATTCACTGCGGTGCCTGTATGTTGACCCGTCGTGAAGTGTTACGTCGTATTGACTGCGCCGTAGTACAGGGCACACCTATCGTAAATTACGGTGTACTGATCGCGTCGTTGCATGGTATACTGGAACGGGCTATAAGCCCATTTATGAATGAAATTAAGATGTAAAATTATTACATTGTGTACAGTCATTTTACTTTCACAAATGAAATGATATAATAAACTGTTGATGGTTTGATGATTGGATAGGAAGGAATATACATGTTCGAATCGATTCAACCGTGGATTGGTGCGGTAATGATTATCCTCGTGATAGCATTGCTTGCATATTGTGTGACCTTGCACATCCGTTTGAACAGTCTGAAAAAGAAATACGATTTCTTTATGAAAGGCGAGAACGGTGTCAGTTTGGAACGTAAATTATCTGTTGAGGTCAGCGAAATTCGCGATGCCGCGAAGGGGCTTGAATCCATGCTCAGCGAGCAGGCCAACATCCGTAACATTCAGAGCAATACGATACAGAAAATCGGCTTTATCAAATATAATGCCTTTGAAAATATCGGCAATGATTTGTCTTTTGCCCTTACGTTGCTTGACGGCAATAATAACGGCATCTGTATTTCCAGTATTTACGGCCGCAGCGAGTCTCGTATCTTTAGTAAACCGATTGTGAAAGGTAAAAGTCTCGTCAATCTTTCACAGGAGGAATTAGAAAGTTTGAACGAAGCGTTGGGTGAACGTACGAACGCGGAAGCGTTAACGAGTGCCATCGTTTCAAAATAGGGAAGGTTTATGTTGAAATTACCAGTATTCATTTCGAACAGAATTGAAAGAAATGGAGAAAACTGCACATTGACATTGACTGTAAAGCAGGCAAAACTTGTGGCGGCTATCGGCTCCGCAGTTATCCTGTTGGCATTAGCACTCGGTATCTGGGGCATCGTGCGCCAGGCTGAGGTGGTGCAATTACGTCAACAAACTCAATTGCAATCGGAACAACTAAAACTATTACAGCAGAAAACAGAGGTTTTGGATAAGAAGATTCAGAACTTAAATCAAATCAGTGAAGAGAACAAGCAGATGCTGAAAGGCGCTGAATCGGGCACTCCCGCACAAGGGGGAGGGGACGGCAGCGACCCAAAACCGGAAGCCGCTGATACGGAGCAACCGACTACGTTAACGGCGGCACAACTATCGGCACAATTATCTAAAATGGATAAAGAAGCGCAAAAACTGTTGGTCAGCTTCTATACGATGCGTAATATTCTTCGTGACGGTGGCGCTCAGGACTTGATGGCGTTGCAACAAATCAACTACTCTGCCGGATCCGGCGGTGCTGCTAACAGTACAACTCCGAGCATTTGGCCTAGTAAGGGCGTTATTACGTCGCCATTCGGCAGTCGTGTCGATCCTGTGACGGGCGCTATCGGTGCATTCCACGAAGGCATCGACATCGCTGATGATTACGGCAGTCAAATCGTGGCTACCGCAGGTGGTGTCGTTACCATTGCGGGTTATACGAGCGGCGGGTACGGTAACCTCGTTGAAATCGACCACGGCAACGGATTTGTGACCCGTTACGGACATAACAGTGCTGTGCTTGTCACTCCTGGGATGACTGTAAAACAGGGACAGACTATCGCGTTGATGGGCAGCACCGGTAAAAGTACAGGTGCTCACGTCCATTATGAAGTACGCTTAAACGGTGCACCGGTGGATCCGATGGTATTCCTGCCTATCAGTAACTGAGAATTTAATATTTAATTAAATTTAAATGAATTTGAAAGGACCTGCGTCATTATGATGCAGGTCCTTTTGTATTATAATACCGCGTATCTTCACACAATCATATGCATGGGTAAACCGCTGTCTTAAAATGAATTACTCCTTGACGTTCCGAGGCTTTTAAGGGGCTATTCCGGTTTACTAACCCACGTATATATTGTAAAATAAGAGTAAATGAACGGAGGTATATCTATGAAGGCCTATGTACAAGTTTATACCGGTGAAGGTAAGGGTAAAACGACCGCAGCTATCGGTTTGGCTATCCGTGCCATCGGCGCTAGCAAGAAAGTCCTCTTTTTACAGTTTATGAAATCTAAAGTATATAGTGAACATAATATATTGCCATCTTTAGAGAATCTGACGTTGGAGACGGTGGGCAAGCCGTTCTTTATTATTAAGGAAGGTATGAAGAGCAAGGATGAGCTCGCTAAATGGGGCGATGAGGTAGTCGTTTTTGAGTCCGGTAATCCTCCGAAGGATTATGTGGCTCTTATCGAAAAGGGCTATGAGCGAGCACTGAAAGCCATTTCCGGCGGCGATTATGACCTGGTCATTCTCGACGAATATAATATGGCTCTGTTTTTCGAACTTATTACATGGGAAAAGACGAAGGCTCTATTGGATGCCCGTAATCCTGAAACGGAACTTGTATTTACCGGTCGCGGGGCCCCTCAGGAACTCATTGATGAGGCCGATCTTGTTACGGAAATGAAGGAAATTAAGCATTATTACTTGCAAGGTGTGATGGCCCGAAAGGGGATTGAAAATTAGCAGACTTTCACCATCATATGAGCACCTAAGGAGGTGATGTGGTTGAGTACAGTGGCTATTGTAGTCCTCAGTATTGTGGCTATCATTATAGCGCTTATCTTGATTATCCTACTGACACCAATCACATATAGCATCGATATCAACGGCCGCACACCGTACCGCGGGGAACTGCGTATCAGATGGCTGTGGCGCGTATTTTCCTTGCATTTAGCATATCTGCAGGATAAACCGTTTTTCAAGGAACTGTATTTCCTGGGCGTATTGAAAATCGGGCCTGTGAAAGATTACGAAGAATGGCTTGAAAATCGTGTGGACGAGGAATATCATAAGGCCATGGATGATGTCGATATGAGTCCGGAAGCGGCCTTTGCGAAGGCTATGAACGGAAAAGGGCAGGGCTCATCGGCAAGCTCGTCCGGAACGAGTTTTGATGATTTAGACAGCGGCCAAGGTCCATCAAAAGAATTTGATGATACAGGCGATATAGAAACTGAATCTGATGATGAGGTAAAAGAACCGGTTCAGACTCGTATTGAGAGGGCGGAGCCTGTCAAGAAATCCGTTGAAGGGTCCGGTGCTCAGGCGCGTGCAGACCGATATGATACGATTCAACAGGATCCGACGACGTTACATATAAAAGCCGATGATGAAGTGGTGAGTCGCGTTACTTTCAACAGTGACGGATCCGTGAAGGAAAAGGTATTCACCAAGGTGAAAGATTTGAAAACGACGGTGAAGGCACGCTTTAAAAAGCCTGATCCTGATGATCCGGTGGCATCGTTCAAATCAAAAATTCCTACATTCTGGTTCATGAAACATGTGACTAATACGGAATTATGGCGTCAGCTGTTTCTCGTATCGAAGCGGTGTTATAATCATTCGAAACCTAGGGATATAGAGGTTGAGGGCCGTTTCGGACTGGGAAATCCGTATCGAATGGGGATAATAGCGTCCATGCTGTACAGTATTTGGCCTGAACAGGCCGAACATATCGAGCTGGATTATGTAAATCTCACCTGTGCCGGCAGCGTACATATTAAAGGGCGCATTATGCTAGGGGTTCTGGCGTGGCATGGAACGCGATTTATGCTTTCAAAACCTGTACGTGATCTGCTTGGTGAAAGCATACGCGTATTCTGGACGAAGCGCAAGGAATCAAAAGAATTAGAAAAGCTGAAGGCGCAGCAGGCGTTGTAGCTTTCACGATAGTAACCTGATGAAATAGCGGAGGTACTGTGATGGAGAACAGTAATGTAAAAGAGAATTTGGAAGTCCTATTTGAGAAATTCAAAAATATGATCAAGGTGGAAACCGTTGTCGGTGAAGCGGTGCAGATCGGCGATACTACATTGGTGCCGTTCGTGGACGTAACCTTCGGTTTCGGGACCGGTACAAATCATAATGTTGCCAATAAAAGTCAGGAATCCGGCGGCGGTGGCGGCGGTGCGCGCATGGAACCGAGCGCCATTCTCGTTATCAAGGGGGATCGCATCGAGTTGTTTAACATCAAAGGGAATCCGTATAGCAGCAGCTTTGATCGTCTTATCGGCTTGGTGCCTGATCTCGTGTCCAAGCTCAAATCCGACAAGTATATTTACTTGAATGATGAAGCGCAATAGAACTTGATTTATAAGGGTTCACGATGAGTTCATGGGCCCTTATTATTCTATATGATAGAGTCTTGTGAAAGTTTCCGAGATTTGATATAGTTAAACAGTGCACTAGTCGATAGTGTGATGAGACTTTACTGTTGAGGAGGATTTTAGATGAACGTAACTAAGAAATTAACAACTCTGGCTATTGTTGGCGCTCTTTCCGCTACTGCAGCTGTAGCAAGTGCGGCTAATATCGGCTTGGTGAATATGAGTCAAGTAGTTAACAGCTATCCCGGTTATGGCGCTTTGGATATGAAAATGCAACAGGTAGATGCTCAATACCGTCCACAAATTGAGAAGAAAGTTGCTGAAATTGAAAAAATTCAGGATAAAGCACAAGCTGAAGCTGAATTCAATAAATCCGTAGCTCCATTGCTTCAAAAGGAAAACGAAGAAATCAATAAAATTGCTGAACCTATGATGCAGTCCATTCACAACGCAGTAGAAACAATCCGCGTTGAAAAACATATGGATGTAGTATTGGATGATCCATACACAATCCGTGCGGCTGATAAAGACAGCAAAATTGAAAATATTACCGATGAAGTAATTAAACGCCTTAAAAAATAATTCGTTTATAGGATAAAAAAGACCCCAAAAAGCCTCCGAAGCCACCGCGTTGCGCGCTAAGTCGGTTTTGGGGTCTTTTTTATCTAGCTGAGTTATTATTTTAAGGCGTTGGGTATAGAGGAAAGGGCCACCCACCAGCGTGCGGTTAAGTAGGGCTTGAGCAGATAGAGGACCGTAGGGACGTATAGATGCCAAGCATCACTTAGTTCCGAACGTAAGATTCTTCGTAGAAGAATCCATAGTGAGGATAAAGTTCGTTTTCCGAAGGGGGATTGTCTTTTATATAGATTATTCTTTTAAGGCGTTAGAGGGCGGAGTAAAGTTGATTTACTTTACCACGGGGCTGTTAAGTCGGTTTTTGGGGTCTTTTTTATCTAGCTGAGTTATTATTTTCAGGTGTTGGGTATAGAGTTTTTTAGGTGTTTTATACAGAAAAGGAGTGAGGCTCAATGGAAGGTTTTAAATCGTTAGCAGCAAATCGGTATTCTGTTCGGAAGTTTGATTCTAAAAAGGTGGAGCAGGAGAAGGTTGGTTCGCTTTTAGAGGTTGCCAGATTGGCGCCTACGGCTCATAATAATCAGCCGCAGAGGCTTCTTGTGCTCGATTCGGCGGATAGTCTAAATCGGTTGAAGGATTGTACGCCGTGTCACTTTAACGCACCGTTAGCGATTATTGTCTGCTATGATAACAAGGCCAGTTGGAAACGCTCTTTTGATAATGAGGATATGGGGGTCGTAGATGCAAGTATTGTGGCGACTCATATTATACTCGAGGTGGCGGATTTAGGTTTGGGCAGCACCTGGGTGGCTTATTTTGATCCGGATAAGGTCCGTGAGTTGTTTTCCTTGCCGGACAATATCATTCCTGTGGCTGTTATTCCGATTGGTTACCCTCATGCTGACAGTGTTCCTGCTCCGGGGCATACGACGCGTTTTGATATCAATGATTTAACGACGTATAATTCGTTTTAAGCGGTTTATATCATTGCCGAACGGGTTAGTTATATACTGAATAAATCGAACGGTCACGTACTGAACGATTAATCATATAAATCGCGGATGGTTATAAATAACCCCCTACGTTAGATGTTACTTAGTCTAACCGTAGGGGGTCATTTATTGATTGGACGGTATCAACCGTCCATTATTTATATAAAAGCTATTTTATAGCCATTAATTTTGTTATTCCGGTTTATGGATGAGGTTTACCACGAATTCGCTGTCTTCCACGAGTGTTGCCTGGATGTAGTTGTCACCGTTGAATTCAAGTACTTGGCCCGGTACGAGGATGTGTTCTTCTGTTTCGTTGAGGAATACCTGTACTTTGCCTTTTACGACCGTGAATATGACGTTGGCTTCCGGATGGTTGTGTTTTTCGACTTTTTCACCGGCTTTGCCGCCTTTTTTCACGATGACGTAGTTCGGACCTTGAAATAATAAACCTAATTCTTGATTTACTGTGCCTGCCATAATAGACCTCCTAATTCCAGTTTTTGTATTTTGAAAGCTTACGCTAACTTTTAATTTACATTGTGTAATTACCTTATGATTACATTATAAATGAAATTACTTATCAATGATGTGTCTGTAGCTACAGTTATGTAGAAATATATAGAAAATTCAAAATCATAAAAATTTTACAAGGTTATTATATGAAAAGACGAGCGTAAGTTTACGCTCGTCTTTTCATATATTTTATGCTAATCAGTACATATATTTTATGCTAATCAGTACATATATTTTATTCTAAATAGCTTTGTTATTTTTTACGAATGGAATATAAACGGGTACCGTTTTCCTCTGTTGTGACGAGTTCGAATGCAGGATCGATTGCTTTCACAAAGGCCTCGAACCATGTCTGGTACGCCAGTTCCATGAATTTAGGGTCGATGCCCGCTGTGCGCCAGTAGCCCGCTTGTAACTTGTGGTCGCCGACCCATGTGAATTCGTTTTCGCTGTCAGCAACGATCCGGTCGCCACCGTCACAAGGCATGCCGTTTACATAGTAATTCTGCAGCGCGTTGTAAATCGCAGGCGCCGTGTTTTCCGCAAGGCTGTCCTGTGCGACGATACCGCATGCCTGGCCCTGCACCGCGAAGGCATCCAGAATAGCCGTCACCACGTGAACCGCTTCGTCACCGGAGTTCGTATCGAGCAGGTCATTGATGAAAGCCGCTTCGCGAACGGAGGCGATGTTCATCTGATTGGACAACCAGCCGTGGATATTGCCGTGGTCGATGATATTTTCGAGAGGAATACTCGGATTGATAGGTTCGCCGTAGGTGTCGATGGAAATGGCGTGCAGTTCGTCAGCCAAATCGTCGACAACCTTGGATGTTTTTTCCAGAATCAGGTTTTCCCGTTCCACGAGTAATTGAATTTTGCGGTATAACCAGTAGTGAATGTGACCTAAGAATGCGGACATGTTAAGCTCCTTTGCGTGCAGTTTCTAATTTTTCTACTAAATCGTATACGTTTACACCGTGAATTTCTGCGGCCTGCCACAATGGTTCAGCCGTAGAAGACGGGCAGCCGAGGCAGCCCATGCCGATGCTTTGTAATACCGGTACAACGACCGGATAGGTATCGACGATGTCGCGAATGATTGTGTCCGGCGTAATCGGAGCGCCTGCTTCGAGGCGAGGCTGTTCCACGATAGGATCGTTGCCCTGGCCCGGTAAGAATACAGCCGGCTCATCGGATTTGCTTTCAGCGGGAGCCCCTTCTAGGTCGCCCAATACGGCCGCTTTAAAAGCCTCTAAACCGATGCGGTCGATGAATTCGCCCATCCGTTCAATTTGTGCATTTTCTTTGTAGTATGCGATGATTCTGTCAACTAATGCAAGAGCTTCTTTTTCTGTTTTCACCTCCGCGATGAGGTCGCCGATGCGAGGGTGGGCACCGCCGCTGCCGCCGGCGTATACATTCCAGCCTTCAACGGTACCGATGACGCCGACGTCTTTCATGCGGCTTTCAGTACAGGAATTCGGACAACCGGAAACGCCGATTTTCATCTTGCTGGGCATTTCCTCGGATAGATATTTGCGTTCAATCTGCATGCCGAGATGGACGCTGTCCTGTTTGGCACGTTTACAGAACGTTGTGCCCGGACAGATTTTGACGCTGCGCACGCGATTGGACACGGTGTAAGCCGGTTCCATGCCGAGCATTTCCCAAGCCTGGTCAACGTCTTCCGCTTTCAAATTCGTAATCATAATGCGTTGGCTGCCTGTCAATTTGAGGACGGCCCCGAATTTGTTCGCTACGTCGATATATTTTTGTAATTGATCCGGTTGAATGAACCCCGCCGGAATACGCGGTGTAATTGCATAACGGCGTTGACCGTTTTTGATGCGTTGTAAATTTGCTGCGATTTGTGCCATGATAAATCCTTTCTCGAGCCCCTCTCTGCGGAGGATTGTGGCTAAACTACTTAGTTAATCTATGTAATTCTTTATATGTTATCTATATACGCCGTAGGGTTTTGTGAAAGCTTCGCACTTACATACGAACAGCGTAATGAGATCAACTGGGCGATGCCTCATCAAAACCCGGCGCAGAGGTCAGCATGGGTATTTGGAATACTGGCCTTATGGTCCTTAGTATAATACATTTCGATGATAATGAATGTAACCTTAGCTACATAATTTAGAGCTTTCAATACTAATTATTAATACTAGCTATGCACTATTTAAATGATATACAGTGCGGACAGATGCCGTATCGGATTATGGGCATATTAGATTCCCGTCGTCATATTCTGTATAATAAAGATAGTTTTCTTATAGTATATCATTAAAATGTGGATTCAGTTGATTTATATACATAGCACATGAGGTTATATGAAAGTATTATATGACACTATATTAAAGGGACGTTTTGTGGATCGGCCCAATCGTTTCGTCGTTCACATTGAACTGGACGGCGAGGTTGTGACTGCTCATTTGCCGAATCCGGGGCGCATGTGGGAATTGCTGTTTCCCGGTATCATCATGTATGCGGTGCCTCACAGCAAGCCTGATGCGAAGACACAGTTTCGCGTGGTCGGCATCGAACGGGACGGGCAGGTCATCATGCTCGATACCAATTACAGTAATGATGTGGCGCAGCATCTCATTGAGAACAGGCTCATCCCCGGCTGGGAACAGTGGCGTGTCGTACGCCGCGAATATACCGTGAAAGTTCACGGCACGTCATCGCGTTTTGATTTGCTTTTAACGAATGATCATGGTGAGGAGTTTCTGCTGGAGGTCAAGTCCTGTACATTGTTTTCCAGGACGGGCGCCATGTTTCCGGATGCTATTACCGAGCGCGGCCGCAAACATTTGCTGCATTTAAAGGAATTACAGGATGAAGGGTATCACATGGGTGTGCTGTTTCTCGTTCAATGGGACAGAGCGCAGTGGTTCCTGCCGGATTACCATACGGATCTCGCGTTTGCTCAGACCTTTAAAGAGGTGGCGCCGCATCTTGACTGGAAAGCCGTTGCCGTAGCGTGGGATGACACCTTTGCCATGCCGACGGTCGCCCGTGAATGTACGTATCCCGGTGCGGTTCTTGAAAGCGAAGCTCATGATAGCGGTGTGTATGTCATGGTGATGCATCTGGATCGCGATTTGGAACTTGAAATCGGTTCAAAAGGAATGATGCATTTTAAGGAGGGGTACTATATGTACGTCGGCTCCGCGAAGGCAAATTTGGCGAAACGTATTGAACGTCATAAACGAAAACGGAAGAAAATGCACTGGCATCTAGATTACTTCCGCGGGCACTGTGAAATGATTGCAGGATTGCCGATACGAACCAGTGGGAAGCCGCAGGCTATGACGCTCGGTGCTCAGACACAGCGTGAATGTGAGTTCGCTAACGACGACTCGCCTGTTCGGGAAAGCACCGCTATGGGCACAATCGATGTGAGCGTAATCGATAGGGGAATAATTAAGGGTACAACTATGGGTGAACCCGAAATTGACGTAGAGTGTGCTCTGGCTGATGCGGTGCGAGCTATTGCGGAATGGAACGTACCGAATTTCGGCTGCAGTGACTGTGAGTGCAGCAGCCATTTGTTCGGAATGAGCGAAAATCCAATACATAATAAAGCGTTCATGGAGGTGATTGAGGAGTTTCGGATGAATATGCTAGATGAACTAGTTAATGGTTAATCATTATTGATGGGGCCCAGGAGTTATATGGCTTAATTAGCTAAAAAGTGCCATTACCTATTTCTTCGCTCCAAAGCGAGCTAAGTCGTTCATCAATAGGTAATGGCACTTTTTAAAACTTTAGTTATAAAGATGTCCCATCAATAATAATTTAGTTCTTTAAACAGGTGCATCAGCATATTTCATTTGAAATAGAGTAGTGGAGAGTTGGTTGTGTAGGGAGGTGTATGTATGCGGTTTTGTGTTAGGTATGTGCTGTTAGTTGCAGTTTGTATTTCAAGTTTTTTATTGAGTGGTTGCGACTTCATCTGGACGACGTCCAATGGTGATCCTGCGTCGCCGGATGATGTAAAGGCCGGCATTGAGAAGGAATTTAAGGTTTGTAATCCTCAGTTGGTATTGCAGTCGTCTGTGGTGGAAAAAGAGAAGCCCTTTCAGCGGAATGTGTATGTGTTTTATGATGAACACAATGGGTTCTCTTTTTCGGTGCGCTCTGATGTAAAATATCCGACATTGCCGGTCCCCGGTGGTCAGAGGAATACGAATGCGGATTTTGCGTATGCAGAGGCGTATTTAACTCATTTAAACGGTAAGATCAGTGAATTAGCTCGAAATTATGGAATGCGAACGGCTACGGTCGATGAGCAGGCGATGCTGACACGTTCCAAATTAAAACGACAGACCGGCATGAGTGAAGTACCGCTCTTTGATGAAGGTGAATTTATCTTTGTAGACCACACGGTGAAAGGTGCCGACATGGTCGCTATGTTGAAGAAAATCTATGCAGTCTATAAGCCGAATGATGATGAGGCGCTGTTGCGTCCTTTATTCGGGCGGAAGGTTTCTTTTTACTATCTGCCGATTGGTGAACAGGATAAGACCAAAGCCGTTTATATTGAGGGTATCTGGTTCAAGGGAAAAGACGATTGGCGTGCTACGTTGCTCAATGTTTACGGTAGTTCTTCTTTTGATACCTCTAAGCTGGAGAGCGGATTAGGGGAATATTTTAATCGTAGAATAAGCGATGCGAAGAATAGAGTGAATTAGGTAACTAAACTTTCACGGAATTCATAAGAACAATAGCGATAAATCAGGAAAAATGCTATAATTATATGATGAATCAGTATCAGTGTTAGTAAAATGAGGTGAGATTGTGGCAGACCAACAGTGGTCCCACGGGAATATTCATCCCGTTCAGATTGATAAAGAAATGAAGAACGCGTACATCGATTACGCTATGTCCGTAATCGTTATGCGTGCGCTTCCGGATGTGCGCGACGGTTTGAAGCCGGTGCATCGTCGAATTTTGTACGCTATGCACGAAACAGGCATGACGCCGAACAAGCCGTACAAGAAATCCGCCCGTATCGTCGGTGACGTACTCGGTAAGTATCATCCACATGGTGATAGCTCCGTTTACGATGCGACGGTTCGTTTGGCGCAGGATTTCAACACCCGCTACCTATTGGTGGATGGGCACGGTAACTTCGGTTCCATCGACGGTGATAGTGCCGCTGCGATGCGTTATACCGAGGTTCGTATGGCGAGGATCACGACGGAAATGCTTGCCGATATCGACAAGGAAACCGTTGATTTCATGCCGAACTATGATGAAAGCTTGCAGGAACCGACTGTTTTGCCGGCGAAGATTCCGAATCTTCTCATCAACGGTTCCAGCGGTATCGCCGTAGGGATGGCAACAAATATTCCGCCGCATAACCTTAACGAGGTGTGCAACGGTCTTGCGATGCTCATCGACAATCCGGATGTGACTGTGGATGAATTGATGAAAGCCATCAAAGGGCCTGACTTCCCGACAGGGGCGCTCATTTTGGGCCGGGAAGGCATCAAAAAAGCGTATGCCACAGGTCGCGGCAGCGTGAAAATGCGTGCTCGTGCATCTATCGAAGAGATGTCCAAGGGTAAGCATAAAATTGTGGTTACCGAAATTCCGTATCAGGTTAACAAGGCTCGCGTGATTGAAAGCATCGCGAACCTCAGCCGTGACAAGGTTGTGGACGGTATCACCGCATTGCGCGACGAATCCGACCGCCAAGGCTTGCGTATCGTTATCGAATTGCGTGCCGATGTGCAACCGGATATCGTGCTTAATAAATTGTATAAACATACCCAACTTCAGGAAACATTCGGCGTGATTATGCTCGCCCTCGTGGACGGTCATCCTCGCGTATTGAATTTGAAAGAAGTCTTGGGCTACTACTTAGATCATCGCCTCGATGTAATCGTACGCCGTACGCGCTTTGAACTCAATAAAGCGGAAGCGCGTGCTCACATCTTGGAAGGCTTATTGATTGCACTGGATCACATCGATGAAGTGATTGCGACAATTCGCAGTTCCCAAACGGACGACATCGCACGTAACGCATTGATGGAGAAATTCGGGCTTTCAGAAAAACAGGCGGTAGCCATCCTCGATATGCGTTTACGCCGTTTAACAGGTTTGGAACGCGAGAAAATCGAAGACGAATACAAGGAATTGTTGGCATTGATCGAAGATTTGAAAGCCATTCTTGCCAGCGAAGCGCGTCAACGTCAAATCGTTAAGGACGAACTGGACGATATGAAGAAGAAATACGGCGATCCTCGTCGTTCTGAAATCACGATCGATACGTCCGACCTTGATGTAGAGGACCTCATCGCTGACGAAGAAATGGTTATTACCTTGACGAAACAGGGGTATATCAAGCGCATGAATGCGAACGTATATCGCAACCAGCATAAAGGCGGTGCCGGCGTTATCGGCATGAAGACGAAGGAAGATGATTATGTAACGCAGATTATGCATGTGCGGACGCATAATACCTTGTTATTCTTCACATCTACGGGTCGTACATATCGCCTCAAGGCGTACGAAGTGCCGGAAGCGGGTTCCCGCAATTCCCGCGGAACCGCGATGGTCAATGTATTGCCGCTCGCTGTGGGTGAATCGGTTACGACCATGATCGACCTTGAACGTATACAGGAAGATGTAAACTTATTCATGGTGACGGAGCTCGGCGTTGTGAAACGTACAGCTATCGAAGAATACCGTAACATTCGTCGTTCGGGTCTCAATGCGATTAATCTCGACGAAGGAGATCGCTTGATTTCCGTCAATGTAACGACCGGTAATCAAGATATTCTGATCGGTACGAAACTCGGTATCGCTATCCGCTTTAACGAAAATGATGCGCGCCTCATGAAACGGGCGGCTCACGGTGTGCGCGGTATTAAGCTCAATACGGGCGATGTAGTTGTCGGTGCCGGCGTTCTTGATACGGAGGAACGGGATGTGCAGATTTTCACCATCTCCGAAGAGGGCTTCGGCAAGCGTAATGACGCGGATGCGTACACATTGCAGAAACGCGGCGGTAAGGGCTCTAAGAACTTCAAAATCACGAACAAGACCGGCGACGTAGTGGCCGTAGAGGTCGTTCATAATGATGACGAAGTGATGCTCATTTCCGAGCAGGGCAAGATTATCCGCTTCAACATGAACGATATTGCCGTGAAGAAAGGCAAAGCTATTTCCGGCGTGAAAACGCAGAACCTTGACGAAGGCGATAAGGTTGCGAGCATTGCTGTTATTCCGGCAGGGGAAATCGAAAACGAAGAAGAATTATAATAGAATATCGGGATGTTTCGTACATCTATTGTATTCTGTGAAAGTATATGTACATTCGTCATATACTGTATGTATATTCATGTAAGAAACTGGCGGGCGACCATCGTTGATGGTCGCCTCTGGTCGTAAAGGGTACATTAAGGGGTAACATATGAAAAAATGGTTAGTTGCCATTGTTATGGCAGGGGTAATGTTTGCTGGCGGTTTCGGACAGGCGAATGCGGCAGACTGGTATTATATTGATGCGGATGCTGATGATGCGACCTGGTTTATCGATAATGCGTCCGTGTATAAAACGGATGATATGGCGACCGTATTGGTAAAGGTCAATAACGTGGAAGGCTTTACCTACATTTATACGGTGCGTATCGATCGCAATGCAAAAATGTGGACGGAACTTGAATCAACCGTGTACAGCAATGCGGGGATTGCGCTATTGACCAATAAAAAAGCACAAAAACCGATGAAAATTGAAGGGGATACCATGGGGGCGGAAGTTATGCAGGCCCTCTGGGGAAAATAATCTATTAGTGAGCAAAGAATCCCCCTCCTAAAAACTCCAGCAAGCCACCCACTACGTGCGCTAAGTCGTTTTTAGGAGGGGGATTCTTTTGTGTATTAGCTTATTTTCAGAGGGCCTTGCAATAATAGAAATAGCCTCCAAGGTCACCCGCCATGTGCGGCTAAGTAGGGCTTGAGCAGATAGAGGACCATAGGGACGTATAGATGCCAAGCATCATTTAGTTCCGAACGTAAGATTTACCAAACTGCGAAGCAGTGAAGGAAAATCCACAGTGAGGATAAAGTTCGGCTTTCAGAGGAGGTTCGTGTCTTTTTCTTGTCAGGCATTATGCATTCAGAGCGAATATCTATATTCAAGCGTGTTGGATTAAATTTTCCCTCAGAGGGCAAGGGCATAACGTTCCTAGGAGAGTGCGCCTTCGTTTTTAGGAAGGATTTGTTGTTGAATGAATATGACAAAGAGGCTGTAATTAGAACTAAGTTTTAATTACAGCCTCTAGATTAGAATAAATTAATTATTTATGATGGAAAAATTTAATTACTTCTTTTAAGCTTATGATAACTAGAATTAGTGTAATTCCCCAACCAATTCGAGTTGCTAATAATAAATCATTTGACCAAATATTTAAGCAAGTTGCACCAATAGCTGAACCGATTGAAATCGCAATATTTTGCAGCATTCGTTGCAAAGCTCCTGTACTTCCTTGGATTTCCATAGGACTGGCTTGCATGATACTGGCAATATTAGCCGGTTGAAAGTATCCACCACCAATACCGTAAATGAATAATCCTAATGTTAAGAGTTGATAAGGCCAGTTAGGATTGATTAGTAAAAGAAAAATCAAGGATATGATAATAATACTTAGACCAATATGGCTGAATAGTTTATTTTTATCTCCGTTATTGATTTTACTGGATATTCTTGAAAAAAGCACCAGCCCTGTAGGAGCTCCTAAAACAAGAAATCCAGTTTGCCCAACTTCTAGATGATATGATTGTTCAAAAATGAAGGGGGGAAGTAAAAATATCATTGCGGAGGCAAAGCCGAAGGTAACTGTTTGAAGAAGGTAAGAGATTACTTGAGGATTATTTTTTAATCCTTTGATATCGATAAGTGCATGTTTGTTATTAAGTTCCACATAGTAAAATATAATTCCGAGCAACAAGCTGGATAGTATCAGGATTATACCAACTATAAATAGATGTAATTTGTTTAATAAAGATAATCCTAATAAGAGTGAAACTAACATTAGAGCGTTTATGGTAATTCCAAGAATATCTAATTGCCGTTTGTTGTTTTTTTCGGAGAGTTTATTGAGAAGAAAATTATTACATGCAATTCCGAGAATTACAAAAGGAATATTTATCAAAAAAATAAGTTGCCAGAAACTTAAAGAAAGTATGATCCCGCCTAAAGAGGGCCCTAGGATTGGGCCTAGACCAATCATAATTCCGAGGATACCAATAGAGCTATTTTTACGTTTTTCAGAAACTAAAGTTGTAATTAGTGCGGCAGAAGTAGCTTGTAAAGCAGCCGCTCCTATGCCTTGAAAAATTCGTCCAATAATTAATAAACTGATATTGTTAATTAAGCCACAAAATAGAGAACTTAGACCAAAAAGCACGAATCCTAAATACGAAATTTTTAATTTTCCAAATTTATCGCTTAATACGCCTAAAGGTAGGATAGAGATAGCTAAAGCTAAAGTATAACCGGTTATTGTGAAGGCTGCAATATCAGTTGAAGTTTGAAATTGTTCTTTTAAAAAGGGTAATGCTATATTGATAATTCCTGTATCGAGAGTGGATAATAACATTCCCATACCTGCAACAATTGTTATGAGTAAATCTTGCAATTGTTTATTCATAAAGATTTCTCCTTTTCTTTAAAACTATTTAAGTATAATATAATAAGTCTAAAGTCTATAATCAAACGATTCAAAAAATATCGAATCGTATAGGAGGATGTTTATGGCTATTACAATTCGGTTTAGCGATTATGCTTTGGAAACAAATGAAACGTTAATACAAAGAATACAATTTGTGTATTCCCCTTTAAATGAACTTTTTAGAAGTTTACATGTGCTTTTAAATCCGCGCCATCATGGAACTAATATTGATTGGGTGATTGAGATACAAGATAAACTTACTGAAGAATTTTATGAGAATCTTCATTATTTCCAACTTTTTTATGAACTGGGGGTCTCTCCTATTTTGCTTTGTAATTTTCGTTATCATATGACAACGATTGAAGAGGAAATACAAAATTTAAAGGAATTTCTTGTTAATTATCCGACTATTCGATTAATTGAGTATTTGGAGAGAATAATAGATGATAGAGAAAATGCCTTTATTCCAACATTAGCAAAAGGACTAGAGTGGAAAGATTTTTCTTTAAATGAAAATGATCAATTGCTTAAAGATTTGAAGCGAAATGCTACAAGTGTTTACCGGAGGCTTTTTTCTTTTATTGATTGGTATAGAAAATCAATTTTTGATGATACTTGGAAAGAAAAATCAATTGAGCAAAAGCTTTTAATTGAAATACAAAAGCAATCTTCATTTTTGAGGGAAAAAGGTTTTATAGAGATGTTTAATCATTTACAAATTGATCGAATTCATTGGAAAAAAGATGCCTTATCCATTATTAAACCTTTTGACCAAGAGATTCATTTAAAGGACAGTGACTCTATTATGCTGTTACCAAGCTATTTTATTTGGCCGCATCTGTTTGTTGAATCTTTTAATCAAGGAATTGCTATTACTTATGATATTATGGAGCAACCAAGTTACTATAACTCCACACCGGAGGGATTAGTTACTATTTTTAAAGCCTTGAGCGATTCAGTGCGGCTGCAAATTATGAACTATGTTTTGGAGAAACCATGTACGACGCAGTCTTTAGCACAAATTTTATTAATGACTGATTCAAGTGTATCGAGACACTTACAAATTTTAAAAGATGCAAAGTTACTGAAAGCAAGAAAAGTGAAGAAGTTTGTTCTATATGAACCGACAGAGTTAGTTACTCAACTTATGCCGAATTTTTATCGTTTCTTTCGAAATTGAGAGAAGATGAATTACTATGTTGATATCATTAATATGTCAATTAACTTCACAGAGACAAATAGTGTTAAAAACTGATTTGAATAGATTGATGGAAGATTTTTATAAGTAGATTTCTATCGATTTAATTCTGGAGTGATTGTATATTTCGGAAATACTTTGATGCCGGTTGATAGAGATAATTTTCATATAATATTTATTTTTTCCTTATATACTATCTTTATATTTTATTTTTTATGAGAGGTATTGATATGAAAAAAACATTGGCAGCTGTATTGGCAGCAGGGGCTTTATTAATCGGCGGTATCGGTAGTGTTGATGCGGCTAACTGGTATACTGTAGGTACTGATAATAACGGTATTACATGGTCTATCGATAACGATTCCGTTAAGAAGGATGATAAGAAAGCTACATTGGATATCAAGGCGATGGATGCTGAAGGTTATCACTATATCGTGACTGAAGAATTCAATAATAAAAAACGCGAAGTAAAGGATCTTAAAGTCACTTTGTACAATCCTCAGGGATATGTGGTGAAAGAGGAAAAAACCAACAAACAGGCTCATAAGGTAACTCCTGGTACACCGGCTTATGCTGTATACCGACTTATCTGGGGCGGTAAATAATAATCGGCTCTCGCTGAATTCTGATAGGCTCATATACTGATTGAATCAGGTGAAAGCTTATTTCCTGCGCGAAAATAAATGATTTCAACAACGCACGTTCTTGTAGTGAGAGCGTGCGTTTTCTTTCACAAATGGTCATGATTGTCTGCATGAATAGATATGAGAAAGAGGATGATACATATGGAACAATTGAAAGCACTGTTATCTTTATCCGGACGGATGAATCGTCGATCTTTTTTAGTTAATTTATTAATCGTCTTTGTTATCGGTTTTGTGGGTGGATATATTTTGGGCTTGACTAAATTCTCCACAGTCGGTATTTGTATCGGCGGACCGATTGTGTTTATTGCTATCCTTCGAGAATTAGCGGTGGCCTCGCGACGCATTCATGATGTGAATGGACCGACATTTCTTGCATTTGTTTATATCTTATCCAGTATCGTTGCCATTTGGTCGCCGGATATAGGTTTGGTGTTACTGTTTGTTAAATTGCTGTTAGTGGTTATCCCGGGGAATAAGAATACAAATAAATACGGAGATAAACCGGAGAATAAGATAGTTTTTTAGTATATTTTTGAAAACAAATCTATTATAGCTCGATAATAAATTGTCAGTGTTATGACGGGGGTATCTCTATGAAACCGTTTGAATCTCGTAATTACAAAGCTTTTACCATGTTCGCAGACCGTTGGGCACTTGTAACGGCCGGCACGCTAGATGATTTTAATACATGTACCGTCAGCTGGGGCAGTCTCGGCAACATTTGGGGACCTAATGACGATGATATGTCGACGGTGACGGTATATATTCATCCGGCACGGTATACGCAGGAATTTATGGCTAAATACGATACATTTACGGTCAGCTTTTTTCCGGACAGCTATCGTCAGGCGCTTGGTTACTTGGGGTCTCATTCGGGGCGTAATGAGGATAAGGTGGCTAATTCCGATTTGACGCCTGTGAAGATAGGGGATGACGTGACCTTTGCGGAGGCGGAATTGACATTCGTATGCAGAAAACTGTATGAACATCAATTTGATGAGGCTCATTTGGCAGATCATGTGAAGGCGTTTTATGCAGCTAATTCACCTGTGTATACGCAAGCGGGCCACAATCGTTGGGAACCGCATTATATGTACATCGGCGAGATTATTGATGTGGTCGAATAGACTCCTTGTAAGAATGTTGCTTTCAATATGATGTTGAAAGCAACATTTTATGTGATTTTTATGAATCTATACCTCACAATTTGCCTCAAATCTGTTATAATTAGTTTTATATTATAAACTGTTGCGCGTATGTCATCGCCGGTTCACTCCGAAGCGTGTGCATATGCGTTTATTATTCTGTTTGGCGTAGGTAGTCTCATGAGTGTATTGAAGCCTTTGTTGTGGCTGTTAGAACCGTATATAGTGTACAAAGCCTATTTGTGGGGGCTTCATTTTATCGCTCGACCTCTGACGTGGGAGGGCGATGTTGATCTCTTTGCGCTCACATTGGCCGTGTTGTTGGCGCTGGATGCCATTGTGCTGCCGCTTGTGCTCCTTTACTGCCCTGCGCTGAATGATGGTAAAAGCATCCCGGCCTGGATGCAGCGGCTAATAGAGTCCGCCTGCCGCGTATATGATTTAATCGATAATAAGGTTCATAAGAGCACGTCGGTTTCGTGGATTCGCAAAACATTGCACGTAATGCTGCTGTTCGTCTATTATCTGGTGCCGTTTTATGTCGGCGGCAATCTCATCATGGCGCTTGTTATGGCCCTCATGTATGATATATTGCTGTGGGCACAGGGCTTAGCGTAGGTATAGTGCAATTCGTTTAGGATAATTCTTATTGTGAAAGTAGCTGTCAGGTATTTCAATCTATTCGTAATTTGAAATGGTGTTCGGTTAGAGACTGTTTTGTATTTTCCCGGGAGTTTTCTATGGAAAAGTTTATCTGTGAATGGCCTACGACGCCGTTGTATCATGCATATCACGATTATGAGTGGGGACGGCCTGTTCATGATGATCAACATCAGTTTGAGCATCTTTGCCTTGAAAATCTGCAGTGCGGGCTCAGCTGGCTTACGATTTTAAACAAACGGGAGATTATACGGTCCTGCTTTGATCATTTTGATATCGATAAGGTGGCTCGCTACACCGAGGATGATGTGCAGCGTATCCTTAAGGTGGAAGGCATGATTAAGGCACGCCGTAAAATAGAGGCCATCATCAATAATGCGCGTGCTTTTCAGGGGATTCAGCGAGAGTTCGGTTCTTTTTGCGATTATATCTGGGCTTTCACAGGGCATAAGACCATTATTTATGACGGCCATCCGGAGGGAAAGGTGCCGCCGAAGAACGGTTTGTCCACGCGGATCAGTCAGGACTTGAAGAAACGGGGATTCAAGTTTGTCGGACCTGTAACGATTTATTCTCATATGCAGGCGGCCGGCCTCATCAATGACCATGCTAAAGACTGTCCGTGCTTTCACGAAATCAATGCGAATGCGGACGTAGTGCATTTGCCGGCAGATGATGAGTAGAGGCTTCTATGCGTGAATGTTTACGGGCTATAAGTTGATTTTTAAATGCGAAAATGCATATAAGTAAAGTCCGTCCGACTAAGAGGGGCGGCTTTCACAGGAAAGGGAATCAGTATGTTTGGTTTGGGGACGGTTATTAACGTGGCTCTTATTATTGCGGGGAGCCTCATCGGGCTCGCGTTTCGGCGTTCCATGAAGGACAATTTGAAGCAGACCCTCATGATGGTGAGCGGTATCATCGTTCTGCTTCTCGGTATGAGCGGGGCCATGCAGTTTATGCTGGTCATCGTGAACGGTACGATTCAGACGTCCGGTCCGCTGTTGATGATTATCAGCATGGTGGTGGGCGCCGTTATCGGCGAAATTATAGATTTTAACAGGCTCATTACGATGCTCGGTGACTGGGTGAAAGCCCGTACGGGCAATTCCGGAGATCCGCAATTTACACATGCTTTTATCACGGCGTCCCTTACATTTACCGTGGGGGCCATGGGCGTGCTCGGCTCTATTCAGGACGGCCTTACCGGTAATTATCAGACGTTGCTGCTGAAAGGCATCCTCGACGGTATTATCGTTATGGTCATGGCGTCATCTATGGGTAAAGGCGCATTATTTTCCTTTTTTCCCGTTGGCGTGACCCAATGGATCATTACCGCTATGGCACACGTTGCGGCGCCTCTCATGACACAAAGCGCTATCGATAATCTGTCCTATGTGGGATCGATTTTGATTTTCTGCGTCGGCATCGATTTAATCTGGCCCGGTAAAATACGCATCGCCAATTTGTTGCCGGCCATATTTGTAGCTATGGGGCTGACGTTTTTCCTTTGATTCTTATGCGGTGGCTCTATACATTATTTCAGGATTTTTGTTATATAATTTTTCGGTTCTTCCGATGAATCATCTATCAGGCATCCGGATATATAATTTAATACAATACATGACTGAGTTCGCTATTCTGCGGACTCATTTTTTATACTGTAGATTACTATTTAATACAACTATGATTGAGTTCAGCATTCTGTTGACTCAGTTTTTATGCTGCAGATTACTATCAAAAGAAATATTGTATGTATTATTTTTAGTTGTAAGCGTGCTATCTTCAGAATGAGGTGTCAATTTATGTTTCTATGTGCTGTCGGTAGTTTTCTCTTTTGTAGTATTGGCAGTCGTGTCCTTGAGAATCTTTCGGCCGCGAACGATGTGACCATTGGTGACATCAGCAGGTTTTAGACATACTTTCACAGAAATAATTCATAGATTAGCATTCTTATACCTGCAATTCGGGTAGAGTATATTGAATTATACCTGTATTACAGGTATAATAAAGGAGAGTCGGTTTATGATTATCGGATTTAAGGATAAGGAAACAGAGAAAATTTTTTACCGTAGTTATTCTCGGCATCTGCCGATTCATATTCAGCGGAAGGCTTTGTTAAAATTACGGTTTCTTCATGCCTGTCGATGTTTAGAAGATTTTATGGTTCCGCCAGGCAATCGATTTGAGGCTTTACATGGTGATAGAGAGGGTCAGTGTAGTATTAGAATCAACAAGCAGTATCGTATTTGCTTTCGTATAGATGAGGATTGCAACTTACATGATGTAGAAATTGTAGATTATCATTAGGGAGGATTAGAATGAGTGAACTGATTCCCGTGCCAAAGATGAGTGAAGTTTTATTGGAGGAGTTTATGCGACCATTAGGACTTAGTACATATCGTGTGGCAAAGGATATTAAAGTCCCTGTGTCTCGCATTCAAGAAATTTTGCAGAATAAGCGTAAAATTACAGCAGATACAGATTTAAGATTATGTAAATATTTTGGCATGTCCAATGGTTTTTTTCTTCGCATGCAAATGGATTTAGACTTACTTGAGGCGAAAGATATGGTTAATCTTCAGGCAGATTTAAAAGAAATTACATGTGTTGCTAATCAATCCGTTGATAATTGATATGTTTGTTACACTTATGGTAAAAGAAGGAGTATAGGAAAGGAGACCATATGTTATTCGTAGAATATCCGAAATGTACAACTTGTAAAAAAGCAAAGAAATTTTTAGACGATCACAATATTAAATATACCGATCGTGATATCAAATCGGAAAATCCGACAGCTGAGGAAATTGCGGCATGGTATCCTCAATCCGGAAAGGATTTGAAAGCATTCTTCAACACGTCCGGTATGATATATCGTGAGCAGCAATTGAAGGATAAGTTGCCAAATCTCAGTGAAGAGGAAAAACTTGCTTTGTTGGCATCGAACGGGATGTTGGTGAAACGTCCTATTTTGGTGCTGGACGACCGCGTACTCGTCGGGTTTAAAGAGGCCGAATGGGTAGAGGCGTTAAAGCTCTAATTTTATATCAAATATGAAGGAACGCCCCTATCTCTAAAAGCCTCCAAGGCCACTGCTGCGCCGCCAAGTCGTTTTTAGAGATAGGGGCGTTCTATTTGATGAGTTAAAATTAGATCTTTAACTAAGCCTCGTAAGGGAGGATTCCGAAGGCCACCCACTTCGTGCGCCAAAGTCGCTTTAGGAGCTATGTCCATTCCTGCATTTAAGCTGCTACTGATTAATTAGATCTTTAACTAGACCTCGCAGGGGAACTCCAAGGCCACTGCTGCGCCGCCAAGTCGTTTTTAGAGATAGGGGCGTTCCATTTGATGAGTTAAAATTAGATCTTTAACTAAGCCTCGTAAGGGAGGATTTGAAGACCCTACACTTCGTGCGCCAAGGTTACTTTAGGGGTTATATTTTGATAGGTATTGTCATTCATGGAGATGTTTTGTATAATATTCACAGTAGATATACCCCTATGGGTACGTTGGCGAATAGCTGATTATTTCGAGGGTAAATCGCTAATTATTTAGAAGGTAAATGGCTAAATACTTAGAAGGTAAATGATTAACTACTTCAAAGGTAAATGATTAGTCAGTTTAAAACCACTATTTAAAAACAAATTGTTAGAAGCATCTATTTCAAAGTATATGTGAGTTTCCGGCTTAAGTGTGGCCGGTATCTATTCATAGAGAGGTCTTTATGAAAATACTAAAAGCGTTATCAGCGCACTGGTCATTACGCACACAGGGGAGCATATTGGCCCTTGGTGCAGTATTCATAATGTTGGATATAATTACGGAGCGCATGAGTCCGATTATTGATCTGGCATGGGTGACCGTTCTTATTTGCGGTTTACCGCTGTTGATCAATAGCGTGCAAAGCATATGGGATAATTTGGAAATTCATGCGAATTTCCTTATCGTCGTAGCCATGTTGGCGCTCATTGCTATCGGTGATTATCACACGGCCGCTTATGTGGGCCTTGTCGTGCAGGCCGGTTTCTTCCTGGAACAACTAATTACGGGTGAGGCCCACTATACGCTCGATGATGATATGCTGCCCGTTATGCCGGCACCGCTGGTGGCGATTAGACAAGGGCTTAACCGATATTCGTCAGTCATCGTTGTGGCGGTAATGCTGCTTTCCATGGGCGCTTTTGCATTAACACGCGATTTTATGTATACCGTTACGTTGCTACTGGTACTCTGCCCGTGTTCGTTGGAACTGATCCTCGTGTCTCTTATGATGGGCTCCCTTGTTGATGAAAGCTCTCCGACGGCGCCGCTTTCAAAGGGGGCCAAACAAATCCATTTATGTATGCTCATCCTATCCGTAGTATTCCACATAGCAATCATCGGAGCCGGCGTATTCGGCCTCATCGGACCTGTGTTGGCTGTCGTTTTACATGGGCTCGCACGACTTGGTCTCGTGTATAATCTGAAAGTACTGGATGGATATTTATGTGTGGCATAAATAGATTGACTATCGTCATAAGTTGTAACACCATAAATTTATAACGACATAAATTTGCAACGGCGTAAATTTGCCATACGTTTTGTTTTATAAATTTTTATCTAATAAGCTCGGAATTACTAATAAAAAGGACTCTAAAACAGCTCGATAAAGCTGTCTTGGAGTCCTTTTTGTGTGAAAGTATCGTTAGTGTAATTGGTATGGTATATGGTCTATGATCCGTAATCTATACTATTGTCTTTTATCACCAAGGGTAAGAAGCAAGAATACGATGGAGAGGATACATGCACTTACGAGTGCTACAAATCCACCGTCCCAACCATAGAGGTCAACCATGAGGCCCATGAAGGCGCCTGCACCGGCGGAACCGATGAGGTAACCAAGCAAGCCGGTAAGGCCTGTAGCGCCGCCCGTTGCTTCGCGTGGCACCATGTCGGCTGCCTGGAGGCCGATCATCATAACCGGACCGTAGATAAGGAAGCCGATCGCGATGAGCGCCAAGTTATCGATGAAGATATTACCGGCCGGATTGAACCAGTATACGAGAATGGCAACGATAACAAGAATCATAAAGCAGATCGTAGCCGGAGCGCGACGGCCGCGGAATACACGGTCGCTCAGGTAACCGCTGACGAGCATGCCCGGAATACCGGCCCATTCATAGAGGAAGTAGGCCCAACGGGAACCTTCCTTTGTAAAGCCTTTCACGGCAGTTAAATAGGTAGGAGCCCAGCTGACTACACCGTAGCGGATGAAGTATACGAAAATATTCGCAATAGCAAGGTACCATAAGTATTTGTTGTGCAGAATATATTTAAAGAAAATTTCCTTAAACGTGTTTTTCGTATGGTCCTCTTTATGAGTGTGGGTAACCGGTTCGTGTTTGTATTCCTCAATAGGCGGCAGACCGCAGGATTGAGGGGTATCTTTCAGCAAAACAAAGGTGAGAATCGCAAGTATGATAGCAATAATAGCAGGGAAGAAGAAAATACTATGCCATGTGCCGAACAGATAGATACCTAATGTGGCAAGAGGTGCAATGATACCGCCCCCGAGATTGTGCGATACGTTCCACCAGGACCACCACACGCCGCGTTCGGAGCGGGAGAACCAGGTAACCATATTTTTCGCATATGGAGGATACCCCATGCCTTGGAACCAGCCATTTAGGAAAGCGAGAACACACATGATAGGAATGCTGCTCATAACGCCCGGCAAGGTACCGAACAATAGCATTACTAATGCACTCAGCAATAGACCTACCGTTGAAAAATACTTCGGGTTAGAGCGGTCAGACGCATTACCCATGACAAACTTACTGACACCGTAAGCTACGGATAAGACGGTCATAACAACACCGAGATCCGCTTTGGCGTAACCGTACTCGGCAATCATGTACGGCACAGCAAGGCTGAAGTTTTGTCGAATCAGGTAGAATGTAGCATACCCGATAAATGTACCGGCAAAGACCTCTTTGCGAAGTCGTTTGTAGGTGGAATCAATTTGCGCCTCAGGTAAACGTTCGATATGAGGAGCGGGAGAAAAAATCGACATCGTCACACATCCTTTCTACAACATGTCTTTTGTAATAATACCATGTAGGGTATTACGTCGACTATATTTAATTTTTAATTATGATAAATAGTTATTAAAGGTTGTATCAGTTGGTATTTTTGCATAGATACAGCGATATTCATATGTTTGTTATATGAATAACCGTTCATGCATTTGTGTAATACACAGTTATAAAAATGGCATGCATTGTAACAAAGCAGTAATTATATGGTCTTGTGAACATATATGAATATCTGTACATATTTTGTTATTGACACAAATATACCCATAGGGGTATAACATAATCATAAGATATACCCATGGGGGTATATAGAGACATATGTAAATAGATTTACGGATCAGTGAATCTGTTTACAAACAGGGTTATATACATGGACGCATGTACGTATACCACGGTAAATGTGTACATATCAATGATAGTCAGCTTTCACAGGAGGTAATTATGAATCGGTGGAGCAAATTAGCGGAGTGGTTCGATTTGAATCGCGAAAAGATCACATTAGTGGCCGGCGGAATCGGCGTTGTATTTAGTTTATTGGGCATCCGGTTGGGCGTGCCGTTCGACTGGGCATGGTTTACCATCGTCCTTTGCGGGGCACCTATCGTATGGGGCGCTGCGGTGGCTATGTATGAGGATTTCGATGTGAAAGCGGATTTACTCGTATCCTTGGCGCTCATCGCGGCTGTAGCGGTCGGAGAAGTATTTGCGGCGGCAGAGATCGCTTTCATCATGCAATTGGGGGCGATGCTAGAAGAGTTTACCGTCTCCAAGGCGCAGGCGGGCATTGAACGGCTCGTAAAATTGACGCCGACGACGGCGCGTATTGTCCGCAACGGTAAGGAAGAGGTGATGCCTGCGGATATCGTGAGCGTAGGCGATGTGGTGCGCGTGTTGCCCGGCGAGGTCATTCCTGTAGACGGCACCATTGTGACCGGTGATACGGCTATCGACCAATCCGTTATGACCGGCGAATCCATGCCGGTGGACAAGACCGTTGGTGACGAAGTCTTCTCCGGTACGGTGAATCAGTTCGGCGCCTTTGATATGACGGCTACGAAAGAGGGCGAGGACAGTTCGATTCAACGGATGATTAAGCTCGTGAAGTCTACGGATCCGGGAAATGCGAAAATCGTGAGCATTGCGGACCGCTGGGCGACATGGATTGTGGTGATTGCTCTCTTGGCGGCGGCCGGCACGTATGCTGTGACCGGCGAAATCATCCGCGCCGTAACGATTCTCGTCGTGTTCTGCCCTTGTGCCCTCGTGTTGGCGACACCGGCGGCGATTATGGCGGCCATTTCGAATGCCAGTCAACGCGGTTTTCTCGTGCGTCGCGGCAGCATTATGGAGCAGCTGGCGAAGGTAAATACGATGACCTTTGATAAGACGGGGACTTTGACGAACGGTACGCCGGAGGTCATTGCCGTTGAAACCGTCAGCGATATATCTGATACCGAACTGTACCGCCTGGTGGCGTCTGTCGAGCGGAAATCCGAGGCCATCGTGTCCGGCTTCACGTCCCGCTATGGTGAACGCTTTGATGCGGTAGATTCTTTCCGCGTGATTCCAGGCAAAGGTTTAGAAGCCAGTGTACAAGCTCAATCCGTTTTAGCCGGAAACGAGGCGATGATGACATTGGCCGATATTTCGATTGCGGATTCCGTGAAAAATGCCGTTCGTGAGTATTTACATCACGGCGCATCCATCGTGTATGTAGCTATCGACGGTGCTTTGGCAGGTTATGTGGCGTTAGCTGATCGCGTCCGCCGTGAAAGCCGCTCCGTGGTTGAGTCCCTGCATGAACTCGATGTGATGCCGGTTCTGTTGACCGGTGATCATGTGGCGACGGCAAAAACGATCGCTAAACGACTCAATGTATCCCGTGTAATCGCCGACTGCTTGCCGGAGGATAAAATGGATACGGTGGCTCAATTACAACGGGAGGGGAACATCGTGGCCATGGTGGGGGACGGTGTCAATGATGCGCCGGCCCTTAAAAAATCCGATGTAGGCATCGCCATGGGCGGCATCGGCAGTGATATCGCTGTTGAGGCGGCGGACATCGTTCTTGTTAACGATAACATCAGGGAATTGCCTCATCTCGTGGCATTATCTAAACGCATGATGTCTACAATTAAAATCAATCTGTCCTTCTCCTTGATTCTGAACTTTGTAGCGATTATCCTGGCGATGATGGGCACATTGTCTCCCGTGTGGGGCGCGCTCATTCATAACGGCGGCAGTTTGCTCGTAGTGGCGAATTCTGCGCTATTGCTTAGCTGGGCTTATAAATCGAGCGTTCCGGACGACGATTCCGTCTTTGTGAAAGCTGCGCGTAATAAGGTGTTGGAATCTAATTAAGTACTAGCTTTATCGACATGTGGATTATTAATTAATCAGAAAAAATATATAAATTAATTGACAAATCTAAAAAAAGTGCTCAAATTACTGCTTTTCAAGTTGACTGCTTGCCGTCATATTGTGTACAATTAGTTTGTAGAGATTGTGTGCACATGGAGGTAGAAGATGGCAGAAATTGGAACACTTGAAGGATACGAACACGTTGAAGATATCCCTGCGGATGACTTCTTACGACTAGAAAATCAGATCAGTTTCCCTCTTTATGTAGTGGCGAAGGAAATTGTTAACGCATATCGCTTACATTTGGATCCGTTGAATTTGACATATACTCAGTACATCGTAATGATGGCTTTATGGCAGTATGGGGAGTTATCCGTTAAGGAATTAGGTAAAGTATTACGCCTTGATTCCGGTACACTGACACCGTTATTAAAAAAATTGGAAGCTAAGAATTTCTTGAAACGTAAGCGCAGCCGCCAGGACGAACGCGTTGTTATGGTAATTCTTACCGATTCCGGTAAAAAATTACGTGAAAGTGCCATCCATGTACCTCAGAGATTGGCGGAGGCTTCAGGTCATATTTTTGATGTAGAGGAAGCTCGTCAATTACGCGGTTTATTAAATCGTTTATTAGATGCCATCGATAAAGCGAATGAAGGAACCGGCAATCGCTTGAAGGGCTGAATTTCATTTCTTCTTTCATAAATATGGTATACTGTATATAGCGTACAGCGCTAAGGCCTTATGAAAACAGGCCGATTAGTTGATATGCCTGTGGGCAGAAGGAGAGCATTATGAATAAAAACTTATTAGGTGCATTCGTTTTAGCCGGTACATTATTGGTCGGCGGTGTAGCAAATGCGGCAAACTGGAACGGGTTGGATAATTATCCTGAAGTTCCGAATAGTGCTAATGGTACGGAAACATATTACTTTGATAAAGCATCGCAGTTTAAAGGTATCGACGGCAGCCGTAACTATGTATTCGGTATTAATGTTGTAAATATGCATAATAACCAATATGGTGAAGCATCGTTGTTCAAATACATCGTTCATCCAAGCCTTCGTACCGTATATCGCTATGCTCCGGACGGACAGGTTTACCAAATCAATCCGGGTACAAATGAATACAATATGTTCTTGGCTACCTGGAAACAAGTTTACGGCACTAATTTTGAATTCCCTGCTTTATAATTAAGGGCATTTTGCCGTAATAATTACATAACTATTGCTGGTGAAAGTCCTAATCGGGCTTTCACCATTTTTATTTATAGACCTTTTATTACTTTTCATGTGTATATTTTAATGATAAAATATATGAAATATTAACGTCTTTTCTTTCGGTATTGAACTGTATTGGTTATCGTTACGGTGGTGATATGTATCCATTGTGAATGGAGGTTATTCTATGTCTAAATCTGAATTCGCTCAAGCCTATACAGAGCGCATGTTTCCTGATATTGCGGCCCCGGCCGGTTATATTGATCCGGAATTTGAAGTATTATTTGATAATTTTGCCTTCGATGAGGTTATCACCGAAGAGGACCGCAATGTACCGTCGAAGGACCGCTTTTTGGCGATTCTCGCTACATTGGTAGGGGCCCAGGCCGTAGATGAATATGCGTTGATGTTGCCTGCGGCACTTAACTTCGGACTCATTCCGGACGAAGTGGTGGAGCTCATTTATCAGGCGGTGCCGTACCTCGGTATCGGTCGCGTACGTCCGTTTTTCAAGGTGACGAATAAGATTTTTGATTACCGCGGTGAAACGATTCGGAATCCTGAACGCAGTACCGTTACCCGTGGTTCTCGTCTTGCAAAGGGCATTGAAAAACAGGTGGAAATTTTCGGTGAAAGCGTGCGTAATCTCCACCAGGAAGGCCCTGAAGAAATTCGACATATCAACAAGTGGTTGGCGAATATGTTCGGCGATTATTACACTCGTAAAGGCCTCAGTGTAGCCCATCGCGAGATGATTACGTTCTGTTTCCTCTCCGCGCAGGGAGGCTGCGAAGTGCAGCTCAAAGCCCACATACAAGGTAATTTGAATGTAGGCAACAGTAAACAGTATTTGATTAATATCGCATCCCAGTGCGTGCCGTATATCGGTTATCCTCGCACGCTCAATGCGTTGCGCTGCATCCAGGAAAGCGCTACCGCATGGGAGGCGAAACAATAAAGGAGATTTTATGTTATTATCTGGTTTTAGTCTGGAAATGATTCTTGCGGCCATACCGGCGCTGATTATTGCTGCTGCGGGGCATGAGTATGCACACGCCAAGGTAGCTGATATGTTGGGGGACCCTACGCCACGCGCCATGGGGCGATTGACGCTAAACCCTATAGTCCATCTTGATTTGATAGGATCATTGGCATTACTTATCGCCGGGTTCGGTTGGGCAAAGCCGGTCCAGATTAATCCGATGAACTTTAATGATCCGCGTACCGATGATACCCTTGTGTCCATTGCAGGGCCGGTGGCAAATCTTATCATGGCGTTCATAGGTTATCTTGTTATGGGGATTCTCGATAAATATGGTTTACTTGAGAATCAGTCGTTAGAACTCGTATTAATGCTCATTGTTCTGTATAATATTAACTTTGCTATACTCAACATGATGCCTATTCCGCCGCTCGACGGCAGTCATATCATCACGAATTTATTGCCGTGGGAATGGAAGTTCAATATTTACCAATTTAATATGGTGTGGCTGGTTCTGTTGGTGTTATTCTTGAACAGTCCTATTGCAAGGGCGATTTTTATCCCTTTACAACAAACCATTTTTCAACTCTTTGTGCGTATAGTGGGTTTTATTTTATAACTTTATATGCTATTGATCTGTAAATACCTCTTGTGAAAGCAGAAAAACTCAGTTACATCAGCTTTCACAAGAGGTATTTTTCATTAGATATATTAAAAACTATCGATATAGTTTGAAAGTTGTGATATACTGATTGTAGAAATCGTAAAATTTCGATATAGTTAATGAAAGTATTCAAGTGAATAGACGAGGAATCATATGAATTTTGAAGAAAATACGGTGCCGGAAGCAATTCTGGACAAGCTCACGAAGGTGTGCACATGTCGTAGTATTACGCGTAAAACGATTAAAGAAGCCATTTTGAATGGTGCTCATACATTTCCGGAAGTGAAAGAAGTAACGCGCGCAGGAACCGGCGCATGCGGCGGCAAGGGGTGCGGACCGCGAATCGTGAAACTGCTGGCGGAAATGCGGGAAAGCGGAAAAATTTAATAGGTTTGCAAATGGACTGTTTTAGGAAAGACTCCGGAGGCCACCTGCTTCGCAGCGCCAAGTCGTTTTCCTAGAACAGTCCATTTTTACATATTAACATTTTTCCTAGGGGAGGAGTATTGCTTCGCGCGCAGTCGTTTTCAGCAAGCAATTTTTTTTGCTACTAACTTTGTCCCTTAGGGAGTTGACAGGGTTTCTGTTTCAAAGGACAATAAGTATATTGAGAAAAGGGGGGCTTTATGAGTTTATTTCGTTCTTTATTGATTGGTTTATCCGTCTGTATATCGCTTGTATTAGGCGGTTGCGGTTTGAATCCGTTTAGTCACACTTCGGAATCCGTGACGTATGAGTCTGTGGCTCAAAGCGAGCTTTCACCGGAAGAAAAGGTGGACAAGCTGGTGGCGTCCATGAGTGATGCGGACAAGGTGGGACAGCTGTTGATGATCGGCGTTCACGGCACGACCTTGAATGATGATGCGAAATTCATGATTAACGAATATCGCGTGGGCGGTATTATTTTGTTTGACCGCAATATGGAGTCCAAGGAGCAGGTGCGAACGCTTATTACGGATATAAAGAAGACCGCCAAGGATGGTGGTTTGACACCGCTGTTTATCGGGATTGACCAGGAGGGCGGCGCCGTAGCGCGCATGGAGGACAAGCTTGTAAAGGTACCGCCTGCTGAACAGCTGGGGCAGCGCGATATCTCTGAAACGGTGGCGTTGGCGAAACAGTCAGGGGAAGAGCTTAAGTCTTTAGGGTTTAATATCAATTTTGCGCCGGATGCCGATTTGGGATTAACCTATGGACGTTCTTTCAGTACGAATCCTGACGAGGTCATTCGCTATGCCGGCGCCATCGGAAAGGCTTATGACGAGGCGGGGCTGTGGTATTCATATAAGCATTTTCCGGGTATCGGCAAAACGGATGTGGATTTACATGCGGACACCAGTGTAGTGCCTGTGTCGAAAGAGGTGCTTTCACAAGAGGATACAAGAGTATTCGCATCGCTGATTAAAGATTCAAAACCAAATACATACATGATTATGGTTTCTCATGCAGTGTATCCGCAGATTGATCCCGATCATCCGTCCAGTTTATCGAAGACGATTATTACGAATTGGCTGCGCAAGGACATTGGTTATAACGGCGTCGTCGTTACGGACGATATGGATATGGGCGCATTGGCGAAACATTATGCATTTTCGGAAATGGCGGTACAGTCGATCTTGGCGGGCAGCGATTTACTCCTGGTCTGCCATGAATACGAACATATGCAGGAGGCCTATAATGGGCTGATGAAAGCCGTCAAAGACGGCCGTATCTCGCAGGAACGCCTCAATGCGTCGGTGAAACGGATTCTGCTCATGAAAATGAGTCGGGATGCATGAGTTCGTGTCATATCTATAGTACGTGATGATAATTATATACAGGAGTTTACATAACCGATGGAGAATTACTAAGTATAGTAATCTCTGTCGGTTATGTTTTTATATATGTTAGGAGTGATGTATATGGCTCAGAGAATGATATTAAACGGTACGTCTTATTTCGGTCAGGGCGCGATACAGGAAATCGTCAATGAAATTAGGAATCGTCATTTTAAGAAGGCTCTTGTTACATCCACACCTGATTTATTTGAGTTCAAGGTGGCGACGAAGGTAACGGATTTACTTGATGCCGCAGGTATTGAGTACGCTGTTTATGACGGTATCAAACCGAATCCGACCATAGAAAATGTGACAGCCGGTGTCGAAGCCTGCAAAACGGCCGGTGCAGATGTTATCGTCGCTGTCGGCGGAGGCAGCCCGATCGACACGAGCAAGGCTATCGCTACGATTATGACAAATCCGGAGTTTGCTGATGTGCGTAGTCTTGAAGGGCTGGCACCCACTAAGAATCCGTGCTTGCCGATTATCGCCGTCACGACTACGTCCGGCACGGCGGCTGAGGTGACTATTAACTATGTCATTACAGATGTTGAAAAGAATCGCAAGTTCGTCTGCGTCGATCCGCATGATATTCCTATTGTGGCCATCGTGGATCCCGATATGTCCGCATCGATGCCGACCGGTCTATGCGCCGCGACAGGGATGGATGCGCTTGTGCATGCCATCGAAGGATATATTACGCGCGGTGCTTGGGAATTGACGGATATGCTCCATTTAAAAGCGATTGAAATTATCAGCCGATCGTTGCGCAGCGCAGTGGCCGGTGATTACGCAGGTCGGGAAGCCATGTCTGTGGGGCAATATATTGCGGGTATGGGCTTTTCTAATGTAGGGCTCGGTATCGTTCACTCCATGGCGCATCCGTTAAGCGCATTATATGATATTCCGCATGGCAAGGCTTGTGCAATGCTGTTAACGGCGGTCCTTACATTCAATGCTCCCGAAACGGGACATAAATATCGCGAGATTGCCCGTGTTATGGGCGTTGCCGATGTGGATGATATGGATGAAAGCACGTATCGCCAGGCCGCTATCGATGCTATTCAACAATTAGCCGATGATGTAGGTATTCCTAAATCACTCGGTGAAGCGGGGGTGAAACGTGAAGATATTCCGTTCCTTGCCGAATCGGCCTTATATGATGCGTGTACGCCGGGAAATCCTAGGGATGTGACATTGGAAGATATTGTGGGCATTTATCAATCCATTTTCTAATAAGATCTCAAGGTTTTAATGAAATCTGCAGGTTAAGAAAAAGAAGGCTATACATAATCGTATTTATATGAACAGGACTTTGTAATAAAGGGCTGTTCCGAGCGATTATGTATAGCCTTTTTCTATGTGATTATATATGTTTTATAAGTCGGAGTTCGAGTGAAAGTGCTTTCACATGGAACTGTTTGAAATGTATAGATGTTAACTATAAAAATTCCGATTTGTTCCTATAGGCGCCATTGTGGCAGACAACCTTAAAGGGGGTTATTGTTTCACAATCACGGATACACCGTCAGGGATAACCGTGATTGTGGCATCTTCACCGACCTTTTTCATTGCTGTTTGTAATGCCTGGTCAAAGTTATAGGCGTGTTCTAAATGCATATCCGTTAACATTTGCGGATCGCATTGATCTGTTACGACAATAACCGTGCACTGATCTAAGATCCTAGCCAGAATCTGCATTTCCCATTGATCGGGAATCGTCTCGTTTCGCGGTACTTTGGCGATTCTGTCGAGTAATTCTTTCGGTGTGGTCGCATTTTTCAGATTTTCGTATAAGGATTGGCCTCCATGACCGTCATTACATGCGGCAAGTATGATAATGACGCCGTTTTTCTTACAGGTAGCTTCGGCCGCTGTCATGCCTTTTACGGATTGATAAATATTTTGATCTAACGGATAGCCGCCGTTAGTAGTGACAACGATATCGGCAGGTACGGCTTTCACACTGGCTAAATCGGATACAAAGGCACACCCTTTTTCGTGGGCTTCCTCCATATCACCCGCAAAGGCGTTGATGATGTGTTTATCGGCATCGATGACAACATTTAAAATAAAGGCGAGTTTAGCCGTACGCGCTGCGTAGACCATATCTTTATGAATCGGGTTGTTTTCAATGATACCGGTTCGTGCATAGGCGCTGTTGATGAATTCCGCGCAATGGTTCGCCATGACCGTCACCTCCGATGCTATGCCCGGAAGTACCGATTTACGACCGCCCGAGAAGCCTGCAAAGAAGTGAGGTTCAATGAAGCCTTCGGCGATTAACAGTTCCGTTTCGACGGCGATTTTATTGATAATGCAATCTCCACCGGATGGGAGAACCCCGATTTTGACCATTTGGGACGCATCTCCCGAAATATGATTTACAATTTTTTCATGGGCCACGATATCTTCACCGAATTTATCGATCATTTCCTCTTTTGTGGTCGGTCTATGAAATCCTGTTGCCAATAAAATCGTGATGTCTATGGACGGATTTGCGTTGCGGATACGGCGTAACAGAATCGGCATCGTGACTTTGCTGGGAACGGGTCTCGTATGGTCGCTTGTAATGATGACCATATTTGACTTTCCTTTTACCAGCTCTTCTAATGATTTACTCCCTATAGGATGATCCAATGCACTTTCGACGAGCTCTTCCTGTGAAAGCTCAGGTTTGTATGAGTGTGCCCTGGATTCCAGTACGCCTGCAATCCGTGCTTCTGGAATTTGAATATCAACGGTGCTTTTAGAATAGGGAAGGTGAAACGTTTTCATTGGTGTTGCTCCTTACGTATATCAAACTACAGAACGATATACTTTTATTATATTCTATAGAAATGAAAATCCGCTTAAAGAGGACAAAAATCTTTCACAAGTGTACAAACTCGTAGATATACTTTCACAATCAATATTCTTGAAAAAGTGAATACGGACAAGTATACTAGTTATGAATATAACTAATATATATGCATTCAATATAAATTGAGATATTCAGTTATTTTCAGGTCGTTATAAATATATGCTATAAATATATTAAGGTATTATAATGCGGCATAGTATTAATCTGTATGGAGCGTGCGGACCGAAATAGTTCGAGGCGGAGGGACATAGTATGAAATTATGGAAATTGAATAAACGCAGTTCCACCTTAGCGGATATGTCCATGAATCGCATTCTGTTATCCGAATTGATTCTGAAAGGCGCCTTGGTCGGTGTTATCGCCGGGTTCGGCGGCGCCACGTATCGCTATTTAATCCTTGAATCGGAGCATGTGCGTTGGGGACTGATGGATGGAATTTCACTCGAATGGGCGCTCATTTGGCTCGCAGGGATGATTTTATTTGCCTTTATCGTGGATCGCCTGCTACAGTGGGCGCCGTTGTCCGGCGGATCCGGTATTCCTCAAATTGAAGGGGAAATGCTGGGCTTGTTCGATATGAAACCGTATCGTACGTTTGTATCCAAGATGATTGGCGGTGTGTTGACGGGCTTTGCGGGGTTCTCCGTGGGGCGGGAAGGTCCGGCCGTACAAATCGGCGGCTCTGCCGGTAAAATCGTGTCTTATTGGATGAATTCAGGTTTACGGGAACAGCGTATACTCACCTCCGCCGGTGCTGCGGCCGGCTTGACTGCCGCCTTCAGCGCTCCCGTGTCGGGGGCGATGTTCGTTTTTGAAGAGGTGCATAAGAGTTTTTATCCGTACCTCGTCATTCCTACCTTTGTGGCGGCGTTGATTTCCAATTACATTACGGTCAGTATCTTCGGCCTCGAGCCGGCGCTGGGATTTTCCGTGACGACGGGGATGCCTCTGGAATATTTCCCGTCCCTTCTCGGTGTGGGCGTGCTGACGGGATTGTGCGGCGTCTTTTTCTGCCGAATGATTTTCGCGTTTAAAAGTTTCTTTGACTGGCTCAAATGTTCCCGGTTTTTGAAATTAGTCATTACATTTGTCGCCGTGGCGGCTATCGGCTTTGATTCGCAGCTGTTGCTGGGCGGCGGCAATGATCTGGTGGGGCATTTGGCATTTCAGTCGCATGGGGTGTGGCTCCTTGCGGGCATCGTCATGGGCAAGATTTTGTTGACCACGTTCTGCTATGGCAGCGGTGCGCAGGGGGGCATCTTTTTGCCCATGCTCGTTATCGGTGCGGCGACCGGTGCTTTTTGTGAAAGCCTCCTGTCGTCACTTCAACTTATTTCCGGTGATTATGTGCCGCAGTTCGTCATTTGTGCGATGGGCGGTATGCTGGCGGCGGCAATGCGAACCCCGATTTTAGCAATTCTGCTGGTTCTTGAAATGACGAACAGCTTTTCAAATATTTATGCCATCGGTATCGTGACCATTGTTGCCTATCTGGTAGCGGAATTGTTGAAAGAACCGCCAATTTACGACTCCTTATTGCGGGCTATGAGCGGACAAAGCAATCTGGAAGCGGTACAAACCTTCTTTCAGACAAAGGTACCTGTAGTGGCACCGTATATCGGCAAACAACTGCAGGACCTGGGCGTACCGGACGGGGTTTTGATTGTCAGCATCAGACGAAACGGGACATATATCGTGCCGTTGCGAGATGTGGTGATTGAGGCCGGTGATGAGTTGCAGGTTTCATGCGAACGAGGGCGCCTCAAGGAGGCTAAATCGTTTTTTGCGTCCAGTATGTAAGATTGTTGGCTGTAGCCGAAGTTTTATTGATATGAACTTAATATATTGAAAAATACACCGGCAGGAAAGCCTCCAAAGCCACCCCTTACGGCGCTAAGTCGTTTTCCTGCCGGTGTATTTTATTTATTTATAAAACTTCGGCTACAGAGGCGCCAATTGTCCTAATACTGTTTACAAAAAACGATTGTTAATGTCTCTAATGGCGCCTCTCCTTGCATGAAACCAAGAGGGGATTTAAAGCTACCCTTGCGGCGCTAAGTCGTTTTTCGAAGAGTTTTTTATTGAAATGCACGCAATAAATGATGAACCTCTAATAGAGGGTGCCTCATTTCACATGAAACCGGGAGGGGAAAGGCTCCAAAGCTGTTTGTTTTCACGTGGATTTTATAGATTGATTATACGGTTCGGTGCTATACTTAACATATATGAGTTCTAGCGGCTACGGAGGGTTAATCATGAAAACGTATACTTTTCCTTATGATTATAAAAAGCTGGATGTGTCTCTTGATGAGCGTTTCGTTTCGGGCGTGTTGGAGTCCAATGCGGCTTCGTATCAGGCTGAGTTGAGTCAGAGCGAGTTGGTAGAGTATGCTTTGGACCATCCTGTTAACAGTCCTTCGTTGGAAACTTTGGTAAAAGGCAGGAAGAATATGGTGATTATCACGAGTGATCATACGCGGCCGATGCCAAGCAAGGTGACATTGCCTATTTTGCTTCGTTGTATCCGCGCCGTGAATCCCGAAATTGATATTACGATTCTGATTGCCACAGGCTTTCACAGGCCTATGACTCATGAGGAAATGGTCGCCCGTTTCGGCGAGGATATCGTTAACCATGAGAAGTTGATCAATCATGATTCCGAGGATGATGCGAATATGGTTGAAATCGGTACATTACCGTCAGGGGGCAAATGTATGATCAACAGATTGGCTGTAGAGACGGAGTTATTGATTGCGGAAGGGCTCATCAATCCTCATTTCTTTGCGGGATTTTCCGGCGGACGTAAATCGGTACTGCCCGGTGTGGCATCTAAGGTGACTGTTCTTGCCAATCATTGTGCCGAATTTATTGAAAGTGAATTTTCGCGGACCGGTATCATCGATGAAAACCCGATTCATAAAGACATGCTGTATGCCGCGAGAAAAGCCGATTTACAGTTTATTCTCAATGTCGTCATCGACAGTAAAAAGGAAATCATCAAAGCTGTTGCCGGTGATTGCGTAGATGCTCACAAAGAAGGGTATGAATTTATCCGTTCTTTATCGTCGGTGCAGCGTATCCCTGCGGATATCGTCATTACCAGTAATGGCGGCTATCCGTCGGATCAGAATATTTATCAATCCGTAAAGGGGATGACAGCGGCCGAGGCATCCTGTAATGACGGGGGTGTCATCATTCTGGCGGCTTCCTGTAAAGAAGGACATGGCGGACAGGCTTTGTACGATGCGATTAAGGGCATGGACAGTGCACAGCAGATATTAGATGATATTCACGGTGTTCCGAGGAATGAGACAAAGCCGTATCAATGGAAAATTCAGATTCTTGCAAGAATTTTGAATCATTATTCTGTTATCGTGGTGACGACCGATTGTGATCATCAGGTGATACGGGATATGCATATGATACCGGCCTCCACGCTGGATGAAGCGGTATCCATTGCGAGGGGAATTAAAGGTGAGGATGCATCGATTACGATTATTCCGAACGGAATCACGGTTATTGTAGAGTAGAAAATGGTTTAGAAACTTCAGTATGAATCATATCTTATTGTGTATGTTGGAATCTGTACGGTTTGAGGAGGATGTCGATGGAGCTGGTTGATTATTTAAAACGCTTTGAGCGGTTAGCTATCGCATTCTCCGGCGGCGTCGATTCATCGTATCTGTTATATGCGGCTGTGAAAGCGGGTCTTACGGTGCAGCCTTATTTTGTGAAATCTCCGTTCGTTCCGGATTTTGAAAGATCCGATGCATTGCGTTTGGCCGCGTCTCTGGGCGTTTCGGTACAGGAAATAACAGTTGACCCGTTGAAGGATGAAAGGATTGTCGCCAATCCGGATAATCGCTGTTATTACTGTAAACAGCATGTATTTAATGCAATTATCGAGGCGGCGAATCATGACGGCTTTCACCATGTGGCGGACGGTACCAATGCGAGTGATGAGTATGATGACCGTCCGGGCATGAAGGCGATTCAGGAACTCCGCATATATTCTCCTCTTAGGGCGTGCGGGCTGACAAAGCCCATGATTCGAAACGCATCACGTGAGGCGGGTTTATTTACGTGGCATAAACCGGCGTATGCGTGCCTTGCTACGCGATTTCCTGTGGGACAGAGAATTACAGAGGACGGGCTTCGTAAGGTGGAAGAGGCGGAAGGATATCTTTTTTCGTTGGGATTTTCCGACTTTCGCGTACGATTACTCGGCAATATAGCTAAAATTCAGGTGCCTCAATCGCAGTTGGAAAAGGTATTGCAATATAGGGAGCTCATAATAAAACAGTTGAGTCCTTTGTTTGATGCGGTGTTATTAGATTTAGAGGTGCGATGATGAATCAGGATGTACGTACTTTGTTAGAGGCTGTTAAAAATGGAACTGTCGATATCGACACGGCATTGATGACCTTGAAGCAGGCACCGTTTCAGGATCTGGGTTACGCTCATGTGGACCTGCATCGCACCGTGCGCCAAGGCGTACCCGAGGTTATTTACGGTGAAGGGAAAAGCGTTGAACAAGTCGTCGGCATTATCCAATCCATGAAAGCCAACGGAATCGATAATATATTGGTGACACGATTGCCGAAAGCGATGGCGGAGACTATTCAAACACAGATATCACAGACCATGCAAATGCATGTATCGCTACATTATTATGAGGCCGGACGTATCGGCATCGTCGGTGATATGCCCGTTGAAACGACAAGCAGTCATATTGCGGTTGTGACGGGCGGTACCAGTGACTATAATGTGGCAGAGGAATGTGCTTTGACAGCGGAATTTTATGGAAATTCGGTACAGCGCATCTATGATGTGGGCGTGGCCGGCATTCATCGTCTCCTTCATCATCTGGATGAGCTTATGAGTGCCAAGGTTATCGTCGTTATCGCCGGTATGGAGGGCGCTCTTGCCAGTGTTGTGGGCGGGCTCGTAGATGTTCCGGTGATTGCCGTGCCTACCAGTGTCGGTTACGGAACGGCTTTCGGCGGCGTAACGGCGTTGTTGTCCATGCTTAATTCCTGTGCCAGCGGCGTTTCCGTGGTGAATATCGACAACGGATTCGGTGCCGCATATATGGCGAATATGATTAATCATATCGGTGAAAGCAAGTGATTGCATGGGTTATGAGTAAAGGGTAACGATAATGAAGCGGTTATTTTTAGACTGTCAGATGGGTGTTGCCGGTGATATGCTGACGGCGACGTTGTTGGGCCTGACGGACGATCCTTTTCGATGGGTTGAAAGATTAAATGCTGTCGGCATCCCCAAGGTGACTTATCGATTGGAACCGAAGGAAGAATGCAGCTTACAGGGATATCATTGTACGGTTGCCGTTGACGGTTATATAGAGGGTGAAGATGTAATTCCTGATTATCACGATCATCATAATTATAATCAGCACAATCACGATCAGCAGGCTTATGGTCATGAGCGACATGATAGTCAGAAGCAACATAAACAGGATTATCATCACTTACATCCCCATCACTCACATTCTCATCATACATTGTTAGATGTTCAGCAAATTATTAATGGATTGTCCTTACCGGATGAGGTCAAACGCGATGCGTCGGCAGTGTATCGGTTAATTGCCGATGCGGAGGCCGCAGTGCATCAAAGGGATGTGAATATGATTCACTTTCACGAGGTCGGTGCCTATGATGCCATCGCCGATGTAGTGGCGGTATGTTATGTATTGCATCATCTTGCGTTCGATCGGATTATGGTGTCGCCCATTCACATGGGATACGGTACGGTGCATTGTGCTCACGGCACTTTGAATGTACCGGCACCGGCTACGATGAAACTGTTACAAGGCTTGCCGTGTTATACGGATTATCAGGTGGAAGGCGAACTTTGTACGCCTACAGGGGTCGCTTTATTGCGATATTTCGGAACGGACTTCGGACCGATGCCCGTGATGCACGTTGAATCTGTGTCGTATGGATTCGGGACGAAGACATATAATCGACCTAACTGTGTACGAGCTTTTGTGGATACGATTACATTAGAAGAAGACAAGGTTGAACATTCTGTCGAGAATCCTGAGCAGGCGAATGTACGCGATGTTACCGATGTCGTCTACAAGTCTGATGAAATCATAGAGATTCAATGTAATATTGATGATATGACGGCGGAGGAAATCGGATATGCGGTGGAGAAACTGATAACATCTCCGGCGCTCGATGTCTTTACGACATCCGTTATGATGAAAAAGCAGCGTCCCGGCACGATGATTACCGTGTTATGTCATGAAGAACATCGCGCCGAGATAGAACAGCTGTTATTGAAACATACCACAACGTTGGGGCTCCGCTTTCAGAAAAAGGAACGACACATTTTACATAGAGAGTCCGGTTCTATTACGTATAAGGGGCAGGTTATCAGGTATAAAAAGGCCTATGGGGCTGATGGGACATCGATCAAATATGAGCATGATGATCTTGTAACGGCGTCCGAGGCTTTGGATATGAGCTTATTGGAATTGAAACGGCAGCTGTAGGAGCCTATTGTATCCTCGACACATCAGGGAGGTTGTATTGTGATTGATAATCCGTTTGTATTCTATCTATTTTTTATCGTCGTCGGTTTTTTTACGGCCATGTTAGGGACGATTATCGGCGCCGGCGGGGGTCTCATTTTTGTGCCTTTATTCATGTACTGGTTTCCTCAGTGGTCGCCGTCGATGATTGTGGGCACGTCTTTATTTGCCGTTATGTGTAATGCTATTTCCGGTTCGCTGGCGTACATCAGGCAGAAAAAGGTGTTTATCAGCGCCGCTCTAATTTTCAGCCTGGCTACCTTTCCGGGCGCCATTTTAGGGGCGCGTATGTCCGCCTGGTTCTCAGGCCCTGAATTTATGTTTGCCTTCGGGTGTTTCCTGGCCTGTGTATCTATTTTGATCGGATTTAAAAATTTCCGTAAAGGCGAGCGCCAAGCGGAGTCCCTCACGCTCGATGAGGTTACCTATAATAAGCCGCTAGGCATCGCTATCAGCATTGTGGTCGGCTTTATCTCCAGCATCTTCGGTATCGGCGGCGGACTTATTCACGTGCCTGCGCTTATCTATCTGATGAGCTTTCCTACACATCTGGCGACGGCTACGAGTCAGGCCATTTTGGCGGTATCCACCACGGTGGGCGTTATTACACACTTCCTGTCGAACCATATCGTATTCAGCATTGCCATTCCTGCCAGTTTCGGCGCTCTGTTTGGGGCCCAGGCGGGCGCGCAGATTGCAAAACGTCTGAAAGCAAAGGTCATTCTGGCATTGATGAGTGTCTGCGTATTCGCACTGGCGGTGCGGCTGATCATCGGATCGGGGATCATATTCTAATATTTTTGAAATGATGAAAGTAGATGCGCTCTTGTTATATTAAATTTGAATACATAAATTTATAGCTTTCTTTTACTCATATAGGTTACAATAATATGAGTATTTAGAAAGGGGTTGCATGCATGAGAAAGATAAATTTAGCGTCACCGATAGTGAAATGGGTTGGTGGCAAGCGGCAGTTATTGGATCGTTTAATGCCGTTATTACCTGCTACGTATACTAGCTATTGCGAGCCGTTTGTTGGTGGCGGTGCTGTTTTATTTGCACTGCAGCCAACAAATGCGGTTATCAATGATATTAATAGTGAACTTATAGGGGTGTATCGGGCTATTAGAGATGATATAGATGCTCTTATTAAACGACTTGCTAAGTTTGAAAATACGAAAGAGTGTTTTTATACTGTACGTAGTTGGGATCGTGATGCAAGCATCTATAATCAATTAAGTGATATTGACAAAGCGGCACGAGTTATTTTTTTGAATAAAACTTGTTATAATGGTCTTTATCGTGTGAATAGTGCAGGTGAGTTCAATACGCCGTTCGGACGTTATAAAAATCCGAATATTGTTAATGAAAGTATGCTTCGTGCTGTACATGATTATTTTAATGCGGCGAATGTAACTATTTTAAATGGTAGCTATTATGAGGCAGTACAAGATTTGCCAGAAGATAGTTTTGTCTATTTGGATCCTCCATATGATCCTATATCTGTTACGGCTAGTTTTACTGGTTATAATGCAGGGGGATTTAGTTGTGAAGATCAAGTCGTTTTGCGTGATTGTTGTCGCCAATTAGATGCGGCAGGCATTAAATTTATGCTTTCAAATTCGGCAACAGAATTTATACAAGATATTTATCAAGAGTTTAATATCACTATTGTTCCTGCAAAGCGTGCTATCAATTCTGTGGGGGCAAAACGAGGATGCGTAGATGAGGTTGTAGTTAGAAATTATGAGTAAACCGATAAAGGCTCGAAAAATTGATGTAACTTGGAATAACTTAAATAATAAATATAATATAGTAGAAGCTATTGATAATGAGGGATATTTTAAGATTTCAGCTGATGAGATTAAGGAGTTTCAAGAGCCTCGGCTAGCTGTCAAATTTGATCATTCTGATGATCGACCAAAGCTTTTTATAGAAAATGATTTGTCAATTTTGCCTATTACTCGAGGCGATTATTATGTATCTCGTATCAAGGCTTATCATAATTTTGAATCGATTTCATCTGATATTACATATTTAAAGGTTCCGGAATATATTAAAAGTCTTAATGTAAATTCTATTAATAGTGAGAGCAAAGCATTAAATATGGCATATATATCTGGTATTCTTACAGATTTTTTAGATGACGAGAAATTAGTACCTACAGTATCAGGTCGTATGAGTTCGGAAGGATTTGTTTTTCAAGCAGCTGTATTTAGTGATGGAAAATCCATTAGTCCTGTTGTACGGGTGGAGAACTCTCAGATTGAAATTGATGCAGCTTATGAGGGAATTAATAGCCTTACGTTAATGGAAGCTAAGCGTGATTTAGCTGATAACTTTTTGATTAGACAGTTATATTATCCATTTCGTACTTGGCAACGTAAAATGGGATCTAAGCCTGTACGATTGGTATTTTTGATTTATTCGAATAGTATTTTTTATTTATACGAATATAAATTTAATGACTTGCAATATTATAATTCTTTGGAACTAGTGAAGCATAAGCGATATTGTTTGGAGAATACACAGATTTCACGAGATAATATACGAGATGTAATGGATAAGTTAAATTTCAATAAGGAACCTCGAATTCCATTTCCTCAAGCTGATTCTTTTGAACGAGTAATCAATATTTGTGAATTACTTTATATTAATGATATGGAAAAAGATTCGATTACAGAGGAGTATTCTTTTGATACACGTCAGTCCTCATATTATTTAGATGCAGCGCGGTATTTAGGGCTTGTTCAGAAGCAGGTTGATACAGCTGGACATCGTTCTTATTGTCTGACAAAATTAGGTAATTCATTGTTTTCTATGTCTTACAAGCAGCGACAATTAAAACTGGTAGAAACAATTTTGTCTTTTAAAACGTTTTATTTTACATATAAATATTATGATGAATTTGGAGAAATACCTTCAAAAAAGGATATTATACAATTTATGAATCGTGTAGGTGTTGTAGATCCGCATTCAGGTTTAGCTTATAGCGATACTACTAATAAACGTCGTGCAAGTACGGTGATTTCGTGGATTCGTTGGATTGTAAATACTATTAATTATTGAATATATTTAGGTATATTTATAAATACATATGATGTTTAGTTGTTTAATATTTAAAATTAACATTAGATCGATTTATTATATTATGCTAAAAACTCATATGTGCCTTTAATTGAGAATGGATAAATTAAAATATATATAGATGAAGGTTTTATGTATATATATTGCAATCTGATTCTTGCGGAACTACATATGTTCAGGTCCCTATCTATGTGGATTTAGAGATACTTTTTAATTCGTGTATGTCTAGTCCGAATGGATAGGGGCCTTTTTGCTTTACATGTGGAGAAATCGGTACATGATAATGCGAATGAGATGTACTTTCAACATATAATTTAAAAGGCGCATCGATATCGATAATTATTGGAAGAGATATAATTTATGCATAATTGTGGTAGGCATAATGAGAACGGCGTATACTAAATTTATAAAGATTTCCTTAAGCTGGGATTGGAGGTTATTCAAGTGAATTCATTAGTAAGAGATTATGACCGTTTTGCCAAAGAGGCGCAGGAGATTTGTAAAGATCGTGTGTATACAGATTATCTGAGACGTTATGCATATGGCGTGGATGCATCCTGTTACAGCTATTTGCCGAAGGTCGTGGTGAAAGCGCAGGATGAATCAGAGGTGCGCCGCTTGATTCGTCTGGGTCAACAATGCGGTACGCCATTCGCATTCAGAGCTGCTGGGTCGTCCTTATCCGGGCAGTGTTCCTGTGAAGATGTGCTCATCGTATGTAATGACGGTTTTAAAAAGATGGAGGTTCTGGATAACGGCCTTGCATTAAAATGTGATTGCGGTGTAATCGGTTCTGATGCGAATGATATGCTACAACCGTATAACCGCAAAATCGGACCTGATCCGGCAACCATTGCGACCGCTTTGATTGGCGGTATTTTGAATAACAACTCATCCGGCATGTGCTGCGGTACGGCACAGAACTCATACAAGACGATCCGTTCCATTCGCGTCGTATTGTTGGACGGAACGATTCTCGATACATCGGATCCGAAGAGCGTCAAGCAGTTCCTCAAGGAAAAACCGCAAATGGTGGAGGATATTTTGCAATTGCGCAGGGATATCTTAGCGGATGAAGAATTGACGCACATGATTTATCATAAATACAAGATTAAAAATACTACCGGTTACGGCTTGAATTCGCTTGTTGATTTTGAAGATATTATTGACATCATCAATCATCTGTTTATCGGCTCCGAAGGCACGTTAGGCTTCGTGTCTGAAATCGTGTACAATACCGTTGAGGACGTGCCTCATAAGGGTTGCGGTCTCATGTTCTTCCGCACGTTGAACGACGCGTCTCTTGCGGTTGTCGCCCTTGCCAACATGGGCCGCGAGAAGGTGGTCGCTGCGGAAATGATGGACTATCAATCGCTCTGTGCGGTACAAAGTCTTGAAAATGTGCCGGCTTTTCTTAGCGAAGTGCCGGAAGGTACCAGTGCGATTCTGTTCCAAACCGAAAGCTATTCAAAGGAAACGGTGGATGCGAACTTAGCGTTTATTAAAGACCGGTTGAAGGATATTCCGACGGCTATGCCGAGCCTATATTCCCAAGATCCGAAGGAATATGATTCGTGGTGGGCTATCCGCAAGGGCATCCTGCCGATTGTCGGCGGGCAGCGCAAGAAAGGCACAACGGTTATCACCGAGGATGTGTGCTTCAAAATCGAGGACTTCACCAAGGGCATCGAAATGATTACGGAGCTATTCCATAAATACGACTTTGTGGACGGCGGCGTTATTTTCGGTCATGCTTTGAGCGGGAACGTGCATTTTAATATCACCCCTGATTTCAGCAATCCTAAGGATACCAAGAATTTCGCCGATTTGGTGAAAGAAATGTCCGAGCGCGTATCCGGATTCGGGGGTTCCTTGAAGGCGGAACATGGTACAGGTCGCATGGTTGCTCCGTTTGTTGAAATGGAATGGGGCAAGAAGGCGTACGAAATCAATCGTCGTATCAAGGCTATCTTCGACCCTACGGGCATCCTGAATCCTGATGTTATCATTACCGATGATCCTGATGTGTACAAGAAAAATCTGAAAGCGCAATGCGTTATTGATGATGCTTTCACCATTTGTATGGAATGCGGTTTCTGTGAAAAGCATTGTCCGAGCCGCAATTTAACATTGACACCGCGTCAACGTATCGCGTTATTGCGTGAAACGAAACGACTTGAAGCGGAAGGCAAGTTTACGCTTGCCGCTGAACTTAAAAAAGGCTATCAGTACTATGGTGTGGACACCTGTGCGGCATGTTCCATGTGTAAAGGTCTATGTCCGCTCAGTATCGATACGGCGCAGATTGCATTGTCCATGCGTAAAATCGATCCGCCTGCACCGAGTCTCGCGAAGACAATTTACGATAATTTCGCGACTACCCTTGATATGTGCCGTGCCGGCGTGAGCCTTGAAGGCATTGCCGGCGCTATCGTGACGAAGAAGGCGATTTCAAAAATCACGGATGGCTTACATGGCGTGACCGGGATGACGCCGTACTTGCCGAAGACGACACCTAAGGCGAACCGTTATAAATTGAAGAACCGTATCAAGCCGGGCAATTTTGAACGGGTCGTATACTTCAGTACCTGTGCAAACCGCGCATTCCGTCCGAACCAGGGCTATAACGATGAACGGAGTTTGCAACAGGTTTTTGAAAGCTTATGCAGCAAAGCGCATATCGATGTGGTGTATCCGCCGCATATTGAAAACCTCTGCTGCGGTCTCAGCTTTGAAAATTATGAAGACATCGATAAACGGGCGCTCAAGGATCTTCACGATGCATTGATGACTGCCTCGGAAAACGGTAAATATCCTATCGTAATTGACCACAGTGCATGTTTCAGCCATGCTTTCAAACATATTACGGATTTGGAAATTAATGATATTTCCGAATACTTGTATAATCACGTGGTGCCGCGCCTTGGTATCCGTAAATGCGATGAACGCGTTCTCGTACATAAACAATGTAAGATTAAATCCGCAGGCAAGTCCGAATATATTGAACGGCTCGCAAATCTTTGCTCCGATCATGTATTCAATATCAAATCGTTCGCTTGTGACGGCTTCGCGGGACAAAAGGGGTTCTTTACGCCGGAACTCAATAAATGCGCTACGAAAGACTTGTCCGGCGAAGTGGCCGAATACGGTGTGACCCTTGGCGTCAGCTCCAGTTCGACTTGTGAAATCGGGCTCGGTGAAAATTCGGGCATCCCGTTCGTCGGTATTGCGTATCTGTTAGACCGGTGCTCTACAAGTAAAAAGTAATAAGTTAATGAGTTACACATTTAAATTCTCCGAGATATAACGAAAAGGATGAGTTACCTGAACTGCATCTCCAAAAATTGTGCCTAAATCGATAGAATTGATAAGCGAGGTGTTTTATGAGATCTACTCTATTATGTATAGGTTTGTTTGTAAGTTTGCTTGGTGTCTGGGGGTGTGGCGTCGATACGGACAGGACGCAGGCGACCGGTGCGGACACAGCGGTAGAGAAGTCCAAGGTGCATGAGGACTCCGATTCGCATGTAACGGCGGCCAAGGCGGCTCTTTCAGCGGGCGATTACAACAAGGCCGTACAGGAGGCGACCGCATCGATAGCGGCTCATGCGGGTAATGCGGAGGCGTACTCTGTGCGCGGCATGGCGGAGGCGTTACAGGGGGATACGGACAAGGGCCTGCAGGATACCAGGAAAGCTTACGATTTAGATTCCGATAACGTGGCCAATTATTACAATATGGCGATGGTCTATAAACTGCAGGGCCGCTTGAACGAGTCCAAGGAATGGTTTGAGCGGGTACTGGAAAAGGATCCTCGCAATACATGGTCCGTTTATGGTATCGCCACCATTTATGCGGATCAGGGGAATGATGTAAAAGCCCTCGACTGGCTGGAACAGGCGATTAAAATCGACCCGTCCGTGAAAGCCGTGGCGGCGGAGCAGGATCATTTTATGAAATATCACGGTCAGCCCCGCTTTGAAGCACTGATAAAATAAGTTACTCAATTTATATAGTAAAATAGCCTTTTCACTATGAAGTACGCCCCGATATCAGATCAAGTTCAATCTGATATCGGGGCGTACAACAGATGTTAATCTCTCATAGCGGAGGGGCTATATTGTTTATATGTGGAATATATATTTTACCTGTTCCGTTGCAACTGATTCGACATCGTAAAGATGATGAGGGCGAGCCAGATACAGGAGAAGGCGATGATGTTCGTCGTAGTGAAGCTTTCACCGAAGTAGAAGATTGCCAAGAGTAAAGCGATGGTAGGCGATACGTATTGCAGAAAGCCGAGTACATTAAGCGGCAACAGGCGGGCGCCATACGAAAACAGTATGAGCGGAGCCGATGTGGTCAGGCCGGATCCGATGAACAGCAAGGTCGTATTCCAGTCCGTGCCGAAATAGGACCATGACGATGTGTCGATAAACATCGTGTACAATACGGCGAGAGGGGTTACAATCCATGCTTCGAGGGCGATGCTCGTGAACGGATGGATGATTAGTTTTTTCTTTACCGCGCCGTAGAGGCCGAATGAGACGGCGAGGGCCACGGAAATCCACGGCAGAGAGCCCAGTTGCCACGTAAGAAAAGCGATGCCCAAGGCGGCGATAGCGACACTGAGCTTTTTCGGAAACGTGAGGACCTCTTTAAAAATGATGACGCCCAGCAGGACATTGAGGAGCGGGTTGATATAGTAGCCGAGACTGGTGTCCATAACATGATTATTCGCGATGGCCCAGATATAGGTGCCCCAGTTGAGGCTGACCAGTAGTGCGGCACATAGGAGCAGCACGATTTGCGAGCGATGTGTCCATAAATGGTGGCAGTCCTTTTTAAATTGTGTAAAATTTATGCCTATAACGATGAAAGCCATAAAGATGCCGGACCATATGATGCGATGGGCCAGCACGGTATAAGGGGAAATATGCTGTAAGAGTGCCCAGTAAATAGGGAGTAATCCCCATATGATATAACAGCTGAGAGCCATAAGCAGCCCTTTTTTATTTGTATGTTCCATAGAATAGATGCCTCCTGATAAATATGATTTATTATAGCATTATTCATGTGTGATGCGAATATATTACTTTAAGTTATGCTATATGCTTTTTACATATAATATAAAATTAGGTACTTATGAATTGATTTTATAAATGTTGACTGAATGCAGTGTTTTACACTATATTTAAGGGAGAACAACAAAATATTGAGAATAGGTGTCACAAGACTTAATAGAGAAATCGGTATAAGCCGATGCGGTCCCGCCACTGTAAGGACGAGCCTGCTTTCATAATGCCACTGGAGCAATCTGGGAAGGCGAAAGCGAGGCGATGACCCCGAGCCAGGAGAACTGCCTATTTGATAATCACCGTTATGTACCTACGAGCGATAGGAAGGGGATTGAGGTATACTGCTTAGAGGTTTTTGTGTACCTTTCAACAAGAAACCTAACGTGTCACTCCAGGGTGGCACGTTTTTTGTTGCCATTCGGGAGGGGCGTATTAGGAGCTTTGTATTACGACTTGATAATGCCGGATTTGCTCGAGTCGGATATATCCCGAACAGTTTATAGGTACGATGACGGATTCGCTGTTCCTAGTATGGTTTCGAGTTGAAAAGGAGGCACATATATGTCTGATAAAATGGCTTCAAATGCCGCAAATAGCGAACTGCTAGCTCCTGTGTCATTTGATGAATTTGAGAAACCTACGTATGAAAAATGGCAGGCTGAGGTTGAAAAGGCTTTAAAGGGCGGGGACTTTCATAAAAAGATGTTCACGAAAACCTATGAAGGAATTACTTTACAGCCGATTTATACGCCAGCGTTGCATCAGGAAAAAATTCCGAAGGGCGTGTATCCCGGTGCGGGTCAATTTTTGAGAGGCACCAAGGCGAGCGGCTATATTAAGGATTCCTGGGGTGTGTCGCAATACGTAGATGAGTCGTTACCGAAGGACGCAAATCATGCGAGCCTGTACGAGATTGTCAAGGGCAGTACGATTCATAACATCCGGCTGGATGAAGCGACGCGTCATGATCAGGATGTGCAGGTCGGAGCCGCTGTAGGCGTGGGCGGTACATCGTTATCGACTGTTGAAGATTGCACGCAATTATTGGAACGGTTTAACTTCAAGGAAAATCCTCTCTACATCGAGGCCGGTGCATCATCTGCCATCCTGTTGGGGATGATTTCCGCCACTGTGAAAGCGACGAAAAAACAGACGTCCGACCTAAAAGGTCTCGTAGGTGCGGATCCTATCGGTGTATGGGTGAAAGACGGTGCGCTGCATATGTCCCTGGACACGGCGTTTGATGAAATGGCACATAGTGTGATCTGGGCTTCCGAACAGGCGCCACAGCTCAAGACCGTCCTCATTTCCGGCGATGCCTATGCAAACGGCGGTGCTAATGACGTGCAGGAAGTGGCTTACGCTTTGGCGACGGCGGCTTGTTATGTTCGTCAGCTGGCGCAACGCAACGTGGATATTCACACCATTGCAAACAGCATGATGTTCACATTCTCCTTAGGAGCTAACTTCTTCATGGAAATCGCGAAATTACGCGCTTTGCGTGTGATCTGGGCGCGTATCATGGAGGCTTTCGGTGCTGATGAAAGCGATCGTGCGGTGCATGTTCACGGCAGAACATCGGCTTTCACAAAGACCGTATACGATCCGTATGTAAATCTGTTGCGTAACACGACACAGGCATTCTCCGGCGTTGTGGGCGGTTTGGACAGCATGGAGGTATCGCCGTTTGACCAGCCGATTCGCAAATCCGACGATTTTTCCCGTCGGATTGCGCGTAATATTCAGGTCATGTTGCAGACGGAATTCGAATTGCGTCAACCTGTGGACCCTGTAGGCGGTTCTTGGTATGTGGAAACCTTGGCGGCCGAACTGTGCGAAAAAATCTGGGCCGAATTCCAGGCTATTGAAGCAAAAGGCGGCATTGTCGCCGCATTGAAGGAAGGGTATCCGCAGGCACAGGTGAAAGCTGTGTTGGCAGAGCGGTTCAAGAACTTGGCATACCGTAAAGACGTTGCCGTAGGTAACAACATGTATGCGAACATGACCGAAGAACTCCTGAATCCTAAGCCTGAAAACCAGGATACGTTGCGTCAAAAACGGACGGCGCAAATCGAGGCGTACTTGGCCGGAGCCGATCCTGACGCGGTTGTGAAAGCTCAGGCGGCGCTGGAGGCGAGTACGACGGAACCGGGCGCATTGATCGGCCTCATCGAACTGGGGGCGTTACAGAAATTGACGATGCGTCAAATCCGTAAGGCTTTGGATGCGGGCGATATCTCATCGGAAACGATCGAAGCCATCGCGCCTCATCGCTGGACGGAACAATTTGAAGCCCTCAGAATGCGTACGGAAGAATACAAACAACGGACGAAGGACAATGTGAAGGTATTCCTGGCGAATATGGGCCCTATACCGCAACATAAACCGCGCGCCGATTTCTCTACAGGCTTCTTTGAAGTGGCGGCGTTCGAGGTTATCAAGAACGACGGTCATGAAACGACGGCTGATGCGGCGAAGGCGGCTCGTGAAAGCGGCGCCGATGTAGTGGTTATCTGTTCTACGGATGCCACCTATCCTGAACTGGTTCCGCCGCTCGCCAAGGAGTTGAAGGAAACTATGCCGAATGTGACGGTTATCCTGGCAGGGGCACCTCCGAAGGACCTGGAACCTACCTACCGCGAAGCGGGCGTAGATGATTTCATTTCTGTTCGTGCAAATTGTTACGAAATCTTACATACGTTACAAGATAAGAAAGGGATGTGAGCTCATGTTTAAAAATCCAGACTTCTCCTCTCTTGGCTTGGGAACCCAGACGGCCACATCTCGCGATGCATGGCTTGCTGAACTCCAAAAGGAAACGGGAAAAAGCTTTGAAGAGTTATACAATACGACGATGGAACAGATCCAGGTGAAACCGCTTTATACGGAGATGGATTATGAAGGAATGACACACCTTGACTACATGGCCGGTGTGCCTCCGTATTTGCGCGGACCTTATTCCACGATGTATGTAACGCGTCCTTGGACGGTTCGTCAGTACGCCGGTTTCTCCACCGCGGAAGAATCCAATGCGTTCTATCGCCGTAACCTGGCAGCCGGTCAAAAGGGTCTGTCTATCGCCTTTGACCTTGCCACTCACCGCGGCTATGACTCCGACCATCCACGCGTTGTGGGCGACGTTGGTAAAGCGGGTGTTGCGGTAGATTCCATCCTCGATATGGAAATTCTGTTCTCCGGTATTCCTCTTGACCAGATGTCCGTATCCATGACAATGAACGGCGCCGTCTTGCCGGTAATGGCGTTCTACATCTTAGCCGGTGAAGAACAGGGCGTAGATAAAAAGGTTATGGCCGGCACAATTCAAAATGATATTTTGAAAGAATTCATGGTGCGTAATACATATATCTATCCTCCGGCTACATCGATGCGTATCATCGGAGATATCTTCGCGTATACATCGCAGAATATGCCTAAGTTTAACAGTATCTCCATCTCCGGTTACCATATGCAGGAAGCGGGCGCTACGGCGGATATCGAATTAGGTTATACATTGGCCGACGGTCTCGAATACATCCGTACCGGTGTTAATGCGGGCCTTCACGTTGACCAGTTCGCACCGCGCTTGTCCTTCTTCTGGGCTATCGGCAAAAACTACTTCATGGAAGTGGCGAAGATGCGTGCGGCTCGTATGTTGTGGGCTAAGATTATTAAAAGCTTCGGCTCTGAAAACCCTAAATCCATGGCTCTTCGTACACATAGCCAGACATCCGGCTGGTCTCTTACGGAACAGGATCCGTTCAACAACGTGGCTCGTACATGTATGGAAGCGATGGGGGCCGCATTGGGTCATACCCAATCTCTTCATACGAATGCGCTTGACGAAGCGATCGCGTTGCCTACGGACTTCTCGGCGCGTATTGCGCGTAATACTCAACTTTACATCCAGGATGAAACGAAGGTATGTAAGGTTATCGACCCATGGGGCGGTTCCTACTATGTAGAAGCATTGACAGACGAATTGATTCGTCGCGCCTGGGGTCACATTCAGGAAATCGAATCTCTTGGCGGTATGGCGAAAGCTATCGATACAGGGCTTCCTAAGATGCGTATCGAAGAAGCCGCTGCACGTCGTCAGGCTCGTATCGACTCCGGTCGTGAAGCCATTATCGGCATCAACAAATATCGCTTAGATAAGGAAGATCCGTTGGATATCCTCGACGTAGATAATACGGCGGTACGTGAGGCGCAAATTCGTCGCCTTGAACAATTGCGCGCTAACCGCGATGAAGAAAAGGTTCAATCCTGTCTCGAAGCGATTACGAACGCTACGGAATCGGGCGAAGGCAACTTGCTCGCCCTTGCGCTTGAAGCGGCTCGTGCCCGTGCATCCCTGGGTGAAATTTCCTTTGCCGTTGAAAAGGTATGCGGCCGTCATAAAGCGGTTATCCGCTCCATTTCCGGCGTATACTCCAGCGAATTTGAAGATGACGATGTTATCAAGGAAGTACGTCAGATGGCGGATGACTTTGAAGAAATCGAAGGTCGTCGTCCTCGTATCATGATTGCCAAGATGGGTCAGGACGGTCATGATCGCGGTGCGAAAGTAATTGCTACATCCTTCGCGGATATGGGCTTTGACGTGGATATCGGACCTTTGTTCCAAACTCCGGAAGAAACAGCTCAAGATGCGGTGGATAATGACGTTCATATTGTCGGATTCAGTTCTCTTGCGGCGGGGCATAAAACATTGTTGCCTCAACTTGTAGAGGAACTCAACAAGCGGGGCCGCGGAGATATTTTGGTTGCCATCGGTGGCGTAATCCCTGCTCAGGACTATGAATTCCTACGCGAACATGGCGCAGTGGCTATCTTTGGACCTGGTACAGTTTTGCCGGTAGCGGCGAAAAAATTATTGGAAACCTTGAGCAGCCACGTTCAGGAAGAGTCTAATGACTGATAAGAAACGGACTGCTCCGGATGAATTGCGTAACACGCAGGATGCCGCTTTCACCTCCGGTGAAAGTAACGCCCCTGAACTGGGTGTAAAAAACGCAAGCGCCGAGGGCAGTACCTATCGTCCCGACTGGGTGCCGGAGGAAGCGAAAGCGGATGACACGTACGCGTGTCACGTGATGAAGGGCGTCAAGGAAATGCATGACGGTCTCGTGACGAGCTCCGCTCATCTGGCCCCGTCGTCACGACCCGTGCAGCGACGTAAAAAGCTGACCGTTGCTGATTATGTGCGCGGTATCGAGCAGGGTGATCGCGTCATACTTTCACGGGCCATAACATTGGTTGAAAGTAACAATACAATGCATTTTCAAACGGCACAGCAGGTGCTGCAGGCTGTGTTGCCCCGTACGGGCAAGGCATTGCGCATCGGCATCACAGGTGTGCCGGGAGCCGGTAAAAGTACCGTCATTGAAGCCTTCGGTAACATGCTCATTGAAGCGGGTTACAAGGTGGCGGTTCTTGCGGTGGATCCGACGAGTCAGGTCACGAAGGGCAGTATTCTGGGCGATAAGACGCGCATGGAAACGTTGACGAAACATCCGAATGCGTATATTCGTCCGTCCCCTGCGGGAGGCACATTGGGCGGCGTAGCTCGTAAAAGTAGAGAAACTATGCTGCTGTGTGAAGCGGCGGGATATGATATTATCCTCGTGGAAACCGTAGGTGTCGGTCAAAGTGAGGTCACCGTCCGCTCCATGGTGGACTTCTTTATGCTTATCGTTCTCACCGGTGCCGGTGATGAACTGCAGGGCATCAAAAAAGGCGTTATGGAACTGGCGGATGCCATCGTAGTCAATAAGGCGGATGGGGACAACCTTAAACGGGCCCTCATTGCGCGCAGCGATTATGACCGGATGCTGCATTACATCCGTCCGGCTACGGAAAAATGGAAGACTCGGGCCTATACTTGCTCGGCCGTTACTAAAGACGGCCTGCCCGAGCTATGGGAGGTTATTGAAGAGTTCGCCGAACAATGCAAGGAAAACGGAGTGTTCCTCAAACGACGTCAGGAACAGTCCTTACAATGGGTGCGCGACATGATTGATGAACACTTGCACAACCTGTTCTTTAATAATGTTGTCATTCAAGGGCGCATGGGCGAAGTGGAAGCGGCCGTACTGAACGGTAAAATGAGCGAGTCGCAGGCCGTAGAAGAACTGATCGGAATCTTTGATAAATCGATTAAATAAAAAAATAACGAAAAGAGGCCCGACATCTATACGGCATTTGATCGCTTTACCATGTAAAGGTGAAGCTGCTGTATAGAGACATCGGGTCTTTTTCATTTGCGTGATTATGTGATTTTTAAGAGTATCTTTATGTGCCCTATAGTTAGTGGCGGATAAGTATAACAGGCTGATTTCGTAGAAGATGTACTGTAATTTTACATTGTTTTTTCTACGAGCGCCTCCTGTAGAATTTGTGAAAAGTTAAGGTTTTTGGCTAATGCGCGTTCATTCAACCATGCCGGAATGGTCAGGGTTTTCTTTACAGATCTGCTATTTTTAGCTAAATCGATATCCGTTTGCACGAGTGTAGGATAGGTGGATTTTGTACACGGTAAATTGCGAATGGAAGTGGCTTCAGGCAGAGTTCCGCCATCCTCAAGTGCACCTAAGATGAATAATTCCATTGCTTCCTGAGCATTTGTTAATAACTCTGTCAGCGTTGCCCCTGTGCTGCTGGTGTATTCCAAGTCGGGAAATTCAGCCCATAAACCGTCGCCATCATCATGGATAACAGCAGGATATATAAATTTCATAGGTCCTCCTCATTTCAGTCCTGTACGTTTTAAAATAGCGTTTAATAATCCGGCAGGCACATCTCTTCCGTGAACCGCGATTACTTCCACTTTATCACCTTTCTTTAATCGGTGATGACTGCCGCGTTGCCGTACATCCTTCCAACCGTTTTTCTGAAGTAGCTTAAGTAAATCTTTGTCCTTCATATACTCTCCTTATATGATAGCACGTGTACACGTGTTTAACAATTATTACATTGGACTTTCTTGATTTTATTTGTAGTGTAGCATTCTTTTCGGTGAAAGTGCGGTGACTGATAATCACGGAGGTTCTTAATGGTCACTTGACATTTTTGCGTGTATATTTTTCTTATGGGATATGGAAAAACATGATATAATTATTTCCAATAGAGTCCGATATATATGGACTTTTGGAGGTTTAGCATGGACAGTATTATTCATTTATTTTCAGCCGGCGGATTTGTCATGGTTCCGCTATTTATTTTTCTTATTGCAACGTGGATGATCGGCGTGGAGCGTGTTTTGTTGTATCGCCGCTTTCGGAGGGATTTGAACGCATTCACGAAGTCTATGGATAATCAGCCGTCGTGGGTGATGTTGCCGACCGTGGTGGAACGCGACGCCAAAGAACTCGGTGAATTATTGGCGACGCCGATGCGCCGCGCCCGTAATTATACGGCGCTTGAAAATCGATTACAGGATGTTATCGGCTATGTGGATGAGCGTTTGAAGCGCGGTCTCGGATGGCTCAGCATGATTGTAACGATGGCGCCGCTGCTTGGCTTGTTGGGCACCGTGCTCGGCATGATTCGCGCCTTTGCCGTTGTAGGTGGCGACATCGGGGCGCCTACGGTGATTACCGGCGGCGTATCGGAGGCGCTCATTGCGACGGCGACGGGCCTTACGGTTGCCATCATAGCGCTCGGCTTTCACAGTTACTGTGCGGCGCGCGTAAATGATTTTATCAATGAACTGGAGCATGCGTGCGGGGCCATTTTAGACGTATATAACGAGGATTCATCCGTATGAGACGACGTACATTAGGTGTAAAAAAAGAACCGGCCATCATGATTATTCCCATGATCGATATCGTGTTTTTCCTGCTCGTATTTTTCATGATCGGCACGCTGTACATGAATTCGGAGCAGCAGATTCCGATCAGTTTACCGAGTACTTCGACTTCATCGGCGAAGTCCATCGAGCCGAAAACGGTTACGCTCACCTCGAATCATCGGCTATTCCTCGATGACCGCGAGCTTGACGGAGAGGCGCTGGCCGGTGCGGTACAACAGATTGTGACGGAAAATCCGCGGCAGGCTTTTGTCGTTCGTGCCGCCAAGGATGTCGTGTATAACGATGTCATTACGTTGCTTGATCTGCTCAAGGTGAACGGCGCCAAGTATATTAGTGTAGCGACGGAGCGTAAATAGGCTATGCTGGATACGAATTATAAAAAACCGTTCGTCATCGCCGTCATTATCAGTTCCCTGTGGACCTTTGCGTTCGGCCTGTCTCTGCAGCAGATGGGCGGTACGGGCTTCGGCGGGGACATCATGACGGAAATCACCTTTGATATCGACAGTGATGGTGAAAGCTTCGGTACGGAAACCGGCAAGGTGGAGATTCATCATGCGGATCCGGCGGCTACCGATGCGGCAAAGGGCAATACCGATAATGACAAGTCGGCACAGGAGGAAAAACATCTGGAAGCGGTTGAGCCGAAACAGACCGCAGCGAACAATCTCTATTCGACGCCGGACGTTAATACGCCGAAACATATGGAATGGGGTTATGTGCGCAATCCGGATTCCGTGAATCAGTCGGATGAGCCTGTAGCGGAGATGCAGGACGGGCTTGCGAAATCGAAAGAAGGGGAGCCTGAACAAAAGTCTTTCGGTTCATTTTCCCGGAATAAGAAAAATCCAAATTCAGGAATTTATGACGGTACGAACGGGAATAATTTACCCGATCAGGAATCCGATCTATCCTTTATGAGCCCTGTGGCATTAGGACTGCTTTCACGAGGGTTACAGGAGGAATTGAAGCCTACACCGGAACGAAATGCGACGAGCTTTTTGAAACGCGTGCAGGAACAGGCCCGTCAATCGCATTTGCAGGGCGCCGTGGCGGTGAAAGTGCATTTCGGCGAGTCCGGCGAAGTGGTGGGCACGCGAATTATCGACGATAAGGTGGCGCCGGCCATCAAAGACGAGGCGCTTCGCATCGTGAAGCACAGCGGCACCATTGAAAACAATTTAGGACACCCTACGACGTTGACCATACCCGTCGTATTAGGCGAATAAAGGCTGTACTGATGATGAACATCGAGTACAGCCTTTTGCTATTGATGTGAAATTGTTTTGAGGATTATATTTATTTCAGTGGATTTGAATGTGTAGGTTTGGTATGAACGTGTAGAATACATTCACTATGTTATTTAGATTATACGGTAAATTAGTCTCTGTCGGTAAATATCGTCTTAGTTGAATTGTATACCGCCGTGTATACGATGGCGCCGCCGATAAAGAGCGTCACCTGCATTGGTGTGCTGAACTGATCTGCGCGCCACAATGCGAATGCGTAAAAGAACATGGTGATCAGCATGATGAGAAAAGCGATGATAACGCGCACATTCGTGTGTACCGCAAGAGATGTGTTGATGCGTGATTTATTCAACAGAACGTAGAGCAAGGACACGAGAATATCCGCTGTAAAGATAGAGAAACTATAATTTATATCGAACTCGCCAAAGAGCACAACGGCTAAGCCGATAAAACTGAGTCCGAAGAATAAACGCAAGATAGTGCCCATAATATTTGACTCGCTGCGCTGAGCACGACGTTCTTTTCTGTTTAAATTTGACATGCGATCCTCCATTAAGTGAAATTACTCAGGTATTCAAGTGTATTATTGTAGTTATAATAGACTTATGATAGGCCCTCTTTTGCGACGATGGAATCATACCATGGTACAAAGAGTCTGTATGATTATTATATCTCACAATGTATTGCTATGATATACTATAAATTAATTTGTACCAATTAATTTGTTCTATGGCGTTGCCCCTTATTGTGGCGATTGGATTTTTCCTGCCGCCTTTTCGCTGGCTTTCACATGTACTTGATTAACCGTATTCATCGGCTTGATGAGGCTATAGAATTACATGAGCTTAAATGTAGACTCAAAGAGAATCGAGAAGTCCGGAATATAGCTGATTAATAAAGTAGAATTTTATATGCATAGTAGCAATAGATATTTTTTGAAGCAAACTTGTGGATAGTATAGCTTAAAAAATATCTATTTTTGTAAAATACGAACAATTAAAAAATTTAATATATTTATCATTCGGAAATTGAGGCCGAATTGATTGAATGCCCCTTGCACATATGGTACAATAAGCCTATCAATACTAGCTTTTATCATGCAAAGGAGACATCATGATACCACGTTATACACGAGAAGAAATGGGCCATATTTGGAGTGAACGCAACGAGTTCGATACGATGTTACTGGTGGAGACACTGGCATCCGAAGCGCAGGCGGAGCTCGGCGTTATCCCTAAAGAAGCGGCGAAAATCATTCGGGAAAAGGGCAATTTCGACGTTGAGCGTATTCATGAAATCGAGAAGGAAACGAACCATGATATCATTTCCTTCGTGACGGCAGTGGGCGAATACGTCGGTCCTGAGGCGGCTAAGTATATCCATCTCGGGCTTACCTCTACAGACGTGAAAGATACGGCGCTCGGTTACATGATGAAGCAGGCATGCGATATTTTGCTCGCCGATTTACAGAAATTGCACGATGTATTGCGCCGTCGCGCCGCGGAATTTAAACATACGCCGATGATCGGTCGTACTCACGGCATTCACGGTGAGCCTACCACGTTCGGTTTGAAACTGACGTTGTGGATGGCGGAGGTGGAACGCGATATGGAGCGCCTGGAACATGCCCGTAAGAATGTAGCGGTCGGCAAGTTGTCCGGTGCGGTCGGAACGTACTCCAATATCGATCCGTTCGTGGAACAGTATGTGTGCGAAAAACTGGGCCTTGAACCTGTAAAAATCGCGACGCAGGTGGTGCAGCGCGATCGCCATGCGGAACTGATTTCCACGATCGCTGTCATCGGCGGCACATTGGATAAAATCGCGTTGGAAATTCGTCATTTGCAACGCACGGAGGTTCGCGAGGCGGAGGAATACTTCAGCCCGAAACAAAAGGGATCCTCTGCGATGCCGCATAAACGCAATCCGATTACCTGTGAAAGAATCTGCGGTTTGGCCCGTTTGCTTCGCGGATATGCTCAATCCGCCTACGAAGACCAGGCATTGTGGCATGAACGCGACATTTCTCACAGCTCTGTAGAACGTGTTATCCTGCCGGATGCGACGATTACATTAAATTATATGCTTCATTTGACGACCCGTACCATCGATAAATTATTGGTATACCCTGAAACGATGCTCAAAAACCTGAACCTTACGGGTGGACTCGTGTTCAGTCAAACGATTTTGACGCACCTTGTCGATAAAGGCGCCGTTCGTGATGAAGCGTACCGTTGGGTTCAAAAACACGCGATGGAACGCTGGCTTGAAGGTAAAGACTTCGCCACCGGTTTAAAATCCGATGAAAACATCAAGAAATATATGACTGATGAAGAAATCGACGCGTGCTTCGATCCTTATAAATTGTTAAAACATGTTGATACTATCATGGCTCGGTTCGGATTATAATTTTAACGGTAAAGGCCGAACGCGATTTAATATACTTATATAAATTATGAATTAAGCTAATGCTTGAAATGGGATCGGCTTTCTCTTCTTTGTATGGTGCTATATTCTTGTATAGTACTTACATATAACACATGAAGGAATAGGGTGGGGATAGATAAATAACGACTTGGCGCTGCCCGCTAGGGCAGAGATGGCCATTGGAGGCTTTTGGTCTATGCCTACCTTTTATTTTATAGGAGTTTTTGTATGAAACGTATTGTACGAAAATATGCACCTCCCATTTTTCATTGCATCAACGATTTCGGTCAAGGCTCCCTTGCGGCGTTGATTCCGTTTTTTATTGCGAACTACGGGCTCAATTATTATCAGGCGGCGACCGTTATTTTCTGCAATACCATAGTGGCGTCCGTGGCCCAACCCGTCTTGGGATATGTGGCCGATCGGTGGCGTGTGCCCTGGTTTATTCCGCTTGGCTTTACGATCTGTCTCGTGTCACTCAGCGCCATTTCTCTGGCTACCAGCTATGAGATGATTTTGCTTTTGTCTCTTATAGCCGGAATCGGGGCTGCCTTGTTTCATCCCGAGGCGGCGCTTCTCGTCAAGCGTATGCAGTCTAACGAAATCGGCAATGCCATGGGGCGTTTCGCGGTTGGCGGCAGTGCGGGCTTTGCCTTGGGACCTCTCATTGCGGGCGGCACCTATATCTTCGGTGCGAATTATCTGTGGATATTTACGGTGGCGGCGGCCATCGGGGTGGCCCTTTATTACTATGCTTTCACCGGCGATGGTGAAAGTACGGTAACAGAGGAAAAAATGACGAAGGATGACCGTGATGCCACCAATGACTGGCTCAGCTTCGGTAAACTGTTTTTTATCATCTCATCGCGGTCCATCTTGTTTTCCGTGCTATCCATTTTTATTCCGATTTTGTACATTACGGTAATCAATGGCACGCCGGAAACATCCAGCTTGGCATTGACCGCATACTTCGGCCTCGGCGGCATTCTTACCTATGTGGGCGGGTGGTTATCCGACCGCATCGGATTTTTGAAAACCATTAAACTCGGGTATATCGTGTTCCTGCCATCCGTACTCGCCTTTATTTTTATTCCCAATATCTGGGGCTTCTTCGGTGCCATGATTCCCATGGCGTTCGGCGTCTTTAGTCAATATGGTCCCGTAACGGTGCTGGGTCAAAAATACTTGGCGAAAAATGCGGGATTCGCTTCGGGGATTACACTCGGTCTAGGCATTACGTTGGGCGGCCTCGTAGCGCCGTATGTGGGACATCTGGCGGATATCTACGGCGTACAGACCGCATTAGAGGTCTTGATCCCGGTAGGGCTCGTGGGACTGATTATGAGTTTCTTATTGAGGGAACCGGAAATATAGCTTTCACAGAGTCCGAACATTGTTGTATAATGTTAGTGGAATAATTAGACTTTCACATGGAGGATATATACATGGCAACAAGTATGGTTATCGGCACTCAATGGGGTGACGAGGGTAAAGGTAAAATCGTTGACTGTCTTGCAGAACGGGCTGATGTTGTTGTTCGTAGCCAAGGCGGGAACAATGCAGGGCACACTGTGGTGGTGGATGATAAAGCATTTGCACTTCGCTTGTTACCGAGCGGTATCCTGTATGATAATAAAACGAATATCATCGGCACCGGTGTCGTTATCGATCCTAAGGTGTTGTTAGGGGAGATTGCAGGCCTTGAAAAAGAGGGGAAATCCGCGAAAACTCTTAAAATTTCCGACCGTGCTCACTTGATTATGCCATATCATATCGCTCTTGATACGGCTGAGGAAGCGTCCAAAGGGGATGCGAAAATCGGTACGACTAAAAACGGTATCGGTCCCTGCTATGCGGATAAAATCAACCGCATCGGCATTCGCGTCTGCGATTTGTATGATATGGACGTGTTCAAGGAAAAATTGGCGTACAATGTGGAATTTAAAAATAAAATTCTTCGCAACGTATATGGCGCGGAAGGCGTAAATTATGACGAAATCCTCGTGGATTACATCAACTATGCGGAGGCGTTGAAACCATATGTGACGGATACGAATATCGCCTTGCTGAAGGCCGTGAAAGCCGACAAAAAGGTTTTGTTTGAAGGTGCGCAGGCGACGATGCTCGACCTCGACCACGGCACATATCCGTTTGTAACGTCTTCTCATCCGATTGCAGGCGGTGCATCCACCGGTGCCGGCATCGGTCCTAACTATCTGAAAAATATTTTCGGCGTTGTGAAAGCCTACGCTACGCGCGTCGGTGCAGGTCCGTTCCCTACGGAACAGCTCAATGAAATCGGTGAAAATCTTCGTAATCTCGGTCATGAATTCGGCACCGTAACAGGTCGTCCACGTCGTACGGGGTGGCTCGATCTCATGGTTGTTAAATATGCGGCCGGTCTTAACAGCTTGGATTATCTCGCTATTACGCGCCTCGATATTCTCGATTCGTTCAAGGAATTGAAAATCTGTGTGGGCTATAAACTAAACGGTAAAGACGTGGAAGGCTTCCCGGCTGATTTGAAAGATTTGGAAGCTTGCGAACCCGTGTATGAAACATTACCGGGCTGGGAAACGGATATTTCCGGCATTCGTGAATACGATAAATTGCCTGAAAATGCCCGCAAATACGTTGAACGCATTGCAGCGGTAACAGGTGTGCCTTTGGGGATCGTATCCGTCGGTCCTAACCGGAATCAGACAATTGATTTAGTAAAGATATTCTAAACGATATATAATTAGTAAAAAATATTCCGGATGATATCCGGTGAGTTAAAGATATTTGATTAATTATAATACTTGTAACGATGTCTTGTTAATTAAAACTTAATTGACGTTTAATTGAGCGTATCCTTCGGGGTACGCTCTTCAATTTCATTAAAATTGGTAGAACGAACCGCGTAAGATTCGTGTAGGTTTTAATCCATAAATAGAATGTATTTTTATATTCTTAACCGAATATTCTATAGAAAAAATTTTTTGTAAAATCAGTATATATGCATAGATGAGCATAACAAAATGTGTCTATATATTGTAAATTTATTCGGTATATTCTGTGAGGATGCCAATATACGTGGATATTTTCAATAATTTTGTGGTTAAATTTTACTACATAAATAAAAGTTGTGTATTCAAAAGAAATTATTAACATACGGATAAACAGAAAAAAAATAGATTTACTTTTAAAAATAGTATATAATAAAAGAAATAAGTAGATAGATATTATTTGATATGGATTTTGAGGAGTTTATAGATATGGTTGAAGTTTCCTACGAACGCTTAGCGACAATTTTTAAAGCCCTTAGTGATGAAACGAGATTGCATATCATCGATATGTTGTCCTGTAACGAATTATGTGCCGCAGATATCTTGGCCAGCTTTAACTTGTCTCAATCGACATTGAGCTATCACATGAAGATCTTAATCGATGCGGGTGTGGTAAATTCCCAGCGCAACGGTTTGTGGACCCGTTACTCCATCAATGAAGCGACATTCGAAGATATTCTGGAGATCATTCCTCAACTGTACAAAACGAAGGATGAATGTATTTGTGCACAAATTAAATACTGCCGTATTTCGGATCACGAAAAAGAAGTGTAATTTATGAGACGTTGGATTATGCATGTTGACATGGATGCATTCTTCGCGTCCATAGAACAACTGGATCATCCGGACTATCAAGGTCATCCCGTCATCGTGGGTGGCCTTTCTTCACGTGGTGTCGTGGCGACCTGTTCCTATGAGGCTCGTAAATTCGGGGTTCATTCGGCGATGCCCATATCGCGGGCCAAGAAGCTTTGCCCCGACGGTATTTATGTATATCCTCGGATGGATCGCTATAAAGAGGTGTCCCATCAGATTTTTTCGATTATGAAAGAATTCACGCCCTATATAGAGCCGCTTTCTATCGATGAAGCCTTTCTCGAGGTGAGCGGTATGTCCACCATGTACAAAGAGCCCAAGGAGTTAGGCCGCACCATTAAAGACCGTGTTTACAAAGAGACGGGGCTCATCATTTCCGCCGGACTTGCGCCGAATAAATTTCTCGCCAAGCTCGCATCCGATCTGGACAAGCCGGACGGTCTCGTTGTCATTCCTTACGGCCGTGAGAAACAGGTGTTGGCGCCGCTGCCGATCAAGCGCATCTGGGGCGTAGGCCCTCATACGGAAAAATGCCTTAGAAAGGGCGGCTTTCACGTTATGCGGGATATTCAGTCCCTGACTGATGAAAGCGCGCTTATACCTCTCGTGGGAAATCAGGCGCGGCGTATTTGGGAACTGGCGAACGGCATCGATAATCGGCCCGTTGAAACGGACCGCAAAATACAGTCCGTCGGGGCCGAAGAAACATATGAGGAAGACTTGTCGGACGGCAACAGCATCGCTCTTGAGTTTCGGTATTTTGCGAACCGCCTGTCAAAACGTTTACGCAAACGGAATCTGCAGGCCCATACCGTATCGATTAAGGTCCGTTATGGCGACTTCAGCACCGTATCCAGGCAGAAACGGCTCGATACGCCGACGGATCATGAGCATATATTCTACGAAACGGCGCAGCTGCTGTGGAATAAATTGATGGCGGACCATACTTCGGGATGCGGGGACCTCGCCGGTAAGGCCGGCAATATCAGGGATGCGTCAAGGACTACCGCCGGCGGACCGGTTGCAACGGTTGCTCGAGGCGGAGGCTCACATACGGCAGGTGCCGCAGAGTTTATTAACCCTCCGAAGCCGGTTCGTCTGTTGGGCTTATCCGTGAGCGGCCTCGATGAGGAGGTTCCTGTACAGGACAGTCTCTTCGTATCGACGCAGGATACAACGGAGAATAAACTGGCAGGTGTTCTGGATGCGCTGGAATCGAAGTTCGGCGAGACCGCCGTTATGAGCGGAGCCCTGTGGCGACGCTTTCACGGAGAGGCGGGGGCACGTCGGAAGCGGTCAGAATTGAAATCCGCAACAGATGCGGGCACAGCGGATGACAAATTACCGCTCGACGAAGATCCTGATTAAAAGTCTTGATAGTCCAGGTCTCTATCCTTTATAGATTGTTTATATTGAATACTTTCACGAATATAATCATTCATGATACAATATGAATATAGAATTAATAAATTACCGCAAGAGAGGTAAAGATATGAGTATATTTCGCGTAGCCATCCATTATGGCAATAACAGCAATGGGGTTCTATCTTACGATACGGATACGAAGACGGTAGCCGTTGATCTGCCGGAACAGGAATGGGTTAATAAGGTGTTAGCCTATCTGAACGAAGAACATGCCATTGAGAATGCAACGGGGCTTGATACGTATGAACGATTGAACGTAAGACCCCTTGATTCCCTGGAGAATTTGAAATTGGCGCTGACCCGTATGTGGGAAGCCATCGATGTGCAGGTCGACTGGAGTCGCCCGGCATAGTAATGAAAGCTCTCGCAACTATTATAGTTGCGGGAGCTTTTTGTTATATATAATTTTGGCTATATACGATAGGGTATGTAGGAGTTAATGTTTCTTATAAATTATCAATATAAAATGTAAATGAGAGCATGTATACACGATAATTTCACAAAATAATTTGTATGCTTCATAAAAGTATGTTATCATTAAGTCGAATTTGGATAATCATTATTCATTATAGAGATTAATTATACTAAATGAGTTATTATAAGTTATTTTTTATAGTGTTTGATGAGCAAATATGTATTAAAGTATCCGGTTATTTCTAAGTAGGAGTTATACTATGAGTGATGAAAAGAAATTAACAACAGCCTTTGGGGCACCTGTACCCGACAATCGCAATTCCGCTACAGCAGGTAAACGTGGTCCTGTATTGATGCAGGATGTCTGGTTGATGGAGAAACTGGGCCACTTTGCGCGTGAAGTGATTCCTGAACGTCGTATGCATGCGAAAGGTTCCGGCGCATTCGGTACTTTCACAGTCACCAATGACATTACGAAATATACGAAAGCGAAAATTTTCTCTGAAGTGGGTAAACAGACGCCGTTATTCGTACGTTTTTCCACAGTTGCAGGCGAACGCGGTGCGGCCGATGCGGAACGCGATATTCGTGGCTTTGCCGTAAAATTCTATACAGAAGAAGGCAACTGGGACCTCGTAGGTAACAATACACCTGTATTCTTTATCCGCGATCCATTGCAATTCCCTGATTTGAACCGTGCTGTAAAACGCAATCCTAAAACAAACCTTCGCGATGCGACAGCAAACTGGGACTTCTGGTCCAGCTTGCCGGAAGCGATTCATCAAGTTACCATTGTTATGAGTGACCGCGGCATTCCTAAGTCTTATCGCACAATGCATGGTTTTGGCAGTCATACATATAGCCTTATCAACGAAAACGATGAGCGCGTATGGGTTAAATTCCATTGGGTTTGCCAACAACCTATCGAAAACCTTTCCAATGCTGAGGCGGCTGATCTTGTGGCTAATGACCGTGAAAGCCATCAGCGGGATCTTTTCGATGCTATCGAACGCGGCGATTTCCCTAAATGGAAATTATGCATTCAAGTGATGACGGAAGAACAGGCTAATAACATGCCATACAATCCGTTTGACTTAACAAAGGTATGGTATCACGATGAATTCCCATTGATTGAAGTGGGTGTGATGGAACTTAACCGCAATCCGGAAAACTACTTCCAGGATGTGGAGCAGGCTGCATTTGCACCGTCCACTATTGTACCGGGGATTTCCTTCTCCCCTGATAGAATGCTTCAAGGCCGCTTGTTTTCCTATGCGGATGCACAACGCTATCGTCTCGGTGCCAACTACCATCAAATTCCTGTTAATGCCCCAAAATGTCCTGTAAACAGCTATCATCGTGATGGTCAAGGACGTGTAGATGGTAATCATGGATCTACTATCGGCTATGCACCTAATAGCTTTGGTGAATGGGCTGAACAACCGGAATTCAAAAATCCTCCTCTTGATGTATCCGGTGCGGCTTATCAATATGATTTTTATGAAGACGACTCTGACTTCTATACACAACCGGGTAAATTGTTCCGCCTCATGAGCCCTGAAAAACAGCAAATCCTGTTTGAAAATACGGCAGCGGCTATGGACGGCGTACCTGATTTTATCAAAGAACGTCATGCAAAACATTGCTATCAATGTGATCCTGCTTATGGTGAAGGCGTCGCTAAAGCCTTGGGCATGAACATCGATTTCAGTGATGTAAAATAAATAATGCAAATAAAAAAGGGCCTAATGATCTGCATCCCAGAAAATGTGTTCATTTTTGGGGATGCAGTTCATAAGGGCCCTTTTTGTGCTATTAAATTCTTTACTTATGTTATTAATCAAACTCTGTATCTGTGTTATTAATTGAATTCCTTACCGGTCAGATCATGATACATCAATTTAGCCAGTTCATAATGTGGATTACCCGGCTGGAGTTGATGTTTCGGGAGTTTGAATACATAATCCGTTTCGTTTTTGTCTGCGTGTATACCCTTCATGTCATCGGAACGACTCATGGAAATGGTGTGGGTCGCGGGATTAATATAATATACGTTCACATCCGGGCTGAAAGCTTTCGTTTCGCCCTTGCGCATGATGGTTTGCAGAATCATGACTGAAATGGCCGTGGTACCATCTTTCTCACCTAACAACTGTTTAGATGTGTAATCTGCGTAATCCGCATATACATAGATATCACCCGACTTTGCCTTGTCGTAATCCCGTGTATAGGCCTCTACCATACGCAAATCGAGTTCTCTACCCAATGGTCCGGAGAACATTTCACTTTGTAATTTGCGTGTCTCACTGACAGGAGGATAGTATGGTATCGGCGTCAAGCCTTTTAACATCTCTGCACGAGTTTGATTCTTCCGTTTGGCACGGTGTTTTTCAGTGATTCTGTTTAAGCGTTCCTGTTCTTTCAGCGCCGCCTTTTCCTGTTCCTCTCTCGTCTTGAAAGTTTGGACAGATACAACGCGGTTGCCTTCGATCGTCAGGGTTGAATAGATCGGGTCATCTGCCTGTACAGGGGGATCTGCATATACTGAAAGTATGCTTAATGCGGCTAATAGTGAACCGGTGATAACAGAATATGTAAATGCTTTCATTATGTAACCTCTTTCAAAATGGGGGACATCTAATATCACTCTACTAATAGTCGTATTATATCACAATCCTTGCGTATATAGATTTAAAAACGATATAATAGAGTATACATGCGTCTATAGCTCAGTAGGATAGAGCAGCAGTTTCCTAAACTGCGTGTCACTGGTTCGATTCCGGTTAGGCGCACCAGTAGAGATTTAGTAGGCATAAGGTTTTGTATAACCTTATGCCTATTTTGTCATCATTACTTTTGTATTATTTTTTAATTCGATTTTAGATAAAATTGAAGAGATCTAAAATTTTTGTGGAATGTCTTATTTTAAGTTTTAAAACCTAAAGTTAATAATATAATGCATAAATTAGGTTTTGAAACCTAATTTATGATATACTATATATGATATTAGGTTTTAAAACCTATTTTATAAGGAGGGGTAAGATGTCTTTGATATCACGTCCACACTATTTAGATTTTTTACGGCGTCACCGGGATAGACCGATTATTAAGGTTGTTTCAGGTATACGACGTTGTGGTAAATCTACATTATTTAAACTATTTCAAGATGAGTTATTATCTGACGGTGTAACGGCAGAACAGATTATTGATATTAATTTTGAGTTGATTGAATATGATAATTTACGAGATTATCGGGCTTTATACGAGTACATTAATGAACGTATTATTTCTGATACAAGAATGTATATTTTTCTTGATGAGATTCAGCATGTGTCGCAGTTTGAACGTGTAGTGGATAATTTCTTCGTACAAGATAATATAGATATATATATTACTGGTTCCAATGCGTATTTTATGTCTTCTGATATGGCCACATTACTTACGGGGCGTTATGTACAAATTGAAATGATGCCTCTATCTTATAAGGAATATGTTGATGCTTATAGTGAAAGTGGGCTTTCACGAATAGCATTATATAAAAAATATGTAAGCGAAGGTTCATTTCCGGGGCTTTTGCATATGTCTGATGATTGGCAGGGACGGCAGGATTATTTACAAGGTTTATTTAATACTGTTATTTTAAAAGATATCGTTGATCGATTAAAAATTGCAGATATTAAATTACTTGAAAGTATTGTGAGATATATTCTGGCCAATATAGGGAGCCTGATTAATCCTACAAAGATTGCGAACTCTTTAACGAGTGCCGGACGTAAGGTGGATAATAAAACTGTGGAACGTTATCTTAGAGGGCTAGAGGACAGTTTGTTATTATATGAAGTGGAGCGTTTTGACGTACGTGGTAAGGAATTATTGCGGCTGCGTCCTAAGTATTATGTAGTGGATACAGCTTTTAAGCAATTTCTTTTACCTGAAGTCGATCGTGATACGGGGCATATTTTAGAAAATATCGTTTATCTTGAATTGCGTCGCCGAGGTTATAATGTTTATGTCGGACAATTAGCAAAGGGTGAAGTTGATTTTGTTGCACAAAAACCTGGCGGCATATTAGAGTACTATCAAGTATCGGAAACCGTATTAGATCCGAATACGCGAGAGCGAGAATTAGCACCACTGGAGGCCATTAGAGATCAATATCCTAAATATTTACTTACGATGGATGAAATTTATAAGACTAATAATTATAACGGTATTCAGCAATATAATGTGCTGGACTGGCTGTTAGGTGAGTTTTTATGAGCATTTACAATTGGATTCAAAAAAAATTCTTCGACACCTATGAAGAATGGCATATGAAAAGTCCTATTCGCGAATCTGGTGTTAAGGAACTAGATATTGCTACTGATAAAAATTTGGCTACTATACTACAAAGAGCGCCCTAGTAATTTACTAGGGCGTTTTGTGTAAAGAGAGCAGTATATTTGGTATGATGAAGGTAAGTAATAAAAGACTGTGTTAAGAGGTGTTGGCATAATGGCGCAGATTAATCAAGCAGATACGACATATGCTGTATCGAGGCAAGTATTTACCATTGATGGCCGAAGATTTTTTACATATAATTTGCTCTTGATTTAGAGCGAACTCTAAGTTGTATGCTATATATAGAGAGTGTGATTATCATATATAGGAGTCAAAATGCTTATAAAAGAAGTATGCAAAAAGTACAACATAACGGCAGATGCATTGAGATACTATGAACACGTGGGAGCAATTCCTAAGGTATCACGTACAAGTGGAGGTATTCGCGATTTTTCTGAGGAAGATCTTAAATGGGTTGAGAATGCAATATGTATGAGAAGTGCAGGCGTTCCTGTAGAAATGGTTGCAGAATATGTGCGGTTGTTTCAACTGGGGGATGAAACATTTGAGATGAGATGTAACTTGCTGAAAGACGCTAGAAAAAAGGTATTAGAGGCAAGAAAAAAGTACGATGATGCGCTTAATCGTTTGAATTACAAAATTGATAAATATGAAGAGGCATGTAAAACCGGTATTTTAATATGGGATCAAGAAACCATAAAATAGTAAAGAGCTATCACGGATGAGTAATAACAATATTAAATTACATAAGGAGAACCGTAATGGAAACATTTAAATTGAACAATGGCGTAGAAATGCCGAAAATTGGAATAGGAACATTTTTGCTCGAACCTAAAGATGCAGAAAATAGTGTAAAATTTGCGCTCGAAAATGGATACCATATGGTAGATACTGCGAATGCGTACTGTAATGAGAGAGCCGTTGGGCGAGGCATAAAACTCTCCGGTATGAACAGAGAAGAAGTATTTGTATCTACTAAACTTTGGCCTACTGAATATGAGAATGAAAATGCGGTCGATGAAACCTTGGAACGTTTAGATCTTGATTATATAGATTTATTATTTTTGCATCAGCCGACAGGCAATTGGGAAAAGGGATATAAGATGATTGAAGCGGCCTATAAAGCGGGAAAGGTAAAGGCTATAGGCGTATCGAATTTTGAAGGAAAGTATATTGAAGAACTGTTTAACATGTGTGAAATTAAACCACAGGTTATACAGGTGGAATGTCATCCGTTTTATCCGCAGACAGATCTTAGAAAAATAACAGATAAAGAGAATATAAGGATTATGTCCTGGTACCCACTTGGTGGAAAAGGCATGACGGCGGATCTTTTGGACAGTCAGATTATAAAGGATATTGCTGAAAAATATAATAAAAGTAGTGCCCAGGTTGTTCTTAGATGGCATATACAAATGGGATTCATTACAATTCCCGGCAGTAAAAATCCGGAGCACATCAAAGCAAATGCTAGAATATTTGATTTCGAACTTTCAAAAGAAGATATGGAAAATATGGAAACATTAAATATCGGAAAGAGACGGTACATAAGAACCGAAAAGGCATTAGATGACTTCGCAAAATGGAAGCCATCTTTTGAAAAGGAGTAAATTATGGATTATACAAAAGGTTATGTGTATGACTTAATGGATCAAGGCGGGCCTACAGATGTGAGAGAGCCATATTTTGCAGAAGCTATTGACGAGATGATGCGTTCAAGAACATTATGTGCTAAGGCTAATGCTGTTATGCCAGATGATTCATCATATGTATCGTATTTAGAAGAATTATTTAACCGTAAATTAGATGATGTGAGGATATTAACTCCGTTCATCTGTGATTTCGGCAATCGTGTAACCTTTGGTAAAAATGTGTTCATTAATCATTCCGTTGTTTTATCCGCATCAGGTGGAATAGAATTTAAAGATGGTGCCATGCTGGCACCCTGTGTTAGGATTGCGACGATTAATCATGATTTAAATGAAAGACATACTAAGTATGTTTATGGAAAGGTGACAATTGGTAAAAATGCATGGATTGGCATGAATGTCACTATATGTCCAGGCGTTACAATAGGAGATTATGCCGTTGTAGGTGCCGGTGCAGTAGTTACAAAAGATGTGCCTGACTATGCTGTTGTTGCCGGTGTTCCTGCAAAGATTATTAAATATCAGGATGAAAAAAATCAAAAAGAATGATTTCTTGCAGCATGAGTCTGAATAACTAAAAATATAGTCTACAAAAGAATTTTAAATACTGCCGGCGATATTAGCGATTTTCTCTAAGAAGCGCCGGCGTTTTTCGTCTGAGCTGTTTTCCGTGCCCGCCAATTGGGTATGTGTAACCGGTTTGATACCGCAGGATTTCAGAACCTGATTTTTCAATACCTTGCCATAGTCCTGGATAAACGGCGTCAGAAAGGCGGGGGTGTTATGGGTGGTGATAATCCAGGCGGATTTTCCCTGTAAATGGCCTATAAGACCTCTTTTACCGTATGAATAGGCAAAGCCCGCTGTAAATACACGATCGATAAAGCCTTTGAGCATAGCCGGCATACCGCTCCACCAGATCGGGTAGATAAAGATGATATGGTCCGCCCAAGTAATTAAATTGCGATATTTTTCCATGTCCGGCACGGTGCTTAGATCTCGCCGTTTGTGCGTGTCATCAAATCGCAATACGGGGTCGAACTGTTCCTCATATAAATCCAAGGTGTTCACATTGTGGTTCTTTGAAAGATTTTCTTGCACTGCTTTCAAAATGGCGTAATTAAAACTCTGATGGTTGGGATAGGTGTAAATGATTAAGATATTCATGGCTAGTTCCTTCCTGTCGGGGTAACATCAGCTGCCTGGAATCGGGTGATTGAAGGTATTAAATCAATCGACCGGGATTAACGAATAGCAAAAATGATAGTATACTGTATGAATAATATGATGATATCTGTACTCGGTTAAGGCTTGGTGAAGAGCATTTCATTTGCGGCTGTTGACATAAAGTTATATGATATAGATATGTGATATGTTTTATTCATATGTCTATTTTAATTGTATAAGGAGGACGCTATGCAACACGTTCCAACCCGCAGTGCTACGTTTACGTTAGTACTCACAGCCGTATTGATTGCCCTCGCCACATTGCTCACAATGTACACCAAAGTTCCGGTGCCCGGCATTCGCGGCTATTTCAACGTAGGTGATGTCGTTATCATGACATCCGCTCTGTTACTGGGGCCTAAACAGGGGGCCTATATCGGTGCCATCGGGCCGGCCTTAGCCGATTTATTTCTCGGCTATACCATATTCGTGCCGATTACCTTTGTTGTGAAAGGCATCGAAGGCTATCTTGTGGGTACACTATATAATAAAACGTCCGTCACATCCGCACTGGTGGCGACCGTCGTAGGCGGTATCGTTATCGTCGTAGGCTACTTTATCGCTGAATACTTTGTGTTTGATCCGGGCGTAGCCGTTGCAAGTATTTTGACTAATACTATTCAAGCGGTTATGAGCGTTATTATTAGCATGATACTCTATGCGATTTTGCGCAAACGACTTGGATAGTAAATTGACAGTCTTTAGAATTCAGACTATACTATAAGTACAAAAGAGCCAATTAACGTGTTCTAGGTGTTAGGCTCATCAAAGAATTGTGAATTTGATAAACCTAACGTGTCTAAGTATTGCCGTACTTAGTCTTGAACGTTAGGTTTATCTTATTTTATAATCAATATATTGATTATTTCTTAAGAATTAACACTACGAGGGTAACGAATAAAATCATTAATGATAATGCTTCGTATACAGTCATAATGTCACCTCCCTCAAAAGACGGAGATGAACCCAACTCACGTTAATGGCTCTTTCGTTATTAGTATATAGCAGAAATTATTGATTGAAAAATATGAATTAATTTCGTACAACTTGTACACAAATAAAAGGGAGACTCCATCAAGAGGCTCCCTTTGTTAGTTATAAATAGGCTAATATTTATTAATAGATTTTTATTGCATAGAACATAAGTTCGGTTTATAATGAACGTAAGATAGTCGAACGAGGTTGGGTCGCCCTTTTTCTTTGAAGGGGGTGAAAGCCTATGAATGCTTATGAAGTCATTATGATTGTCCTCGGGATATTAACGGTGATTATTTCCTTTGGCGCATTGATAGTGCTGATTTGTCGTAATAACGATAAATAGCCCTTCGTTACCAACCGGTAGCTGAAAACGAAAGGCCATTTCTACATGTTTAATTGTGTTCAGGGATGAGCCTGACGGAACCACTCGTCGACTATCTCTTTATTACATTATAATGATATTGGCGTATATCGTCAATCTGGATGCGTCGTGTAATGTACATAATATAATATAATGCTGTTGAGAGGGTCCGCCGAGATCCTCTATTTTTGTTGCCGTCGTTCCTTAATTACAGTACGTTTCGTTCTTCAAAGACCGCTTTCACCGTAAACAGTGCGTTCAGTACGCGTGGAAATCCCGCATAGGGGATGCAGTGGGTGCAGACCTCTATGATTTGCTCGGGCGCGATACCGACATTGAGCGCCGCATTGGTGTGTACTTTCAGCTGCGCCTCGCAACCGCCCAGCGTTAACAGGGACGCGAGCGTAATCAGTTCCCGTTCCTTGAAATCCAGGTTGGGGCGCGTGTAGATGTCGCCGAACAGTTCGACCAATAAATCGGCGATGGACGGTGAAATCTCTTGAATTGTGTTATACACCTCCTCGCCGTGCAGTCCGTCAATCTGTTTCAATGTGTTCATACCGATGTTAAAACGTGTTTCTTTCATAATTATTACCTCCATCTAGACGTATGATATATGCTCGAGTATACTTGAGGTCAAGGTGGTGAAAGCATGAAAATCGGTGAATTTTCAAAATTGGTGGGACTGCCCATTTCTACATTGCGATATTACGAGGATCAAGGGTTCCTTCACATCGAGCGACAGAACGGCATTCGCAATTACCGTGCGGAGGATGTGGGCTTTGTGCAGTTTATTAAACGCTTGAAAGATATGGGAATGCCGCTTGCGAATATCAAGCGATATGCGGACTTGCGGTATGCCGGATCTCATACGGCCCGTGAAAGAATGACACTGTTACAAGACCATTATCGATTTATTGATGCCGAAATCAAACGATTGGAAGGCTATAAGAATAATCTAGAAGATAAGTTGGAGTTGTATGAAACTTTAGTAAAGAAAAAGGAGATCTAAATGGCAAATTTACCTAACTGCCCAAAGTGTGGCAACGAGTACACATACGAAGACGGGCATATGTTTATCTGTCCTATGTGCGGCAATGAATGGACTGCTGCCGATACGGAGGCTGCCGCTGAGGCGGAGATTATCCGCGATGCGAACGGGAATGAACTGCAGGATGGCGATACCGTTGTGGTCGTGAAAGATCTCAAAATAAAAGGTGCGGGCGTATTGAAACAGGGAACGCGCGTTAAAAACATTCGCCTCATCACCGATGCAAGCGACGGTCATGATATCGATTGCAAAATTGACGGCTTCGGAGCGATGGCGTTGAAATCTGAAATGGTTAAGAAAATTTAATTTGAACGGCTGTAGAGAATCCCTACCGACTAATCATCGGCAGGGATTTTTTCATGGTATAATTATTTATATATTGCTGTCCATAAAGCGCGGATAATGTTAGTGTTTACCGTTTTAAAGGTGGATTTTTAATCTCTTTAATACTTGATGAAAGGAGACGTTATGGAATCGACAAAGGACTTGGAAAGATACACATATGAGCTGTTAGCGGAGCGAGGCGTTACGTTGGAAGACATCGCCGAGTTGGTGCTGTACGTGCAGAAACCATATATGCCGAATCTAAGCATTGACGAGTGTCGTGACAGTGTGGCCTCCGTACTGGCTAAGCGCGAGGTGCATAATGCGATTATTACGGGCGTGGAACTCGATAAACTGGCCGAGCAGAACAAGTTGTCTCAGCCGCTACAACGTATCGTGACCCATGATGAAAGCCTTTACGGCATCGATGAAATTCTGGCGTTTTCCATCGTTAATCTGTACGGATCTATCGGCTTTACGAATTACGGCTACTTGGATAAGGTGAAGCCGGGCATCATCAAGGACTTAGACAGTGAAGTCGGCGGCCGTTGTAATACATTCCTCGATGATCTGGTAGGCGCCGTAGCCGCTGCGGCGGCGGGTCGCATTGCTCATAATGAACCACATCGCGTGCAGCATGCGTTGGCGGAAGAGTAAACAGATGGTGCGGTCGGTTTGAAGAAGTACGGGTATAGAAATAATTAACGGCAGATATATTAGTACACTTAATGTACAGGAGGTCATATGCAGAGCGTTCTTGTAGTTATCGATATGCAACATGATTTTGTGGACGGGGCCCTCGGTTCGCCTCAGGCGGAGGCCATCGTCGCCAATGTGCGTAAAAAAATAGAATCCTTTCATGGACCTATCATATTTACGCGAGATACTCATGACAGTCATTACCTTGAAAGCCAGGAGGGGCAGCTTTTACCGGTGCCGCACTGCATAAAAGGAACAGACGGCTGGCATATCATGGACGGGCTGATTGAGGCCGCTGAAAGCCGTAAAATCATGAGTCCCGTGTCATTCATAGATAAGCCGAATTTTGCGTCCTTTGAGCTGTTGAGCCGTTTGGAAGGTATGCATACGGTTAACCCCATTGAATCGATTACGCTTGTGGGCCTCTGTACGGACATCTGCGTCGTATCGAATGCGCTTATTCTGAAAGCGGGGTTGCCGGAGGTCCCGATTCATGTGGACGCGTCCAGTTGTGCGGGGGTTACCCGGGAATCGCATGATGCGGCGCTCAAAACGATGCAGGCCTGTCAGTGCATTATTGACTGAACCTCATTGTGGCGGGGGGTATTGCTGTATACATAATTGACATTTGTCATGATGGACGCAGTTGTTGTCCGCGTAGGTCAATATAAAGGAGGGTTGCGCATGAAAAAGATAGCATTATTAGGGGCTATTGCATTAGTACTTTTATTCTTCTTCGGAGGGCTAAGAAATACCTTTGCCTATGTATATCCTAAACATCTGAATGGCGATCCGAATTATATTTTAACCTATGGGCACATGAACTATGGTACGTATCTGGACAAGTCCTCTGTGAAAGTAATCTCTGAAAGTCCGGATAGAATTGTGTATTCCGTTAAAACCGTGTCCGGTCTGGTGCTGGACGATGGCGACGAGTGGATCGTTCCGGCGCAGGATATGAAACCCGGCAGCATGGTTATCATGCGTATATATGATGATCCGTGGAATGTGGTGTATACATACGATCAGGAAGACCAAACCTGGAAAGAACAGGATTTGAATAATACATTCGGTTATAATCAGGGCTTTTTAGGTATTGTTGCGGAATCCTGGAGGGTATTAACCGGCGGTCCGTATCCTAATCTGGTTCGTTGATGGATTGAATTATTATTTAAAGAATGATATGCTGTAGAAGAATTACATAGCAGAGTATGCAAGGGAGCCTATGGAATAGGCTGAGAAAGGGCTATCAGCACCTGACCTTTGACCTGATCGGGATCATGCCCGCGTAGGAAGCACGCAGACACCATAAAAGGGTATCGATCGAGTATCGATGCCCTTTTTCTTGTATACAAAGCTGAATGGTTATATTCAAGAGGAGGAAATGTAAAATGTTTTATACTCAATTGGAAGCCGCTAAAAAAGGCTTTGTTACAGATGAAATGAAAGTCGTCGCCCGAAAGGAAGATATTCCTGAAGAGCGGTTGCGGGATTTGGTCGCCGCCGGACAGGTCGTGATTCCGTGTAATCGGAACCACACCTCTATCGACCCTGAGGGAATCGGCAAAGCTTTGCGGACGAAGATCAATGTCAATTTGGGGACATCAAGGGATGTAACGGATTATGACAGTGAAATGGAAAAGGTAAATTGGGCCATTCAATTGGGGGCCGAATCGATTATGGATCTATCGACGCATGGAGATACCAGAATTTTCAGACGCAAGCTGACCGGTGAGTGTAAAGCCATGATCGGTACGGTTCCCGTATATGACAGCGTTATTCATCATAAAAAGGATTTGGCGGAGCTCACGGCGGAGGACTTTTTGGATACCATACGCTTACATGCGGAGGACGGTGTCGACTTTGTGACACTGCACTGCGGCATAACGCGGCAGACCATCGATCAAATCAGAAAGTATAAGCGCAGATTAAACATTGTAAGCCGCGGCGGCAGTCTGTTATTTGCGTGGATGAGTATGACCGGCAAGGAAAATCCATTCAATGAATACTTTGATGATATATTGGAGATTTGTCGACTTTATGACGTGACGATATCCCTGGGGGATGCCTGTCGACCCGGATGTCTTGCGGATGCTACGGATGTGTGCCAGATAGAGGAGCTGGTGCGATTAGGTGAATTGACTAAACGGGCTCGCGAAAAAGGCGTGCAGGTTATCGTGGAAGGCCCCGGACATGTGCCGCTCAACCAGATTCAGGCGAATATGGAACTGGAGGATTCTTTGTGCGGCGGCGCCCCATTTTATGTGTTGGGACCCTTGGTTACGGATATTGCACCCGGTTATGATCATATTACGGCTGCTATTGGCGGAGCCGTGGCGGGAATGCACGGTGCATCGTTCCTGTGTTATGTGACACCTGCGGAACATTTGGCGCTGCCTAATGCTGATGATGTGAAAGAGGGCATCATGGCCTTTAAAATTGCAGCCCATGCGGCCGATATCGCGCGAGGTATTCCCGGAGCACGCAATCGGGATGATGCGATGGCGGACGCGAGAAAGGATCTCGACTGGGAGCAGCAATATGCATGTGCTATTGACCCTGAAAGAGCGCGAAGCATCCGCGACAGTCGTGCGCCGGAGGAAGATCACGGCGAAACCTGCAGCATGTGCGGCAAGTTCTGTGCCGTGCGAAGTATGAACAAGGCGTTGAATAGCGAATATATAGATATCCTATAATGATATTTTTCAAGACGAATCGTTATATGGGGATATTTTTTAGCTATACATCATATTATATTGACGATTTTCTATATAAATAGTACAATAAGTATCAAATGATAATTCATATCAATTTATTGACGCATAGTAAAGAATATTATCCATATACGGTATGAAGCTTATGCAGATATACGACATGCAAATCATGCAGATGAGATAGTTTCTAATCATATGTCTTGATGATTGATTATATAGTAGTGATGCAGGTGCATCGAATCGCTTTCACAGGAACGATAGGACAGATTAACGTTATAGTGATGTCGTTCCACGCCCTGATTATAAGGAGGACCATTATGAAACCTTTTGAACTTGCACCGTTACCGTATGCTTATGATTTTTTAGAGCCTGTTATCGATAAAGAAACCATGCAGATTCATCATGATAAGCATCATCAAGCGTATGTGAATAATTTGAACGCGGCGATTGCGAAATATCCGGATCTCCCGTATGGTTGTGTAGACTGCATTCTCGGCGATATTGCCAATGTGCCGGAAGATATTCGTCAAGCTGTTATCAATAACGGCGGCGGTCATAAAAATCATACGCTGTTTTGGGAAATCATGACGAAACCTGATTCCAGCACATTGTCCGGCGATTTGAAAGATGCAATCGACCGTGATCTGGGCGGTTATGATGCATTCGTAGAGGCTTTTTCCAATGCGGCGGCAACGCGCTTCGGCTCCGGTTGGGCATGGCTTGTAGTTAATAAAGACAGGAAACTCGAAGTTACGTCCACGGCAAATCAGGACAATCCGTTGTTGGAAGGTAAAACGGGTATTCTCGGTCTTGATGTGTGGGAACATGCGTATTACCTGCACTATCAGAATCGTCGACCGGATTATATCAAGGAATTTTTCTGTGTTATCAACTGGGATAAGGTCTCTGAAAATTATACAAGGGCGTTGAATCCTCATCATAAATAAATGGTTCTCAGCTGTATCCTGGAAATGTAGCAATTACGTAGTACTTACGAAGCGGTTATGTAATAGTATATTGTAGAATCGTAATAGAAATATAACAGAAAATAAATATAGCGGGTAGTTGATCCGTGAACTGCATGCCAAACCGGATACGGTTCTGGTGTGCGGTTCGATGCGAGGGTCAACTGTCCGCTATTTTTTGATAGTATTTGTTATAACTTTCAAAAGTATATCCATGGATACAGAAATTATAATCGATATCGTTTATCATAGGACCATAAGATGTAAAATATTGCGAAATACGTATTATATAGAAATTGATAACGAGGTAATTAACATGGAAAAGAAATTAGATTTATCCAAATCCGTTTATGATTTGGTGAAAGCATATCCGGAAGTGGCGGATATCATGAAGGAACTGGGGTTCAGCGAGATTACGAATAAGATTATGCTGAATTCCGTCGGTAAGATTATGACGATTCCGAAAGGGGCCAAGATGAAAGGTGTCTCCATGATCGATATCGTGGGGGCTTTTATGAAAGCTGGATTCGTGCTGGAAGGGCAGATGCCGGACTTGCACGGCGATGTATCGGCGGAATCTACAGCTGAAAGCCGTTCATCTATAGATGCGCCACAGACTGCAACCGAGACAGTGGGCACGGCAAAATCGGATAAAACCGCGATTCATAGCAATAACGATGAAACTCATGGCGCTAACGACAGTAACGCAGAAGCTGACACCGATGATACAGTTAACGACAGTGAACGCGTGGAGCAGCTGAAAGGTTATTTGAAGCGGTTGGGGACCGGCGAAGACCTCGGCTCCGTTCGTGAAGATTTTGCAAGTCAATTTGCACATGTTGAGGCCAGTGAAATCATGAAAGCCGAACAAGGGCTCATGCGCGAAGGCACACCATTGGCGGAGGTACAGCAGTTATGTGATCTTCACTCCGCATTGTTCCACGGCTCTACCATCCATGAACAGATGGAGGCTGAACACGCCAAGGTGGAGGCCGTTTTAGAGGCTCAGGAACAGAGTAAAAGCGTAGTGTCCTTAATCGAGACAGTCGGTCATCCCCTCAGTCAGTTGACGGAAGAGAATAAGGCGCTTGATGCTTTGATTGAAGCGACAAAGGTCAAAATCGCCGATAAGACTGTTACCGTAGAGGACGTGAACGCGGTGCGCCGGGTATCGGTTCATTACGCGAAGAAGGGAGACCTTTTATACCCGCATCTAAAGGTAGCCTATGATATTTCCGGTCCGTCCATGGTTATGTGGACCGTCGATGGGGATATTCGCGACGGCTTTGGCCGTTTAGCTAAGGCGAATACCTTTGACCGGGCGTGGTATGACGACTTTGATGCACTCCTTACGCGCGCTCAGGAGATGATTTACAAGGAACAGAATATTCTGTTCCCGATTTGTGCGGAGAACTTTACCGCTGGAGAATGGTATCGAATTTACAAGGATGCTAAAGACTACGACGTTATCTTCGGCGTGGAACCGGCTGTTTGGGCGGAGGCGGAATCTGCTTTGGCTGAAAGCACTACAAAGGCAAGCGCAGCTGAACGGGATGCAGGAACAAACGGAGACAGTCATACCATCGCCCTCATTGGCGGCAACTTGACCCTTGATCAGTTAGATGCCATGCTCAGCACCATGCCGATGGAGATTACCTTTGTTGATCATGAAGATATCAACCGGTACTTCAACGACGGAGAAAAGGTGTTTAAACGTCCTACCACGGCTATCGGTAGAGATGTATTCTCCTGCCATCCTCCGAAGGTGGAACCGATCGTGCGCGGTATTATTGACTCCTTCCGCAAGGGTGAACGCGACAATGTAGCGGTATGGCTCGAAAAGCAGGGCCGTCCGTTCTACGTCAATTATATGGCTGTACGCGACGGGCACAAGAATTACCTTGGTACGTTGGAACTCGTACAGGACATGCAATTTGCAAAAGACCATTTCAAGAGATCTTAACAGAGCAACATGAAATAATACGCTCGGTGGCGATTTTTATGTTCTCCGGACTCGTTGCCAGATTCAATCGGACGAAGCCGGCGTAATCCGCGCCTCCGAACCATTCGCCGAAACTTGGGGCGATGCGGCACTGATTTTCAAAGACATCGTGCATACTTTCAGGTTTGATATAAGCGCTGAAATCGATCCACGCTAAATAGGTGCCGTCCATGGGGCTGATGCGCAGCTCAGGAAGGGCTACACGAAGTTCTTTATACATATAATCGTAGTTTTCTCTGACGACGACGAGCAGATCATTGAGCCATGCTTCGGCATTCGGATGTGTGTAAGCCGCCGTGATGGCCGCCTCGGCGATGACGTCTGAATCCGTATGGTACACGTGCGATCTGTACGCATTGTAGCGGCTGCGTAAGCTTTCATCAGGAATGATGACCTCGGCCTGGTGAAGACTCGCCATGTTAAACGATTTAGACACGGAGGATATGGCGATCATATTGTCCGCATAGGCCCCGCCCGATACCGACAGTGCCGGTGTAAACGGCGTCGGTCCCGTAATGAGATCCTGATGGATTTCGTCGCTGATGATGAGCACATGATGATGTTTACAGATGCTGAACAGCTGCTCCATCTCCTCGCCGGTCCATACGTGACCCACCGGATTGTGCGGATTGCAGTGAATGAACAGCTTCACATCGTTTTTGACGATGGCCGATTCGAAAGCGTCGTAATCGACGGTATAACGATTGTCCGCGGTGCGATGCATCGGGACCGAAATGATATGCCGCTGAGCATCGTTTGCACTCGTATCGAATGCGCCGTATACGGGGGTCAGAACGGCGACGGCATCGTTTGGTTCTGTGAAAGCCCCGATGTACCACATGAGACCCGTAATCACATTCGGCGCGCCGGTGAGCCAGTCCGCTGAAAGCGTACAGCTGTGACGGCGTATATACCAGCTCATCACGGCCTCTATGTAGGCGGGATTTGTCATCGTATAGCCGAGCGGCACCGCTTTCACATAGTTACAAATCGCATTTTGAATGCATTGAGGGGGCATGAAGTCCATGTCCGCCACCCAGAGCGGCAACAGGTCGGTGCGGCTGAATTTTAAGTGCTCGCCGTCCCATTTGCGGGAATGAGAACCTCGGCGTTCGGTATAGTATTTTTGAGTGAATTCTGCTGTGTTCATAGAAATCCTCCTATTTAGAGTGTTACGTATTATTATAATAACATAATCAAATCGTAGCCTATTCGCTTGACGGTAATGACTTTCACAATTTAAAATATACTGTAGAATAGTGTGTGCATGACCAGTGGCACACGCATATCGAATGGTTACAACTGATAAATTCTTAACGTTATATGGGGGCAATACGTTCATATGTGAAAGTGGTTCATCGAGCTGCGCGTCTATATAGAATTGTTAATATAAGTACAGTACTGGATCCTTGTTAGGAGGCATGTGCCATGAGTAACGAATTAAAACCATTACATTTTGATGCGGATTACACGATGGAGGAGGCGCTTGCGGAGGCGAAGCGTTGTTTGAATTGTCCTAAGCCGTTGTGTCGCATGGGGTGTCCTATTGAGAACGAGATTCCCCGCTTCATTCAGGCTATCGCACGCGGCAATTTCGGCGAAGCGAACGATATTCTGGCGGAACGGACGAATTTGCCGGCTATTTGCGGACGTGTTTGTCCTCGTGAAAATCAATGCGAAGGCAACTGTATCATGAATAAGGCTAAGAAACCGCCTATTAACATCGGTAAATTGGAACGCTTTGCGGCCGATTTTGAAAGCATCAATGAATTGCGGAAACCTAAAAAAATCAAACAGGACCACGGTCGTGTGGCTGTTGTCGGCTCCGGCCCTGCAGGCTTGTCCGTAGCGGGTGACATTGCAAAATTAGGCTATGAAGTGACCGTCTTTGAAGGTCAGTCCGAACCGGGCGGCGTATTGTTATTCGGTATTCCCGAGTTCCGCCTGTCCAAATCCGTTGTGCGCCGTGAAATCGCACGTTTGGAAGGTTTAGGCGTTAAATTTGTATGCAACACATTCATCGGTCAGGATAAAACATTGGATCAGCTTTTTGAGGAAGGCTTTGATTCCATCTTCATCGGTACCGGTACGCATATTCCGCAGGAAGTGCGGATGGAAAACGATGAGATTACCGGCGTATTCCAGGCCATGTATCTGTTGACTAATGTACAATTAGTAGACAATGGCGAGCTTGATGAAGCACAGATCCCCGTTAAGAAGGGGGACCGCGTCGTTATCATCGGCGGCGGCAACGTAGCGATGGATGCGGCCCGTACGTGCGTGCGCCTCGGCTGTGAAGCGGTTACCGTAGCATACCGCCGCAGTCAGGAACAGATGCCGGCCTTGCTTTCGGAATATGAAGAAGCACGCGCCGAAGGCGTTCAGTTCCAATGGTTCGCATCCCCTGTGGGCGTAGAAGGCAAAGATAAGGTGGAAGGCTTCAAGTACGAAGTGATGGCGCTCAATGAAGACGGTGCAGGTATTCACGGCACAGGCACGTATCAGGTGATGCCTGTAGATAAAATCATCATCGCTGCGGGGCATAAACCGAATGCACGCCTCGTCGGCGAAGGGAACAATCTTAAAGTCGATGAAAAAGGCTATATCATCACCTCTCAAGATCCATACGGCATGACGAGTCGCGAAGGTGTATTTGCGGGCGGCGACGTTGTACATAAGCCGGCCACCGTAGTACTCGCCATGCGCGAAGCAAAACGCGCCGTTGACGGCATGGTAAAATACATGGAAATCAAAAAGGCTCAAGAAAGCGCGGAGTAATTGCTATTAAAGATGTAGAATCGTGAGGAATACTTAATAGCGGACCCTCAAGAGCATGGCGTGATTAATACTAAGCGTTCAGGTAGGTGCGAAGTAATTAATATTGCGATTCAATGGCTTATCGCGATGTATATATGTTTATATGTGCATATAATATCTGCATTTACAGAGTCTCTTTGATGCATAATCATAATAATATAGTGAAATATATGCAAACTTTCACAAAATGATGAAAATGTGAGCATATAACGTTTAAAATGATAAAAGTCCCTATATCTATCGGATTTATCCGCGATGGTATAGGGGCTTTTTCTGCCATTGCCATTCAATACATGCTGGGCGTGGTCTTTCGGTAGATGTATTGTGGAGACATACGGGCATGTGTTGTGAATGAGAGTAGAGAGAGGCTGGTATGGATCCTATCATATGTTCTCGGGACGTTCGGGCCCGGCAAGAAGCACATAGACTCGGTATGTTAATACTGTTGTGGCGTAGGCGACTGGGTATGACTCAATACCAGCTGGCATATCAGTCCGGGGTCGCTCAGTCCTATATCAGCGACCTTGAAAGCGGATCCATTGACCCCAGATGGTCAACCATCTATAAAATCGTATACGGTTTAGGAAATCTGACAATACAGGAATTTCTGCATGGACCTTGTGAGCTGTATTCGTGCGGTGTTGCCGATGCGGATAGGAAACAGGGGCTGCATTAGAGGAGGGGGGATTCGCCGTTGTGGCAAGTCGACCTTGTTTCGCCTCTTTAGAGATGAGTTATTGACGGAAGGCATTGCACCGGAGCAGATTATCTCCATTAATTTTGAGGAACTGGAATACGAACACCTATGTGATTATCGTGCGCTGTACAATTACATTTTGGAACGTATGCAGCCGGATCAGATGAACTATATTTTCCTTGATGAGATTCAGCATGTCGATCAGTTTCATCGCGTCGTTGACAGTTTGTTTGTAAAAAATAACACGGACCTTTATATTACGGGCTCCAATGCATACTTTATGTCATCGGATATCGCCACATTACTGACGGGGCGCTATGTGGAAATTCAAATGTTGCCGCTATCTTTCAGAGAATTTTATGACAGTAAATATGACAGCCCTCAGTACTCGCTGATTCCCGCTTATGAGGCATATGTTCGTGAAAGCTCCTTTCCTTATGCGCAACAGCTGGGCGGTGAGGACTTTGATGTGCAGGAATATTTACGCGGACTTTATAATACGTTGCTGCTATATGATGTGGTGGCCCGCCTTAAGATAAATGATGTAACTATACTTCAGGATATCGTTCGATATATGATGGCGAATGTGGGAAGCCTGCTTTCACCAAACAAAATTGCGAATTCTCTCGTCAGCGCGGGGCGGAAGATCGATAATAAAACGGTGGAACGGTATCTACAGGGTCTACAGGATAGCTTGCTGCTATACAAGGTCAATCGATACGATGTGCGAGGCAAGGAGTTACTGCGCATCAATGCGAAGTATTACAGTGTCGACGTGGCGTTGCGGAATTTGCTGGTTGGGCAGACGGGTCGTGATACGGGATATATTCTTGAAAATATTGTATTCCTTGAACTTCTTCGTCGGGGCTATACCGTGTATGTAGGACAGCTGGCGAAGGGGGAAATCGATTTTGTGGCACAGAAACCGGGAATCACCGAATATTATCAAGTCTGTGAGACCGTACTTGATCCGAATACGTTGCATCGTGAATTGGCATCTCTCAAAGCCGTGCAGGATCAATATCCTAAATTTTTGCTGACCTTAGACGAATTGAATAAAAATGCTAATTATGACGGAATTCAACAACGAAATGTATTAGAATGGTTGTTAGAGGAACCGTAAATTGCTATAATAATAGTATTGATATGGCATAAATAGCCAATGTTAAGGAGGCAAAATCGTGGATTTGATTCAAAATTTGAAAAACAAAGTTAAACCGTTAGGTAAAAAAATCGTCTTGCCGGAATACAAGGATGAACGCGTATTGAAAGCGACTGAAATCATCTTGAAGGAAGGTTTCTGCACACCGGTGCTCGTAGGTAATCCTGCTGAAATCGCTGCAGCTGCTAAAGCCGTAGGCGCATCCATCGAAGGTGCTGAAATCATCGATCCTGCGGGCTACGATCGTTACCAGAAAATGGTTGATACATTCGTAGAATTGCGCGCTAAAAAAGGTATGACACCTGAAAAAGCTGACGCAACTTTAAAAGGCGACTGCCTGTTCTTCGGTGCTATGCTCGTTCGTCTCGGTGTTGTTGACGGCATGGTGGCCGGCTCCGCATCTCCGACTGCAAACGTATTGCGTGCTGCATTGCAGGTTGTGGGCACTAAACCGGGTCTTAAAACTGTATCTTCTTCCATGTTCATGTTTACAAGCAAAAAAGAATATGGCGATGACGGTATGCTCGTATTCTCCGATTGCGGCGTGTTGCCTAATCCGACTAGCGAACAATTGGCCGATATCGCGGAATCCACTGTAGAAAAAGCCCGCAAAGTTGTCGGTATGGCTGACCCTCGCGTATCCATGTTGTCCTTCTCCACTAAAGGTTCCGCGTCCACTCCGGAAGTAGACAAAGTGGTTGAAGCCGTTAATATTTTGAAAGAACGCAATGTTGACTTTAAATTCGACGGTGAATTACAGTTGGACGCTTCCATCGTTCCTTCCGTAGCAGAAAAGAAAGCGCCCGGTTCTCATGTAGCAGGTAAAGCTAACATCTTGATTTTCCCTGATCTTCAAGCTGCTAACATCGGTTACAAATTGGTACAACGCTTTGCCGGCGCTGATGCTCTTGGACCATTGATTCAAGGCTTGGCTAAACCGGTTCATGACCTTTCCCGCGGTTGCTCCGCTCAGGACGTTGTAGACGTTGCGGCTATTGCTGCTGTTGAAAGCATCTGATTTCAACGATAACTTTATTTGAAAGATTTCAACGAGTTCAAAGTTTTTAATGAGTTCATATCTTTCAATGAGTTCAACACTTTCAACGAAATACTGAAAGCTGATTCTTCGGAATCAGCTTTTTTGTTTATGTAAATATCTTTATTACTATCAACACGTTGTTGAACGCATATGGAGCGTTTGAAAAATCGATTTAGAAAATTGATTGCCATTGATTGTCAGTGAAATATAGCATTTGTGTAAATCAATATAGAAGGTGTATTATTAGATTGAGTATATTTGATTAATGTATTTAATCAATGCTTGTATTGGATACATATAATTAATGTGAGTACTTAACACTTATCATTAATATATCCATGCATACATATAGTTGTTGTATGGGCTTACTATGTGCATGGAATGTACTTGATATGTGTAAATGTAGTTATGTTTGAAGTCGTAAAAGGAGAGAGCTATGATTTCTGTATTCGACACGAATCCTGTTGTTTTTGAAGACACTGATCGTACTTTAACAATTAGTTATAATGGTGTGCTCTGCAAAGATGCAAATGGTACAGTTATAACTGACATTGATTTTGATGATGTAAATGAGCTGTATCTTACAAGATATTTAAACTCAAACTGTAATTATACGATTATGTTTCGAGATCACAATTGGAAAAATATGGAAGGCCAAGATCTAGATACTGATCGTAAAGATTATAATACCGGTCATAATATTAGCGAAACAAAAGCGATTATTGCCGCTTTTGCTCGCCATAAATTGACGGCGGACTTCCCTGCAAACTTGGATACCCTTCAATTACCGTTGGATTATTCCATTATGGGTAAACGAGAAATTACCATTAAAAACGGTGTTATCTCAAATGGCAAGGTAGATATCCCTATCAATGAAATCCGTCGCGTAGTATGTGCCTCTAATGGTACGATTAGCAAGCTTTTAGTATATAAGGAAGAAAAGCCCAGCTCTTTCCTTAAAAAGATTTTTGATTCCCCTGATATGAAAATCACGTTGAACGCCATTACCTTACCGTTATTAGAAGCCATCGTAACGCGCAATACAGGCCATGGCATCGATTTCTCCCGTGGTAACGGTTTTGATCAAAAGGATTCCAATTATATCATTATTCGTTACCTCGACTCTGGATTCTTCCTTGAAAAAGATGGGACAGCGCCTACAGAATGGCAAAAAATAGCTGCTGAAAAGACGGCAGGCTTTGGATATGATGTAAAAAGCCTGGTGGAAATATAAAAAGAGTCGCATAAAGCGACCCTTTTGTCAGTTTCAGATTATGTTTGCCGGTGTGTGGTGTGGATTAAATTCACCGGTTCTGCCGGTGTAGTTATAATATTAGAACCCCAAGTCCTTATTGATTATGATGACTTCCATTGTCTGCATGTTGCGCATCTTTTTATAGTAGATGGTCAATGCATTGCAGATGCGGTCGGGAGAAATGCAGTCGTAGCATTTTTCTTCCAGTTTTGCGCATGGATTAATCGAACTTTTCTTGTTTTTCTTGCTGTTGAGCGGCGCCGCCGTGTTACGGGCGCGGTAGATGGCGGATGCTAAATCCGGTGTAATCTTGTTGCGGCCCAATACGAAAAACACTTCCTTAGAGCCGAACAGCGAGGCGGCAATACGATTACCGGTGCCGTCAATATTGACCATTTCACCTGTTTGCGCCAAGGCATTAACGGAGGTGAGGAATACATCGCGTCCCATCGTGCGGAGTGCCGTTTCGCGGAAGCTTTCACCGGGGAGAGGTCGATGAATATCGGTTACATCCTCGTTGACCTCGCAGAGTGCATCATAGGCACCGAGCTCCAATAAGGTACGCGAATCGCCGAGAGCCACGCGCTTGTGCTGAATGCGGGCTTTCAGATACGCGGTCGCCTCGTGACCGGATTCGAAATACCGGACCACGAAGTTATTGCGCTCCAAGGCCTGTATTGTTTTTTCGATATCGATAGGCGCATCGTTCGTGTGAGGATTGACAACTGCATTGATTGTAGTTTCTGTATTTGCCATAAGCCCTCCTTGATATGTATGATTCTTATCTTTATTGTACAGGTTTTCATGCATAATTCAATGGAGGGCTTGCGTTTTATATACTATCTTCAAATATAAATCCCGTCATCGACAGGGATCCCGAATTATAGGTTTGATTAAATACAGTGGGTTTCGCACCTTCACCGGCGCCCATAATATAGATTAAAGGAAGATAGTGATCTGGTGTAGGTGCTGCGTAGTCTGCATGAGGATGCTGCTCATAATTGATGACCTTATCCGTATCGTTCGCAAGGACCGCATCGGTAATGTATCGATCGAATTCAATCGTAGCAGGAGTGCCGGATGGACTATCCCACTCCAGGCGTCTGAGATTATGAACGATATTACCGCTGCCCATGATGAGATAGCCTTCGTCGCGCAATGATTGGAGCTTTGTACCTAGTTGATAAGCCTCTTTAGGGTTCAGGTTTTTATGTATGGATAGTTGCACAACGGGAATGGATGCATCAGGGAACATGTGAACTAATACGGTCCACATGCCGTGGTCGATGCCCCATGTATCATCGATAGAAACGGCGTCACCCAGTAACTGCTGAACCTTTTGTGTCAGTTCGTTATCGCCCTTGGCGGAATATACAACCTCATATAACTCTTTGGGAAATCCGTACATATCGTAAATCTGTTTCGGATTTTCGGCACTTTGAATATAGGTTCCATCTGTGTACCAATGGGCGGAAACGGCGAGTATGGCTTTTGGTTTACCATAATTATTGATAATATTTTGTCCTATACTTTTGAAAGTATTTGTTGTTTCAGTATGTTCTAAGGCCATCATGGGACTGCCATGGCCTACGAATAGAGTTGGCATGCGTTTCATTGTATCACCTTCTGTCTATAAATATGCTGATTATTTTTTACCTAAAGTCTTGATTTTAATTATAAACGAAGGCCATTGGCTGTGGTATTAATGCTGCGGTCAATAGCCTTTGTTGTTTTTAGTATAGATTATTTTTGTCGGTACGATGATATCGTACGCAGGGGGATGTGTATTGAGATATTAGTTTTGCACTGCGGTAAAACGTTGACGACCGAATTTGTGGTTGTTGATCTCATCGACCAGGATTTGTGTGAAAGTTTCATACGAAATATATGGCTTACCATCTTTATTTACGATGACTTCCTCGTTACCGATGATATAGTCGTTAGATTCCGGACCTTCTGCATCAAAGATTGGTGCAGGGCTGAAGAACGTCCAGTCTACATTGCTGAATTTACGCAAGATATCGATCGCATTGCCTTGTGCTTTTGCAAGACCTAAATAATCTGCAGGAAAATCCGGGGTATCGTACAATTGTACAGTGTGATCTTCGTCTATATAAAGGCTGCCGGCGCCGCCCACAACGAGGAGGCGAGTATTTGTGTCAGCTAATGCTTTTACCAATAACAATGTCAAATCCGTTTGTAAATGGTATGTATCCGGCGTGAAAGCACTTGTAGCGTTTACTACTACATCGAATTGAGTTAATTCTTCTTTTGTTAAGTGTAATGCGTCTTTTACGATAGTTGGAATACCTTCGATAGCGCCTTCACGACGAATGACACCCGTTACCTTATGGCCTGTTTTGAGGGCTTTTTCTACAATACGACGACCTGCGTTACCATTTGCACCGATTACTAAAATATTCATGATGATTCTCCTTTTCCTGAAAGCATATCTCTCGTGAAGAGATATTGATTATGGTTTTACTATACTGTTTGTAGTTCGTAAATTTGTAGCAGCACTATATGATAGTGTTTTCTAAATTTATTACCCTACAATCTGTTGTGTTCAGCTGATGACCTTATTATAGATGAGTGCATATATTTTGAATAGTAGAATTATTTTGGATAGGTACTATCAAAAGTGATAGAATTATGATGATTACTGATTAAAAAATTTACAAAAATTTTTGTACCCATAAAAAAGATACTATAAAATCCTTGAAATTTCTTCTGGCTATGATACGATAATAATATAACGTGTTGTTTAATTTGCAAGAAGACAACATTGCACGTGTGTTAATAGTAATAAGGAGTTTCATTATGGCAGAAGCTTTGGTAAATGTTCACGATTTAGTGGGTCGTTGTCCGTATGCAACGAGTCAAAAGTTATTGGGTGGCAAATGGGCGCTATTGATCATGCACGAATTATCTGAAGGTCCCGTACGTTTTCGCGAATTAGAACGCCGCTTATATCCCATTACGCAGGCGACCTTGACCCGTGCATTGCGTCAGATGGAGGACGACGGACTCGTACATCGCGAGGTGTACAGCTCCATTCCTCCGAAAGTTGAATACAGCCTCACCGAGGTGGGATCAGGTTTTAAAACTGTTCTCGCATCCCTTGAAGCATGGGGCAATCAATATATTGATTATATGAAGGCATCAGGACGTATATAATTGCTATGTAAATGACGAGGAATACAGAGGCGGTTATATAACATCATTTTGTATTTTGCGGCTTTTTATATTTCTGAAACAGAAATATGGTATAATAAAAAATACTTGATATATATTCTCATATACTGAAAGGTAATGATAATAGATGATGAACATTACATTTTTATCGCATAGCGGCTTTCTCGTGGATGACGGAAAGCGATGCTATGTATTTGATTATTATAAGGATCCGAATAATACCGTATGGCAGCTGGCGAAGCGCGGTCGTGAGCTTTGGTTCTTCGTGAGCCATATTCATCAGGATCATTTTAATCCGTCCATCACGGAGTTTGATGGGCCGAATACGCGTTATATCTGTCATAAGGATGTACCTCTCGAGGAAAAGGTTAAGAAATGCATCACCATGCGTCCCGGTCAGGATGCGGCGATGGATGATGTAGGCATTCATATGTACGGCAGCACTGATGAAGGCGGATCCTTTTACGTGAAGACGAACACGGCGAATATCGACTCCGACTCTATTTTCCATGCAGGCGATTTGAACTGGTGGCATTGGCTCGGCGATACGCCGGAGAACAATGCGGATGCAAAGCGCATGGCTTGGCGTGAGTTCAAGGAGCTGGAGGGCCTTTCCGTCGACGTGGCCATGTTCCCCGTGGATAATCGCCTGGAAGCGGCTCAGGAGTGGGGCGTTATCGAGTTCCTGCGCCGCGTGACGGTCAATAAGATGCTCATTCCTATGCATTTGAACGGACCTCAATGGCATCCGTCCATTTATTTTGAAGCCCTCTATCCGGAGGTGGCGATTTGGCATCCGCAGAAGGATGGCGACGAATGTACAATCGCTTAAATACTACTTTCACCGTATTGTGTGTGGCGGCGAAGGTTGGGCCATCAATAGGGACTGTTGCGTTATATAGGGAGAGTCCGTATACGTACTTTATAAAGTTAGGATCAAGTGATGATAAAAACTAAACCGATGGCGACCTTACTGTTGAGCGTCATGGCGATTATATTTTTAATTTCATATCCTCAACGTCATGATGCATTCTGGGCCTTTGTGATGCATGTTTCCGGGGCCGCCATGATCGGTGGGCTCGCGGACTGGTATGCGGTGACGGCTCTTTTTACGAAGCCTTTGGGAATTCCTTTTAAAACGGCTATTTTACCGCGCAGCAAGGAGCGTTTGATTCAGATCGGTCGCACCATGCTCAGTGAGGAACTGTTGCGGATTCCTCAGATGTATTATGCCATCAAGAAGGAACGCGTTATGGTGCGTATCGTCGAATACGGGGTAAGCGAAGAGGGGCAGAACCAGATCCGCAATCTCCTGTACGGCATAGGCAATCAGGTGTTGGCGCACATGGATATCGAGCCGATGCGCCAGGAAATCAATAAGGCCGTTTATAAGGGCGTGTCCAACTGGAAGGCGACGCCGCTCGTTATCTTATTCGGCCGATGCATGTTGGAACGCCATACGGCGAGCGTGTTTTGGCTCTATTTCAATCGTACCTGTCAGCGCGTTATCTCCTCGAATCAGATATATCCATACTTGTATCGTGTCATGCTGGATATCATGAAGCGATACACGAAGAATTCCTTTTTCCGCGAGCTGGCCATCGCCTTTGGCGGTCATGAGCTTTCACCGGAGCGACTGGTAGACACGTTGCAGAAAAAGGCGGTTACATTCCTCAAGGAAAACGAGTCCATCGACTCCACCTTGGGACGCTATGTATGGGGCCAGGCCATCAGGTTTTTCAACAATCTGGAAACGAACATGGAATGGCAGGCTTTCATCGAAGAACATAAGGACCAGTGGGTGCGCATGATTCTTGAAGAATGGGAGGAAAAGCTCATCGACGGCGACACGTTGGACTGGCATCGCCTCATGGATATGGTGCTGGAACGATTTAACATCCTCTGTACGGAAATTCTCCTGAATCCCGATAAACAGGCGCCCTTCGAACGATTTTTCCTCCTTCGCAGCATTCCGTGGCTGCAGAAACTGCATCCTCTCATCGATCGCGTCGTAGGGCAGGAACTGTCCCGCTATTCACCGGACGAAATCACGCATATCGTGCGCGGCAAAATGTATTACGACCTTCAGATGGTGCGTATTAACGGGTCCCTCGTGGGGGCCGTGCTGGGCGGCGTATTCCACGGCCTTACGGTATTTTTCAAGGGGGTGATAGGATGATTCATTACATCAGGTCACTCACGTTGAAACAGCGTGCTAACGGCATTTTCGCGTTGACGGCGCTCCTGTATTGCTGTGTTTTCGTAGGACAATTTTTCTATGACGGTGAAAGCTGGTATCAGCCGCTGTATTGGGCGGTTCAGTCGGCGCTCATCGGCAGTGTGGCGGACTGGTTTGCAGTGACCGCTCTGTTTCGCAAACCTCTGGGCTTTCCATACCATACGGCGTTGATCCCGCGCAACAAGGAACGTCTCATCAATGGTGTCATTCAGCTGGTGAAAACGAAGATGCTCACGAAGGATCGGTGCCTTGTTCTGGTCGGGAATATACAGTTTGTACCGCTCTTTGAGCAATTCCTTCTGTCCCCTGAAGGGCAGAGGGCGGCTCGGCTCGTTATACATCAAGGGCTGCACCTGTTGTGGAAATCTCAATCTTCCGCGGAATGGGCCACATGGGGGGCGAATCGCATTCGCACATTGCTGAGAAAACAATCCCTCGTGCCCGCCTTGAAACACGTTCTGCTCGATCTATGTGAGCATAATCGCTATGAAAGCATGGTCGTTCAGGTTCTCGGCGTCGTTCAGGAACGCATGAATCATCCGGCGATGGTGACATGGCTTACCTCTGTTGTGGCGGAAGAGGCGCATCGCAAAAAGCGCAAAGGGTTCTTTCAGGATTTCTTTATATCCGTATCGGAAGCGACGGATGTGATCAACTATAAGGAAATGGCGGAGGCCATCATTCAGGAAGTCTACGCCATGCTTGAAACATGGAAGCGTCCGAACAGTCCGGAACGGACGGCGTGGTTAAGACAATGGGTGACGCCGATTCGCAATATCGAGGATAATCGCGAGGTCTGTGCCGCCCTCGATGAAGCGTGGGAACGCTGGATTCGGGAGCAGGACTGGGAATCGATTATCGAAAATCATCTGTGTCCTTATGTTGAGGAACTGCTCCTCGTAGGGGATGAGAACGGCGAAACGCCGGCTCAGGTGCTCGTCAACATCGCTCTTGAACTGTGGAACGTATACGGCAGGTCTGAGGACCTGCGCAACCGTATTGAACGAACCATGCATGACATCGCTCAATATGTGCTGGAGCAGGGCTATGATTTGATCGAGACCATTATTCGTCAGGTATTGGGCGGTCTTAGCACCGATAAGTTTATTTACTTCATCGAATCCAAGGTGGAGGACGATCTCAGCTGGATTCGCATTAACGGTGCCGTCGTAGGAGCCGTGGCGGGGCTGCTGACATGGATATTCCTGGAATATGTGTACACACCTCTGTGGGCACAGCTGATAGGATCATAGCAGTCAGGATTATAACAATGAGTTATAATAAAGGAATTATAATGATAAGTTAACGATAAGTTTATAACGGTAGATTTATAACGGTAGGTTTATAATACTGCCGGGTCATAACAACATAAAAGGACAGCCACATCGGGTGATGCCCGTCGATATTAGAGATTACATCTAATAGGGAGGAACCATTCACACCGTGGCTGTCCTTTTTGTATGAAATTACTCTTCTTCCGTTTCCGAATATGGCAAGCGGATGGTAAAGGTCGTAAATACATTCGGTGTACTCGTCGCGTTGACCGTGCCGTGATGCAAGGTGATAACCTTGTTCACAAAGTACAGGCCGAGACCGATACCGTGATTCGATTTTTTGTTTCTGGATTGCTCCGTCTGGTACATGCGGTTCCAGATATGCTCGATATTTTCCTTTTCGATGCCGATACCGTTGTCCGTGACTTCGATAACCAGTTCGTCGCCGACACGTCTGGCGGAAATATCGATTTTTGATTTGGTGAACTTCATCGCATTATCCACCAGATTGGCGATAGCACGTCGCAAAGACACTTCGTGAGCCGTTATGTGTAAGCCCGGTTCGATGCGTGACGTAATGGTAATATGTCTTTCACTGGATAATCGCGTATAATCGTGAACCATATTCGTCAGCATCTGTGATACGTCGAGCGGTGCCACATTGAGATCGTGAGCCTTCTCCAGGCGTGCTACATCCAATAGCTGGGAAACGAGACTTGACATGAATTTCGCCTGCTCCTGAATATGGGTGAGCCCTTCGCGCAGGTCGTCTTCGGACCGTGCGTATTTTAAGGCGTACTCACTTTCCGCCTGAATGACGGAAATCGGTGTGCGCAATTCATGAGAAACGTCCGAACTGAACTGCTTTTCGCGGTTGGATGAGTCCTCCAAGCCTGAAATCATGCGGTTAAATGTGACCGTCAGTTCATAAATTTCATCCCGTGCCGTTCGAGCCGGAATATCGATGCGCCGACTCAAGTCGTTGTTCTTGCCGATGAACTTCGCCGTTCTTGTCAAGGTTCGGACAGGTTTGAGGCCTTTTTTGATAAAAAGGTAGCCCCCCAGTGATGAAATGAGTAAGAATATTACATTACCCAGCAAGAGGCTGTACAATAGATTTTCTGTTTTTTTCGACGCCGTCTTTACCTTTGTGGCGGCTCTGAGAATACCACGGTAATTCGGTTCATTTACAGGCGTATCGTAATAATAGAATGTATCTTCACCGGATTGAATTTCACCTACCTGCCCCAAGGAGAGCACCGTCTGATTAGGAAATCCGTCAGGCAATGCCCCTTTGATGATATACCCGTCCTGCGTGGATACGAAGAAGAATGTATTATCCTGATACGGTTTGAACTTGCGAATATCCGTAGCCATGATCATGGCTTGCTGCTGCAGGCGTTCCCGTACCTCTTTGTTATCCGACTCGTGAGTATATGTATAAATCCATGCGGATGCGACCATCAAAATGATGAGCAGGAAGATGGTGTACCAAGACATGATTTTAAATGTAAGGGGGAGGCGGTTGAATAAATCAGTGGCCGCCCCCGATATGGTATCCAAGTCTCGGTGAGGATCATTAGTTTTCTGTTTTGAGGACATACCCTACTCCGCGAACTGTCTGAATGAGTTTTACATTTTCATCAGTATCGACTTTTTTGCGCAAATCTTTAATATATACGTCGATTAGATTAGAATAGCTTTCATAATCGTATTCCCATACATGGTCGAGAATTTGTTGACGAGATAATACGATGTTTTCATTACTTGCTAAATAGAACAAGAGGTCGAATTCCTTCGCCGTCAATGAAATCGTTTCGCCGTCGCGTTTTACAGTACGTTGAGGGACATTGATCGTCAACGGACCTACGTGGATGTCGTTTTGTGCGTGGCGCGCATTGCGTCGAGCCAAAGCGTAAATGCGGGCAGTTAATTCCTCGAGATCGAACGGTTTTACAAGGTAGTCGTCAGCACCCGTGTTGAGACCGGTTACCTTATCCTGCAGGGAGTCTTTTGCCGTAAGCAATAATACAGGTGTCGTATTGCCGTCGTTGCGGATCTGTGCCAATGCGCTGACACCGTCAAGAACCGGCATCATAATATCCATAACGATTACGTCGTAACTGGATGTATTTACATAATCAATAGCTTGCTGACCGTTGAAGCATGTATCAACCGTCATATTTTCCGCGCGTAAATATTTGGCTGTAATACCATTTAGCATTTCTTCGTCTTCTACAAGTAAAATTTTCATTCTCAGTTCTCCTTATGTATGATAAAAAAATATAGCTCTCTTAGCTCTCAGACTACATTGATATAGTTGTTATATACGTGCTTTCTTATAAAAGAAGCGACTTATATAAGACCCTATATATAATATTATATAATTTATTTATCTATAATTATACCTTATACAATAGGAATGAGCAAAACATGAACGAAATAGCGAGGTTATGAGGCTTTTCTTCATATGAAAGTCGCCGAAATGAGCGGAATCCATGAATCTTAATGAATTCTACTAATGAATGACGAAGAAAGTATATCGAAGATTGCCGTATGTGCATAGCTAGACCTGTTTTTTCTGATTTTCAGGGTTGTGAAGAAAATCACAAGAAAAACTTATGATAATAATTATCATAGAAATAATCGTTGTTTATAATTGGCTTTTTTTGTGTACTTTTACGGGCTAAATTCTAGGTATTTTTAGTAGGAATTTAAGGAGTCTGTTTCGATTTATAATTACGGAATATGTTATGAATGTTGATTTTATGGGGATAGCTCTTATTGGTTAGAAAATTACAATACAGAGAAATTTCGGAACCGAACTACTTTCGTATTATCCTAAAGTTTGAATAAAAAATATTCATTTAAATAATTTGATTATCTTTAAACTGCTTGGAGAAACAGTAATTGATATGAGTTATCAATTAAATTCATCAAAATTAATTATGCATAATAGGGTTTAGACATGGTCTGAAATGCTCTCTATAATTAAAGACAAAGCTATAAGAAAAATCGCGTAAGTACGGGTTTTTTCTTGCAAAGAAAAATGATTAGGTTATCAAAATTTTTTATGAGCTTTATGAAATTGGGTAGTCTAACTAATTTTCTTATTAAATGGTAGTTATGAGGAGGTCATTATGGAACAGTTTGATGTTCTAGTAGTAGGTAGCGGTGGCGCTGGTATGCGTGCGGCTCTTGAAGTTGGTCGTCGCAAAGGCTTAAAAGTAGCTCTTATTACTAAAATTTTCCCAACCCGTTCGGCAACAGCAATGGCGCAAGGCGGTGTTAATGCATGTTTGAATAACGTAGCAGCTGAAGATACAGTTGAAACACATACTTTTGATACAGTAAAAGGTTCCGACTATCTTGGCGACCAGGACGCTATCGAATTCTTCTGCTCCCGCTGTCCGGAAGGCGTGCTTGAAATGGACCACATGGGCGCTCCATTCTCTCGTACAGAAGAAAATAAAATTGCGCAACGTAACTTCGGTGGTCAATCCTATCCACGTACTTGCTACTCCGCGGATAAAACAGGTCACGTTATCTTGCACACTACTTATGAACAATGCTTGAAAGAAGGCGTACACTTCTTACAAGAATGGTACCTTTTAGATCTTGTTAAAGACGCAAACGGTCACGTCGGTGGCGCTGTTGTGTGGAACATGAAAGAAGGTAAAGTAGAACAGATTAAAGCAAAAGCTATTATCTTGTCTACAGGCGGTGCAGGTCGTATTTTCTGGACTCGTACTACAAATCCGTTCCTTTCCACAGGCGATGGCATGGCGGTAGCATTCCGCGCCGGTAACGGTTTGAAAGATATGGAAATGATCCAATTCCATCCAACAGGTCTCGGTCGTACCGGTATCTTGATGTCCGAAGCGGTTCGTGGTGAAGGCGGTTATCTTCTTAACGCTGAAGGCGAACGTTTCATGAAAAAATATGCGCCTAACAAAATGGAATTGGCATCTCGTGACGTTGTAGCGAAAGCAATCGAAGATGAAATCGCTGCAGGTCGCGGTTTCGGTTCCGGCCTTAACGCATACGTAGTAGCCGATCTTCGTCACTTGGGACCTGAAGTTATTATCGAAAAACTTCATGGTATCCGCGACTTGGCTATGTGCTTCGAACATTGCGATCCATTGACTCAACCGGTACCTATCCGTCCTACATGTCACTATACAATGGGCGGTATCGACGTAGTGGATTACAAAACTTGTGCATGTGAATTGCCTGGTCTGTTCGCTTCCGGCGAAGCATCCTGTATCTCCATCCACGGTGCTAACCGTTTGGGCGGTAACTCCTTGGCTGACGGCGTAGTATTCGGTAAAGTATCCGGTGCTGGCGCAGCTGATTATGCTGAATCCCATGAACAACCAAATGTAGATGCGGAACTTGCTGCAGCTGCAAAAGCTTGGGAAGATCGTTTCACAGAAGTAACATCCCGTGAAGGCGGTCGTCCGGTTGTAGAAATCCGCGATGCATTGGCTGATGCAATGTGGAATAAAGTAGGTATCTTCCGTAATGAAGAAGGTATTACTGAAGCATTAAAAGAAATCGAACAATTGATTGAAGATTATAAAACTTGTTATGTAGGTGACCCTGAACGTACTTACAACATGGCATTCGTAAACTATTGTGAAATCGGCTCCATGTTAACAGTAGCGAAAGCTATTGCTATGGGCGCTTTACACCGCCGTGAATCCCGTGGTGCTCATATCCGTGAAGACCATCCTAAACGTAATGATGAAAGATATTTAAAACATTCCTTGATCAAATTAGGCGCTGACGGTCAATACGAATTAACTGAACGCGACGTAGTGTTCACTAAATACGAACCACAAGAAAGGAAGTACTAAGATGAGACAAATCACCTACCATATTCACCGTTACCAACAAGGTCGCGCGTTTGTACAGACTTTCAAATTCGATTACGAACCTGACCGTACAATCCTCTGGGGCCTTCAAAAAATTAAAGATACACAGGATCCAACATTGACATTCTTGGCAGCTTGCCGTTCCGCAGTTTGCGGCGCTTGCTCCATCCGTGTAAACGGTGAAGCGATGCTCGGTTGTGAATCTAAAATCGATGAATTGACAGAACGTTATGGCACAGACGAATTGACAATCGCTCCGATCGGCAACTTCCGCGTTATCCGTGACTTGGTTGTTGACTGGGAATCCAAAGTTGATCGCTTGAAAACAGTCGCTCCTTGGATTTTCCTTAAAGCTGAATTTAACGAAGGCGACAAAATCGTTCGTCAAACTCCGGCAGACTTCAAAAAATTCGTTGCCGGTACAGAATGTATCCTTTGCGGTTGCTGCGCATCCGAATGTAACAAATTGACTGCTCGTGAAGATGATTTCTTGGAACCATATGTATTCACCAAAGCTAATCGTTTCGTGTTGGACAGCCGTGATGATGCTCCTATGGCTCACATTCAACCTGCATTCGACAACGGTCTTTGGAAATGCGTTCACTGCATGAATTGTATCTCCCGTTGCCCTAAACACTTAAAACCTGCTATGGATATTTCCAATTTGCGTAAGGAAGCTACAAAAGCCGGCCTTACTAACAACAAGGGCGTTCGCCATGCGGTTGCTTTCAAAGACGATCTCTACAAAACCGGTCGCTTGAAAGAAGTTTCTATGAGCTTGAAATCCGATGGTGTTGTTGATTCCGCTAAACAGGCATTCTATGCATTGCGCTTGTGGAAACACAGCAAAATCAATCCATTTGAACTTGTAGTACCTCAAAAACCTGTAAACGGTATTGATGGTGTTCGCAGACTTATGAAAGCAGCTGAGGAGGTAAGTAAATAATGAAATACGCATTTTTCCCTGGTTGCGTTCTTGAAAGCGCTGCCAAAGAAGACTACTTAGCAACAGTTGCTGTGGCTAAAAAATTAGGTATCGAGTTGGAAGAACTTGACGGCTGGACTTGCTGCGGCGCGTCCCACGTTCAGGATATCGCTCCGGAAGTTACACTTGCTACAAATGCTCGTAATATCGCATTGGCAGAAGAAAAAGGTTTGAACCTTTTGACTGTATGTAATACTTGCACATTGATGCTTCGCGAAGCTAAAAACGAACTTGATAACAACGAAAAAGAAAAGAACGAAGTTAACAAGAAATTGGCTCAAATCGGTAAACAATACCGCGGCACAACTGATGTAACTCACTTCTTGTGGGTATTGATCCGCGATTACGGTTTGGACAAATTGAAAGAAAAAGTTGTTAAACCGTTAACCGGTTTACGTGTAGCTGAATACTACGGCTGTCATATTCTTCGCCCTCAAACTGAATTGGGCTTCGAAGATTATCAAATGCCTACATCCTTAGCAGATTTGATTTCCGCTATCGGTGCTACACCAATCGACTTCTCCCGTAAGCTCGATTGCTGCGGTTTCCATGCTGTATATCCTGCACATGATTCCGTAATGCAGATGACCGGCTCCATCAACAAAGATGCAGCTAATGAAGGCGCGGATTGCGTTGTAACTCCTTGTCCGCTTTGCCAAATGCAACTTGATATGTTCCAGAAAGAAGCAAAAGAAGTTGTTGGCGGCGGCAAAGATATGCCAATCTTGCACATGTCCCAGTTAATCGGTCTTGCACTTGGCATTTCCCCTGCTGAAATGGGCATGCCTAAACGTCACTTGACTGATACTGCGGCAGTGACTAAATTCGTAGGTTAATTCGTTTGATTTAGACGAGGCCTCAGTTGGCCATAATATAGCTCTAAATCCAAACCTATTATCATAATTACCAGTAAAAACCCCTAGCCTAGGCTGGGGGTTTTTACTTTTGATATATGGTGCGTTGTAAGGCCGGTCCATATTTTGCGAAATATAGGATAGAGGCGTCCGCTTTTGATAAACGAAGAGCGCTATAGTATAATATTTATGTTGATTGTATATGTATATTTTTAGACTCAGAAAAGAGCGCATAGTAATAAGTACCGAAAGGGACTGGTGCGGAGGGGGCCAGTATGAATGATATGTTATTAGATTATATAGATCGCATGATTGTCAATGAAACGGACCATCGTGTATTCCCCGTTGATTTTGACGGTAAAAAGTATTACGTAAAACAAGATATCAGCAATCATAGGTCGAGTTGGATTAAACCCGCACCGCGAGCATCTTTTGACTATGAATTTTATAAAATATCCTTTGTGAATACAAAGCTGCCGGTGGCTCCGGTTATTGCCGGGTTTCGGGAACACTACTTCGTTACGGAATACAGCGGTCGCACATTGTCGTATTATAGTGAATTGACTGCTCAGCATCCTGATGATAACGATTTAAAAGAGATGGTAACACATATCTTTTATATATTCGGTAAAATCTTAGGACAGCTGCATGATTACGGTTTGTCTCACGGGCGGCCCGCCATGCGTGATATAACGTATGATCCCGCTAAGGATAAAATTACGATGCTCGACTGGGAAAACAGCCGCCGCTGGCCTGAATTGACCCCTCAGGGGTGGGACGTACTGATCTTTGTGCACAGTTATTTACGTGAAGATAATCTGTTGATGGATTACCTCTATGCGATGATGAACGGATATAGTTCGGCATGTACGGCGCGCGATACGATTTTACATATTAAAGACATCTTTCGTAAGCATGAATACCTCTTCAAATTCTGCCGACTCCTTAACCCGTTCCACTTTGTGGATACCGAGGCGGCCGTGAAAGCTTATGATTTTATAATGGCGTTAAAAACTGAATAAATGGCTCTGTAGTTTATTTCTTTTTGTTGTTGTACGAGTTATATCCGTTATATGGGTTATAGCTTATTGTTAGATAATTATAGAGCTTTGTGTAGACCTTTATGTCGACTACTGTAAGGCCCTCTCGAAGGAGGCCGAGTACCGAGGATAAAGGTCTTATTTTTATGTGCGGACGGTTCGGTTCTTTATATGCGTTGTATCCGTTTTTATATGTAGTCGGTATCTGTTTCTGCATGTAGTCGGTATTTTCTATATGTAAGCCGATGTTATTTTCGTACTTTCACAAAAATGACGCCATACATCGCGGAGGGCATTGTCATGACCTTAATTCGGGAATGTAGGGCGGTGAAAGGAGGTGATACGATGGCTACGATTAAACGTACGAAACTGGTGTTGCGTTTTAATGTCGGTACCGAAGATATGCCGAAGTATAAGAACGTCACCTATACGCGTGTTGCCGAAGAAGCATCCGATGACAATATGAAAATTGTCGGCGATGCATTGGCGGCCTTGTATGACCACAGCTTGTCCGATGTGGTCCGCATCAACGAAATATCCCTAGGACATTAACGTTTGGCACAGTGCATCATCGGCAATGTCGAACCTTTGATGTCGCGTGCTCAGTCCACGCATTCCCATCCTTATTAATTTGAATGACTTGCTTACGAACTATGAAAGGAGGCGCCCACATGGCGGAAAAACGCGTTGTATATCTTACGTTTTCTACGGTCGATGGTAAAAGCGCATCGATTACAATTAGCGCACCTCGCGCTGGAATTACTTTACAAGATGCTAAAACAGCGGCTAATGCGTTAGTGGCGAATAAGGTTATCCTTGGATCCCATGATGCAGTGCTCGCTGCGTTTACAGCGGCTCGTGAAGTGACAACACAGATTACCGAACTCAAATAGATTGGCAGCATGCTGATCCCGGAGCAAAGGGATTGTTGTTAACATTGCATATTCCATATGTAGTATGAAGGCCCTCGCCTATGGTGAGGGCCTCTTTATTATGGTAAAATATAAGGTATACCAAATGGTTGTATGAAACTGTCAGCGAAACGATGCGCTGGAGTTAACGCATTATAGAACCCGAGACGGGTATTGATAAAGAGGTAAATTACGTGGAATATATCATTTCATTTATGGAAACGTATGGCTATGCGGCCATGTTTATTGCGATGACCTTGGAAAACGCCAATGTACCTATCCCCAGTGAAATCGTTCTGGGTTTTGCGGGATATTTAATCGCGCAGGGTGTATTTGACCTGCATACGACGATGGTGGTCGGCATTTTAGCCGGAATTATAGGGTCTATTCTGTCGTACTGGATGGGGGAATACGGCGGACGGCCGTTGTTGTTGAAGTACGGTAAATATATATTCTTTAATGAACATAAATTTGAGCTTGCCGAAAAGATGTTCAATAAATACGGCGGCGCGGCGGTATTTTTCGGCCGTTTATTGCCGGGGGTACGTACGTTTATTTCGTTCCCGGCGGGTATGGCTCGTTATCCTTTGTGGCATTTTATCATTTGGACGGTCCTCGGTACGATTCCGTGGACGATTTTGCTCGTTTATTTGGGTAAAGTCCTCGGTGAAAACTGGAAAGATCTTATCGAATACAATCATGAGTTTTTAATTGTCATGATTGTCATATTTGCTATTGTTGCAGCTGTCCTAGGCTACAGATACTATCGCAACCATCGATAAGGAGGGGATTGTATGAAACTCTCTAGATTGACACCGGTCGTGTTTATCGTGTGGCTTGTATTTTACATGGTGGGAAATAATATTCTGCCCGTTACCGATCCGGTGGAGTCGAATTATGCGTTGACCGCTAAGGAAATGGTTCTTTCGGGAAACTGGCTGTCGCCTCAGATTTACGGGACCTATTGGTATGATAAGCCGATTATGATTTATTGGCTTATCGCGTTAGGCTTCAAGCTGTTCGGTATTGCCGACTGGGTGGTGCGCCTGCCGAGCACCCTCTTCGGGGCTTTATCGGTGGCTACCATGTATCAGGCGATACGTTCGATGAGCGGTCGTTGGGTATTGGGCCTTATTGCAGCGTCCGTGCTCGGTTCGTCCTTGATGTTTTGGACCGTTGCGCATGGCGTCGTCACGGATATGGTATTGCTGTATACGACGTTGATGATCATGATTTACGCCTATAAAGGCCTTGTGTTGAATCGCCGAAATGCGATGATCGTGGCCTATGCGTTTGCAGCGTTAGGTGTTCTCACAAAGGGGCCGGTAGCTATCGTATTACCGGGTATCATTCTGCTTATTTATGCCGCTATATATCGCTCCGGTACGATGTTGAAACGCATCTTTGATTGGCGCGGTATTCTCGTGTTCTGTGCGATTGCCTTGCCTTGGTATGCCTATATGTACTTCGTTCACGGACAGGCCTTTATCGACGGATTTTTGGGCTTGCATAATGTGACGCGGGCTACCCAGTCCGAGCATCCGGAGGACAATGTATGGTGGTATTATATTGCCATCTTTTTGGGGGCTTCCTTGCCGTGGACCGGGGCTGTCATTTATGGCATAATCAGCGGATATAAACAACGCCGTAAGGCGTATGTATACTGTTTGGCATGGGGCTTGGGAACGATTTTGTTCTATACGTTGATGGCCACCAAATATCCTCTGTATACATTCGTGAGCCTTATTCCGTTCAGCGCTTTCGGTGCGATGGGCGTGATGAAAGCAGTTCGGGCCGGACGATCAAGGGTTCTTCCGTGGATCATTATAGGACCTACCTTGTTGCTGTGGCTTTCTTATGTAGTGGCGTCATTCTTTGCGCAGTGGGGATTCTATTATTTATTGTATGTAGTCGTAGCTGTTTCGGTTCTGCTTGTACTGCATGCATGGTATACACATCATCGATACCGTTTGGTGAGCATTATTGTTCTCGGTACGATGGTGATCTCCTCGATTGTTCTGATGGAGGGCGTTGAGCCTTTATTTAAACAGCGCAGTTCCATCGATGTGGTGCCTGTTGTGGATTCGTATGACGGCGATGTGTATTACTATAACGGATACAGCACGGCTGTTGTATATTATACGGGGCACAAGGTGGTTAAAATCAATGGTGATGAAAGCCGTTGGGATGATCAAGGTAAATTAAAAAGACGCAGCGCTGAATGGCAGAAAAAATATCTTATGCAGCAAGTATCGGAGAAGGAATTTATTAAGATCCTTTCCTCCGGCAAACCGCTTATGCTGATCGTGCCGAAAGGGGAAATTAAACACTTCCGTCAGTCTTCCATTTATCCATATGTATCGGAATACAGCGAAGCGGGAACCTCCGAAGTATATATTTTAAATAAACAGACTCTGTTTCACTAAAGTTTAATTAGACTCTATTTTGCTAAAGTTTAATTGCAGATTGCAGGCATCGCCTTTATGGCGGTGCCTGTTTTTGTGTGCGCCATTATGTATGCGTAAACATTCACTCAATCGGGGTGTGATTGATAAATAACATACGATATATGGTGTATGAAACATGAAAGAGAAATATGAAAGTGAAATATAGCATATGGTATTGAAATATGAAGTGCGGTATATGATACATAAAGCCTATAATGCTAATATGTGTTATTGACATAAATAAAACATATTGTTATAGTAGGTTATATTAAGTTTAGAAGACGAGGTGATCTAAAGCCTTATTTGATCTAAGGTTTAGAAAAATGCGAAAAGTGACATGAGTCAGAAACGCCCCTTGTTGTGAGGTAGAAAGAGGGGACATTATGAAGAAAACCTGGTATCTTATCATTGCTGTTGTGCTTCTCGTTATCGGAGGTGCGGCGTATGCATATTATCAGCATACGGTACCGAAGTCAGCACAGGAGCTGAAGACCGTGCGCGTTGCGTATTTACCGATTACTCATGCGCTGCCCGTATTTGCTACGAAGGAGTTGGAGACCGCAGATGGTCCTGTCCATGTAGAACTCGTTAAATACGGTTCCTGGCCGGAACTTATGGATGCGCTCAATACGGGTAAAGTAGACGCCGCAGCCGTTCTCGTTGAGCTCGGCGTAAAGGCTCGTGAACAGGGGATTGATGTGCGCGCAGCGGCATTAGGTCATACGGAAGGTAACATTATCGTTGTAAATAACGACATTAATTCTGTACAGGATTTGAAAGGCAAATCCTTTGCCATCCCTCATAAACAATCGACTCAAAAAATTCTTGTAGATCTTATGCTTGAACGGGCAGGTCTTAGCGAGAAGGACGTACACATAGTGGAGATGAGCCCTCCTGAAATGCCGTCCGCACTGTCGGTCGGTCAAATCGCCGGGTATAGCGTGGCGGAGCCGTTCGGTTCTCTCGCTATAGAAATGGGAGCCGGGAAGGTCTTTGAAGACCCTGATCACTTATGGCATGACAATATCTGCTGCGCCCTCGTGTTCAACGGTCAATTCGTCGATGAACACCACGATTTGGCGAAGGCTTTCACAAAAGCCTATCTCGATGCAGGTACATATTTAGATGAGCATTCGGAGGCGCAAAAGGAGATTGCCTTAAAATACATGAAGTTTAAGGATCCTGTCATCGAGCGTTCCTTGCAGGTGATCGGGTTTGGAGATTTGGCCCTCACCGAGGATCGTTATAATGCGCTCGTGCATCATATGACCCATGTTGATCTGATTAAAAAGGTGCCGAGTTATGCGGAGTTTGTAGATACATCGTTGTTGCCATAGGGGGTAGACCATGAAGAAATACACATATGTGCCGGGCGCGTTCATCGCGGCCTGGCTGATTTGGGAGCTGGTTGTCCGCCTCGGCGGATTTAACGAAGCCTTGTTGCCGACGCCGTACAAGGTACTGCTCGGGTTCGGAGAACTCATCGGCGATGGCGTGTTGTTCAAGGATATTGCTGACAGTTTGGTGCGCTTTTTTATCGGCTATATCATTTCCGTCGTAGCCGGCGTGTTCCTGGGACTCATTTTAGGATGGTATAAGGGCATTTGGAACTATATCAATCCTATCGTTCAGGTGATTCGTCCCATTTCACCGGTAGCATGGTTGCCGTTTATCGTCCTCTTTTTCGGTATCGGACAGGCGCCGGCGATCGTCATCATCTTTATTGCGGCATTTTTTCCGGTTCTGTTATCCACGGTGTCGGCGATTCAGAACATCGACCCCGTATACATCAAGGTGGCTCGAAATTTTGGCATCAAGCAGCCGGAACTGTTATTTAAGATCGTATTGCCCGCGGTGTTTCCCGGTATCGCATCGGGCCTTCATATCGCGCTCGGCACGGCGTGGATTTTCCTGGTGACGGGGGAAATGGTAGGCTCCCAGACGGGGCTTGGATTTCTCATCATCGACATGCGGAACAATTTGCGTAACGACCTCTTGATGGTGGCGATTTTAACAATCGGCTTTGTGGGACTTTTGCTTGATTGGGGCGTGTCCCTCATCGAGAAATGGATTTATAGACGTTGGGGCATTGAAAAATAGGAGGTGGCCGCATGGGTTACATTTCGGTGCGCAATGCACATAAGGAATTTATGAAAGATGGAGAACCGCTCACCATCCTTGAAAATATTAATCTGGACATTGAGCGAGGAGAGTTCATTTGCCTTTTAGGGCCTTCCGGGTCCGGTAAAAGTACGCTTTTAAATGCTATGGCAGGCTTTGAGCTCGTCACCTCGGGTTCCGTTACCATCGACGGCGCAGAGGTGAAAGCACCTCAACTGCGGTATGTAACGGTCTTTCAGAATTACGGATTGCTACCGTGGCGAACGGTGGAAAGCAATATTGAACTGGGCCTTGAAAGCAAGAACGTGCCTAAGGAAGAGCGACCTGCTATCATCGACAAATACGTGAAAATGGTGGGGCTCGACCATGCGCGCAATCGTTATCCGGCGGAGTTGTCCGGCGGGATGCAGCAGCGTGTATCCATTGCGCGAGCGCTGGCGGTCGATCCGGATATTATTTTCATGGATGAACCGCTGGGGGCCCTCGACGCGTTGACACGCATCAATTTACAGGATGAAATTTCCCGCATCTGCCGTGAAGAGGGCAAAACGGTTGTATTCGTTACGCATGATATCGAAGAGGCGGTGGTCCTTGCGGACCGCGTCGTAGTGCTCGCCGCCAATCCGGGACGGGTGCAAACCATTATCCCTGTCAATATTATCGATAGAACGGACAGGACCTCGGCGTCCTTCGTAAATATTCGAAACCATATATTTGAACAATTCCAGCTTGCCAAAGAAGACAAAATCGAGTTTTACATATAAATGTGATGTTGCGTATAGATATAGAAATATTTGAGTATTAATTTTACATCAAACTTTCAGAAACCGGTACTACTATGAATACAGTAACAGCATAGATTTTATGTAGTGCGTGATTATCGGATATATTATCACATATCATGATTGGGTACCGTAATATATGGATTGTATTATTATAGGTTTTAGTGTATAAATACAGTATATAAAGGATTGATAATCATGATATACAGCATTATTAATTATATGGTTCGGTAGTATAAATTTGGGGGAAATCCTATGTCCTTATTTGCACCAGAGAAAGAGAAAACGCTGTCTTTTGATGAATATATGGCCTCGTTTGATGTGGATCGGGTAGCAAAAGTACAGCAGTTTGTAGATTGGCTCGGTCAATATAGGGGAGAGCTTGTTCACAATCCGTGGGGTGAGGTGAATCCTGACCTCGAAATTGTTCGGCCCGATTTTGATGCGGCGCAGGTGCGCCGTAACAATTTGATGGCGTATTTGCTGCCGCGGCTGGGACGCTCCAAAATCTTTGTGGTGGCGGAGGCTGTCGGGTATCAAGGCGGACGCTTTTCGGGCATTGCCATTACCTGTGAGCGTATGTTGCTGGACAAACATAAAGCGATTCGGGCGCATCAGATAACGCCTGTTACGTTACAACGGACCAGTTCATCTACCAGTTCTATGCTGAAACGGACCCAACAGGAACAAGGCTTTAACGAGCCTACGGATACGGTGGTATGGAGTGCCATCATCGAACAGGGGATTAATCCGTACGATGCGTTGCTGTGGAATATATTCCCTTTTCACCCTCATAGGGCGGGTGAACCGCTTACTAATCGGACGCCGACCGAGTCGGAGCAGCAGCTGGGTTGGGCATATACGAAACGGTTGTTGGCATTGCATGCCGAATTAGGCGGACCGGAGCCTCTCGTGCTCGCTGTCGGTCAAAAATCGGCGGACACGATGGGGCGATTCGGCCTTTTTGCAGTCGGTCTTAGACATCCGGCTAACGGTGGGACTAATTTATACCGTGAAGGCTTTGCTGAAGCTGTAGAGAGAATTTTGAGATAGAAGGTACTACATATGAAACGTTATTGTGAATCCTGCCGTCAGTATTGTGACGAGGCGGCTATGTTCTGCCCTCATTGCGGGCAGTATACGACCGCGGTGGAGGTTGAGCGGATCGCACCGGAAGGTGATGTTATTTATCCGTTGGCACATTATCAGTTGAGTTACAAGGACACATTTCTACATGTGGTGGGCCGCAAATTTATGAATTCAGATGGCCGTGCATCCAGAGGGGAATTTTTACGGTTCTTTTTGATGTGGCTTTTAGTTATCGCTGGAATTCTGGCCCTTTCTTATGGGCTTACGGCGGTGCTTCATACGGGTATTTATTTAATCCTGCTGGCATGGATGTTACTGACAATCATCGGCCTTGTCTCGCTGATTCCGTTGGGATCTCTATGCATCCGTCGCCTTCATGATACAGGTAAAAGCGGTGACCATCTATTTTTAATCTTAATACCTTTCATCGGGCCGATTATTCTATTTGTTCTGCTGTGTAAGAAAGGTGAACCGAAGGCCAATCAATATGGTGAGGCGTTGAGAAACATCGCTATTGACAAACGGTTGGCATCTATTATGAAAGTATCGCCTACGAGCAGCGCTTTCACCACTCGAATTCTCGTTGCATTGCTGGTGAGTGCTGTCTGTGTATGCAATATTTCGGCTCGTTATATGGGACCGGAAAATGAACTGGATCCGGGCGGATGGTTTACGAATATCATTGTCGGTCAAGGTAGTGATGAAGCTGCACGGGATGTGGTACACGATTATTTTGACGCCGTCAATGAGAAGAACTATGATAAGGCTTTCACCTATGTTACCGATCAGGCTAAGGCGAATCCCGTAGAAAAACAGAAATGGATGGAGTCTATGAAGTCGGCGCCGAAGGTGGTTGTCGGGTCTTTAGGTACGAGTCGTATCAGCCGTATAAACAGCATGAAACGCATCATTTACGAAGCGGATCTGCAAGTCACTAAACCCGGAGATGGTGCGGTTGAGGCTACTCACATGACACGCTACATATCCCTCATCGAAGAAAATGGTGAATGGCATATTGAAGGGTTTTATAAAAACATGCCGAATGAAGAATAATAAAATAGTTAGGGCGGTTCGTGATCTGAACCGCCCTTTTTAATATTTGTTTAATTTTTGGCGAAATGAGAGGAGAACTCTTTTGTTTATGTTGTTTTTATGTTATAATGAGCACAACGTGTGAAAGCGAGGCTTTCATCAGAACGATCGGACTATATTGTACTGAATATCGGATAGGAACGAAATCATGAGCCCTTTGCGGCATAATGTATCTGACAGTGCACTATACTCATTTGCTGCGGCAAATGGCACACAAACTAGGAACGGCAAAATTGGATAGCGCAATTTTTGCGCACATTTGACGAGACGCTAGTATAATAGCGCCTTTTTATTTGTGTGGCATTTCCTCGTGGCATAGATCAATTCAAGTGATAGGTGAGAAGAACTATGTTAAACAAACTAATGAACAAAATTTTAGGAGGAACTGTGAATACAACAGAAAATCAGGTTGCTGCACAAGTGACTGCAGAACCAGTTGAGCATACGGCATCGGCTACGGGTGAACAAAAACAACCGCGTCGCCGCACTACTACGCGTCGTCCGGCCGGCGAAGGTCGCGCGAATCACGACGGTGAGAGTACAAACCGTCCTCGCCGTAATGCAAATAATCGTACGAATACCAATGGCGGCAGTACTGCGACTCGTCGTACAAATACGCGTCGCAATGCTGAATCCGGTGAAGGTACGGAACGTAAACCGCGTCAAACTCGTGCTCCGCGCGGTGAACATGGAGAAAATACGCGCAATACGCGCACTAATCGCACGCGAAACGGTCAAAATCAGAACCGTTCCGAGCGGACGAATCGCTCTGCAAATCGCAACAATCACCATGATCAAGGTGAACAGATTGAATTAATCGGCCGTACACCAAATGGCGCGAACAAGGGAAAATTCCAGATTATCCCGCTCGGGGGCCTTGGTGAAATCGGTAAAAATATGACCGTGTTCCAATATGAGGACGAAATCATCGTTCTTGACTCCGGTCTTGCGTTCCCTAGCGAAGACATGCTTGGCGTGGATATTGTTATTCCTGATATGAGCTATATCATCGAGAACAAGGATCGCGTGAAAGCCGTCGTTATTACGCATGGTCACGAGGACCATATCGGCTCTTTGGCATACCTCATGAAGGAAATCAGCTGCCCCGTATATGCGACAAATCTCGTTTGCGGCTTAATCGAAGGCAAGTTTAAAGAGCATAAGGTATCTCCGAAATGTCTCCGCACGATTGCGGCCGGCGATGAGGTTCAGATCGGTCAGGTGAAAGTCGGTTTCATCCAAACCAATCACTCCATCCCTGATTCCTGCGCTGTATATTTTGATACGCCGATCGGGACGGTTCTTCATACAGGGGACTTTAAAATCGACCAGACTCCGGTTGACGGACGGTTGATGGATATGCACAAGTTCGCTGAACTCGGCAATAAAGGCGTACTGGCTTTGTTATCGGATTCTACGAACGTAGAAAAACCGGGTACTACCGGTTCTGAAAGCTCCGTAGGACCTGCGATTAAACAGGCTGTCGGTGAAGCGAAGGGCCGTGTCGTATTGGCGACTTTCGCATCCAACGTATCCCGTATTCAACAAGCTATCGATGCAGCCGTTTTCTACAAACGCAAGGTTGTAATTATGGGTCGCAGCATGGTGAACGTAACGGAAATCGCACAAGAACGCGGTTATCTGAACGTACCGCCAAATACGATAATCGATGTAGATGTAATGCATAATTACACGGATGATCAAATCATGATTTTGACTACCGGTTCTCAAGGCGAACCGATGGCCGGCTTGTCCCGTATGGCGACAAGCAATCACCGTACCGTAGAATTGGCGCCGAATGATACCGTTATCATCTCCGCTACGCCGATTCCCGGTAATGAAGGTGCTGTAGGCAGAACGATAGATAACTTGCTCCGTTTGGGCTGTAATGTGGTATACGGTAAAGACCGCGGCATTCACGTATCCGGTCATGCGAGCCAGGAAGAACTCAAAACGATGCTCAATCTGGTGCGTCCGGAATACTTTATTCCGGTTCATGGCGAATACCGCATGTTGCGCCGTCATGGTGAACTCGGTGTGGCTATGGGCGTAGACCCTAAAAAGGTTCTCATCGGTGACAACGGTCAGATTTTTGAATTTGATAAAAATGGTGGCCGTAAGGGTGGCCGTGTACAGGCCGGTGCTATCTTCGTCGATGGCCTTGGCGTTGGTGATGTGGGTAATATCGTTATCCGCGACCGTCAGCAGTTGGCACAGGAAGGCATGGTTATCGTAGTTATGGCTATGGATAAAGCATCTGGTACCATCGTAGCCGGACCGGACCTCGTGTCTCGCGGCTTCGTATACGTACGTGACGCGGAAGAACTCATGCTTGCGGCGGAACGTCGCGTCGATCAGGTCCTTGAAGACTGTGAATTACAGCGTATCAAAGACTGGACAACCATTAAACAAAACGTGCGCGATGCATTGGGTAAATTCTTCTATGATAAGACCCGTCGTCGTCCTATGATCTTGCCGATTATTCAAGACGTATAACTGTATAAGATATATAAAGGTACCTTGCCAGGTGGCAAGGTACCTTTGACATTTAGAAAATGATTAAAAATCTACTATAAATAGCACTACTATCGCAATTATCTACCATATGGGGTATTTGAAGTTGCCCTTTTAAACTGTTATAATTAAAAGATACCAGTTAATATATCTTCTTATGTAAGAATGGTGATTTATGAATCAAAGAAATACAAGAGCGATGGTGGAAACCGCATTCGTATCGACCATCGTCGTTATGTTGACGGTAATCGGCGCAGTTGTTCCTTTTATGTTATTCTTGGCCACTATTGTGGCACCTGCTGGCATTTCGGTTACGGGGATCCGCTGGGGCAGTCGTTACAGCTGTATTGCTTCTGTACTGGCATTTATGATGGTATCCCTTTTTCTAGGAGTGCCGATAGCAGCTAATACGATTTTAATATATTCGTTGCCGAGTATATTCCTAGGGGAAGCATTTAGGTCGAACTGGTCTTTTAGAAAGTTGATTATCGTACCTGCGCTAGCCCTTTTTCTTATGTTGTTTGTACAGCTGTTGATGGTTCAGGGATTTGGGTCCTTTGATCTTGTTAATTTAGGTCAGAATATGAACGTTGAGCTGAAGAACTCTATGCTTGAGGCTGTACGTCAACAGGCGGTTCCACAGGAACAAATCGATACGATGGTTGCTCAAATCAATAGAACCTTTGCAATGGCTGATCGAATTATGCTGGCCATTGTATTCTGTGTTTGTGTATCGATGATATATATTTTGGCAAGGCTTGTCTCTTACATCGCTCGACGTACCGATACACTTCATCGTGTGCTGCCGACTATGGATACATGGCGTATGCCGATATGGGGTGCAGGTATTTTAGCTATCGGTATTATCCTCGTTTATGGGATGCCATATATAGGCTATGAACAGACTGTGCTTAACGATATTGGAATGAATTTGGGGCTATTCGGTGCGGCTATTTGTTTAGTCAATGGGGTTACCTGTTTAATAGCGATTATGAAAGCTTATGGATTAGGGAATTTTCTCCAGTTCACTATAATATTTTTTTTATATGTGATGAGTCCTTATTCACTCGTAATATATGGTATTTTTGATATGTTTTTAGATATGCGTTCGCGCTTTAACAAGCGCCTACCATAATAGAAAGGAGGCCGTTATGAAATCCTTTCAACGGAGATGGGAAGTTATGGAACTTACCGTTATCGCTGTCCTCGCGTTGTTATTAGCGTTATTGGCTTATTTTAACTGGGCCGTAGCGATTTTGGCAGGTATTATCGTGGTGGCGGCGTATTTGGTGAACTATAACACCATTCATAATAGACGGCGTCTGGCTCGGGAACAGTTCAGTGCGATGATGAAAAATGTTACGCAAGCATCGAACTTTGCCTTGCAGAATCTACCGATGGGGATTGCCCTCGTGAATAAACAGGGTACATTGGTATGGAATAATAGTGTCTTTGCGGACTGGGTTGAGGTGGATTGGAATAAACTTCAGAAAATGTCTACGCTTATACCGGGTTTTCGCATCGATAAAATATGGGGTAAATCCGGATTTATTACGGAACAATACGAGGACAAGTATTTCCAAATTATTTATAAGTTTATCGACCCGCGTGACGCTAAAGCAGATACGGATAGTAATGATGAATTGGCTGATCATGCGGTGATGGCCTTGTATTTCAAGGATATTACGACCCTTGAGCAGGCCCGTATCAAGGCGGAAGAGGCGCAACCCGTATGGGGCATGATTCAAATCGATAACATCGAGGAACTCACGAAAGGGCTCAGCGATCGGGATTATACCAACCTCTGGGCGGACATCAATAATATCGTGGTGGCTGAAATCGACGGATTTGACGGATTTATCCGTAATTTCCAGGATGATATGTATACCTTCGCCATTTCCCGGGGCGCTCTCGTGAAAATGGAGTCAGACGGCTTTAAGATTCTTGAAAAGATCCGCAAATTACCGTCTCCTCGTCAGATTCCGGCGACGATTTCCATCGGTATCAGTGAAAATGTGGGTACCGCTAAAGAGGTATCCGAGCGCGCCCGGGCGGCTCTCGATATCGCTTTGGGACGCGGCGGTGACCAGGTTTGTATTATGGATGGTGAAAGTACCCGTTTCTTCGGCGGTAATACGGCGGGCGTAGAGAAGAATACGCGCGTTCGTGCCCGCGTCGTGGGTCAGGCGATCCATGAACTGATGAATGATTCCGAAAAGATTCTTGTCATGGGCCATCAACGCGAGGACTATGATGCGTTGGGCGGTGCCATCGGTATCGTCGCTATCGCAAGAGCCCTCGGTAAAGAGGTGCGCCTGGCGCTTTCAGATGAACTCAGTGCCATTGAAAAAATGGTGCATGTCCTAGATGAAGATGAATTCTGGGAAGAACATATTATCACCGCTGAAGCTGCAAGAAACTGGGTGGAACCGAATACGCTTGTCATCGTCTGCGATACACATCGTACGGAAATGGTGGCGGTTCCTGAGGCATTGGACATCTCCGAACGCCGCATCGTTATCGATCATCATCGTCGGGCGGCGGATTTCATAGAAAATCCGTTGTTGACCTATTTGGAACCGGCCGCGTCATCCACGAGTGAGCTCGTAACGGAACTCGTGCAATACGTGGGGACCTTCGTGAAACTTTCAAAAGCGGAGGCTACGGGCATTTACGCGGGTATCGTATTGGATACGAAGAATTTCTACCAACAGACGGGGGCGCGTACGTTTGAAGCGGCGGCGTTCTTACGCAGGGCCGGTGCGGACATCGAAATGGTAAAACAATTATTTATTGAAACCTTCGATTCCATTCAGTTGCGTGCTAAAATAGTGTTGGAAGCCAGTTGTACCGAAGGTATTGCGATTTCCGTCGCTCCGGAAGGTATGATGGACATGATGGCATTGGCGGCACAAAGTGCGGACATGCTCATCAGCAATGAAGATATTGAAGCAGCCTTTGTACTCTATTCACTAAATGACGGCGGTATCGGCGTCAGCGCTCGTTCCAAGGGCAAGGTGAACGTACAGGTTGTCATGGAAGCCTTGGGCGGCGGCGGTCACAGAACGGTGGCCGGTGCGCAGTTACAGGGCATGACCATAGAGGAAGCGAAGAAGACTATCTTGGATAAAGCCCTTGAAGCTCTTCATTCCGCGGAAGCAGAGGAGGAAGAAGAATGAAAGTAGTATTGCTTGAAGATGTAAAAAAAGTCGGTAAAAAAGGTGAAATCGTTGAGGTCAGTGATGCATACGGCCGCAATGTGCTCATCAAAAAAGGCCTTGGCCTCGAAGGCACGACGACTAATGTAAACAATGCGAAACAAAAACAGGCGTCTATCGAACATAATAAAGCGGTAGCCAATGATGAAGCAAAGATTTTAGCGGCTCAACTGGCGAAGGTGGAAGTGACCGTTAAGGTTCGCATGGGTGAAGAAGGTCGCGTATTCGGCTCCGTTACGGCAAAGGATATTTCCGATGCGGCGAAGGCGCAATACAAGGTCGACATCGACAAAAAGAAAATCGAAATCAAAGAACCGTTGAAAACATTAGGTGTGCATGACGTATTGGTGCGCGTACATCCGGAAATTACAACGACCATCAAGGTTAATGTAGTGGCTGAATAATAGGGCTTCACCATGCTCATAGAGTATGGTGAATTCTTTTATCTATAGAGGTTAGTAAGGGAGATTATCATGGATGTACGCATTCCACCGCATAATTTAGATGCTGAGAAGGCCGTCCTCGGGGCGTTGCTGACGAACGGCTCCAATGCGAGCGCCGTCGTGGATACGGTGACGAGTATTCTGAAAGCAGAGGACTTTTACCGCGATGCTCATCGCATTATTTATGATGCGATTTTGGAGATTATCCACGGAAATAAGACGGCGGATTTTATCACCGTCGGGGAAGAACTGGATCGCCGTAAACGACTTGATGCTGTAGGGGGGCTCGCGTATATTACCTCCTTGGCGAATGAGTCCGTGTCGTATAATGTGGAGCAACATGCGCGTATTATCAGCGAAAAGGCGCAGTTGCGCCGTCTCATAGATGCGGGTAATAAAATCGTCGGCATGACTTATGCCGGTGAAGAGGAGCCGACAGCCATTTTGAATAAGGCGGAGCAGATGGTCCTCGATGTGAGCGGTCAAACGCAGGCGGAATCATCCTTTTCCGCCATCGGTGACATCGTACTGTCCAATCTGGACAGGCTTAATGCGCTGCAACAGCATGAAGGCGCTCTTACGGGGATACCGACGGGCTTTAAGGACTTGGATCATATATTTAACGGATTGCAGAAGTCGGATCTCATCCTCGTAGCGGCGCGTCCTGCCATGGGGAAGACGGCGTTTACCTTGAATATCGCGCAGAATGTGTCCATGATTTCCGGCAAGACCGTAGCGTTCTTCTCTCTCGAAATGGGCAAGGAACAGCTGGTAGGGCGTATTCTTTCCTCCGTGGCGGAGGTGAGTTCTGAAAAATTGCGCCGTGCCGATATGACGCAGGACGATTGGGGCAAGGTTATCTCTGCAGCCGATGTGATGAGTAAATCGAAACTGTACATCGATGATACACCGGGGCTTACCGTGCAGGATATGCGCTCTAAATTGCGCAGACTCAAGGTTGAGCATGGCCTCGACCTCGTCATCGTCGACTATATTCAGCTTATGCAGGGCCGCAATGCGGGTAAAGGCAGTGAAAACCGCCAGCAGGAGGTATCGGAAATTTCCCGTAACCTCAAGCTCATCGCGCGTGAGTTCAACGTTCCTGTCATCGCATTGTCTCAGCTGTCTCGTAGCGTTGAAAGCCGTCCCGATAAACGGCCCGTGCTTTCAGACCTTCGCGAATCCGGTTCTCTTGAGCAGGATGCGGATATCGTTATCTTCCTGTATCGTGATAAATATTACGATGAAAACTCCGAGAAGGGTGATAATGCAGAGGTCCTCATCCGTAAACATCGTAACGGCTCCGTCGGCACCGTGGAACTTCAATTCATCGGCGAATTGACACGCTTCCGCGATGTGGCCTATAAAGACATGGGGCCTGAACAATAATATATCGACAATCCTGTAAAGTGGTTATGATAGAAAGGCGGTGAATGTTATGCATGAAGTAATATCATTATTAATCAGTCGCCACGACTTTTTTCTGAACCTGTTGTGGGAACATGTAGAAATTGCGTTCATAGCATCTATCATCGCTATCATACTGGGCGGATTACTGGGCGTATTCATTTATGAATACCGTCGCTTTTCGGGACCGGTCATGATGGTTGTTAACTTCCTGTATACCATTCCCTCCATATCGATGCTCGGCCTCCTGTTATATGTGTCCGGTGTCGGCGATGTGACGGCTGTTATCGCACTGGTCATTTATGCATTGCTGCCTATGGTGCGCGGCACCTTTGTGGGACTTTCACAAATTGATAAAAGCATGCACGAAGCCGGCATTGCATTGGGACTTTCACGATGTCAGCGTTTATGGAACATAGAAATCCCTCTGGCGATGCCCAGCATTATAGCGGGCATACGAACGATGTCCATCATGACGATTGCCTTGACCGGTATCGCATCGTTCATCGGCGCCGGCGGTTTGGGCGTGGCTATTTATAGAGGCATCACCACAAACCAGGGGGCGTTGACCGTTGCGGGCAGTATTCTCATCGCTTTGCTGGCTATCGGTGTAGATTGCCTGTTTTCCGTTTATGAAAGGCTGATTCGCGTCAGGGGTGCTGATAGTCGCTATGTGTATACCCTCGGTATCATTTTGCTGACCGTCGGCATCGGTATAGGCGGCTGGTCTATTTACGAGAATCATATTTATGCGACGCAGACGAAGGCTAAGGTTGTCCGCATAGCGACGAAGCCGATGACGGAGCAGCTGATCTTGGGAAATATTCTGAAAGAATTGATTGAGAATCGAACCGATTTGACCGTGGAACTTACCGAGGGTGTTGGCGGCGGTACCTCAAATATTCACCCGGCCATGGTATCGGGGCAGTTCGATATCTATCCGGAATATACGGGGACCGCTTGGAATGCGGTGTTGAAAAATACTGACGCCTATGATGAAAGCCGATTTAACGAGCTTTCACAGGCCTATAAGGATAAATATGATTTCGAATGGGTGGGTATGTACGGATTCAACAATACCTATGGATTGGCGGTGCGAAATGAACTTGCAAGCACATACAATCTGAAAACATATTCCGACTTAGCGCGCATAGCGCCACGACTTACGCTGGGCGGCGAATATGATTTCTTCGGTCGCGCCGACGGCTATGAAGGATTGCAACGCGTATATGGCATGAGGTTCAAAAACACTAAAGACATAGATATCGGACTCAAATACGAGGCGATTGAACGCGGCGAAGTCGATGCCATGCCTATATTTACGACGGACGGACAATTGAGCAGAGCCCCTATTACCGTCTTACAGGATGATAAGCATCTCTATCCTTCGTACATGTGCGGTAATGTGGTGCGCACGGAAGCCTTGGCGGCGCATCCTGAATTAAGAGCGATTTTGGAATCGTTGACCGGGACCATCACCGATCAGGATATGGCTAAAATGAACTATGCCGTTGAAACAGAACATCGATTGCCGACCGATGTGGCCCATGAGTTTTTAGTTGAGCATAAGTTGCTATAAAATGTATTGATTCTGTTTTCTTTAGGATTGCTATCGGAATTATTCTGATATGCATCATGTGAAAGTCTCAAAATTTCATAGAATTTGAACATATAAGAGTCTCTAGTGCCGGATGATATATCCGGTGTTAGGGGCTCTTTTTATATTGTTGCGCTGTTGATACTAAAAAATATTCTGATACCAATAATGCTCCTATAATAACAAACATACGTTTGAAATAATTGTATGTTTTTGTTATACTAATCATAGTAATCACTGCGACGGTAAGGTTTGTAAAAGGTATAGGGTTAGCGGTAGGGAGGTGTTTGTATGGGCTCGGCCGATACGGATCGGGTATATATGTGTATCGATCTGAAGTGTTTCTATGCGTCTGTTGAGTGCGCCGATTTAGGGCTCAATCCGTTTACAACGCCTCTTGTGGTGGCCGATGGTTCGCGCGGAAAGGGCGCCATTACGCTGGCGATTTCGCCGGCTTTAAAACAGATGGGTGTCAAGAATCGCAGTCGGCTCTTTCAGATTCCGCCCCATATCGAGTATTTGACGGTCAAGCCGCACATGAAACGGTATATGGAGGTGTCCGCCGAGATTTACGGTACATTATTACGGTATGTGGCGCCCGAGGATGTGCATGTGTATTCAATCGACGAGTACTTTATCGACATAACGTCGTATTTACCGCTATATAAGAAGACGCCGCGGCAGCTGGCGCAGATGTTCCTCGATGCGGTGTTGGCGGCGACTCGTATTTACGCCACCGTCGGCATCGGTACGAATCTGTTCCTCGCCAAGATTGCCCTCGATATCCTCGCGAAACATGCGCCTGATTTTATCGGGTATCTTGATGAAAGTCTCTTTAAAGAGCGGATTTGGTATCATCAGCCTCTTACCGATATATGGCAGATCGGCAGGGGTATAGCGAACCGGTTACACAAGTACGGTGCCTTTGATTTGCATGGTGTTACATTGATTCCGGAGGCAAAGTTGTATAAAGAGTTCGGCGTTAATGCGGAGCTGATTATCGACCATGCGTGGGGGCGTGAACCGTGTACGATTGCCGATATTCATGCATATCGCCCCGTAAAGCACTCAGTGTCGCGCAGCCAGATCCTACTGCGGAATTATACCTATGAAGAGGCTTATGTGCCTATGCGTGAGATGGTGGAGTCCTTAGTATTAGAACTGTTACAAATCAAAGGTGTGACCGATCATATTCACGTTCACATCGGTTACGCCGATGATGCGGTTCGTTCCACCGGGGGCTCTAGGAAATTGAAGCGGTATACGGATTCACTTCAGATTTTAACGGCGGCGGTCATCAAATTATATGAGCAGCATTGTCATAAAGATGAGCTTATCCGCCGTATAGGGGTGAGTTTCGAGGATTTGGCCAATCGCTCCGCCATACCGCAGGAAGGGGACCTGTTCAGTACTTTCACAATCAATACGGAGAATAAGGAACGACAGGTGCAGGAGGCGATGTTATCTATTAAGGAGCAGTTCGGCAAAAATGCCATTTTGCGTGCATCGAGCCTGCAGAGCGAAGGTACCATGCGCTTCAGAAACACGTTGATAGGTGGCCATAACGGAGAGTAGAACAGGGGAGAGGTATAAATTCATGAAGCAACGTATGTCCCGTTTACAGCGGGCTAAGCAGTTTATGCCCTTTGCGGCACTCAAGGGCTTTGAAGCATTGCTGGACGCCGCAGCGCGGCCGAAAGAGGCCCGTGTAGAGTTGTCGGAAGATCAATTGGAGGAGTTGAATCGCACAATTCAGTCGCTTGCGGAAGGGGATTTTGTGCGAGTGCTGTACTATACAGGTCATCGTTATACGGAGGCGGTAGGCACTGTCGAGGTTGTAGACCGGTCGGCTCATAGATTATCTGTTGAAGGCGCTGACATTTCTTTTAAGGACATTAAAGAGCTTAATTTATATGAGTAATCGGGCTTGTCGATTTCAGAAATTCTGGTGTATATTATTATTGATAATTCTTCTTGACAGATACAATATATTTTATTAGAATAAACATATGAACAGACATTCATATGTTTATTTTTTCGTTATATTGTGGCGAAGTAAAGATAGATATGCTTTCACATATCGATAAGGAGACATCATGGAAGAAACATTATTGTTGCAGGATCTGAATTGTGCTAATTGCGCAGCGAAGATTGAGGACCGCATTCGCAAGATGGACGGTATCGAAACGGCAAATTTCGCCATTGCTACGCATCAATTGAAATTGACCGGCTCTTGGTCCGATCGGGAGGCTTTAAAACAGGATATTCAGGACATTTGCGATGCCATTGAAGAGGGTGTGACCGTGGCTGATTACGAACGTAAATCCAAGGCGGTTATGGACGATCACGGGCATAGTCATGATCACGGTAGCGATGCCGTTACGATTGCCGTTATCGTGGCGGGCTTATTATTCATGGCCTATGAAGCGTTGACCGCGTTTTACCCTGCTATCGGTATGCCTGAAAGTATCGAAAAGCCGATTTATTACATCGCGTATGTGATTCTTGCGTTCCCTGTGTTGCGTATCGCAGGCCGTAACATCCTGAAGGGTGAAGTATTCGACGAAAACTTCCTCATGTCCATCGCGACATTGGGTGCCATCGCCATCGATGCATTGCCTGAAGCGGTAGGCGTTATCCTGTTCTACCGTATCGGCGAGTTCTTTGAACATAAAGCGACGGACCGCAGCCGTACGGAGATTATGAATGCTGTCGATATGCGTCCTCAGGAGGTACGCGTTGTCGATACATGCTGCGGTGGCGAAATCGTCGTGATGGCCCCTGAAAAAGTTGAGGTGGGCTGGACCGTCGAAGTACGTCCCGGCGATTTAATTCCGTTGGACGGTACCGTCCTTGAAGGCGAGACCCGTGTCAATACGGCGCCTGTAACAGGTGAACCCGTTCCCGTACGTGCCGTAGCGGGTACACAACTCATGTCCGGTTGTATCAATGAATCCGGCCGCATTACGATGCGTGTCGATAAGGTTCTTGAAGAATCGATGGTGACTAAGATTTTGGATGCCGTCGAAAATGCAGCATCCTCGAAGCCGAAAATCGACCGTTTCATCACGCGCTTTGCCCGCGTATACACACCGATTGTTGTAGCGTTGGCCATCGCCGTCGCCATCATTCCGTCTCTTATCACGGGGGACTGGAATAAATGGATTTATACGGCCCTTACATTCCTCGTAATTTCCTGCCCATGCGCATTGGTGCTCAGCGTTCCGTTGGCGTTCTTTTCGGGGATCGGCAATGCGTCGAAACACGGCATCTTGCTTAAGGGCGGTCGTGTTATCGAGGCCCTTGCGAATGTGAAAGCTGTGGCACTCGATAAAACCGGCACGATTACATCCGGTGAGTTCAAGGTTAATACGGTGGAAACCGTCGGTTCACATGTGAGCGAGGTTCATTTGTTATCTATGGCTGCCGCTATTGAAGCTGTATCCACGCATCCGATTGCAACGAGTATCGTCGCTGAAGCGAAGAACCGGGGGGTTACGGTCGAGGCTTCCGACTTTGTTCAGGAATTGGCCGGAGAAGGCATGGTAGGCATGACCAACGGTCAACAGGTTCTCGTCGGCAACCGTCGACTCATGGAACGCTATGAGGTGCAGGGCTATCCTACCGATGCTGCGGAATACGGTACAGAGGTGCTTGTTGCGGAAGGTAATGTGTATATCGGTCGTATCATCATTGCCGATGAACCTCGACCTGATTCTGCGGAGGCGATTAAAGATCTTAACCGTCAGAATATCAAGACCATCATGTTGACCGGTGATGCGCAAGCCAGTGCCGATTATATTGCGAAACAGACCGGCGTGAGCGCCGTGCGTGCTCAATTGTTGCCGCAAGATAAATTATCCGCCGTGCAGGGTGTTCGTTCCGAATATGGCCCGACCATGTTCGTCGGGGACGGTATCAATGATGCCCCTGTATTGGCCGGTGCCGATGTGGGCGGTGCGATGGGCAGTGGTGCCGATGCGGCCATTGAAGCGGCCGATGTCGTATTCATGCGTCCTTCTTTGAAAGCTATCGCTCATGTTATCGACCTTTCCAAGGCGACATTGAGTGTGGCATGGCAAAATGTAGTATTCGCCATTGCCGTCAAGATCATCATCATGGCGATGGGCCTCATGGGCTATGCGTCCATGTGGTGGGCCGTATTCGGCGACACAGGGGTATCCATCCTCTGTATCTTAAACTCCATCCGAATCTTAAACCGTAAAGGTTAAGATAGACTTTCCTTTGTGAAAGCGGTCAATCTGCTTCTGGGGTTGTTGTAATTATCGGAACATCAGGGGTAACATAGACCGGCCGATACATGGTATCGGCATTCTCCTAGATATATGGTATTCTCATAGACATATAAATCCGGTGAAAGAGGCTGTCCGTTGGACGGTCTCTTTTACTTTCACGGAGAAAATTAAGCATCTTGAATTGAATAGCATCCTTAAATAGTATATAATTTTAGAGATGATTATTATTGTACGTTCGTTGGAAGGAGGGATAGCATGATTACGGTGTACAAACATATTGAAGAAGAATTAGTTGCCGATTACACTGTGTCAGATGCCACAAAAGGTTCTTGGGTAAATTTGGTGAACCCTGACCCCGATGAGTTATCCCTCATCAATATTTTGACGGAAATTCCGACGGATGTATTAAAGACCGCTCTCGATATGGAAGAACGTTCTCACGTGGAGTTGGAGGATAATTATATTTTCGTCGTTATCAACATTCCGGCGATTCGTGGTAACGATATGTACGATACGGTGCCGCTCGGCATCTTTTTGACGCCTGATTTCTTCATTACCGTATGCCTTGAAGAGTCCGAGGTATTGTATCCGTTCATTTCAAATCAACTGTCTACGTTTTATACGTATAAAAAGACGCGGTTCCTGTTCCAGATCCTGTACCGTACGGCAACGCTGTTCCTGCGTTACTTGCAACAGATCAACCGCCGTACCGACGATATCGAAGTTCAGTTGCGTCATACGACGAAGAATAAGGACTTTTTCCAGTTGTTGGAATTACAGAAATCCATGACATACTTTACGTCCGCCTTGCGTACGAACGGTACCGTTATGGAGAGGCTGTTGCGTTTACGCGGCCATACGACTTATAAACATCTGCTCAAGATGTACGAAGAGGACGAAGACCTCCTGGAAGACGTTATTATCGAGAATAAACAGGCCATCGAGATGGTTGAGATGTACTCTAATATCCTGATGAACATGATGAACGCTTTCACATCCATCATCTCAAATAACCTCAATATGGTGATGAAAATGTTGGCGGCCCTTACGATTACCTTGGCGGTGCCGACGATTATATTCAGCCTGTGGGGGACGAATGTGGCATTGCCGTTCCAGGACGATCCGAACGGATTCTATGAAGTGGTAGGCATTTCCGTGGTGTGTTCCATCATTGCCATCATCGGCATGTGGAAAAAAGATTTATTCTAATTTCATTATGGAGATATCGTCGTTAACAGCAGTGAAAAAGGACCTCCCGAGATTCGAGAGGTCCTTATGTTGCGATAACAATGGTTTATCTGATATAATACTAAATTATGGAGAGGTGTCCGAGTGGTTTAAGGAGCTGGTCTTGAAAACCAGTGACTCCGCAAGGGGCCGTGGGTTCGAATCCCACCCTCTCCGCCATAATAATTTTAAAGCGGAAAACAGTAGAGTATAATGTTTTCAGAATTATATAATTATTTTTAAAACCCTGTAGGTTGTGACCTGGAGGGTTTTATTTTTTATCTTATAAGCCTAAGCCGCCGATACCTCCTATTAGGGGGTATCATCTAGCCGATAATTCTATTAGAGTAGAGAACGTTGGAATTATTAAGAAAAAATAGGCCCTTTTTAGTAAATCATCAGGGATAATAACATTTGTTAATATATCTGTTGTGTGAACAGGTCCTTTAATACGTTGTTTGCTAATAGTTGTAATTTGTCCAATATCAGCAATACTCTCAGATTTTAAGTTAGCAAGATAGTTAATTACCGCGACAGTATCGTTATATTGCTTACGCATTTTTAATACTTTAGATTGAAGTGTTTTGTCAGATCTGATTATATCTACTGAATATTTTTTAAGGTTACTCATAAGAGCCGACCAGTTTTGAAGGTGTTCACAACTGCAATGATTTGCATAAGATGATTATGAAATTATGTTGATCAATATATTGCTTTCAGTATAGCATAGGTGAAAGTAAATGAGAATTAGCGCCGGAGGGAATAGTTTTTATAGAAAATCTTTATCCTCTATGGTATGCTATCGATGTATTAATTTGATTATTGTATAGAGGAGGTCCCATGGGGGGAATCAGGTTTTCACGGTCACAGATTTTAATTTTAGTCAGCGTATGGCTCACGTTTTTATTGAGTTTTGTCATGCGTTTATCCTGGGCATCGGTTATGCCCATCGTCAATGATGCGCTCAATTTTACGGCAAAGATGGGATCTCAGCATATTGCGGCATTTTACTTCGGTTATGCGCTCACGGTATTGCCCGGCGGTATTCTGGCGGATAAGATCGGCTATCGCCGAACTATTTTATGCAGCTTAATCGGTATGGCTGCGGTAACAGCCTTGATGAGCACCATTACGGATTATACCTATGCATGGGTATTGCGGTTTTTATTAGGCGTTATGTCTGGTCCCGTACAGGCATCCTGTCTGAGTGCTATCGGCGATCACTTCGGCCCGAATCAACGAGGCGTGGCGGTAGGATTCTTTATGAGCTGTACCTCTTTCGGCATTACAACCGTTAACCTATATGCGCCGTATGTGGCGACTCATTACGGCTGGCAGACCGCGTTTCTCGTGACAGCCGCATTGCCGTTAGCGGTATGGCTTTTGTGTTATTTCACGGTCCGTAAACCGAGTGCGGAGATCATGGTTCAGCGCGAATCAGAAGCATCTGCAGCAGCGGCTAAACTCGGTATGGGTCAAACATCCTTAAAGGAAAATTTGAAGCATATTATTTCCAATCGAAATATTCGCTGCCTTGCTATCGCCGGCTTCTTCGCGACGGGAACGACCTGGGGCGTAACTCAGTGGGCGAACTTGTACATGGTTAAGCAGCTGGGCGTAACGGCTATCTATGCAGGGCAGGTTATGAGTGCTTTCGGTACGGCGGCTCTTATTGCAAAGCCGACTATCGGTATTTTATCGGATATTTTACCGATTAAGAAGAATCACCTGGCGGCTTTTGTGATGTTCCTGTTTGCACCTGCGCTGATTTTATTTGCCAGCACGAATAATCCGGATATGCTCTTTGTAACGGGGCCGATCTTGGGAATCGGTGCTTTTATGCACAGCGCTTTGACGAATGCCCTCGTGGTACAGTCGGCAGCGCCGCACTTGCGCGGCACTACGGCGGGCTTCGTGAATCTGTTCAATCAAATCGGTGCGCTCCTGGCGCCACTTCTCTTAGGCAATGTCCTCGTCATGACGGGCAGCTACCAACTGTCCTTGATGTCCATCGCTATCGCTCCTGCTATCGGAGCATGTGCCTTGTTCTTTGTACGTCTTAATCGGTGAAAGCTCAGGTGTTTATACCGATGAGCAATTGACAGAACCGATTTGATGGAAAGTATTTGTATTAAAGTAACAGAAATTGTTTGTGTCGAAATCGTATAAACTATTGATATCGAAGTGATAGAAATAATAGAAACCATCTGTAGCGAAGGAGGTTCGTTATGCATATAGTCTGCTTTGGTGACAGCATTACGCGCGGTTATGATGTACCGTACGGGCTCGGTTGGGTTGAATTGTGCGCAGAGGCAATGTCGCATACGCAATTTACCAATTACGGCGTAGACGGACTGTCCGTACAGGGACTGTTCAATCGTGTGGAGGCCTGGTCGAGTGCCGTCTCTTACGACCGAAATCGCTATATCTTCCTCATGTGCGGTACCAACGATATTCTGCAGGGACGTGATGCGGACTATGTATTTCGTATTCTTGTGAAAGCTATCGAACAGGCCGCTGAAAAAGGACGAGTTATCATCGGCTTGGAAACACAGATAGATAGTGATATGGACGGCATCAACCGTGAAGTCGTAGCCGTTAACGACCGGTTAAAAGACTATGCGGCAAAACACCATCATAAGACCATCGATTTTTACAGCACTTTGAATGAAGCGGACCGTAATGGGCAGATCATATTTGCGGGCGAAGTACATCCCAATGAGTTGGGGTATCGCTTGATGTCACAAACGGCTTTGAAGGTGTTTCTGCAGCTCGGTAAGAGGGAGTGTTAAAATATTAGAAATTCTGGAAAGAGGTATGTAGAATGAGTTCGTCAGTAAAAAATATAGGTTTATTAGCAATATTTTTAGCAACTATTTTTTTATCAACGAAATCCATTTTTGCGAAACTTCTTTACCTACATGAAATTACTCCTATTATGATATTAATGTATAGGGCTATTATTTCATTACCCTTTTTCTTAGTTCCACTGTTAAAAGTGGATTGGAAGAATACAGGCATTAAACAGGTAATGATTTACGGTGTAATCGGCTCCTTTATTTATTTGTCATCATCGATAGCGGATTTTATCGGACTGTTATTCATATCTGCATCTTTGGAACGTGCTATCTTGTTTACTTTTCCAATATATGTTTTTCTACTATCTAAAGAGAGTTCTAAAATTACAATCGTTCAGATCGGTTTAATTTTTTCGACAGTAATTGGACTAATGTTTATGTTTAATCCAATTGTAATCGGAAATATCAGAGATACTCTGGTCGGTGGAGGGCTAGTTCTGTTATCTGCAATCTTTTGGGCTATATTTATTATTTATAGTAAGTATGCCGTTCAAATGATTGGAGCAACTGCTTTTACCAGTGCCTATATGTGTATAAGCACTATAGCATTAGTTTTAATTTTTATGGTTTTTTCGAAAGATGTTACACCGAGTTTTTGGTTTGAAGATAGTGTAATGGTTTATTTAGTATTATTGGCTTTAATGTGTTCTATAATCCCTTCCTATCTTTTATCTTATGGAGTAAAAGCTATTAGTGCAACACAAACTGCAATAATTAGTGCATTAGGACCGATTTCAACATTAGTTTTAGATGTAATCGTATTGAATCATAATATTACCATAAATGAAATTATAGGTACTATAATTGTAACTTTGAGCGTCACTTATTTAACCAGATTGTATAGATAATGGAGACGTATATAATAAAGTTTCTTGTTATAAATAATTCTCAACAAACATTTATTAATCTAAGGGTTATAGGACAAAACGTGTTGCAAATTTAATCCCATGAATTGAAAAAAGAAGGACTGCACTCAAAATGTAATCAATTTTACATTTGGGTACAGCCCTTTTTGTTATGTATTAGCTTTTATTTTTGTGCGAACACCTGATTAGCGTTTTGCCTTGGATGCGGCGTTATTGTTTGCAACCTTTGCGGATTGTGCGATAGCGTATGCAGTGCCTTTTACCAATTCATAAGCATCGGATGTATTGCCGGATACGGTAACAGCCGCTACTGTATCGTCAGTCAATGCAAACATAGCCGTTGCATACGGATGTTGAGCGCCGTTTGGAACTGTAACAGCACCGGATTTCACAACGATGAAGCGGCCTGCATTGTTGAATACATCGTAATAAGCCGCTTGTTTTACTCCATCATAGCTTTCATTATAAGCGAATAATGTTGCTATTTCAGCAGCGGAAAGATTACCGGATTTTTGCATGGACATCAATTTACCTGCCGCAACTGCTGTAGGTTGAGTCATGTTAACAGTGATGCGCAAGGATTGATTGTTGACAACAGCCTCTGTAATCACGTTTGTGGAGAACACGTTAGCAACGCCGTTGCCTGTGTGATTATAAGAGCTTGCTGTTTTTACCTGATAGCCGTTTGTGTAAGCAGGCAAGTTGTATGTATAGGATTTACCGTTCAATAGAACGTCGAATGCGTTCAACTGGTTTGCTTTGTAACGGTTCACATAAGAGTTGCCGTTATTGTTATAGTTCAAGGATGCCACTGTTTCCTGATGTACAGGTTGTTGTGTAGTAGGGATCGGATCCATGATTTGTAGACCGATAGCTGTTGTTTGAGGTGCAACGAAGATAGGGTCGCCTAAATCTTTAGATACAGGTCTTTGTTGTGTCATATCGCCTGCTGCATATGGATCGGCAGCCACGTTTTTCTTAGCAACTTGTGGAGGAGTTGCAGTATAACCTGTTTGTACCATAGGCCTACGGGCTTCCGTATCGGAATAGCCGGATTGAGCTTGCTGTTGAGCAGCGCGTTCATAAGCGCGTGCGTTTGCATCTACAGATGCAGCAAATGCGGAAAAAGATATAGATGTTGCTGCAAATACTGCGAATGCTGCAGCTAAATGTTTTTTGTTCATGTAAAGTCACTCCTAGTTTTAATTTACAAATACCACAAAATAAATACTTTAAAGTATATTATATCGAAAAAAATATTAATTGTAAATAAAACATAAAATAAATTACCAACTATAAACTGAGAACGACTTGACGGGTATAAAGACTGTATGATGACGGATATAAATACCCCGCAATATACGATAAACCGGCCCGATAGTATATAATAGTATAATATAAAGATGGTGGAGATATTTGTATCTCCTCTTACGATTTGACGATTTACTATTGAGATGGTGAAAGCTTTCACCAGGGAGGTCTCATGAGTATCAGTATATATTACGGACGCGCCGGATCCGGCAAGACGCAGGCCGTCTACGCGCGTATTGCACAAGTGATGAAAGAATGCCCGGGGGATCCGATTATTCTGCTCGTGCCCGAACCGGCCACCTATCGGGTGGAACGGGAGCTGGCGGAGTTTATGCCGCAAAAAGGCTTTACGACGGTGCGGGTTGTAGGCTTTGGACGTCTCGGATACCAAGTGTACCAGTCTATCGGTTCCAAAGGGAATAATCAATCAGGACTGACAGCGTTCGGTCGCGCCATGTTGCTGCGCCTTGTGATGAAGCGTAAACAGCAGGAATTAGGGCTTTTGGAACAGGCGACAAAACGTTCTGAGTTCTCGTCGGTACTGCAACAGTTATTCTCCGAGTTTCGTGCGTTTCGCATCGGGCCGGATGATCTGGAACGCGGCGCTGAATCCGTAAAGAACGGTGTGTTGCAGAAGAAGTTGCGTGAACTTGCTCTGTGCATGGAGGCATACGAAGCAGAAATCAGCCGTCACGGCGAGCGCGATATAGACCCGATCATGGAAATCGTGGAGGCGTTGCCGTACTCTCCGTTGATGGAGAATTGCCATGTCTTTATCGACGGTTTCCATTGGTTTACGCCGACTCATTATGAACTGATTTATACCCTGTTTGATCTGGCGAAGGAAGCGGTTATTACCGTCGATTTGCCGGTGGCTCCAAAAGCGCTCAATGTTGCACGTCGCGGAGAGCATCTCTTCAGCCGTCCCCTTGAAATCTATGACACACTGGTCGCCCGATATGGTAGCCGAATCGAATGGATAGGCTTTGATGGCAAGCGAGGTCCCCGGGTGGTACAGGCGTTAGAGTCCGATTTCTTTACCAGTCCTGCAAGGGCGAACTCTATAAATGAGAGGATCCCTCTCATCAGAGGATATAATAGGGAGCGCGAAGCCGATGCGGTGGCACGGCGTATATTGGATTATGTGGAATCCTCTGAAAGCGCGCGGTACCGAGATGTGTGCGTCATGCTGCGCGAATCGGAAACCTATGGGGATACATTGGAAAAGGTTTTTACCCGTTATGGCATTCCGCATTTTATCGATCGTCAGCGGCCAATGAAAAATCATCCCTTAGGGGAACTGTTGACGGATTTATTCGGTATCGTCCGTCATAGCTACAGCCGTGACAGCATGTTCCGTTTATTGAAAACGGATTTAATGCCCCTTACGCGCGAGGCCGTCGATGAATTGGAGAATTACGTTCTCGAATTCGGTATCGATCATTATAAATGGGAATCTGAAAGCTGGCCGTATTTACAGGGCTTTCAAAGGGGGCGGGACGATGAGGAAACCTATTTTGATGCGCCTCGCAGAGCGCGTGTCAATAGGTCCCGTCAGGTTATCATGGACATCCTGTCGCCGTGGTTTGATTTTGCATCGAATGCGGAGGGCCATACGGGCGGCGAATGGGGCGCTGAGCTGTATCGCATCCTGGAGGTGCTGCAGGTGCCGCAGCGCCTTTATGAGTGGGCTAAAGCCGCCGAGGCGAGCGGAGATCAGGAGTCCAAGGCGAGCCATGAGCAGATGTATAATGCGGTCATTTCCTTCATTGACGAAGTATCGTCGGTGATGAAGGATGAAATCCTCACATTGGATGAGATGATGCTGCTCCTCGAAGAAGGATTGAGTGACGTTAATTATTCCATGATTCCGCCGTCTCTCGACCATGTGGTAATCACCACCATCGAGCGCGGATACAGTCAGTGGTGGCCGAAGGTTTTCGTGATGGGCCTCAATCAGGGTGTATTCCCGCAAAGCATGGGCGATGAAGGACTCATCAAGGACCGGGAGCGTCAGGAATTGGCAGAGGCCGGCATTACCCTTGCAGAAGGAGCGCTGCCGAAGGCGTTCAATGAAAATTTCCTGCTCTACCTGGCGATGACAAGAGGCGGAGATTCGTTGACATTGTCCTATGCCGGATCCGGTGAGGACGGTGCGGGGCTTGAACCGTCCCTCGTGATTAAGCGTCTGGAATCGCTCGGCTATGTGGATGAAGCCGTCGATGTACCGCTTACCATCATGCCCGATACGGAAGAACGCTACTTATGGCGGCCGAATCAGAGCCTGTCCCTTATGTCGGAACGATGGGGGGCGCTTCTTAGCGGCGAACCCGTGAGTCCCGTGTGGTGGGGCCTTTATAACTGGGCTCGTCAAAGTGCAGCCTATCGACCTCGTCTGGCCGAGGTGTCGCGCGGTATTCGCGATAATAACGATGTGCCGGTCATTACGCAGGATTTAGTAAACGGTCTGTTCCTGTCAAAGGGCTACATGTCCGGCTCCGTGACACGTCTTGAAAAATACCAGCAATGTCCGTTCCGCTTCTATGCACAGTACGGATTGCGCCTGGAACCGCGCAAGATGCGTGCCTTCGGGGCGCCTGAAATCGGTACCTTCCTGCACGCCAATCTGGAGCGTCTCGGCAATTATCTGTTGGAACATAATCAGCAGTGGCGCGATTTGGATGAGTCGATGCAGCGCGAGATGTGCAGCACCGTTGCCGATGAAATCGTGAGAGATAATCAGTTCAGTGATGATGAAAGCTCAGCGTATCAGGAGGCTATCGAACGCCGTGTGAAGCGCACATTGGAATCGACCGTAGGACGTCTCGTGGAATGGTCGAAGCGCAGCGATTTCAATACGAAGTATCTGGAGCAGAATTTCGGTTTCGGAGGCGGCTGGGATCCGATTAATGTGCCTCTCGGCGCTGATCGCTACCTCCGTCTTGTGGGACAGATTGACAGAATCGATGAATATACCGCGGACGGTCAAACGTACGGCATGGTCATCGACTACAAGTCGGGCGGTGCCAAGGTGAGCGCTCAGGATGTGTATTACGGACTCAAGCTGCAGCTGATGACATATTTACTGGCATTGGAATCCGCATACGGCAGAACGCATGGCGATGCGATGTCTCCGGCTGCGGTCGTATATACGTACGTTAAGAATCCGCAGACATCGTCGGATGCGCCTATATCCTATGATGATGCATCGGAGCTGGCTAAGAAGAACAGCACCTTGCAGAACAGCGGCTATTTCGCGGATGATGTGGAATTGTTGATGCACATCGACAATCAGGTGCTTAATTATGGCTCCGGTAAAGGACCTTACGTGCCGCTTCGCATCGGTAAGGATCAGCAGATTCATAAAGGCGACAAGCCGAAGGTGAAGAGCTCCGGCGACTTCGATGTTATGTGCCGGTATACTCGTCACGTGATGGCCCGGGCGGGACAGCAGATAGGGGACGGATTGTTTCCTATCAAGCCGTATCAGCTGAACGGCGTGCGGCCGTGTACCTATTGTGAGTATCAGAACGTGTGCCGCTTCGATTCGAGTCGCAATCAATACAATTATTTATCCAGACTGGCGGAAGAGGATGCGCTGAACTCTATGAAAGAAGCATTGAATGAAGGAGGTGAAGACCATGGCTGTTAAGTGGACGCCAGAACAGGAATCGGCGATTATCGCACCGAAGGATTCGGCTCTGTCGGCTCAGACCTTGCTGGTGGCGGCCGCAGCGGGCTCCGGTAAGACGGCGGTTCTCGTGGAACGCATCATTACGCGCCTCAAGGATATGGATAATCCGTTATCCGTACAGGAACTGATGGTCGTAACCTTCACGAAGGTGGCGGCACAGGAGATGAGCTCCCGTATCGGTTTGGCGTTGGCAAAGGCCATGGAATCCACAGATGATCCGAAGCTGCAGGCGCGGTTGGAACGGCAGCTCAATCTGTTGCCGTCCGCCCATATTTCAACGCTTCATTCCTTCTGTCAGTGGGTGATCCGTTCGTACTTTTATAAACTCGACATCAATCCGACCGCACGCATCGGAAACGAGGCGGAAATGGCTCTTCTGCAGCAGGAGGTGCTGGAGGATCTGCTGAAAGCGGCTTACGAGGACGGCAGTTATAATATTTATGAACTGGCGGACTTCTTCAGCGATGATAAATCCGATGCGGGCTTATCGGAGAAGGTGATGGCGCTATATAATTACGCCATGTCCCTCAGCAATCCCGACGGATGGCTGCGCCACGCTTTGGAGCCGTACAGGGAAGCGATGGATGTATCGCCTGTAGAGACCTTGTGGGGCCAATCCATGTGGGAAAAGCAGATGGAGTCCATTGAACGCATCAGGGAACGGTTGCAGCGGATGGAGCAGATCCTTTTAGAACCTGCAGGTCCTCAAAAGTGGCAGAAAAATTATGATAATCAGTTGGCCGGCCTTATGACCCTCGTTTCGGCCCATACGTGGGATGCGATGGGCTCCGCCTGTGTGCATCTGGATACGTTTTTAAAAGATCAGTTGCGACTGGGCTCGAAAGAGGCCGCATCCCTGGATCCTGCTTTGGTTGAAGAATTCAAAATATTGGCCAATCAGAATAAAGATGATTTGAAAAGTATGCAATCCGGTATATTCACTGTATCGGAAACGACATTGCAGGAGCAGTTCAGATCTCAGTATCCCGTCATTGAGGGACTTGTGGAGCTTACAATCGCCTTCCACGAAGCCTATGTGGAGGCGAAGAAGGAACAGGGAATCATGGACTTTAACGACCTTGAGCATCTGTGCCTGGCGCTCCTCGTGGAGCCCGGAACGGAGGATGATCCTCAACCGTCCGATGTGGCGAAGGAACTGCAGGATACTTTCAAGGAAATCATGGTCGACGAATATCAGGATACGAACGGGGTGCAGGAGACGATTATCAACTTGATTTCCAAAGAGGATAATCGGTTTTATGTGGGCGACGTTAAGCAGGCCATTTACAGTTTCCGCATGGCGGACAGTTCCCTGTTTATGGACAAGTACAATACGTACGGCGGAACTGATGCGGTGGAGCGCCGTATCGATTTGGCGAAGAATTTCCGGTCCCATGAAAATATTCTGGCGGTGACGAATTTTCTGTTTTATCAGATTATGACCGCCGAGGCGGCCGAACTGGATTACACGGAGAGGGAATCCCTCATTCCGGGCCGTATTGTGGAGGATGCGCCGGATAACTGGGTCGGCGGCGACGTGGAACTGCAACTGCTCGATGTGGGCCCCGATATGCTCGGCGCCTATGTGAAAGACGTGGAAGAGGACCGGGATGAGCCGGAGAATAACGAACGGGAACTTGATTTTATAATTCAAAAAATCAAGGAGATTCACGCCTCCAAAAAGTGCGTTCAGAATCCGGACGGCACATTCCGGCAGATCGAGTGGCGGGACTTTGCCGTGTTGCGCCGTTCCCTTGCCGGTTGGGGCACCCGCGCCGTGGAGGCTATGCGGCAGGCGGGGATTCCTGCGGTCGTGAACGAGCGGGACGGATACTTTGAGGCCCAGGAGATTCAGCTGCTTTTAGCACTGTTATCCGTTATCGACAATCCGGAACAGGACTTGCCGATGGCGGCCGTCCTTCATTCGGGGCTGGTCGGCCTCGATGCGAATGAACTGGGGGCGCTTCGTCTTTCCGGAGAGGGGACTTTGTGGGCCCTCATGCCGGCCTATGCGGAGCAGATGCAGGATGAGCGGCTACTGTCGTTTATCGCCCATATGGAGCGGTGGCGTACATTGTCCCGCCGTCACGGCGTGGCTGATCTGTTGTGGGATATTTACGAATCCCAGGACTATGTAAATTACGTGGGCGCCATGCCGAACGGTTTGGTGCGCCGCGCTAACGTGCTGGCGTTGTACGATAGAGCGAAGGGCTTTGAATCGTCCGGATTCCGAGGCCTGTTCAGATTTTTGCGCTTTGTTGAAAGCTTGCGTGACAGTAATCAGGATATGGCTGTGGCCAACGTGGTTACCGAAGCGGACGATGTGGTGCGCCTCATGACGATTCACAAGAGTAAGGGCCTCGAATTTCCTGTCGTGTTTCTGTCGGGCATGCAAAAGCGGTTCAATAAACGCGATTTGACGTCGCCGCTGCTCATCGATAAGAATGCCGGCATCGGGCTCAAAGGTTATTATCCGGATATACGCGTCACATACCCTACCATGCCGTGGTTTTATGTGAAAGACGTCAAAGAGGCGGCCCTCAAGGCCGAGGAACAGCGTATTCTCTATGTTGCGTTGACGCGGGCTAGGGATAAACTCTTCATAACGGGCTTTATTAAAGGCCTGTTGAGCGAAAAGGGCCTGACCGCTGCGGGAAAACTGGTGAAAGCCGGTGCCGCCGCAGATACGCAGACATTGCCGAAGGACCTCATTACACAGGCGAATTCCTACTTGGATTGGGTCCTCATGGGAACAGCGCGCCATCTGGACGGAGGAAATCTGTTGCGTGCAGGCATCGAATATGAAGGTTCCACATGCTTTGATTTAAAGGATAAACAATGTCGTATCAAGGTTGAAATACATGACGGTGCGATGTATGGCGATTTGGATTACAAAGCAGATGTGGACGAAACGACAATCAGCAAGGTGCGCGAATTGGCGGCGGTCAATGAGGTCGCATTGCCGCAAGTCATCGTCGATCGGTTCAACTATACCTATCCTTACGAAGATGCCTGTCGCAGAACCGCTAAAATATCCGTCAGCGAGTTGAAGCGACGCTTTCAGGAACGGGAGGAAGAAGCGGGCAATATCGATTCTCTGCCGCAATCCGAACCTGTCGACAGGGCGTCTGAGAATGCCGGCGTTTCATATGTCGTTCAGCCCGCGCCTGACAGAGCGGACGCTGACGGTGGTGATATAGATTCTGATGTTGAGGCGGTATCCAAGACCGATACCATTGTGGCCTTACAGCCTTCTGTTACGGTAGATGACGATGTATTAGCGAACTCCGTATTCGGCAGAAAGCCTCAGGCTTTACAGTCTGAAGAGGACGTGTTGACCGGGGCTCAATGGGGGACCCTTATGCACGAGGCCATGCAGTGGCTGCCGATTGATACCTATACGCAGGCATCCTTGTCAAAACGATTGGATGAATTGGTATTGAAGGGAACTTTCACGGCGGAAGAACGAAATTTACTGAACGATTCGGGACTGTATCGGTTCTTCATATCGGATCTGGGCAAGCGTTTAATCGCGTCAAAGCGCGTGGAACGGGAATTGCCGTTCAGCATGCTCTTTGAAGGAAAACGCGTGTACGACACCCTTGAAGAGGGCGAGAATCTGTTCCTTCAAGGGATTATCGATACCGCCTTTGAAGAGGACGGCGCGTGGGTCCTCGTGGATTACAAGACGGACCGCGTTACATCCGGAGATGAACTCGTAAAGCGTTATAAAATACAAATGGACCTCTATAAAGAGGCCCTCTGTCGGCTCACCGATATGCCGGTGAAAGCATGTTATATTTACAGTTTCAGATTGCATGATGCAATTTTAGTATAAGCAAAAATCCTTACGATATGTTAAATACGGGGAATATTCGCCAGTAACGGTTTTTTCTTTTTGTGCTTGATCGGTGCGAACACCTTGAGCACCTGCGGTAATACCTCGATATCTACCGGCATGTATGGACCTTGATCGCCGTCCATATTCGTCGGTAAATTATCGACTTGCGATAAGAGTTCGATGTGCGCCTTTTTTACGGTCAACGTCGTCGTATACCGTGAATTATAGATGGCACCGCTTAAGATGAGCGGTAATACGCTTAGAATATCCAGGATGAAGTATTCCTTGAATATGATAATGCGCATATAGCCGTCGTCGACGGATGCTTCCGGCATGAACCGTTCAAAGCTAGACACTACATTTGTGAGCAACGCCAGGACGAGCGGCGACTTACAGATAAAGTCGTCATCCTCCGTCCGGATGCGGTATGTGTAGTCCTTCGTAGTGAAGAGCGCCTGACCGGCTCGCAAGAAGTAGGCGAGAGGGCCTAAAATGCGTTTTTCCTTCGGCGTTACCTCTTCGATAACCTTCGGAATGACACCGGCGGCGATGTTATTGCAAAAATATTTATCATTACAACGGCCGATATCGATGCTGCGCGTCTGGTTGATGTCGAGACGGCGTATAGCCAGCATCGGATTTTGCGGCATGCCCAATGCGCGGGACATGTCGTTGACCGTTCCTACGGGGATGAATCCGAACGTACAGGTGAAGCCCCCCTGGGCTATGCCGTTTACGGTTTCGTTTACCGTTCCGTCCCCACCCATGCAGAATACGGCGTCGAAGCCGCGATCGCAGGCGTTCTTTGCAAATCTGGTGGCATCGCCTTCACCGGTGGTGAATTTGACTTCGATCGTATCGAATAAGGTACTCAATTTCCATTGTAAATCGAGGGCGTAACGGCGTGCCGCACCGCCCCCAGATACGGGGTTGATGATAACCAGACAACGGCTCATGGTGTAACTTCCTTACTTTCAAAAATGATAAATCTCTTGGCTATTGTTAAATTGACAGGCTTATAAGCGAGTTTTATAATTATAGTGTATACAACGATTATATATACAAATTATTTTATAGAGTAATTTGTCTTATACTTTATTATACTCATTTTATGCGTTCTTTGAAAGTGTGAAAGCTGAGGGACGCGTGAGGGGATGACTATGGGCAAGAGTGAATCAAAAGGGAAATATAAATTATCGTCCGTGGACGCCATCGAGCGATTGCCGCTGAGCGAGCAGGTATATTTAACACTGAAAACGGCTATTTTAACGGGAGAACTGATGCCTGAGGAAAAGCTGAATGAAGTGAAAATTGCGGCGCAGCTACGGGTCAGTGCGACGCCGGTACGCGAGGCGTTCCGTAAATTGGCAAAGGATAATCTCGTTGTTATCGTTCCGTGGAAGGGTGTTACGGTAAAATCCGATACGCCGGAGGAAATCATAGCGCTCTACCAATGCCGGGAGGTTATGGAAGGCCTTGGGGCGCGCCTTTGTGCACGCAATGCGACAATGGCGCAGGTTAGAGAATTGAAGGCTTTATGCAAAGAAATGCATGCCATTGAAGATGCGACCGAACGGGTTGACGTGAACAGCCGTTTTCACTCCATGATTGCGCAATGCTCCGGCAACGAACGCGTTGTGGAATATTTGGAAAGCTTTCGGGAGCGGGTTAACCGCGATATGTATTTGAGTTCTTTTAATGCCGTGAGAACCCATGACTGCGATGACGAACACGATCAGATCGTGGATGCTATCGAGCGCCATGATGAACTGGCCGCGGAAGAAGCCATGCGTAAACATATAACAAATGCATTCATCTTCAAAAAAGCGAATGCGGAAGTACAGGATAAAAAAATCAATGAAGTATAGAAAGAGCCCCGCGGTTGATGAACTGTGGGGCTTTTTATAAGAGATTTCTGAGGCCCTATCCCTTATGCCGATTAAGAAATTCCATCCTCTTATAATGCGCCGTCAGGTGCGCATTGCACGTTTTGTAGTCCTTTATGCGCAGATGCATCAGCTTTCCGATATTGATCTGTAGGGACTGGGCGATTTTGAAGAGGATTTCCACGGAGACACCGGATATGCCGATGCCGCATTCGAGTTTGCTTAGGTAACTGCGGCTGATTCCTACCAGATGAGCCAGCTCTTTTTGAGACATGTTCATGGACAGGCGGATGATAGCGATTTTATGACCCAAACATACATATTGATGCTGTAAAAACGGATCCTCGTAATTGTTGATTTTTAGGTCGGTCAGTTTAACGGGGCTGGCTTTCATGACGACTCCTTTTCTTTTCCATGCTCTCTAAATATAGTATACTGAGACTATCAGGCTATTACTAATACGGAAAACTTGATAATTATCGGGTATTACCGATAATTACACGAATTGTGAAAGCAAATGGATGGAGGCATTATGGAAAAATATATAGCGGTGGCCCTCGGCGGAGCCTTAGGGGCGCTATTTCGCCTGGCCGTAGGTGAATGGATAATGGCGAAGGTCGAGTCGTTTCCGTACGGTACCATTGTAGTGAACCTCGTCGGCTGTTTGATTATAGGGCTCATTTTGGGGCTGTATATGCAGAGACCCGACATTCCGCAATGGCTGCGATTTTTTCTCGTTGTGGGCGGCCTCGGGGCTTTCACCACATTTTCTACATTTGCCTTTGAAATGCTGCAGCTCATGATGGCGGAATCCTATGTACAGGCGCTTTGGTATGGTGGATTGCAGGTCATAGGCGGTCTTATCCTGTGCTGGATAGGCCTCGTAGCGGCTCGCATATTTTAAGTTGTATGTATATACTATAATTTGTATTGCTTATTTTAGATTGAGAATAATTTGAATTGAGGAGAACATATGAAGTCCATTAGAACGCAAGATGCTGTAGGGCATGCATTATTACACGATCTTGTGAGAATTGTCATCGGTGAGGTGAAAGACACGCCGTTCCGCCGTGGCCATGTGATTACGGAGAAGGATATTCCTAAACTCCTGGATCTCGGCAAGGAACACGTATTTGTGATGGAGCCGGAGGACGAGGGCTTCTTGCATGAAGAGGATGTGGCTCGTGCTCTTTATGATATGGCCGGCGGCAACTATATGCATGCGGGACCTATGGCGCAGGGGAAAATCGAGGCGATTGCGGACGCGGACGGTCTCTTCAAGGTGGACGTGGAACGTCTGCATGCTATTAACAGTATCGGAGAGCTGACGATTGTTACGAAATTTAATAATACCCCGGTGAAAGCAGGCGAGAAACTGGCGGGAATGCGATGCATTCCGCTGCTTCTGGACGAAAAACAGGTTGAGGCGGCACGGGATATTGCAAAGGATGAACCGCTTTTACATGTAAAACCGTTTGTGCGTAAGACGATGGGCATCGTTACGACCGGATCCGAAGTGTTTGAAGGGCGTATTAAGGATGCTTTCACCCCGATCATTGAGGAACGTTGTGCCGAATATGGCGTCACCAAAATTGCCCATGAGATTGTGCCGGATAATACCGATGATATCGTGGCGGCCATCGATAAGGTGAAAGCGGCGGGTGCAGATATTATTTTCTGTACCGGCGGTATGAGCGTCGACCCTGATGATCTCACGCCGGGAGCGATTAAACGCTATGCGGACCGCGTTGTTACCTATGGTCTGCCTGTGTTGCCGGGGTCCATGGTATGCATCGCATACTGTGCGGACGGCACTCCGATTCTCGGCGTACCGGGCGGCGTACTGTTCAGTAAGCCTACGGCATTTGATGAAATTGTGCCGCGCCTCGTTGCGGACGATGAAATTACCAAGGAAGACTGCATCCGTATGGGGCATGGCGGATTCCTGGGATAACATTTGGCGCATTTAAGCAATTGAATTTTGAAATAAAAATAGCGGATAGTTGATTTAATATACTGATCTGCACTTTCAGAAATCATGTTGATTTTCTGGAGTGCAGATTGTAGTCAACGATCCGCTATTTTATTATTTTGCTCACGTAGCTATGTAATTAAAATGATTTCTTGCCCAATTTAGGGTGCGTGCAGCGCTTTAATGAAAGTGTATCAATCATGTGCACCGCTTCATCCAGTGTGAGGTCCTCGCGTTTTGTAGGCGTTTCCAGGACTGCCAGAGGATGATCCGTGCCGACTTCGCCGGACGGCAAGTAGATGTACTCTTTATTGACGGTGTCGCCGAAGATATAGCCGGCTTGTAAATGTTCCTTGTGAATGCGACTCATCGTGTCTCCTTGATGGATTATAGGTATGTTAGTACTTGTGTTGTATTTATATTGTTTAGTATTATTTGATATTTATAGATTGTCTTTTACAGTATCTTTTATATTACAGGATTCGTTGTAATGTAAATTCCATGTAGTCCGCCGATACGAGCTTCAGCTTTGTAGTGCCGAATTCCTTTGGAATCCGTTTAAATGAAATCTGGTCGTGTAAATGACCGAATATGCATATATCGACGTCATATCGAGCCATCAGCTCCGTAAAGCCGGACGGTTCATTGCTGTCGTTAAACGGCGGGTAATGGATCAGTAATATCCTGGTTACCGGCAAATCGGGTAGCTGTTGTATGGCTGTATCCATTTCTTGTAATGCCGATTCGGTTCGCATCAGTTCGCGGCTATAAATGGATTGGTCCGTATCGGGTACAAAGTGGGAATCCCCCGGGCAGAGATAGCCGCGCGTGCCGCCGAATGCTATGATTTGAGGACCGCCTTCGGTGTCGATGATTTCCGCTGTGCCGTGACCCTGAATAAAGGTAATGGCATCGCCCATGAGTTGTTTCATTTTGTTGGCAGAGGCCCACCAGTAATCGTGATTGCCGCGAATCATATATTTTTTCCCCCGCATGGAGGCGATTCCCCGTAAATCATGAGCCGCTTCGTCAAGTCTTAAGGCCCAACTAATGTCGCCTACGAGAAAGACGATGTCCTCATCGCTGACGTTGGCATTCCAATCCTCTTTTATGCGATTCCAATGGTTTGCCCAGTGAGGCCCAAAAATATCCATCGGCTTTGCAGGAGGTGTGCCCGATAGATGGAGGTCGCCGATGGCAAATACTTTCATATAGTTCCTTTCAAATTATATATTTCTGATTAATTATATTTACTGAATTCGGTATAGCTGTAAGCCCTGTTTCAATTATTGGGCGACTGGCATTAAGCATTATTTTGATTTAACTGTTACCGAAATAATATTTTTATGATGATCTGATGTTCAAAAAATGAAATTATTTTTTGTTCCCTTGCAGATAAGGCGCGATGTTCTGTATGATCTTGGCAGCTTTGTCATCGTCGCAGGTTTGCGGAATTTTATAGCCGATGTACAGCGGTGTCGTTACATATCTTGCCACAACCTTTATGTAATTGTAGCCGTCCTTTAAGTCGTAAAAGAAATAATTATAGGACTGCGTAAAGTTGGCAATGGTATGTAACAGATAGCGTAAAATCTGTTGTAATCGAAGCGCCACGGAGCGTGCCGGAGCATTCGGTTTAAAGCGTATATTATATTCGAAGAACCCGATGATCGGCTGTGTCGACAGGGTGATGCGCACATCCTGATCTTCATGCAGTAACCAGCCGTTCATGCTCTCTACGGGGATATCTTCGCAGTAATCGTAGTTTTTGAGCCCGATTATCTGACTGTGCGGATGGCGGATGGATCCGCCCGACATGGGACCGTGATTCTTGAAAAATAAAATGGACGCGAATTCGTTTGTATGTATCGTTTCACGCCATTTATCGAGGCCGAACTGCATGATGCGGGTCGCTTCGTCGAGGGGCAACGTGGAAAATTCGCCGTCATCCGTTTCCGTTTCGATGATGACCGTAGGCCATGTATCGTGCAACACGGGATATTTATTCATGAGCCAGATGATATGGCCGGATGTATCGAGAATATCCGTTAATTGCGATCTGTCGCAGAAGGGACACCGAACTTGTTCGTTGCGCATATTGACGGGCTTTGTGCGGCCCAATGCGATGTCAAAAATGAGCGGTCTGTTCATGGTGCGCCTCCTTTCTTATCACAAAATCTATACTTTTAATCATACCACAACTAGTCCATTCGTACATAAAATAATGATATAATAATATAATGTCATCAAATGGCCGTATGATGATCGTTTGAAATAGTTGTACGTCAAGTCATTTAGTTGATGCAATATTTAATTTATTAGAAATCAGCGTGTCAGTTCATTGCCGGGGAGGATATATGAGACCTACAACATTGGTGTTTCCCATCGATGAGGACAATCGCATATTGTTGGGACGTAAAAAACGCGGCTTCGGTGCCGATAAATATAACGGTTTCGGTGGCAAGCTCAATGCCGGTGAAAGCTTCCGCGCCTGTGCCGTTCGTGAATTGTTTGAGGAATCCGGCCTTTCATCCCGTGAGGAGGATCTTGAATGCGTGGCTCTTTTCGACTTTCAGTTTCCCTTTGATGAAAGTTTAACCCATGTGAGTTATGTTTATTTTCTGCGTACTTTCACAGGCATTGTAGAGGAAACGGATGAGATGGAACCGCACTGGTTCAAGCCGGAGGATGTGCCGTACGCGCATATGTGGGACGGCGATCGGCGTTGGTTGCCGCTGCTGCTGGAGAATAAAAAGTTGAAAGGGCCTATCGTGTTCGGCCGTGATAACAGTACGGTGGACAAGATGGATTTGACCGCGGTGGAATCCGTTATGGAAAGCGAACATCTGGCCAGAATTGATTTATACATTAATGAGTAGAGGTAGTATGACAGAGGTGAAGAACCCCAAGTGGGTACCACAGTTATTGGCGTGGTATGACGTGCATAAGCGTGAATTGCCGTGGCGCGATTGCGGAGATCCGTATAAAATCTGGGTGTCCGAAGTGATGAGTCAGCAGACGCGCATCGAAGCGATGAAGCCGTATTATGACAACTGGATGCGTCTGTTTCCGACCTTGCAGGACCTGGCGAATGCATCCGAGGATGAAGTCGTTCATGCCTGGCAGGGGCTCGGGTATTACAGTCGGGCTCGCAACCTGCGGCTCGGCGTGCAGGACGTCGTTGAAAATTACGGCGGCGTCGTGCCTCATGACAGAAAGACGATGGAATCCTTAAAGGGCGTAGGCTCTTACACGGCGGGGGCTATCCTGTCCATGGCTTATAATGAGCCGGAGGCGGCCGTCGACGGCAATGTATTGCGCATTTACGCACGGTTGTATCGTATATTTGAGGATATCCTGAGCACGAGGGGCCGGAAGACGATCACCGCCATCGTGGAGGAAACCTTGCCTCACGACAGGCCGGGCGACTTTAATCAGGCCTTGATGGATTTCGGATCCGCCGTATGCATTCCCAAGACGCCACGCTGCGGTGAATGTCCAATTGCAAATCTTTGCGATGCTTATCAGCAGGGGGATACGGACAAACTGCCGGTGCGCATCAAGAAAACTAAGGTCGTCGATGTTCCCGTGTTCGTAGGCATTTTGCAATATGAGGATTACTATTTACTGCACAAGCGTCCGAACCGTGGGCTGTTGCGGTCCATGTGGGAATTCCCGTCCGTTGAGGGTGTATCTGACTTTGATGACGGTGAACAGGCTCTATCGAAACTGGTAGCGGACTTAGGCTTTGAACTATCCCTGCAGCCCGTTCTCGCAAAGGAACTGACCCATGTGTTTTCTCATAGAAAATGGTTTATGAAAGCCTTTCGCGGAACTTTGACGAAATCTATAGACCGCGATTTGCCGAAGGACTGGATGCTCATCAAACGCGAAGAGTTTTCCGATTACGCATGGGCGGGCCCGCACGGTAAACTGACGGAGCTTGCAAGATAAACTGCCTTGTAGTTGGGCATGAATATATTCTTGCATCATAGATATTAGATTGCATTGATAAATTGCGATATAATTAGATGATATCGATGGTATTTTATCGGTATGTATGGCTGTATATGGAATATACGGTGCTGGATTGGCCGGTTTTGAATCGGCATAGTTGGAGAACGTATGAGACTACTATTTAATATAATCTTTTTCACCATCCTTTCTGTAGGATTGGTGGGCTTTTGGATTCTATTTCTCAATTTGTGGAAACCTAAAAAGCAGTGGCCTGCATGGATCGGCTATATTCTCATAATCGGTGGATGGCTTGCGGCGGTCGTATACTATATGATGTATCAGGCGGACTTGTTCGGTACGCAGTACTATCCGTTAATGAATCTGTTTAGAACTGAAAGCTACGGTTTTTTGATGGGCTTATTCCTGGCTATTCCCGTATTTATACTCTTAGGCATATTGTATTGGATTGTTAATAAGATATTTGACAAAACACCTGAAGAGAATCGAACGGGGCGCCGAGCCTTCTTCAGAACGGCGGCGACACTGGTGCCGTTGGCGACGGTGGGCGGGTCGAGTTATGCGGCCTTTGCGGGGCAGCATGAGATAGTTGTTACCCATGAGTCTTTCGGTTATACGAATTTACCTGAGGGACTTAAGAACTATAAAATTGTACAGCTCAGCGATATTCATATCGGTCCATGCATCGACCTCGATGATTTCGATGAAATACTGAAAATGGCGCTCATAGAAAAACCGAATCGCGTCGTAATCACCGGTGATCTGATCGACAGATTGGATTGGTTGCCTCAGGTTTGTGAAAGACTGACGACTTTCACAAAACAAATCCCTGACGGTGTCGATTACATTCTGGGCAATCATGAATATCATCACGACGTGAATAAGGTGCTGGACGAGTTGAAGATGAACACGCCTATGAATGTTCTAGTGAACAGCAATATTCAAATCATGGGCGGCAGACAGCCGGTCTATATCGCGGGTGTTGCGTACGATAATAAACGCGAAAAGGAGGAACGGGAGCGGTTCATGGAAAAAGCCTTGTCCGGTATTCCCGACTATGCCTTTGTCATCCTGTTGGCGCACCATCCTGAGTTCTTTGAAGAAGCCATTGAACGTAATATACCGCTTACGTTGTCGGGCCATACACACGGCGGACAGATTGTTCTCTTCGGTATGCCTATGGTGCCGATCGGAACACCGTACGTCAAGGGCCGCTATGTGGAAAAAAATAGCGTGTGCTATGTAAATAACGGATCCGGCCATTGGTTCCCGATTCGTATAAACTGCCCGAGAGAAATTACGGTCATTACATTCTTTGATGGGATAGCGTAGAAATAATAGAACCCCGATACGGATTTGCCGTAGCGGGGTTCTTATACGTTCATTTGAGGTATGAGAGGATCTTATAGTTATGTCAAAGTAGAGAGGAGGTTATTTCATGCGAACTGCTTCGGCGAATTCGTCTTCGGTCATGAGTTTTTCTTCCAAGATGATTTCTTTAATAGAGCAGCCGCGTTTGTATGCTTCTTTTACGACCTTGGCGCTCTTATCGTAGCCGATGTACGGCGTTAAGGATGTAGCAATCATGAGGGACTGTTCAACGAAGAATTTGAGCTTTTCCGGTACGAACTCTACGCCGTCGATGCAGTGGGTTGTGAAAGAATTCATTGCATCCGCCAGTAGACGACAGCTTTCAACAAAGTCATAAATCATGATAGGCATGTATACGTTCAACTGGAAGGCACCGCTACCTGCGCAGAGCGTCATCGTCGTGTTATGGCCGAATACTTGAGCGCATACCATGGCGAGGGCTTCGCACTGTGTCGGATTAACCTTGCCCGGCATGATGGAGGAGCCCGGTTCGTTTTCAGGTAGATGCCATTCGCCGTAACCGCAGCGAGGTCCGGAGCCCAGGAACCGCACATCGTTGGCGATTTTAAATAAGGTTGTCGCCAACGTATTGAGTGCGCCGTGGGCCATCATGAAAGCATCCTTCAGGGACAATCCTTGGAATTTGTTGTTTTTCACGCGGAATGGAGCGCCTGTTACCTCAGGTAACACGGTTTCCATAACGTCCAAATAGCCTTTCGGCGTGTTTACACCCGTACCGACCGCGGTGCCGCCGAGGGCCACATCGAGCAGGTAATCGGCATTTTGAACGAGCATAGTTTTGGCCGTTTTGAGACCGTCCACAAAGGCGCTGATTTCCTGATCCACCATGATGAAAGTCGCATCTTGCAGATGTGTACGACCTACCTTTTGGAGACCTTTACCTTTTTTCTGTAGTTTTTCGAATGATTTGATCAGGCCGTCCAATGCAGGAATAACGCGTTTAGTGATTTCAAAATACGCACAGATATGCATTGCCGTAGGGAAGGTATCGTTTGTACTTTGACCGCGGTTTACATCGTCATTCGGATGGAGCGGGTTGCTTTCATCCAATTGTTTGGCCCGGTGCGCGATAACCTCGTTCACGTTCATATTAGTCTGCGTGCCGGAACCGGTTTGGAATACGGTTAGGGGAAATTCTTCATCCCATTTGCCGTCCACGATTTCATCAACTACCTGAGCGATGAGTTTCGCTTTTTCTTCCGTTACGGCGCCACATTTCGCATTAGTTAAAGCACATGCTTTTTTGACAAGCGCAAGCGCTTTGATCTGTTCAATAGGGATGCGGTGCTCACCGATCTTAAAGTTATTGAACGAGCGTTGCGTTTGAGGTCCGTAAATTCGTCTAGCGTCGACTTCGACTGGTCCCATTGAATCGTATTCAATTCTTGTTTCCATAATGTTTACAACCTCCTTAAAAGACATGCCGACCCTACTGTCGGTACTTTAATTATATAAAATCCTGTATATTTGTACAGAATAAAAGAGAATGATTTCTATTTTCATATAATTGATAGGTGTATATGCATAATGCGCATATAAGAAAGGGAAAGTATATTGCGCTTTCCTTCTCCCCATACCTTTATGATTTCAATCTATATGTAAGATTGATAATGCGTTATATGTAGAAAAATTATAAATTAAATATTTTATTTGGTGAATAATGAAAGGTCTATTCTTAGTGTAAACGATTAGGTATATATTAGCGTGGTGGTCCTCCAAAAACGACTTAGCGACCCTGCGAAGCAGGGTGGGTGGCTTTGGAGGCTTTTGGAGGGCTACCACGCTTAATAAAGTGTTTTGAATATAGAATAGACCTTTCAAGATATTTGTCGGAAAACTTAAATTTATAATGTTCATATGTATACATTATAAATACCGCATATATATTGAAATCATCGCTTTAACACGATAAAATGGAAGTAGCTTAGTATATTGTTTTAAGTTTATGATTTCACAGAGGAGGTAAGTACTTATGAAACATGACTTTATGAGCCATGACCTTCATCTGCCGGAACTGACATTGCGTGGGATGCTACTTGGTGCATTGATTACTGTTATTTTTACAGCATCTAACGTATATCTCGGTTTGAAGGTAGGTTTGACATTCTCGTCATCCATTCCGGCGGCCATTATTTCTATGGCGATCTTGCGTTTTTTCAAGGACTCTAACGTACTTGAAAACAATATGGTACAAACTCAGGCTTCTGCAGCTGGGACCTTGTCCGCTATTATCTTTATTTTACCCGGTCTGCTTATGCTTGGATATTGGAACGGTTTCCCGTTCTGGCAAACATTCCTGCTCTGCGCCTGCGGCGGTTCTCTAGGTGTGTTATTCACCATTCCGTTGCGTCGGGCCATGGTGGTGAACAGTGATCTGCCGTATCCGGAAGGTCGTGCGGCGGCGGAAATTTTGAAGGTCGGATCTCATAACGGCGATGACGGGACACAATCTAACTCCGGTATGAAAGATATCGTATCCGGCGGTTTTGTAGCCGGTCTTATCAGCCTTTGTGCGAACGGTTTCAAAGTACTTGGCGACAGCATGAGCTTCTGGCTCCCTGTAGGTAGCAAAGGTATTACTCAAATCCCGTTGGGTTTCTCCACAGCATTACTGGGTGCCGGTTATCTTATCGGTATCGCATCCGGTATCGCTATCCTGGTCGGTGTTCTTGTCGCATGGGCAGGTTTCGTACCGTATTTAACGAATCTATATGCTCCGGATGGCGGTGCAACTGCTAAATTCGCTATGGGCATCTGGAAAGAAAAGGTTCGCTTTATCGGTGCCGGTACCATCGGTATTGCGGCGATTTGGACTTTGATCACATTGATTAAGCCTATTATCGAAGGCATGAAAATCTCAGTGAAATCCATGAACAGCAGTGCTGAAGAACGCGAAACACATCGCATGGATACGGATATGAATACTAAATCTGTTCTGATCGTGTTCGCAATCATCCTTGTCGGTTTAGTGTTCACGTTCTGGGATTTCGTATCCGCTGTGCCTATCAGTACAAGCTTGATGTGGACTCTCGTTGTGGTGGGGATTATTGTAGCATTGCTTATCGGTTTCTTCGTAGCTGCTGCATGCGGTTACATGGCCGGTCTTATCGGTACATCTGCATCTCCAATCTCCGGTATCGGTATTTTGGCGACGATTATTTCCTCTCTTGTTGTATACTTCATCGCATCGGAGAATAACTTGTTCGCTACCGAAGCAGGTGTTCAATTTGCTACCGCTATGGCTATCTTCATGACATCCGTGGTTATCGCGATTGCATCTATCTCCAATGATAACTTGCAGGACTTGAAAACAGGTCAGCTCGTCGGTGCGACACCTTGGCGTCAACAGATTGCCTTGTTGCTCGGCTCCGTAGCCGGTGCCGTTGCAATCGCTCCGGTACTTAATCTGCTTTACCAGGCATACGGCTTCACAGGTGCGTTGCCACGTGCCGACATGGACCCGGGTGCTGCATTATCCGCTCCACAGGCGACGTTGATGACTACCATTGCGCAAGGTATCTTCAACTCCAGCATGGACTGGGATTACATCCTGATCGGCGTTGGCGTCGGCGTTGTGGCGATTATCGTTAATTTGATCCTCAAGAGCACAACCGCTACCTTAACATTGCCTCCATTGGCTGTCGGTATGGGTATTTATTTACCGCCTACTTTAGAAGTACCGCTTATTATTGGCTCTTTCATCAGCTATTTCGTAGGCCGTTATCTTGTGGCTCGTGCTAAAATGCGTGCCGGCGAGCTTGCCGAGTACGATGTGGAGCAATCGAACCGCCGTGGTGTTCTCTTCGCATCCGGCTTGATTGTCGGTGAAAGCTTGATTGGTGTCCTCATAGCTGTTATTATTGTATTGTCAGTTACAACCGGTGGTGGAGAATCTCCACTTCAATTGGTCGGTCCTGAATTTGAAAGTAAGGCAGGTTGGTTAGGGTTGCTTGCTTTCATCTTTGCAGGTCTATATCTGGTTCGTCGTGTTGTAACACACAAATTCAATAAAGAAGAGGCTCTCGCTATGAAAGCTGAACAGGAACTAGAAAAATAAGAGGTTATTGCAATGAAACTAAAACAGACTGTACTCATCATGATGACGGCGGCGTTGCCGCTCACATCCTTGGCGGCAGGCGATGTTATTCCTGTTACGAAGGATAACGGAACCGTGCAGGCCGAACAACAAGTCGATACATCCGCCCGTAAGGTGAATCGCAATGATTTGACGTATCGCATTTCCAGTACCGCTACACCGGAACAAAATCGTGCATTACGCGCCGTAGCCGGTAAAGTTGACCGCGGAACCGTTGAAGTGGTAGCTCCCAATGCGGACCGCTATATGGACCGCAAGGAAGTCGGCGTATCTCCGATCGAATCCACTACGGATCACCTGGATCTCGTGTTCCCTGAGGTGAAATCCGTCAGCCCTGTCGTGGAAAAAGCGATCAATACGACCATCAAAAAGTACGTTTCCAAGGTACAAAATGATGTGGAAAAATTAAATGCGAAGGAATCCGATAAGACAAATGTAGTGATGTACTACGATGTAAAAACGGATAAGAACGGCATTCTCAGCGTCTTGATTCACACCTATACGATGCGCGACAATGATGCGAACGGTGTGAATTTTGTAAAAGGCTTTACTTTCAATACCACAACAGGTCGTCAGATTTCCTTATATGATCTTGGCGGCATCAACAAGAAAGAATTGATAAATGCCATCAACAATAATCAGGATGTGAAGGACAAGCTCGGCAACGACTTTAAAATTGACAAATTACCTAGCGAATTCTATACGACTGACGATTATTCCGTTGTGATGATTCTGCAACAAGATGTGGACTCCGTTCATAGCGCCGGTACCGTATACGTTCCGGTCGGCAATTTGCGGGATCATGAAAATGATGTAACAAAAAAATGATGTAACAAAAAAATAATCTAACCTTGTGTGTCGGTTAGATTCATTACGTGTATAGACAGTACTGTTTTATTGTGAAAGTTTATTATGAAAGCGGTCGTACCTGATGTGGTGCGACCGCTTTTATGTGTCCGTTATATACATATTAAGGCTATAGTATGTCTGGGTTGTATGCATATGAAGGTATAGAAAATGGAGCTAGTAATACTAGCTCCACCGCTGTTTTAAGAGTTATTTTTTTGTATTGCGCTGCGGCAATGGGAAGTGAATGTTCCCGTCCGAGCTTGTGAGCGGTTCAGGCGGCAACTGCAAGAAGACATTATCATGGAATTTCTTTTTAAATGCTTTCATCGTCGATTTTTGGATGGAATCAACGGTAATGATGAGTGCACTCGTATCCGTGTTCGGATAGATGGAGATGATTTTTCCTTTCGGTTCTTTCTCCTGATAGAGGGCGATGGCATCGGACTGATAATCTTCCAGCTGCGCCTGTGTCAATTTGCCTTTCGATACGACTACGGTTTTATCTAATTGCAAATCGTGAGCATCGGCAATCGCCTTGGCAACGAGGTCTACTTTCTTTTGATCCGTCAAGGATGCATATAGTTGGCCTGCTTCCCAGAAGAGGGCGCCGTCATTGCGGAATTTCGTAAAGTCATTGCCGTAATTTAATGTGTTGTCGATGATACGGACCGTTTTATTTTCCACCTGTTGTCTGAATAATGTATTGTGGAATGCTAAGGCCTGTTCCGTCTGTGTCATGCGATAGGTGATTTCCGCCGCTTCTGCACGGGTAATGTATTTTTCAGGATTAAATAAGGTGCCCGGTGCATAGTTTGTAAAGCCTAAGTATGCCAACTCGCGCACGGCGTCCTGTGCCCAAGGAGCGACGAATTTCTGGTCACCGTATGCGACCGTATCGAGAACGGTAGGGTCCTCAGTGGTATAACCTAGATAATGTATATAATTATCCGCTACTACGGCAAATTCCTGGCGGGACATGTATTTTTCCGGCTTGTAAGTGTCATCGCCGTAGCCGCTGATGATGTTTTTCCGTGCCACCGATTCGATTGCGAGGGCGGACCATCTGTCAGACGTGATATCCTTGAATTTGCTCGATAAAAAGGCGGCCTGCCCGTCATTGGTAATGTTATTGAAAAGACTCGCCACTTCTTCGCGTGTCATCGGTTGATTCGGTCTGAACGTACCGTCCGAATAGCCTTTCATGAGATTCGCTCTTGTGACGGTACTGATGGAGTTAGCTGCCCAGAAATCACTCGGTACGTCGGAGAAGATATAAGGGCGTACATTCTGGATATCAGCAGGACCACCGACAGGTAACTGCTTATTTACAACAGGGGTTTGTGTTCCCGTGGATAAATCATTATTTGTAGGTCTCTGTGGAGCCCTTTCCGTGATTGATTCCCTTGTTGCTAAAGCTGTTTGTGGATTGGTTGCAGCTGATGGTAAAGGGGATTTAGCATTTGTTGTAGCTGATGTATCAGTGGCCGCATCCGCGTGTGCCGGCTGTGTAGCCGCACGAACTGTCGATGAAACCGTATTGGCAGTTGTTGCAGTAGTTGTTGTATTAGCTGCCGTCAGGCCGGTAGTCGCTACCAAGGTTCCTAAAACGAGAGCGTGCAATGCATACTTAGTATTCTTGTTCATAAAAATCCTTCCTGATCTTTGGATACTAGGATATACCAAAGCAGCGTAATACTACATGGTATACGCTGCTTTAGGTGATTGAGTATAGACGTGATTAGCGTTTAACTGTCATTTTTACTTTGGAACCGAACAATTTGGCGATGCCTTGTTGCGTTTCTTTCGATGCGGTAGATACTACTGCATAGAGTTGATTGTTTTCCACATCAGGGAATGTAGCCAGAATATTGCCGGCTTTTTCGTTTTTGCTGTAGTAGTTGCGGAAGTTCGCATCGATTGCATCGTATTCGGCCTGGCTGTATTGAGACGGTTCCACCACAACGTAGTTGTTTATAGTGGAATCACCGCGGGCTGCAAGATTTGCTTTTACAGTAGGAATGTCGTTGTCCGTTTTCAATGCCACATGTAATTGGTTGTCGCGCCAATACATGACACCATAATCTTGGAAAGCATCATCGGTCTTGTATGTTTTATTTAATTCCGTGAATACTTTGTTTTCTAAAGCGGCTTGTTGCTTCTGATCCAATGCTTTTAATGTGCTGCGACGAACGGGGCGTACGTTGTAAACCGGTTCGGTTTTAGTTGTTTCCTTAACCTCTTTTGCAGCCTTAACGTCCTTCATTTCCTTCTTTGCTTTTTTAGCATCTTCTTTAGCGGCTTTTTCAGATTTCTCCGCATCCGATTTCATGTCTTTATGCTTTTTTGATGCATCTACCGTTTTGTCGGATTTGGACATGTCTTCCGCTACAGTACCGGCATCCATTCCGGCTGCTTCTGTTGGACCTTGTTTAGCTGTTGCCAAGCCGGCGCCGTTAAGTAGACGATGTAAAATCGTTGCCGCCTGTGCACGTGTTACAGGTTGTTTCGGGTTAAAACTTTCTGTCGCACCGGAGGATACGATGCCGCGTTGCGCCATGTATTGTACGTCGGCTAAATATTCTTTAGAGATACTTGCTTCGTCTTTGAAAGCCACTTTTTCGGTTTTTACAGCAGGGGAGATGTTGAGCTTTTTCGCTAAGTTGGCAGCAGATGCGACGAATTCTTCGCGATTCATTGTCTTTGTAGGATTGAATGCCGTTTTAGACGTACCTTCCATAACTCCTGCGGCACTTACCAATTTGATAGCGGAGTTAGACCAACGGTCAGCGGCTACATCGGAGTACGCAGCCGCTTCTTCCTTTGCTGTAAGAGCGGTTAAATCCTGAGTATTTAAATTGCTCTGTAACACCTTGCCGTAAATTGCGGCCGCTTGTTCACGTGTGATTTGTTGACTCGGTTTAAATGTGTTATCCGAGTAACCCGATAAATATCCGGCCTGTGTCATCGCTTGAATTGCATCACGTGCCCAGCTGTCTTTCGTATCGGAATATACGCCGACCGGTAAATTTTCTTTTACCGTTTTATGTGCCGTTGCAGTTTCCGCTGTTTTGGCACCGGTTGCAGGTTTGGCTTCGGCCTTGGTTGCAGCCGCAGTGTGAGCTGTTGCCTTAGTACCTGCTGCTGATTTTGTCGCAGTAGCTGCTTTGGTTTCAGTATCCGCATTTTTTTCAGCGGTCATTTTGTCTGTAGAGGCAGCCTTCTGAGCAGTCGCTTTTGGAGCGGTTTTTGCAGTTGTTGCTTTTACAGGGAGTGGTTTAACAGTTGTGTTTGTCACTGTTGTCGTTTTGTTTTGCGTTGCGGTTGTTTCAGCGTGAGCCATGCCGAATGTGGATCCCAAGGCCAATGTGATTGCCAAGGATAAGGATAATTTATTTAGTTTCATGAAAAGGCTCCTTTCAAACTATACTTATATAAGTAAAATTATAGCACTTTTTAAATTGATGGACTACTATAAGAAAATGTAATATATGAGCATAAAAATTACATGAATTTGAGCGTGTCGTCGGAGTTATATAAATGTATGATGAAAGTCCGGAAATATAAATACAAAAAAGCAAATGAATGGATGTTTGAATAAGGTATAGAATATTGCTGGTATGCCAAATGATAAATATTTGCAAAATACAGGTTTTACAAGGCTTTTACAGAAAAAATTAATGGCATTTACAATATATGTGATAAAATTCAATGTTTACTATGAGAAAAACGCATAACGATAGTTTAAATAAATGGGTTCATACTAATATAGCAATCCTTTGGACATTTCATGCATTATTAATTTATAATTATAACGATAAGGCTTTCGAATAGCTATTTGAAAGCATAAGTAATGTTCAGGGCAGATTTTTTGTGGGTTGCTTTTACAAGAGATCTTGTCATCATACATACATATCAAAATTTTTTATTAGGTTAAGTACTAGAAAAGACGAGGACGATAATATGAAAATTCATCTTTTCCAACAGTGTTTGATTGACATGTTCTACCCTCATGTAGGGATGGCCGGGGTAGAAGTACTTGAAAGATTGGGCTGCGAACTCGTGGTTCCTAAGAAACAAGTATGTTGTGGACAAATGTTTACAAACTCCGGTTATAATGATGCGGCTATGGATGCCATCAAGAACACAATCGAATGCTTTGAGAACGCTGAATATGTAGTCAGCATGTCCGGCTCTTGCGCATTTGCAATTCGCGATGAATACCAGCATTTCTTGGAAGGTCAGCCTGAATGGCAAGCGCGAGCTGAAAAATTAAGTTCTAAAATCTATGAATTCACGGAATTCATTACGGATGTACTAGGTGTAGAGGATGTAGGGGCTCGTTTTAACGAAACCGTTACATATCATACATCTTGCCATGTTACCCGTTTGATGGGCGTTAAAGAGCCTCCATTCAAACTCCTTCGCAATGTAAAAGATATGACATTGATCGAATTACCTCGTGCGGACCGTTGCTGTGGCTTCGGCGGTACTTTCTCGGTTAAAAATCCTGAAATCAGCGAAGTGATGACACGTGAAAAAGCATTGGAAATCGCCGGTACCGGTGCCAACGTTATTTCCGGTTCCGACCAGGCGTGTCTGATGAACATCGCCGGTATGCTTGATCGCCTTCATAAAGAAGGGGAAATCGACCGCCGTATTAAGGTAATGCATATTGCTGAAATCTTGAACTGCCGTTAAGGAGGAGACGACATGGCACTTATATATGACAATCGCCCCTATAAGACACGCATAAAAGAATGCTTGGCTGACGATTTCAAAGTTGCAGCCATCAAAAAAGCACAAGACGTGTTTTATGATAAACGTAATACCGTAGTTGCGGATGTTCCTGAATGGTTGGATTTCCGTGCTGAAGCAGCGCGTATACGCGACCACGTATTGAACAATCTTGACTATTATACAAACCAGTTTGCTGAAAATGCCGAAAAAGCGGGCTCTAAAGTTCACTTTGCTTTTGATGACAAAGAAGCGACTCAAATTGCATTGGATATTCTTCGTCAACGGGAAGCTAAGATGATCGTAAAATCCAAAACAATCTTGACGGAAGAAATCGGTTTGAATGAAGTGTTGGAAGAAGCGGGTATCGAAGTTAACGAAACGGACCTGGCTGAATTTATCTTGCAAACTGCTGTAAGTCCACCATCTCATATCGTTGTACCCGGTCTTCACTTTGAACGTAATAAAATTCGTGAAATTTTCGCTGAAAAATTAGGCTATACAGGCACGGAAAATCCTACAGAAATGACGCATTTCGTACGTGGCTATGTGCGTGAACGCTTTCTTAAAGCCGATGTAGGCGTTAATGGCTGTAACTTTGCCGTTGCTTCCTCCGGTACATGTACCATCGTTTCCAACGAAGGTAACGGTCGTATGGCCAGTTCAATTCCTAAGACCCAATTGATTTTCTTGGGGACGGAACGTATCGTTCCTGATTTCAAAGCGCTTGACGTTATGATGGAAATGTTGAACCGCTCCGCAGTAGGTTCTAAGATTTCCAACTACTTCTCCATGATGACCGGCCCAGCTCGTGAAGGCGAAGCGGATGGTCCTGAAGAAACACATATCATTATCATCGATAACGGCCGTTCCGGCATCTTGGGCGGTACATTCCAGGATATGCTTCGTTGTATCCGCTGCGGTGCATGTATGAATATCTGTCCTGTATATCGTCATATATCCGGTCACGGTTACGGTTCCGTATATCCGGGTCCGATGGGCGCCGTATTGACTCCATTGTTCAAAGGCTATGATGTAGCGGGCGATCTTCCATATGCATCCACATTGTGCGGCGCATGTACGGAAAACTGTCCGGTAGCGATTCCGTTGCATGAATTATTGATGGAACATCGTCATGTTATGGCTGATATTGAAAAGACTCGTCCGAAAGCGGAAGAAGCTATCTTTACTGCTGCTGCGAAAATGTTCGGTAATGCTACATTATTCGACCTCGGTACAAAAGCAGGGGCTATCGGTATGAACTTAATCAGCAATAGTGAAGGTAACATGCCTAAATGGACACAAGCTGTGCCTGTAATGAACGGCTGGACCAAGTCTAAAGAATTGGGTTCCTTGAAGTTCAAGAAATTCCGTGATTTATATGCTGAACATGAAAAGAATAAAAAGAAGGAGAATAAATAATGGATGAAGCTAAACGTAAACAATTTATTGCACGTTTATCTCGTGCATTAGGCCGTGATCAGGAAATGTGCCCAGCTTTTGTGGAAGATTTTGATTACAGCCATGGTCCTCAAGAAACTATGTTCAAGGATTTATCTCGTGAACAAGTTATCACTATGTTCAAGGAACAATGTGACCGTGTAGGTACAAAATACGTAAATACTACGCCTGATAAATTGGGCGAAACTATATTGGCGGCTATTGAGGATTGGGGTAACGGTAAGGTTGTATTCCCAAGCTCTCCTGAGGTTGAACAATATAAATTAAAAGAATTGTTTGAGCAGGATGAGGCTTCTAACGGCGGTAAACGTACGTATTTTCAATGGGATGCATCTAAAGGCCGTGAAGAAAATATTTCTAACACCGCTAATGCTGATATCGGTATTACATTTCCATATTGCGGTATCGCTGAAACCGCTACTGTAGTACAGGCTTCCGGTGTTGAATCCGGACGTGCCATCAGCTTGTTGCCGACAACGCATATTGCCGTTTTATACACTAACAGCATCAATCCTCGTATGACACAGACCATGGAACATTTGACGGAACGTTATAACAACGATCCTGCTAATTTCCCTACAAATATTTGCTTGATCTCCGGCCCGTCCCGTACAGCTGACATTGAGCTGGTCACTGTGGATGGTGCGCATGGTCCTATTCAAGTAACATATATCTTAGTGGATTAATTTCCTGTAAAACCTATTTGAACCTGCTCGTTCGGATAGTAAATCCTCCTGTGAAAGAAGTTCTTTTCAGGAGGATTTTTTTGTTGCAATTTTTTCGATATATGCTATACTTTTCTTATAACCTATTATTAAGATATGAATTAAAGGAGAGCAATTATGAATATTCCATTTTTTCAAGATTACCTGATGCTCAGTAATCCGTTGAGTCTGGGAATCATTGCCGTATTTATATTGGTATTATTCGGCATATACAGATTGCAGCGCAAGGGCACGTCTTTTGGTAATCTAGTTATTATCGGCACCATCGCAGGTGCTATTATCGGTGTGGCCATTCAAATCATTGCGGGATTTCCGGATGATCCTTCACAGGTCGTATATATTAAAGAAAGTACGAAATGGTTTTCTCTTGTAGGGGGCGGATTTATTGATTTGATTCGCATGCTCGTTATTCCTATCGTATTTATCTCTATTGTTCATGTTATTTTGCACATGGAGGCCGGTGCTAATCTTAAAAAGTTGGTGGTGGCTATGGTGAGTACAAACCTCGGTATGGTAGCGGTGGCTGCTATAGTAGGTCTCGTCCTCGGCAATGCGTTCGGATTGGGTCAAGGTTTCGATATTGTGGAACAAGGTAAAAAGATTCGCGATATCAAACCGATGGTGGATACATTCCGCGCCTTAATTCCAAGTAACCCGATTCAGGCGGCGGCAGAGACGAATGTTATCGGTATCGTTGTGTTTGCCATTATCCTAGGCAGCGTTGCCCGTCTCTTGAAGCAGACCGGTACAAATTCCATGGAAATATTCACGAAATTGTTTGATGAACTACATCAATTGATTTCGTGGGTAGCTGATTTTATTATCGGCTTGATGCCATACGGTGTGGTGGCGCTCCTGGCATCCACATTGGCTACGCGCGGTTTACAGGCGATTTTGGACATGGGACTTTTCGTAGTTCTTCTCTATGCAGGCCTTTTGATCATGTTCGTTATCCAGGCCATTTTGATTACAAGCTTCGGGTATAATCCGATTACATATTTCAAGAAGGCTAAAGCACCGTTATTGTTGGCGTTTACATCCCGTTCTTCCATGGGCGTATTGCCGCTTACGGTGGAAACTTTGACGAAACGTCTCGGTGTTAATCCTACGACGGCGAATACCGTGGCATCTTTCGGTACAACGGCGGGCATGCAGGGGTGTGCGGGCGTATTCCCTGCATTAGTGGTTGTATATATTTCCAACGTGGCAAATATTCCTTTTGATTTGACCATGTACATCATGAGTGTTATCGTTATCGCTATCGGCTCCGTCGGCATCGCCGGCGTACCGGGGACGGCAACGATGGCGGCCTCCGTATCTCTTAGCGGTACGGGACTTGGTGCATACTTCACATCCATCAGTCCGATTCTCGCCATCGATCCGTTGATAGATATGGGGCGTACATGCCTTAATGTATCCGGTTCCTTGACGAATGCATTGGTGGTGGATAAGATCATGGGTACCATCGATAAGGATGCGTATAATAATCTCAATCAAGAGAATGTATAAAGTGAAAGAACAGCTTTCGGGCTGTTCTTTTTTCTTTCATAAAAATAAGCAATAATTATTACAAATTGTAAATCGATATATTTCTAATCGGTATGAGAAAAGTGTCATCGGTAATACTATAATAGGTATGAGTATACGATATAAAAATCGATACAAAGTTGTTTATTATGCTTAATAGATATAAGCCAAGAGGGTAAGTATTATGATTACACAAGAAGTGAAAGAGCGCCTGATTGCGGATTATCCTAAGTTTGAGGATATGACGCGCAAGTTTTATAAAAAGGAAATCTCCATTGCTGATTATAAAGGACAATCCGGTGCATTCGGCAGTTATGCGGAGCGCGGTGCCGAGACGGGCATGAGCCGCTGGCGCTTTAACGGAGGCCGTATAACTCGGGACCAGATGCAGTTTCTGGCGGGTGCTATTCGTAAATATAATTTAAAGCATGTGCATTTTACGACGGGCCAGTGTCTGCAAATGCATGGCCTTGACGGGGAGACGATTCTCAGCCTTTTTAAAGAATGTTATGAACACGGTATTTACAATCGTGGTGCTGGCGGAGATAATCCGTCTAACTTGGTAGCCAGCATTTTGAGGGGTATTGATCCTCGCGAAACATTTGATATTACGCCGTATGCAACGGCTATCGGGGAATATATTTTGGAGCAGATGTTTTTCATTAAGATTCCCCGTAAATTCAAGATGGGCATCGATAACGGGTTTGACAGCACGCCTCATGCGACATTTAAGGATCTGGGTTTCAATTTAAATAAACATAATACCTTTGATGTATATGCCTGCGGAGGCATCGGGCCCAATCCTCGCATCGGTATTCCCGTGGCCCGTGATGTGGCGCCTGAGGATGTATTGTATCATGTGAAAGCTATGCTCATGGTTTTTGCAAATCACGGAAACTTCAAGAATCGCGGTAAGGCTCGTACGCGATATATGCCGGCTGATATGGGCGGTGCGGAGGCTTTCATCAAGGTCTATGAAGAAACATTGAACATGGTGAAAGAAGTAGAAAATCTGACCGTTGATCCGGCTCGATATGCTTATGAAATCACGAAGTCCGGCAAGCGTGACGATTCTGTTCTGAATCATCGTATTCATCGACAAAAACAAGAAGGGCTGTATTATGTGGAATATCATCCGGTCGGTGGCGATGCCGATGTAGAACATCTGCTGGCGGCATTGGATTATGCGGTTACCTTGGATCAGGTAGAGGCTCGCATTGCACCGGATGAAGCGATATTTTTCATCAATCTTACCGCGGACGAAGCTCGAAAAATTGCTTCTCTCACGGATGATAGTGCGGTGAATGATTTCCGCAGATCCGTGTCCTGCGTAGGGGCGACGGTGTGTCAAATCGGTATGCAGGATTCCAACGGCCTTTTGAAAGCTATCTTTACCCATTTAGATGAAAAGGGTATCGATACGAAAAAGTTGCCGCGTCTGCACATCTCAGGATGTCCTCACTCCTGCGGAACACATCAGATCGGAGAAATAGGCTTTCACGGGTCCGTAAAACTGGTGGACAAGAAACCGCAACCGGCGTTTATCCTTGTGGACGGGGGCTCGGAACATATGGGCTCTGAAAACTTCGGCAAGATGGCCGGGAACATCGTATTTACGAAAATCCCTGAATTTATGGAAGCGTTGGCAAATATTCTGAATGAAGCGCCGGAACCTGATTTCGGTTCCTGGCGATTGACGCATAAATCGGAGTATATGAATCTTATTAAATCATTTGAATAGAATTTTATAGATTATTATATGACCGAAATGTACGACTATATATCTGGAATATACGACAAAAAATACGGATAAAAATATATAAGCTATATAAATAAAATATACCCTCATACTCGTACCTGAATTTAATGAATCATGGCGCAGGCGAGTATAAGGGGTATTTTTATTTGTGATACAGTTAGCTGATGGCGTTAAATAGAGATAACGCTGGTTGTATGGTTGTTATATGGCTATGGAAAAATCAAAATCTAGAGATAACGTCTGTACGGATGCTGTATTGATATGGGGAAATTTAAGTCCAGATATAACGCCGGTTATATGGCCGCTATATAGCTATGGAAAAATCAAAATGTAGATATAATTTGATTGTATGTGATATAATAGGCGGTATAGTATGTGTTTGGAGGATTAATCAGATGTTATTTACAGTAAATACAGAAGTCTGTACTCGATGTGGCCTCTGCGTAGCTGACTGTCCTACAGGACTGCTAGTGATGACCGAGAATGGGCCGGTAACGGGTAAAGGGGGCTGTATTTCTTGCGGTCATTGTGTTTCCGTATGTCCTACACTTGCTTTAGACAGTGATATGACACCGAGAAATGAACAAGTTGACATTACAAAAGAGCAAAAGCTGACGCCACAACAGGCGGAGCTGTTTTTGCGCAGTCGTCGATCTATCCGAAATTATCAGAATAAACCGGTGCCTGTGGAGCTGATTCGTCAGGTTTTAAACGTGGCGCGTATGGCACCAACGGCAACAAATACACAGGGCATTTCATATATTGTAATCCGCGACAAGCAGACGTTGCATCGTATTTCGGACCTTGTTCTTGAGTGGATGCATTTTGCGGCAAAAACAGTGCCGATTATGCGCCTGTACGCTAGAGCGGCCCAAGCCGAAGTGGATAAGGGCAAGGATTATATCCTGCGGGATGCTCCGGCATTGGTGGTGGCCATAGGGTCGAAAAAAGATGTACACCGAACTCATGATAGCGGGCATTCTTGTTTATCTTATGCGGAATTATATGCGCCGACTGTCGGTCTCGGGACGTGCTGGGCGGGGTTCTTTGAACACGCCGGTGAAGCGGAGTATGAGCCGTTGCTGGAATTGATAGGTGTACCGGATGATAAGGTCATTGCCGGTGCTGTTCTGATGGGATATCCTAAAGTGCGATATCGCAATATTGTTGAACGACAACCGTTAGAGGTCACATTCGATACAGAAGAATAAAGATTATAGATAATAGGTAATAGGTAATAAATATTTGGTACTGATTTTGCCTATAATCCGGAATGAATTCGGAATTCATAATAAGAGGGCTGCACGCTCGATATGATGAAAACATATTGAGCGTACAGCCCTCTTCGTATATAGTGTTAGTGTTTTGGAGTATGCTTAGTTGGCGGATGTAATGGATCCTTTGAATGTATCTTTGATGAACTGTTTAATTGCATCGGATTTATAGATATCCGCAATTTTCTTGTAGGTTTCATTATCCTTGTCCTGTTCGCGAACGGCGAGAACTATAATTGTTAACAGTTCGTCCTTCCCTTCCCAGAAGAAGCCCTGTTTATCTACATTGAGGCCTGCGCTTTGAACGTAGTTCATCGGAATAGCGGCGATTGTGACATCGTCGAGACTGCGCGGCAATTGAGCCGCTTCAAGTTCCTGAATTTGAAGTTTCTTAGGATTTGAAGTGATGTCCGCTACGGTCGCTTTGAAGCCGACGCCGTCTTTCAATGTAATGAGACCCGCCTTAGCGAGTAATGCAAGACCGCGGCCGCTGTTAGTCGGATCATTTGGAATCGCTACGATGGCACCTTCCGGTACATCCGCTACGCCGTGCACGGAATTACTGTATAGACCCATTGGCAGTGACACCGTTTTACCGATAGGAACCAGGTTGGTATTGTTTTGCTTATTGAAGTTTTCCAGATACGGTTGATGCTGGTATGCATTGAGTTGAATGTCTCCGTCCGCAAGTGCCTTATCCGGTGTTACGTAATCGGAGAATTCGACTACCTTGAGATCAATACCCTGTTTCTTTGCTTCCTTTGCCACCGCCTCGGCTACCTGCGCATGCGGCCCGGCTGTAGCTCCGATTTTGATTTCTTTAGGCGTATTTGATTGTTCGTTGCTGCCGCATCCCGCAATGGCGAATGCTAAAATGCCGATGAGGACAGGCGCGAGTAAATTTTTGAGTTTCATATATACATATCCCTTTCTGTAATAGATTATTTTTTTATATCCTATCATTGAAATGGGTTCTTGTATATAGACTAAAATATACCTGTTTGCTATAGATTTTAGTTATGACATAATGCATAGTGGTCTTATTGAACTATGATATACTGAAAGTTATAGATCATTATGCATTATACTATATAATGTAATGCCTATAAATATTTTGGGTATTTTTGGCCGTTTGGAGCAATAATATTTAATCTTATTTATATAACGATTTTTATACGATGTTTAGGAGGGCCTATGTTTAATTTTGATTTCTACAATCCTACACATATTGTTTTTGGTAAAGATAGATTGGGTGAATTGGATACATTGGTGCCGAAGGATGCCAATGTTTTAATTACTTACGGCGGCGGTTCTGCAGTGCGCAGCGGCCTTATTGATCGAATCATAAAGGCACTTGGTAATCGCAAGGTGGAACAGTTCGGCGGCATTGAGCCGAATCCGTCCCTTGAAACGTGTGAACGGGCGGTTGCTTTTATCAAGGACAATGATATCGATTTTGTCCTCGCCGTAGGGGGCGGATCCGTCGTGGATGCGACGAAGCTCATCGTGTTAGGGGCAAAGTATGACGGACCTGTTCTGGACGTATTGAAAGCAGGGGTTCCTGCAGTACCGATGTCTATGGTGCCTGAAGCGGTTCCGTTCGGAACGGTTATGACGCTGCCTGCAACGGGGTCTGAAATGAATAATGGCGCCGTTATCACCTATGGAAACGGTAAATTTCCGGTGTTCAGTGAGTTGGTGTTTCCAAAATTCTCCATGCTCGATCCGACACTTACTTTCACATTACCGGAGAAACAGGTGAAAAACGGTGTTATTGATACGTTTGTACACACGACGGAACAATATTTGACATATCCCGTGGACGGGCGCATTCAGGATCGATTTGCGGAAGGTATTTTGCAAACCATGATTGAAATCGGACGTCAAACCGTCGAAGAACCGGATAATTACGATGTTCGAGCGAATCATGTGTGGGCATCGACCTTGGCGCTGAACAGCCTCATCGGTGCCGGTGTGCCGCAAGATTGGGCGACACATCTCATCGGACATGAATTGACCGCCGCATATCATTTGGACCACGGTATAACACTGGCAATCGTGTTGCCTGCACTGTTAACGGTGAAAAAGGCGGACAAGCTCGATAAATTGGCTCAATATGCGGAGCGCGTATGGCATATCGACGAGGGGACGAAGGATGAAAAGGCTGATGCGGCTATCGCGAAGACCCGCGAGTTCTTTGAATCGCTCGGCGTGTCTACACATTTGAAAGATTATGATTTGGACGAAACGTCCATTGAACGCATCGTTAAACAACTGGAAGAGCATGGAATGGTAGCCCTTGGCGAACATGGTGACATTACTCCGGATGTGGCGCGGGAAATCTTGAAACGTGCTTTGTAATAGTATTTTGTGTTTTAAGAAAATGGAGTCGAGTCGATGAATATATCTCAGCCTGATGAACATCATAGGGTGACTGTGAAAAAACGCAGTCCTTTTTCCTTTGCGCTGCCCATTATGATTCCCATGGGTATCAGCTTTTTCTTTATCGGGCTCGGATTCGGGCTGTATGCGACGAGTCAAGGCTTTCCGTGGTGGGTTCCGCCCGTTATGGCGGCAACTATTTTTGCAGGCTCGATGGAATTTGTTACCATCGGAATGCTCATGGTCGGCTTTGATCCGTTTAATGCGTTTTTGTTGACCATGTTTGTAAATGGTCGTCACTTTTTCTACGGCCTGTCGATGTTACAGCGTTATACAGATATGGGGTGGAAATGGTTCCCTACGGTGGCCTGGATGTGTGATGAAAGTTTCGCTATCAATGCGACCACAACATTACCTGACGATGTGGATAAAAAGTGGTTTTACTTTCACGTGTCCTGGCTGAATTATGTTTTTTGGGTGTTCAGCACCTTTGTCGGTGGACTTTTTGGAAATTTATTGTCCGCCGTTGATTTGCGCGGTATCGATTTCGTTCTGCCCGGACTGTTTATCGTGGTCTTTTTAGAAATGCTGTTAAACGCTAAAAACAGGACCATTAAAATCTTTGGCTTGTGTGGTGCCGCGGTAGCTGCCGTAATGCTGATTCTCTTTGGTAAATCGGCATTTATGCTATTATCGATGACCGCGATGCTCATCGTCTGCTATGTGGCGTATAAGTGGGGAGGTGTGCGCCTTGACTGATATGGAAATGGTTATGACCGTCGCTATCGTTGTGGCGGGTACCTTATTGACCCGCTTCGGCGCTTTTCTCATATTCCCGCCCGGCAAGACGGCGCCACCGTTTGTTCTGTTTTTGGGACGAGCCTTGCCGTCTGCCGTAATGGGTATGCTTGTGGTCTATACTGTGAAAGAAACCGAAGTGCTTTCCTATCCATACGGCATACCGGAATTTATCGCTGTTATGATTACGGTGGTGTTGCACCTGTGGAAGCGTAATATGTTCCTTTCCATTGTGGCGGGCACTATTACTTACATGGTGCTTATACAACTCGTATTTAATGTGCCGAAATAACGTAAAAAGAACCGATTGATAAAGTTATGCGCTTCTTGGAGTCGAAGTATTTTGAATATCAGTCGGTTCTTTTTCTATTAATAGGCTTGACGGAAGGGGGAGTTTATTAGTTTTGTAATAGTGCTCGGATAGGAAAGCAGGTCATCATAAGTAAAAATCTATTTAAGCTTTAAAATCCGCTCAAGCCCTTCTACGGTATGATGATTTTCTAAAAATGCCCGCTGATCCAACAGTTCCATTACGTCCATGTCGATATTGGTGAGCTTGAAATCGAACACATCGAAGTTAGATTCTATATGGCTTAATGTGCTTGCTTTCGGTAGTGGAATGATGCCGCGCTGGATGTGCCAGCGGAGGATGACCTGATGTTTTGTGACATTATATTTTTCAGCGAGACTTTTGATAATCGGATGGTCAAAAATCGGCTGTCTGTCCCTTGTGAACGGAGACCACGCCATGCCGACAACTTGATGTTTTCTCATGACCTGTAAGAGGGATTGGCGTTGGTTGAACGGATGACATTCAATCTGATTTACTACGGGCTTTATATTGCAGTGATAGAGCAGATCGATGAGGCGGTCTTCGTAGAAATTGGAAAGGCCGAGTCCGCGCAAGACGTTTTGATCGTACAATTCCTCCATGGCGCGCCATGATCCGTAGTAATCGCCGATCGGTTGATGGATGAGCATGATGTCGATATAGTTGGTATCCAGTTTCTTCAGAGAACTTTCAACGGCACGCATCGTATTATCGTAGCCCGCATCGGAATGCCATATCTTGGTGGAGATAATAATATCGGTCCGTTTAATATCGGATGATTTGATGGCTTTGCCGACGGCCTCCTCGTTGTCGTAGTATGCCGCCGTATCGAGCAGGCGATATCCTGCGGAGAGTGCATTTGCCACGGCTTGCTCCGTTTCATCGGCCGTTCCTGTTTTGTATGTGCCGAAACCGATAGATGGAATGAAGCTGCCGTTATTTAAAATTCTAAAATCCATGCGTTCTTCCATGGGAACCTCCTCTATATTGAGTATGATTGAGTATGTGAATGGTATAGTCTTTGATTCTTTGATATTGATATTTTAGATTCTATTAGTATTATAACAAAAGTATTATAACAAATTAATTTCAGCTGATGCTGTGGAGGGAAAGTGACCGGACTTTCATATAATTCTAATCGAATTTGTGATATACTAAGATATTGATAAAAATCAATATTAGACAGGATGTGACAGAATGAAACGAAATCGTATATATTCTGTACTGGCTATTTTATGTGTTGTATGTATGGCGCTTGCCATTGCCGGTTGCGGTGCGAAAAATGTATCCGTTGCGGACGTGACATATAAGGATATGCCTTTACAGATACATAATGACGCGAATGTAACAGCCTTGAACAAGGCGACGGTAACGCCGACCTTAACGGGGCAGGTCGTATATGCTGTGAAAGTAGGCGACCACGTCGAGCAGGGACAGACCTTGGCGACCGTGGATACATCGTCATTGCAACAATCGTTAGCGGCCCTTCAGGAACAATTGGCACAAGCTCAGTCATATACGCCGGCTGTAACAACAACGACGACGGCTCCATCCGTCGGGAGTGAACAATTGGCGCAAGCACAGCGTATGCGTGAAGCGGGTGTGATTACACAGAAGGAATATGACCGTATTGTAGAGCGGTCTCAACCACAGACGACTGTTACTTCGTCCGGCGGTGGTGGAGGTGCCAATACGGCCGCTATAGAGGCGCAAATCGCACAGGTATCCGCTCAAATCGGGGCGTCTACGATTGTGGCACCGATGGAGGGAACCGTAACGGCTATTTATAATGAAGATCGTCAGATGGCAATCGCGGACCGTCCGTTTATGATGATTCAGCAAACGACTCCGATGGTGGCATCCCTCAGCATTCCGCGCGATGCGGCGATGAAATTGTCCGGTGCGGACGCGAAAAACGGTATGAAGGTATTTTTAAAGGTGGGCGACCAGGAAATACCCGGCGAGCTCACGTATATAGATACGAATCAGCCGGAATCGGTACCGAGCGTGCTGGTAAAAGCTACTTTCAACAATGATAAGGGCCTCATTAAAGCCGGTGAATTCTATACATTGGTGATAGAATCCGACGTGAAAGCGAAAATGCTCACAGTGCCGGCTGCGGCAATTCGAGAGAATCAGGACGGTAAATATGTCTATGTGGTGACGGAAAATAACACCGTTGACGTTCGTGTCGTCGAGGTCGGTATCACTGAAGATGATACAGTCGCTATCGTTTCGGGGCTCAATGAGGGGGACCGGGTTATTACAACCGGCGGAACCTTTGAGTTGGGCGAATCCGTAAAAATATAACATGAAGTCTGTGGTCATTATGTAATTGAATTATTACATAAGCCGCGGGCGCTATTTGACGGGAGGGATTATTATTTTAGAATTTAAACGTTTTGAATTGAGTGATAAGCCGCTGATTGACTCATACTTTGAGCAACATCATTATGAAGCGTCGGATAATTGTTTTACCACATTATATATGTGGCAGGATCCGTACGGGATTCGTTGGGCTGAAGAAAAAGGCGTGTTGTATATTCAGGGCGGCGGGAAGCGCGAACCGTTTCTGTTGCCTCCGTTCGCCGGCAAGGACGCTAAATTTTTAGACGGATTATTGCGTGCTAAAGAGTGGTTTGTAGAAAACAATTTGCCATTCCGTTTTAAGGGTATCAGCAAGATTATGAAAGAACGGATGGAGGAACTCTGTCCGGGGCGATATGAATTTACACCGGACCGCGATAATTACGAATATATTTATAAAACGGAAGACCTCATCAATTTATCGGGCAAGAAATTCCGACAGAAGAAAAATCATTTGAATCAGTTCCGTATGCAATATTCTAATTATGAGTATGTGCCGATTACGGAAGATATCATTCCGTTATGCCGTGAAACAGCGGAATCCTGGGTGGAAACCCATCATGAAGAAGGCATCGAGGACGAATTGTCAGCTATCAATCTGCTTTTCGACAATTGGGATGTATTAGGCCTAAAAGGCGGTGCCATCAAATTATTCGGACGTGTTGAAGCTTTCAGCATCGGTGAATTATTGAATGAAAAGATAGCGCTTATTCATATTGAAAAGGCGAATCCGGATATTCGCGGTCTATATCAGGCGATCAATAACGAGTTCATTCGTCATGAATTCAGCGATACTGAATTTATTAATCGTGAAGAGGATATGGGCTTGCCGGGTTTACGTCAGGCCAAAGAGTCTTATAATCCGGATCACTTTGCGGAAAAGTATGATGCGGTATATGCGAATGAAGCGGACAATGCGACAGGCGGTAAATAATTATGGAGTTTAGAATTGCTACGGCTCAGGATACGCCCCATGTAGAGAACCTATGGGCGTACTGCTTTGAACCGAAGGAAGATCCTTTTTTTCAATATTATTTTTCTAATTGCTATGAACCGGAGAATACGGTTATCGGTGTTGAGCAGGGGCAATTGCTCAGCACGGTTCACTTGCGACAATACAATCTCAATGTTCGCGGTGCCGTATTGCCGACGAGTTACATGGTGGGTGTGGCGACACATCCCGCTGCTCGCAGGGGCGGCGTAGGCGGTGCTTTGCTGACCGCAGCCCTTGAAGAACTGCGTAAACGCGGTCAGGCGATGACCATTCTGATGCCGTCGAAGGCGGCTTTCTATCAACAGTACGGCTGGGAATTGTACGCCCATCAGTGGGTACAGACCATGCCGCTTGAAGAGTTGCGTCCTTTGACGGACAAATCATTGCAATTCGGATTGCTCAACAGCGTTGATCAATGGACTTTGCTCGATCCCGTATATAAAGCGTATACTAAGGGGCTTTGCGGCTATGCGGAGCGCGGTGAAAAGGAATGGACGCGTCTGTTGGGCAGCTTCTTTGCGGAAGGTGTCAATATGGCCGTCGTTCATAACGATGAAGGCATCGTTGAAGGGTATGCGGTGTATCGTTTGGGTCAGCCTGAAATTCCCGTAACGGAATTTGTATACACTACGCGTCGTGCTCAACGGGCATTGCTGAATTATTTCTATAACCATCGTTCTCAAGGTACGACGATTCGCTGGAATGAAGGCCTGCATGATACGTATTACCGCTTCTATCCGGACGGTAAAACGGGCCATACGACGATGCCGTACATGATGAGCCGTATCGTAGATGTGAAAACGGCGCTTGAAGCAATCCCTGTCAATCTTGATGCGGTGATGATGCCCATTTCCCTCACCTTTGCTGTGAAAGATTCTCTCTGCCCTTGGAATAAAGGACTGTATGAGGTTCAGTTCGGAGCGTCATTGACTCCGTCTGTGAAAAAACTCAGCAAAGTAGTCGATGAAAAGGGTGATATCACCATAGAGGTGGGAGCTTTGAGTCAATTACTTATGGGCACATTGAGCGCCCGCGATCTCGCCTTTGAAGGAAAATTGGAAGGCGGAGCGGAATGGCTCGATTATTTCGATATTCTCTATCCGATACAAAAAACATATATCAACGAATGGTGGTAATATGCGGTAATGCACATAATATATCTGATATATTATGTGCATTATTCTCTGTACGATGTAAATTAAATTGCTACATGGAGTCTATATGAGTTGGAAAACCTATACGGTAAAGGAACCGACGGAACTGACCGTATCTAAATATGTAAAAGATCGCTTTTCTCTGTCGTCCCGCGATATTCAGATGCTGTTTCGCAAGAAACGGGTGAAAGTTAACAGTCGTGTGGCTCATTCGCAGCGTTTGTTGAAAAAAGGTGATGTCATTACGCTTGAACTGCCGCAGGACAAGGCTTACGGTGTAGAGGCAGGAAACGGGCCTCTCACTGTACTTTATGAGGATGAGCATACTCTTGTAGTCGATAAGCCTCCATTCATGCTGGTCCATCCGGCGGGACAGACAAAGTCCTCTACATTGAGCAATTATGTGGCGGGATACTACGCTAAAAAAGGTGTAGTTCATAAGGTGCGGCCCGTCCATCGCCTCGATCGCGATACATCGGGATGTATTTTGTTCGGCAAGACGAAGACCGCTCAGCAGTATTATGCTGATGAATTGAAAGCGGGACGTATTGAGCGGATATATACGGGTATTGTGGAGGGACATATTGATACATCCGGTACTGTAGATGCTCCGATAGGTGTAGATCCTGTATTCGATAATCGCCGTATTATCGATGAATTCGGACAGCCTGCTCAAACGGAATATACCGTATTGGGTTATGAAGAAAATCATACCTTGTTGCGATTTAAACTGCTCACAGGGCGAACCCATCAGATTCGTGTTCATATGGCACATTTGGGTCATCCCATCGTGGGGGACGCTATGTATGGCACCCGTACTAAACCTTATACGAGACAATGCTTGCATGCATCGGAATTAACGTTTGTGCCGTATGGTAAGAATGAGGCGGTAACGATTTTGAGTGATGCGCCTTTGTATACAAAAAACAACCTTGATAAAAAGTCATGGTCTATGCGTTGAATGCATAGACCATGTTTTTTTTATATTATCATTTCCCAATGGACAGTGGTATACTGTGCATAGACAAAAAATTCTATAGAATTTCAATTTACAGAATGGTTTGTAGTTTTACTTTCACCAAGACCGAACGGAACGATACCGCAGTGCTTGGGATTAATCAAGTGATATACGAAGGGGTGCACGTTATGGATATGAAACAGAGCACAATTGAACAGCAGCGATTAGAGCAGGCGAACATGGAGGCCAATGGCATGTACAGCAGCCGATTTGAAAAGGATGCGTGCGGCATGGGCTTCGTCGTTAATATTAAAGGTAAGAAATCTCATGATATTATCGATGACGGCTTGCGGATTTTGGAGAGACTCGAACATCGCGGCGGCGCCGGTGCGGACAAAGATACCGGTGACGGTGCCGGTATTCTGGTGCAAATTCCCCATGAATTCTTCAAACGTGAATGCGAAGTGCTGGGGATTAATTTGCCGCCGGCCGGCTCCTATGGCGTCGGTATGGTTTTTGCTCATAAATATGAAAGCCTTCGTAACGAGCAAAAGCGTATCTTTGAAGAGGTTGTACGCGAAGAGGGGCAAATCGTGCTCGGCTGGCGTGAAGTTCCTGTAGATTCCTCCGCAGTCGGTCAGGAAGCGGCGCTCATCCGTCCGTGGATGATTCAAATCCTCATCGGCAAAGGCCTGGATGTAATGAATGATAAAGAATTCGAACGCAAACTGTACGTCATCCGTAAGGTGGCTGAAAAGCGTATCATTCCGTTGAGCAAGGAATTATCCAGCGACTTCTATATTGCGTCCCTGTCGTCCAAGACAATCGTATATAAAGGAATGTTGACGCCGGGGCAGCTACGGGATTTCTACCTCGATCTGAGCGATCTTGATTTCACATCGGCGTTGGCGATGGTTCACTCCCGTTTCAGCACGAATACATTCCCAAGCTGGGCTCGGGCGCATCCTAACCGCTTCCTCGTGCATAACGGCGAAATCAATACGATTCGCGGCAATGTAAACTGGATCAATGCCCGCGAAGGCAAGGCGGAATCTCCGTTGTTCCCGGATATTAAAAAGGTGTTTCCCGTTGTAGATGACAGCGGTTCCGATTCGGCCATGTTCGATAATACATTGGAGTTCCTTCACATGACGGGGCGTTCCTTGCCTCATGCGATTATGATGATGATCCCTGAACCTTGGGAACGCAACAATCTCATGAGCCAGGAAAAACACGACTTCTACGAGTTCAACAGCTTTATGATGGAGCCGTGGGACGGCCCTGCAGCGATAGGCTTTACGGACGGTACCGTTATCGGCGGTGTTCTTGACCGCAACGGCTTGCGCCCTGCTCGATACTATGTGACCACCGATGACCGTGTAATCATGGCGTCCGAGGTTGGCGTCGTAAATGAAAATGCCGAAAATATCCGTGCAAAAGGGCGTTTGGAACCGGGGAAAATGCTCCTTATCGATACGGAGGAACAACGCATTATTTCCGATGAAGAAATTAAACAGCGCGTTGCTACTGAACTTCCATACCATGAATTGGTAAAGGAACATGTTATTCATCTGTCTGAAATTACTCAGGCCGATGAAAGCGCGATTCCTACCGTACATGACTTATTTAAGGAGCAACAGGCTTTCGGTTATACACAGGAAGACCTTGTACGCATGATCGCACCTATGGCGAAAGACGGCAAGGACCCTGTAGGCGCTATGGGTGCCGATGCGCCGCTTGCGATTCTGTCCGATAAGCCGCAATTGTTGTATAGCTACTTCAAGCAGATGTTCGCGCAGGTAACGAACCCTCCGATTGACTCCATCCGGGAGGAAATGGTTACATCTACGCGCGTAATGCTCGGTAATTCAGGTAACTTAACGGATCCTAATAAAGCAGGTACCTATGCGTTATCGATGCGCACGCCGATTCTTACGAATCAGGAACTGGCATCGATTAAGGCCCTTGATTGTCGTCGCATGAAATCCGTGACCTTGTCGATTCTATTCGACCCGTCCAAAGGTGCGGAAGGCCTCCGTGATGCATTGCTGGAATTATGCGAAAAGGCGGAAGAAGCGGCGCGTACGGATCAGAATGTATTGATTTTGTCCGACCGCGGCGTTGATGAAAATCATGCACCGATTCCCGCCTTGCTGGCGGTAGCGGCCGTTCACAATCATTTGATCCGCAAGGTGTTGCGTACGGAGATGGGGCTTATCCTGGAATCCGGTGAACCTCGTGAAGTACATCATTTCTGTACATTGATCGGTTACGGCGTAACGGCTGTCAATCCGTATTTGGCGCTTGAAACGGTTCGTGATTTACAGGCCCGTAAACGCCTCGGCAATATTACGGCTGAAGAGGCTGAAAAGAACTATATCAAAGCGGCCGTAGGCGGTATCATGAAGGTTATGTCCAAAATGGGGATTTCCACGGTTCGTTCCTATCACGGGGCGCAAATCTTTGAAGCCCTCGGCTTGAATTCGGACTTTATCAACAGATTCTTCGTGAATACGCCGACCCGCATCGGCGGTATCGGCCTCGGCGGGGTAGCGCATGAAGCATTGGAGCGTTTTAACCGTGCTTTCAAATCGGAAGAAAAAGTACTTGAACCGGGCGGCTGGTATGGTCCTGTGAAAGACGGGGAAGAGCATTTGTTCAACCCTAAGACTATCGATTTGCTGCAGGAATCCCTTATCAACAACGATTATGCGAAGTACAAGGAATATTCCAATGCGATTCGGAACGATTACCACGTTACATTGCGGTCTTTGATGGAATTGAATTACCCTGTAGGCGGCGGTATTCCTATTGAAGAGGTTGAGTCCGAAGAATCCATCGTTAAGCGTTTTAAAGCGGGTGCGATGAGTTACGGCGCCATCAGTAAGGAAGCGCATGAGACGATTGCGATTGCCATGAATCGTCTCGGTTCCACGTCGAACTCCGGTGAAGGCGGCGAAGATGTGGCGCGATTTAAACCGTTGCCGAACGGGGACAGCATGAACTCCGAAGTAAAACAGATCGCATCGGGACGTTTCGGGGTAACGGCGAATTATTTGATCCATGCAAAAGAATTGCAAATTAAATGCGCCCAGGGGGCGAAACCGGGCGAGGGCGGTCAGTTGCCGGGCAAGAAGGTATATCCTGAAATTGCGAAGGCTCGTCACTCCACACCGGGCGTTGAACTCGTATCTCCGCCTCCGCATCACGATATTTACTCTATCGAAGATCTGGCTGAACTGATTTATGACTTGAAATGCATCAATAAAGATGCCCGTATCTCCGTTAAATTGACATCCGAAGCCGGTGTCGGCACTATTGCCGCCGGTGTGGCGAAGGCAAAAGCGGATAATATCCTGATCTCCGGTTATGACGGCGGCACCGGTGCGGCAGGTCGTACGTCCGTGAAACATGCCGGCGTGCCTTGGGAGTTGGGCCTTTCAGAAACCCATCAGACACTGATGCTCAACCGTTTGCGCGATCGTGTTCAATTGGAGGTGGACTCTAAATTGATGACCGGCTTCGATGTGGCCGTAGCGGCTATGCTCGGGGCGGAGCTTTTCGGATTCGGCACATTGCCGCTCGTAGCCGTGGGATGTAAAATGGCTCGTGTATGTAATCTCAACACGTGCCCTTACGGCGTAGCGACACAGGATGAAAAATTGCGTGCCCGCTTTACGGGTAAACCTGAGTATGTCGAGAATCTGATGCTTTTCATCGCGCGCGAACTGCGTGAAATCATGGCGCGCTTGGGGATTCGCTCCGTACGCGAACTCGTCGGTCGTATCGATCTCGTACGCCAGAAATCGCAAGGCGATAATTTTAAATTGTCCCGCGTTGACTTAAAACGCATCCTGTTCCGTCCGTACATTGATGCATCGGTAGGACATATGCATATGATTGACCAGGATCATGAATTGAAACGCACCTTGGATATGTCCAAGCTCTTGCGTATGTGTCGTCCTGCCATTGAGGAACAGAAACCGATTCGCGCAAAATTGGCCATCACCAATATCAATCGCGTCGTAGGCACGTTGGTGGGGTCCGAGGTGACTCGTAAATATGGTGAAAGCGGACTTCCGGACAACACTATCAAATTGAATTTCGAAGGCTCTGCGGGGCAGTCGTTCGGTGCTTTTATCCCGAAAGGCATGACCCTTGAACTTGAAGGGGATGCGAATGATTATCTCGGCAAGGGCTTGTCCGGCGGTACGATTACGGTTTATCCGCCTAAAAATTCAATCTTTGAAGCGGATGAAAATATCCTTATCGGTAATGTGGCCTTCTATGGCGCCACGTCGGGTACCGCATATATCAACGGTGTGGCCGGTGAACGCTTTGCCGTACGTAACAGCGGTATCACCGCCGTTGTAGAAGGTCTTGGTGACCACGGTTGTGAATACATGACCGGCGGTGAAGTCCTCGTGCTCGGTAACATCGGCCGTAACTTCGGCGCCGGTATGTCCGGCGGCTATGCGTATATCCTCGATTGCGATGAACGCTATGTCAATATCGGCCTTGTAGAATTACGTTCTGCCAATAATGATGATCTAAAACGCATCAAGGAACTGGTGGAACAACATGTGTTGCATACGGGCTCCACAAAAGGCCGTCACATTCTGGAAAACTGGAATACCTATACCGGTCGTTTTACGAAGGTCGTACCTGTAGCATACGAAGAAATGCATGCGGCGATTGAACGATTCTTGAGCCAAGGATTGTCCCTTGAAGAAGCACAATTACAGGCATTTAAAGAGAAATATGCGAAGTAGTTAAAAATGGGTAATTTGATATTACTTATTTAACTATTGTAATTTTGCGATTATATTGAGTATGTGTTACTATATAAATATAAAGAGAGCCATAACGTGTGGTGGCGTTAGGCTCATCTGAATTCAGAAAACATGATTTCGCCTAACGTGTAAGCACTGCGAATGCTTTTACGTTAGGCGTTTTCATTACTCTATTTAGAAAGAGTAATGATGGATACTACTAATGACAATAGAGAAATTAAAATCATAGAAATTTCATAATTGTTCATAGTATCACCACCTTTCGGTGATGAACCTAACTCACGTTGATGACTCTCAAATATAGTATAGCTGAATTGATTTTTCTCAAAAAGCGATATATAAAGGTTTATGAAAAGTGGATAGAGGTTAATGTGTCTTACTGGACTTCCTGTATTGCGTAATGTATAATATTTATATTGCAATATTGGATCATGGCAGTTCTCGGGCCCGTGCAATGGAGGCCTGTGAATCGTGTCAGGACTGAGAGGTAGCAGCACTAAGCGGTAACTTTCATGTGCCACGGGGCCCCCGGGGGCTGTCGTGATCGAATATTGCAGGGGCGACCGAAAGGTCGCTTTTTTATATGTCGCTATATAGAATCAATCATATTGGCATATTGGAAATCAATGAATAAATCATTGATAGACTTATGACATCTAACTCAGGCGAGTCGTTTGAAAACGGCCCGCCTTTTATATTTATATGGTATAATAAAGTATTGTTTTTTATATTATTTTGATGTTTTTTGTATGTTATTTTTATGTTTTTTCACATTATACGAAAGGAGGTGTTCTCATGGCGTATATCGCATTATACCGCAAGTACCGTCCGCAGACGTTTACCGATGTAGTGGGACAAAATCAGGTGTCGGATACGTTGATGCGCGCTATCCGCGAGGATAAGGTGGCCCATGCGTATCTGTTTGCCGGTCCGCGTGGGACAGGTAAGACGAGTATGGCGAAGATTTTTGCGCGTGCTATTAACTGCGAACATGGTCCGACGGATCACCCCTGTAATGAATGCAGTGTCTGCAAGTCAATTTTGAGCGGTCAGTCCATGGATGTCCTTGAAATCGATGCCGCATCGAATCGTGGTATCGATGAGGTCCGTGCTCTTCGTGAAAGCGTCAAATTTATGCCTGTTGAGGGGCGCAAAAAGGTATTCATTATCGACGAAGCCCATATGCTCACGACGGAGGCATGGAATGCGTTGTTAAAAACCATTGAGGAACCTCCGGCACATGTGATGTTTATCTTTGCCACTACGGAAATTGAAAAATTGCCGGTTACTATCGTATCCCGTTGTCAACGGTATACATTCAGACGAATTACGTCCGATGATATCGCACAGCGCTTATCCTATGTGGCGGATAAAGAAGGCTTCGGCCTTGAACCGGCGGCGGCACAGCTTATTGCGGTGCATGCGGACGGCGGTTTGCGTGATGCGTTGAGCATCCTGGATCAATGTGCAGGTATGGCGACCGGTGACATTACACCGAAAGTTGTAGAGGAGCTCATCGGTCTCGTCAGCAAGGAATGGATTATTCGCTTCCTCGATGCCCTGCAGAATGGTGACGGGCCTAAGTTGTTGTCCTATATTCAGGACGCGATTTCGGAAGGTCGTGATGCAACGCAGATTATGGAGGCTTTAATTCAGCATGTGCGGGCCCTGCTCGTGGGCAAGGTGGCTCCTGATGCGGATGAATTAAAGGTATATGATGCGTTCAAGGGTGAATTTTCGGCACAGGCCGAGTCCATAGATTTTAATCGGCTCAATCGATATATCCGCAGCGCTCAGTCCATCATGAATGACGCAAAACAGGTGGATAATCCGCGAACCATCATTGAGATGGGGCTTCTTGCTCTTTGTGCGCAGTTAGGCGGTGTCGATGAAAGCTTAGAGGAGCGCGTGTATGCTCTTGAATCGGCGGAACGAACCGAGCGTGAAGACTTACTTAACAGAATGGCCCGGTTGGAGCAGAGAGGGCCTGCGGTCCCCGTTATGCCGACATATGGAACTTTCGATTCTGTAGCGTCTCAAAACCCTATGGGTAAAGAATTTTTGCAAGAACCTGTAGAGGCTTATCATAGTGATAATGGTATGTCCGCATCCGCTATGGATCCGGTGACTATACCTGATGTAGGGCGGACGCCACCTCCACAAGGCCGAGTCGGTGCTGTTCCGCCACCTTTGAATGGTAGACCGGGGGCTGCATTGCCACCTTGCAGTATAGTGGGGATGACTCCTCCACCTCATGGAGCGGTGGGCATGACTCCGCCTCCTGGAATGGTGCCTCCGACGGGGAGCCCGATAGCGGCAAGTAAGAGTCAGACGGGACGGAAAAATAGTTCCGGTATCAGTACGGAGGCGGTTATTGGCGATAATATCCTGTCCGCTAAGGAGTATCGGAATGTACAGGCCAATGTTATCAAGTATTTAAAGGACAGCAATCGCAATATGACTTCAACCGTGTTGGGGCAAGGTCAGCTGGTCTATGTGGATTCGACGAAAGCGGTTATGGCCTTTAAAAATAAATTGCATCTCAATGTATTGAGCAATGAAAACAATCTTGCCGAGGTGGCCGATGCATTTGCGTATATGCTGGGATATGCCGTTCGCGTCGAGGTTGTAGATGCACTCACACAGGCCTATAAAGATTATAAAAGGGCCGGCAGCGCACAAGGAGAGCAAAGTGCCGGCAGCACACGAGGAGAGCAAAGGGCTGGCAGTGCACAACGACAGCAAAGTGCCGACAGCGCACAACAACAGCAAAGTGCCGATAGCGCACAACAGCAGCAAAGTGCCGATAGCGCACAACAGCAGCAAAGTGCAAGCAGTGTGCAACAACAGCCGAAGGCAGTACTGCAGGAAGCCGCTGATTTATCATCGGCGACAGAGCCGGTTTCGTCACGGCATGTAGATGTAACGGGGTTTGATGAAAAACCTCAATCCGATGGTTCGGATAAAGCTGAAAAGGTTGATAATTCCAACGGTGTTAACACTGATGGACATTCTCAGAGACCGGAAAGTTCTGAGGACGATATACCTGTCAGTTCCTTTGATGGTATCCCCATTGAATCTCTGGATGAGGAGTATATACCGTCCTTAGATGATGTGCCGCCTCATGACTTGGCCGGTGTCACCGTTATCAGTGATGACGGTGAAGTGCTGGAACGGCCTATGGACAGCGGTGCACATATCGAGGTGGAAACTGTCCTAAAGCCTGAGCGCGGCAGCCGTGTAACGGAAGCCGCAAACGGTAACGGGGCGTCTGGTTTCGCCGGGGATAAAATGCTATCGGCGAACGGTGAAAACATTCAGCTTTCACAAAAGACCGTAGAGGTGGAGCCTATTGACAGTGTAGAGGTGGCGCGGGAATATCCGTGGGACCCGGAGCATATGACCGATGAGGAAAAAAGGAATCCCTTATTGGCGGAAACATTAGGTAAGTTATCAGAAGATCACGACATCATCGTCGAGGTCATTGAAGAATAGTATAGATAGGACCGGTTCGACTGGATAGGAATGCTTTCACGGTATTCCGACGAGCGAATCCGATTGTAATGAGGACGATGAAGTCCGGAAGGAGGAACATAATGTTTGGTAAAGGTATGGGCAATATGGCGGGCATGATGAAGAAAGTCCAAAAGATGCAGGACGATATGAAGAAGATGCAGGAAGAGCTAAAGACCCGCACTGTAGAAGCGACTGTAGGCGGTGGTGCCGTTACGGTTGTCATGAATGGTGAAAAGATCATCGAATCCTTGAAATTGAATCCGTCCGCCGTAGATCCGGAGGATGTGGAAATGCTTGAGGATTTGGTGATGGCCGCCGTAAATGAAGCCGGTAAAAAGGTTGATGATCTCTTGGCGCAGGAAATGGGCAAAGTGACGGGCGGTCTTAACTTGCCTACAGGTTTATTTTAAATGACAAATGCGTTGGAACGGCTTGTAGAACAGTTGCGCCGTTTGCCGGGCATCGGCTCGAAGTCGGCGAGACGATTGGCTTATCACTTGGTGGAGATGCCTCAGGAGGAGGTGGATCGTCTTGTGGAAACCATCGTCGAAGCGAAGGGCGCTACGCGACACTGTTCTATATGCTTTAATTTATCTGCACAGGATCCGTGCGAGTTCTGCAGCAATCCGAATCGGGACCGGACGACGATTATGGTGGTGGAAACATCTCGTGACGTCATCGCCATCGAGCGCAGCGGTGATTACAAGGGCCTTTATCACGTGCTGGAAGGCGCCTTGTCCCCTATGGAGGGCATCGGTGCCGACGATATTCGCGTGAAAGAACTTATTGCCCGCTTGCGGGATGGCGTGGTGCAAGAAGTGATTCTCGCTACGGATCCCGATGTGGAAGGGGAAGCGACAGCTCTCTATCTGGCGCGTCTCTTGGCGCCGAGCGGTATCAAGGTAACGCGTATCGCACGCGGTGTTCCTGTGGGCGGCGATATTGAGTATGCCGATGAGTTAACTCTTGGCGGTGCCGTTGTAAACCGTCAGGAAATGAAAGGATAATATGGAAGTGCTATTAGCATCGCCGATTATATCTGTGGTAATTTCAATCGTTGTGGCCTATATTCTTTTTAAAGTGGCATTCTTTACGATTAAGAGCGTTGCTTTCAACGTGATAGCAGGCTTTGCTACCTATTGGGTATGCGTTAATGTCCTACACATCCCGATGGATATCGGTTGGGGCGTATGGGTGTTGACGGCTATTTTAGGACCTATACCGATGGTTATTGCCGCTTTATGGTACGGCTTATTATAAAATGGGGAGGATTCTATGATTATCAATCGTGAGCAACAACGCGTTATTGATGAGGTAGAACGGAATATCCTCCTGTTGGCGTCCGCGGGGACGGGAAAAACGAATACACTTGCCTATCGGGTGGCGCATCTTATTGAAGGTGGCTTTGCAGAGGCGGATAACATCTTGTGCATGACCTTTACAAATAAGGCGGCCAATGAGATGAAGGACCGCATCCGATCCCTTGTAGGCAGCCCCGCAAAGGCTGTGGAAATTAGTACATTCCACAGCTTTTGCTTTTTCGTGTTGCAGCAGGAAGGAAAGCGAAACGAGTCCTTATATACGGATGTGACCATATTTGATGAAGAGGACTGCAAGGAATTATACGGGCCGTACAAGCCGAAACAGCTGCGGGATATTAATTTCGCCAATGTAATCGCTATGGTGAAAGAATACCGCTCGCTGTACGGATTTTATACGGATGATACGGCGGCGGATTACAAGAATACGATTTATCGCCTCCGCACGGAGAATTATAAGGCCGTAGAGGCGCAGTTCAGCAGCTTTAATAAGGTTCTCTACGATGAGTTGTCGCTATTCTGGGCCGAAGGTCATCAATGGTTGAGTGCTTATGATGAAAGTTTACGTGCCGTTCACGGTGTGGATTTTACGGACCTTATCTGCGGCGTACATCGCCTCTTTCAGGATCCTGTGGTGCGCGAGCGATGGCGCAGTCGTTATAGCTATATTTCGGTTGATGAAATGCAGGATACGGGACTTTTGGAGTATAAGGTTCTTGAAATGCTGTGGCAAGGCAGTCACGTGCTGTTATGCGGCGATTACTTTCAGACTATTTACGAATGGCGCGGTTCAGACCCGTTCCGCCTGTTAAAGCGGTTCGATGAAGATTTTAAGCCTTTGAAAATCATATTCTACGAGAATTATCGGTCGAATCGGACGCTCTTTACGATGGCCTTCAGGACATTACAGGCCATGTTCCCCGATTTAGTGGGCTCTGTCTATAATGAGCTGCCGCGTGCCAATAGTGAAAGCACGGGTAAACCTGTGCTCATCAAGGGTTGTAAAAATCAGTATCAGGAGGGGCGATATATTTACGAGTCCATCTGCGCGTTGCCGAAGGATGCGAATATCGGTGTCCTCGTGCGGGATAATAAGACGGCGCAACGCCTCAGTTCGTCCTTTGAAAGGCTCAATGCGGAGAAGCCGGAAGCGGAACGACGTCAATTTATGATTATCGACGAGTATAAATTCTTCCGCAGACAGGAAATTAAAGATGTGATGGCCTATTTCAAGCTTCTCATGAATCCTAATGATTCGGTCAGCGCCAAGCGCATTATCAAGCGATATGTGGCGGGCATCGGCGATAATCGTATCGCCGCTATCGAAAGCCCTGAAACAAGGCAGGTAGGCTTAAAGTTAACGGATTTTATGGATATGCCTATTTTCGAAGATGAACCGTATGCCAAGCTCGTACAAGGTTTAGAGCGCCGAGAAGTAATCGTGTTCGATGTTGAAAGTACCGGTACGGATACGACGCAGGACCGTATCATACAGATCGCGGCGATTCGCATTGACGAGGAGGGGCATGTATTAGAGACCTTTGAGCGCTTTATCAATCCGGGACGGCCGGTAGGGCAGTCCGAAGAGGTTCACGGCTTTTCCGATGTGTATTTGGCGGAGAATGGCGAAGATCCTGTAACCGTTCTTGGCGCATTTAAGGAGTTTTCCAGAAATGCCGTTATCGTGGGACATAATGTGAATTACGATATCAGCATTTTTACGAATGAACTGGCCCGCCATAATTTAGGTCAGCCCGAGTTCAAGGCCGTGTATGATACATTGGATATATTCCGGCGCTTCTATCCGAATCTTTCGAACCATAAGCTGGGGTTTCTGGCATCTCATTTTCCTATTCATCATGAGCCGACACATAATGCGATGGATGATATTCTGGCGACGGCTCAGCTTTTAATCTATGCGGTGAAAGAAAACATCATGCCTACCACGACGGGACGCATGGTGGCAATCAATAAGTATAAGGCGGCTTTCACCAATATCGCCTCGCAAATGGCGACATTGCGCCGCAAGGCGTTGACGGAGATCCCCACACAACTCTTGGCGTATATCATGAATCATATGGACGTTCTTGAATATTATAAATCTCATGGAGAAGCGGCCAAGGTGGAGCATATTCGAGATTTATACCGCATCATGGAAAAGCTGGACGCCGATTATGACGGACCGCCCGGATTGGCGCGATTGAATCAGATTCTGCAGATGGCGGCCCTTACGGCCGGTGAGCCGGCTCAACAGGTGAGAAATGATGAGCGGATTCCGATTATCACGGTTCATCAGGCAAAGGGCAGCGAGTTTGATTACGTATTCCTGGCGGGGATGAATCAAGGTGTATTCCCGAGTCCTTTTGCTGTTGACGAAGGTCGTGAAGATGAGGAGAAACGCCTGTTCTATGTAGCGATTACGCGACCGAAACGGGAACTGGTCATCACTTATAAACATGAAAATGAGCGGGGTCGTGGCGTTCAACCGAGCATATTGCTGAATTATATGCCGACAGATGCGGATCTCGTGGAAAGGAGCAGTTAATGGCGCGAAAAACTCATCGTCCCGATGATATATTATGGGCTGTCAGTACAGCGGATATACAGGCATCGTCCTATGGTGACAGAGACAATTTACATCATGCTGTAAATGATGCCGGTATTGTTGGTAATAATAAGACAGATGTTATAGATACTGTTACTCTAGGTCGTCTGCTGGATACGAAATACCCGCGTAAGTCCATCGTGAAACTTTTTGAAGAAAAGCTCATTCACATCAACGGACATAAAGCTACGCCCCGGGATGAGGTCGCTGCAGGTGATGAAATCCGGATTGCCATGGCGAAGGAGAAAATCGATTACGAGCCGGTTTCTATGGACTTAGTGATCTTGTATGAAGACGATGATTTGCTCGTTGTGGACAAGCCTGCAGGGATGACGGTGAATTCAAAGGGGCAGGTATCACTTGCGAATGGGATAGCTCATTATTTCAAAGCGCACGGTATCAAACGAAAAGTACGTTTTTTAAATCGCCTTGACCGGGATACGACGGGATGTATCGTCATCGCTAAGAGCGGTCTGGCGCAAAGCTTATATCAACAGCAGATGGATAGTGATGTATTTGAAAAATGGTATGTTGCCACTGTGGAAGGTATTATAGCCGATGATTCCGGCTCTCTTGAATTTCCTATGGATAAATCCTCTGACGGCATTCATTATGAAGTCAGTCCGAACGGAAAGAATACGCGCACCGATTTTATCGTTCTGCACAGATGTGCGTCACAATTTGTGGATAACTCTGTGAATAACCGTCAAGAACCTGTGGATAGAGTAGATGAAAATGTGGATATAGCACACCGAAATGTGGATAAAACAGGTTCAATTGTGGATAATGTGGTGGATAACTGTTTGCCGGATGCATATACGGAGGTATCTGTGCGCTTATATACGGGAAAAACACATCAGATTCGCGTGGCTTTCAGTCATATAGGACACCCTCTTGCAGGGGATACGCTGTACGGTGCAACGTCGACAGGAACTGCTTTCAAGTTGCGTGCCGAGAAAATTGTATTTACACATATGCGGACCGGAGAACGAATTACCGTGACCGCTTAGTTTGTAAGTATAGTCTCAAAATATATTCATCAATCATCTAATTGATAAATGAGAATTATTGATAATTCAGTAAAATCAAGTGATTTTTAAAATATTCTTACTAAAAATGAGTGACAAATGATAATCGATAAGATATAATGTATATAGAAATACATCTATATTGTTAGATTTCATTTGGGATTATATAAAATGTAAGGAGTATAGTTATGATTTTACAGGAAAATGCCGGTGCGGCACGTAATCGGGGGATTACGCTGGCCAGCATCAAAGGGATTATAGGCAATGTTATTCTCGTTATTTTTAAGATGATAGTCGGACTCGCATCGAACTCTATTGCGATTATACTTGATGCGGTTAATAATTTGACGGATGTCCTTTCGTCGGTATTGACGATTATCGGTACGAAATTGGCTTCGAAGGAAGCGGATAAGGAGCATCCGTTCGGTCATGGTCGCATTGAATATATGACGACGATGGCCATCGCGTTTATCATCCTCGGTGCCGGTATCGGATCGCTTAAGGAATCGATAGAAAAAATAATTCATCCTGCGGTGTCGACCTTCGATATTCCCGGCTTGGCGATTATCGCCGCCGCAATCGTTGTGAAGGTTGTAATGGGGTATTACATCAAGGGGCAAGGTAAGAAATATCAGTCCGGTGCGCTCATAGCATCCGGCGTGGATGCCCTTTTTGATGCGGTGATTACCTTTGCAACCTTGGTGTCCGCCGGTCTCGTATTTTTCTTAAATATCGATATTCAGGGATACGTGGGGGCGATTATCTCTCTTTTCATTTTGAAAGCGGCCTTTGATATTTTGCGGGACATGTATAACCATCTTCTCGGTGTTCGTGCCGATGATGAGCTGATTCGTGAAATTAAGGAAACCATTGCGCAACATCCTCAAGTGGGCGGCGTATACGATTTGGTGCTCAACAGTTACGGCCCGGGGGAAACAATCGGGTCTGTACATATTTCTTTGCCGGAGAATTTGACGGTAGGTGAAATTCATCCTTTAACAAAAGGGATTGCAGTTCATTTATATAATAAATTCGGCATCGCCATGACCGTCGGTGTGTATGCTGAAAATGAACCGAGTGTAGAGGTTCTGGAAATTAAAAAAGAACTGGATAAGGTATTGAGTCTCTATACGAATGTTGTGCAGGTTCACGCTTTTTACGTACAGCAGGAAAAGAAAGTTATTTATTATGACGTTATCTTCAACTTTGATGAAGAAGATCCTCATGGTACATTAGAGAAAATTAAAGAAGAATTACATAAGAGATACCCTGACTATACGCAATTCGCCGTTGTGGATGCGGATTTCAGTAATTAAAATATTTATAGACCGTATGGAATACTACGAAGGTATTCTGTACGGTCTCTTTTCGACTGGTCGGAATTTAATCATATATGGATATTGTATGGGCATAAAGCGATTATACATGTTTTCTTAGATTAGGGGTTGATTTATGAATATAAAATGAATATAATATATTTTGTAAAATATAATTTAGTTCCGTATTATGTACAAGGAGCCTATAATGAAGAAGTTAGTTGTAACATCATTAGCAGTGTTGGCCGTTGTCGGTACTGTATGTGTTCAACCGGCAGATGCGAAAAAGGTACAGCAGGAAGAGCCTGTTATGGCGACGATTGAAGTTCCTCTTAATGATGAGATCCGTCAGAATAACGGGGCCTCCAGAGAGTTTAATAAAAAAACACAGAAGTTAGTCGCTAAATTAGCGGAATCCACACAGTTGATGATTAAGAAAGATTGGAAAACCATTTATATAAAGGCTGTTCTATCAGCGGATAAGGGTGCTGTCCGTTTCTATTTTACGGACAGAACAGGTCAGCTTTATAGCGGTCAAACACTTAAGAATACGGGCCTATCGAAAAACAATTATCTGACAGGAGCCTCACGTCAAGTGCAGGATCTTCAGAATCTATATACGCATTTAAAAAAGGGCGGTCAGGAATTGCCGTCCTCAATCGATATTATCATTACTCAAAGTGGTCAACGGACTAAAACGCGGTTAAATTACGGTGAAGATACTGCAAATGTTATGCTGTACTACCAACAATATGAATCAGAGACCTTTCCTGATGTAAAGTAAAAAAACAGATTAAAGGAGCCTCCATACATTCGCTTCGTGCCTATTCGGCATAATTGCGATTTATGGAGGCTCCTTTTCAGATTACATAATCGTCGTGTTCTTAAATTACATAATCATCGTGATCATCATTGGATGTTTTTCTATAATGTTCTTTGACGCCTGCCATGTCGATTAATTCCTCTTCGAGAGAGTCCTTATCATCCGTATTGAGCATGGAGTAGAATGCCCAGAGGATGATAAACCAAATCGGTGTAAAGAGCAGTGCCACCCGTGTATCTTCGTTGAGGGCGAGGATAACGAGAATGAATGCAAAGAAGATGAGAATCAGATAGTTAATAAACGGATATAACGGCATCTTGAATTTAGATTGTGCCGCCAGTTCAGGATTTCTCTGACGATATTTGAGATGACAGATGACCATCATGGACCAGATAAAGATGAAGCAGAATGTAGAAATCGATGTAATCATAACGAATACCGCTTCAGGCATTACGTAATTCAATACGACCGTAATGAGCAATACCGATGCGGAAAAGATCGTCGCCTGGTAGGGAACGCTGCTATGTGTGAGACGGCGCATGGAACGCGGTGCGTGCCCGCGTTTTGCGAGGGCATAAATCATACGGCCCGTGCTGAAAATGCCGGAATTCGTCGCCGATGCGGCGGATGTGAGAACTACGAAATTGACAATCCCTGCAGCGGCCGTAATTCCTACCGCCGTAAATACGGCTACAAATGGGCTGGAAGCGGGATTAACGGCGGTCCATGGGTAAATACTCATGATGATGGCTAGAGAGCCGATATAGAACAGGATAATGCGCAACGGAATATTGTTGATGGCCATGGGGATGACTTTTTCAGGATTTTCCGTTTCGCCTGCCGTTAGGCCGACCAGTTCAATACCTGTGAAAGCAAATACGACCATCTGGAATGACAGGATAAAGCCCATGGTTCCGTTCGGGAACCATCCTCCGTAGTTCCACATATTGCTGAATGCGGAAACACCTGCATCGGTCGAGAAGCCTGTGGCGATCATGATGATACCGATTATGATGAGCGATACGATAGCAATGACCTTGATCATGGCGAACCAGAACTCCATTTCGCCGAAATGTCTTACTGCTGTTAAATTCATTAACAGCAGTGCGATTAAGACGATCAGTGCCGGTATCCATTGAGGCATCCAAGGTATCCAGTACTGCATATAAAGACCGACCGCAGTTAAATCCGCCATGGCCAGAGACAGCCAGCAGAACCAGTAAGTCCATCCTGTAATAAATGCTGCGCGATCACCTAAATATTCCTCGACAAAGTCGATAAAGGAATGATGATTTAGGTTGGACAACAGTAATTCGCCGAGGGCTCTCATGACAAAGAAACAGATGATACCCGTGATGAGATAGGCGAATACGATGGAGGGACCCGCCAGATGAATGGCGCGGCCGGAGCCCAAGAATAGACCTGTACCGATGGCGCCGCCGATGGCGAGCAACTGTACATGTCGATTCTTAAGACCCCGTTTTAACTGGTGCGTATCAGACATAATAAGACCTCTTTTCTAAACTACCCATAAATGGAAAAAGCCATGGAGGGCCATAGCTTTCACAATGTATGGGACATATCAAACTATTGTCTTATCATACAGTATCTATTGTAAGATGTCAAATGTATTTTTACAGTAGACAAATTAAGGCGATATTTTTGTGATGAAAGTATACTATTCATTTATAAAATCAAAAGAATAATCCTCCAAAATGAAAATATATTGACGAATATTATAAAATAAATTATAATAAGTACACTTATAATAAAAGGAGGAAATAAAATGGAATTCAGTTTCAGTTTGAAAATAAAAGCAGCAAAAGAAAAGGTTTGGGAGTACTATGCAAATATTGAAAAATGGTATGATTGGGAAGAAGATTTAAAAAATATTACATTAAATGGTAAATTTGAGACCGGATCACATGGAACTATGGAGCTTGAAGGGATGCCTCCAATGGAATATCAACTTACCCTTGTCAAACCATTTGAAGAGTTTTGGGATAAGACTGGAACTCCGTTTGGCGATATCGTTTTCGGGCATCAAATAATTGATAATCATGACGGAAGTGTAACTGTAAAACATACTGTAAGTTTAGAAAGTGAAGATAAGCAACATTTGGAATTTTTAAGTCAAGTTTTTTCAGATGTTCCTCAATCTATATTCATTCTAAAAAATTGTTTAGAAAGATAAGGTGACTGCTGTTTGTTTGTATCAAAGTATAAAGATAACTCAGAAAAGTCAACAGGATTGTTGTTCATGAGGGTGTACAATAAATGGCATTTCATGATAAAAAAAGAGTTAAAAAATTTGAATTTAACACATCCTCAATTTGTTGTTCTAACATCTCTTGCTTATCTATCGCAACATGATAACGAAGTTACACAAGTCATGATTTCAAAACTTTCAGGAATAGATGTTATGACGATATCTCAAATATTGAGTTTATTGGAGAAACACGGTTTTGTAAAGCGAAAAGAACATTCTAGAGATACAAGAGCAAAAGCGGTTATATTAAATGAAAAGGGAGAAGCGATATTACAAAAAGCGGTTCCGATAGTTGAGCAGATTGATGAACTCTTTTTCGGAAAGTTGAAAAACAATGAAAATCGTTTTAATGAGTTTCTTACTAAATTAAATGAAGAATAAGGAATATTATATCCATAATTTCCGTGGAGGTGGATATGAGACATCAGGATCGCATGGCTATAGATTTTGATGACGCATCAAAGGGTATTTTATTTGGTGGAGCTGAATTATAAAAGTTATACCAACGTAGCTAAAGATACGGATTATCTTTGTTGTTTCTGATATAAATAAGAAAATATACTATTGTGTGAGAGAGGCACGTAGTAAGATCTTATTTTATATAGGAGAATCATATGAAGAAACGATTGGTGCAGCGTGTTTTATGGACATCTGCACTGTTGTCCGTAGCCGTACTGGCGGCATCGGCCGCAGGGGAACATGATGTCGCATCCGGACATCCGGTGGCGATTGCGGAGGAAACCACATCATTATCAGAATGGCCTTATAATCTGAATGAAGGCGATACCATATTGCCGAATTTGGGGTATGCCTGGCAGGTCTTGCCATACGCTATAGATGTACCTCAATTTATTCCGAAAGATTATAAGTTGGTGCAGGTGAAGGTAAGAAAATATCATATTCTCGAAATTGAGTATCGCAAATTTTCGAATTCTGAGACTATGACCGGGGATTTTGCCACTGTGACACAAAAAAAATGGATTAATAAAGATATCATATATCGAATGGGGCTATCTGCAGATGATGTATTGAGTGACATGAATTATAATCCTCACGCTGAAGGAGATAGAACTTGGACGTATACGTCATCTAAAGGTTATATTGTGACGTTAGAGGGAGACGATAAACAGAAAATGGTTCGCCGTGCTTATTGGATGCATAATGATCGAGCATATATGTTTTTCTTCAAACAAACGATGATACAACAGGACGTAGAAAATCTTATTGACTACGTGGGCGCTATGAAAGATATTGCGTTGGATCGATATGATCTGCTGGGGGCTCCGATGAGGCCGAATTTGGATGCTAAGCCGAAGGTGACTTTATTCAAAGATTTGAAGGATGTAATCAAACCGGTAGAGAAACTTTACTGATAGTATAAGTTGAGATGACATGACATAAGAGTTTTAATCTTATCGTAGAGATATCTAAATAAATATGAATATGTAATAAAGAACCTATCCTTTTCATCATACGATTAATTGTGATGTAAAAGGGTAGGTTCTTTGTTGTGTTTACATATTAGAAAAATACATATCGAATGATGACGAGTATTGCTAATACGTACATGATCCAGTTAACTTCTTTAGCGCGACCTGCTGCGATTTTTAGTAGCGGGTATGCGATAAGACCTGCGGAAATCCCGTTGGCGATGCTGTATGTGAACGGCATCAATACGATAACGAGAAAAGCAGGGAATGCTTCCGTCCAATCATCGAATTCGACATTGCGGATAGCGCCCAGCATGAGGGCGCCTACGAGGATGAGGATGGGAGATGTTGCCGCATTCGGTACAAGAGATACCAACGGCGCAAGGAATAGCGCAAGTAAGAAGAGAATGCCCGTGGTAAGCGCTGTTAAGCCTGTGCGACCACCGGCCCCGACGCCGGCGGCACTTTCAACAAAGGCGGTAATCGTAGAAGTACCGAGCAGAGCGCCGGCGCTGACACCTATAGCATCGACGGTCATCGCTTTGCCGAGACCCGGGAATGTACCGGTCTTAGGATCGGCGATTTTTGCTTCCGTTGCGGTACCGATGAGGGTGCCCATGGAGTCAAATAATTCTACGAACGTGAATGAGAAGATAATGGTGATGAGCCCCATGTGCACGGCACCGGGAATATCCAGTTCAAAGAAGGCCGCTTTGGAAAAATCAGGTAAAGCGAGAAGACTGAAGTTGTCCGGAAATGTGGATAGACCCGTAGCATAGGAGATAATAGTCGTCACGAGGACCCCGATGAGCATGGATCCCTGAATATGGCGAGCCATTAATAGAGCCGTAAAGATTAGACTGAAGAGGGCTAGCAATGTATCTCCGCTATGCAGATTGCCCAATGTGAGGAGCGCTTCTGATGGCGGCGGCACTAAGTTACCGTGAGTTTGAACCACTTGTCCCAATGAGTTCGGTGACAAGCTGATAGAAATGGCCATTAAGCCGGATAGCTTTAAGCCGATGATGGCGATGAAGAGACCGATACCGACCGTGATGGCTACTTTCATAGAGGCCGGAATACCCTCGACAATCATTTGACGCACCGACGTCAAGGTGAGCACGAGGAATACGAGGCCGGAAATGAAGACGGCACCTAACGCTGTTTGCCAGGAGATACCCATGCCGAGTACGACCGTAAACGAATAGAAGGCAAGGAGGCCGACGCCGGGAGCTAGGGCAATCGGATAGTTTACCAGAACACCCATGGCGATCGTTACGAGTCCGGCACCCAAAGCTGTGGCGATGAGAACCGCATCCTTATCCATGCCGGCGAGGCTTAAAATATTTGGCGCCAAGAAGAGTATGTACGCCATGGTGATGAACGTGGTGATACCCGCCAGAATCTCGGTCTTGACGGTAGTATTGCGCTCATTAAGTTGAAAAAGCTTATCTAACATCAGATAACATCCCCCATATGAAATTTAAAACAATACATTAATAAAATATTTCGATATAGTTATAGTGTACCATATTTCCCAACAATTTTTGTATGAATTTGTGATATACTAATAGTATATTTTAATCGATTTAGAGGTTATGTTATGAAAATATCTACAAAAGGGCGCTACGCCTTACGGATATTGGCGGATATTGCGGAGCACGGGGTGGAGAAAAATGTGTCCATCCGTGAAATCGCAGAACGTCAAGGCTTTTCCGATAAATATTTAGAAGGTATTGTATCTCGCCTGTCGGCGGCCGGCCTCGTTAAGAGCGGACGCGGCAAATATGGCGGATATCGTTTGGTAAAATCGCCGTCCGAATACAATGTATATGAAATTTTATATGCTGCCGAGGACTCCATTGCCCTCGTATCCTGTCTGGATGATGATGTGGAACCATGTCCGATGTTCAACGACTGTCTGACGGCTCCGCTTTGGAAATATCTGCAGGACGAGTTCCGTCATGTAATGGAGCGGGTTTCATTGCAAGATGTGATGGATCAAAAGCTTCCGTATCAATAAAGGAAGTCATAATGACGGCATTAATGGCATGTAGATACATGTCGGTATAGCGTGTGTATACATGCGGGTTAAATTTTTGACTGTTTGGCTGTCAGATCTTAAGAGTCGCGTATTCTTATGCGGCTCTTCTTTATATGTGCATGGAGTAGGGAGGCACTATGTATTCAACAGAACAAGATGCTCGAGGGGGCATGCGCAATGTGTGGATTATCACCATCAGTATGACGGTACTCGCCATCTGTTATACCATGATTATTCCGTTCCTGCCGATTTACCTCCTGGAACTTGGCGTGCCGAAGGGTGATGTGGCGCTCTGGTCCGGATGGGTGTTCGGGATTACCTTCCTCATTGCCGGCATTATGGCTCCTATTTGGGGTAAAATCGCCGACAATAAAGGAAAGAAGATGATGGCGCTTCGTGCGGGTTTTGCTATTGCCATTTCTTATTTTCTCATCGGGATGGTGACGGATCAGTATCAACTTTTGCTGGGCCGTGCATTTCAGGGCTTTGCGAACGGATTCTATCCGGCGGCGATGACCATGGTGTCCCTCAGCGTGGACGAGAAAAAGGTGGGCCGTGCTCTCGGCATATTTCAGACCGGCCTTATTCTCGGCAATGTAGTGGGACCGTTTTTGGGCGGTGCTGTTGAAAGCATCGTCGGCATGAGGCCCGTATTTTACGTGTCCGGTGTGGCCGTATTCTTAGCGACCGTTTCCGTATGGCTTTTTGTGAAAGAACCGAAGGTACAGGCGGAGAATGATGATGTACGGGACAGTAAATCCGCACCTAAAACGACGTCTTTGCGCGATGACTTTAAAACTGTACGACAGCAACCTGTGCTGGTGCGATTATTATGGATTTTTTTCTTTATGCAATGCGCTATCATGATGTTGCAGCCGATTTTGGCGCTCTATGTAGGTGATATGCAGGGAACGATGGAAGGGGCCGCCATAATCGCCGGATCCATCCTCAGTATCGGTGGACTGGCAGGGGCTTTGACAACGAATATCTGGGTGCGTATCGGTGAGCGAAAAGGGTACTTTCAGACAATTTCTTACTGCATGATCGGTAGCGGCATCGTTTTATTACTGCAAAGTTTGCCTGTCGGTATCTGGTGGTTCGGTAGTTTACAGGTAATTATCGGTTCCTTTATCGTAGGTATCAACCCGTCCCTGAGTGCGGCGGTAACGCTCAACACGGCGCCGGCTTTCAGAGGGCGGATGTTCGGCATGACCACGACGGCACAGCAGTTCGGCTCCATGGTCGGACCTGTATTTGCCAGCGTTGTGTCCACATATATGGGTATTGCTTATGTGTTCAGCATTACCGGATTATTGCTGCTCTACCTGGGCTTTCAGGCGCGACGATTATCGGCGCGTCATGATTGATGCCTGTGGGGCGGAAAGGAGTTACTATGGCCCGTATCGGTCAAGTTGTACTCGGTGAACGGGGTACAAAAATTTGCGTGCCCGTTGTGGGTACGACTATGAAAGATATTTTGGATGCGACGGCCTTGGCCTGCCAGGCGCCATGTCATGTGGTGGAGCTGCGCATTGACTATTATGAACGGGCCGACTCCATCGATGCCATCATTGAACTGCTGATGCTCGTCAAACCTCAGCTGAACGGTCGAGGACTCCTATTTACGTGGCGTACCAGGGGGGAAGGGGGCGAGCGCGCTATTTCGACAGAGGCGTATTTCACCATGTTGGAACGGCTCATCCCGACGGGGCTCGTCGATGCGATTGATATAGAATTCTTCCTTGATCAGGAACGCATGCTGAAAACTATTGAATTTGCAAAGATGCATCACGTTACGGTCGTCATGAGCAATCACGATTTCAACGGAACACCATCCCGTGAGGTTATCGTCAATCGATTGTTGCAAATGAAAGAACTGTTGGCGGATGTGCCTAAAATTGCGGTTATGCCGCATACAACGGGAGATGTGTTGACCCTTTTGGAGGCGACGGCCGAGGTGAAAGCTCTCTATCCGGCGGATCCCGTCATTACTATCGCGATGGGTCCCTTGGGGGCTGTGACACGTACTGCAGGGGCGTTGTTCGGCAACGCCATGACATTCGCCGCCGCAGGAAAAACATCCGCACCTGGTCAAATCGATGTACATGCATTAAAGCGTATCCTCGATATCATTGATGTGGACGGAGTCTTTGATGAACAACAACATACACGCATAAAAGTGCATTAAAAAAGTCGGCGAAAGCCGACTTTTTATATATTTATATCTTGTGTGAAGATTTCTAGAGCAGGTGTGCTTCAAAATCCTCTATGATACGCTTTACCGTTTCCGGTATATTGCGACGGTGTTTTATGATGCATTGTGCGAAGGCCTCGTACATGGGTGTACGGACTGACTCCAATTCGCGCAATCGGTCGATACCGCCCTGGGAGAGCACACGTCCTTCCGTGGAAAGTCTTTCGACCGGTTGGGTCAGTTGGTAGATGCGGCCGTTTTGGCGCAAATGGGTGAAGTTTTGCGGTACCGTAACGCAGCCGCCTCCTGTTGAGATGACAAGTCCCGTTTGTTGTCCCAATTTGGCAAGCATTTTTGTTTCTTCCTTTCGGAAGGCTTCCTCTCCGTGAGTTGTAATATAGTCGGAAATGTTGCCGATTTCCTTTATCAGTTCCTTGTCTGCATCAAACCATTTGCGATTCAGAGCCTTGCCGAGGGCCCTGCCCATCGTCGTTTTACCGACACCGGGCATACCTATGAGGATGATGTTTTCCTTTTCGTGACGTATATCGCGTAAAATCCGTTCAATTTCTGTGGAACCGAAGCTTTCACCTTGGAAATGCTTGGCCGCCTCAACGCCTTGTGCCACGAGAAACGGCAGGCCGTCGCTGTAAGGAATATCCATCATCTCAGCTTGCAACAGGAGCACGGTGCGGCGCGGATTGTAGATGAGATCCACCACGCCGGTGAGGGCCGTGAAGTTCGTTATGTCAATCAGCGTCTGAGGGCTGTTCGGATACATGCCGACCGGCGTGCAGTTGATGATAATCTGAGCGGTGTCCTTGAATTGATCGATATCGTCATAGAATGGCGGTTCATGGCGAGATACGTGGATGATAGAGCGGGCCCCTAAATCATCGAGGGCGATATGAACCGTTTTGGATGAAGCACCGTCGCCGAGGATGATACACTCTTTATCTTTTACATTGATGTCTGCGTGCTGCAATGTGAACACAAATCCGTCATAGTCCGTATTGTATCCATGCCAACGTCCGTCGCGGCGCACCATGGTATTGACGCATCCGATGCGCTCCGCCCGAGGATCTACGACAGCGCAGGCTTCGAGGGCGTTGATTTTATAGGGAATGGTAATGTTGATGCCCTGTAAATCGGGGTCATTAAAGAAGTCCCGCAGCTCACCGGGTTCGCGTTCAAATAATTCGTAATTGTCGTTTCCCAATGCCCCGTGAATGCGCGGGGAATAGCTGTGGCTCAAGGTGCGGCCGAGTAAACCGAATTTCATAGGACCTCCTGATCAGGTTTATAAGTAGATAATGGCTAATAGAGACTAGTACCTCTATTAGCCATTTTTGGTTATTGTATGCGTTAATTTTCCGGATAGTTTCCGAGCAGGCGGAATTTATCCTGTGATGTGTGCAGTTCCGCAAGGACGGACAGCACCTTCGGATCCGCCAAGGAGGCTTCCAAATCGAGGTAGAAGAGGAATTCGAAGTTATGACCCACGATCGGTCTTGATTCAAGCTTCGTCAAGTTGACACCGATATTGGCAAACTTTGTCAACAAGGCTCCGAGCCCTCCCGGCGCATGGTTTGCCGAGGTTACCACGGATATCTTGTTGGCCCCCGGGTATACATGAAAGTTTTTGCTGATGCAGATGAACCGCGTATAATTATTGTCGCTGTTTTGAATGTTGCGAGCAATCGGAGTTAAATTGTACAGCTCCGCACATTGCGGCGCCGCAATAGCGGCTACACCCGGATCATCGCTGGCGGCTACGAGCTGTGCGGCACGTGCCGTATTATCAAAGGAACGCAGGGTAACACCTGACAGGGTTTCCAAGTACTGACTGCATTGCCCCAGTGCTTGCGGGTGTGAAATGATGGTGTGAATATCGGATAATTGAGTTCCCTTTTTTACGAGTAAGTCGTGAGAAATCCAAAGGCGTGTGCCGCGTACGATATAGCATTTATGTTCCTCCAAGAGGTCGTATACCTCCTTTACGGAACCGTTGGAGCTGTTTTCGATAGGCAACACGCCGAATTCGCATTCGCCCGATTCGACCGCATCAAATACGGCATGAAATCCCGTTACATAATGAATCTGGCTGAGCGGTAACAAGCGGTCGCATGCCATCTGGGCGTTGCTGCCGAATACGCCGGCACAGGCCACGCTGCCACGCTGCGGCGGTAATGTAGGGGATGCCTCGACGGCGGCTTTCATCTTCTGCGTGAATTCCGTGTTTTGGAATAACTGTTCCGCCTGATAGGTGCGGCTTAAACTGAAGAGAGATTCAAAGAATCGACGGGCGTACAGATCCATGTCCGGGCCCGCTTCCAACGTGACCTTGTCTAAAATATCGCGTTCCCGTTTCGGATCGTATACGGCCTTGTTCATTTCCTTTTTTGCCTTCGCCACATCTTTGGAGAGCGCCATGCGTTCTTTGAATAGGCTCAGCATCTGCTCGTTGATATCGTTGATTTTAACGCGTAATTCATCTAAGTTCATGGTCAATATCTCCTAGGAAATCCAACAGTACGAGGGCCGTAACGGCTTCGATGACGGGCACGGCGCGCAATGCTACGCACGGATCGTGGCGCCCTTTTATGGTGAGCAGTGTGTCCGCTTCTTTTGATAATGACACGGAGTGCTGCTCCTTGTAAATGGACGGGGTCGGCTTGATGCCCACCTGCATGATGAGCGGTAAACCGTTGGTAATGCCGCCCTGGATGCCGCCGCTGTTGTTCGTCGTGGTCGTTACGGTATGGCCGTTCATGGTGAAAGCATCGTTCACCTCGGACCCTAAGGCGGAGCACATGTTAAAGCCGCCTCCGAATGATATGCCCTTTATGGCAGGCACCCCGAATATAACGCGGGCCAGGCGGTTTTCAACGCCGTCAAAATTCGGATTTCCCAACCCTGCAGATAAGCCTGTGGCTATGACCTCGACGATACCGCCGGTGGAGTCGCCTTCGTTTTTTAGTTTCAGTACGAGACGTTCAACCTCTTGTCGTTTAGATTCATCCAGCATGGCAATCGGCTCAGATGCAATATGAGCGAGGGCGTCCATATCGGGGTGTACCATGTCGACAGGTGAATCCTGAATGGTGCCCACCTGTTTTAGATGACCGTGAATGCGGATGCCTTTCCGGGCGAGCAACTGTAATGCAATGCCGCCGGCAACGCAAAGAGGTGCCGTGAGACGGGCCGAGAAATGTCCGCCGCCGCGCATATCCACCTTGTCGCCGTAGCGTATGCGGGCTGTAAAATCGGCATGGGACGGGCGAGGGACATCCCGTAAATTATTGTAATCGCCGGAGTGCTGTGATGTATTGCGAATCATGAAGGCCAGCGGGGAGCCGCTCAACATATCATCTACGAGACCCGATAAAAATTCCGGTACATCCGCCTCTTTACGTTGCGTCTGTAATTGGTTTTGCCCCGGCGCACGACGGCGCAGAAATGCCTGCAGTTCATCCCTGTCGATGTGATAGCCGCAAGGCAGACCGTCCACGACACCGCCGATGGCATAGCCGTGGGAGGCACCGAAGGTGGATACCTGAATTGTTTTACCGAAACTCGATGACATATGTCCTCCTGATGTGATTGAAAAGCATTTATATTGAAATGAGGTGATTGAAATTCGGGTAATTGACAGAGTATTTCTATGGTAAACCGTGTTTTTCAATTGCACTTTAAAATGAGTTCAACAGATCGGCGTAGCCGAACCGCCCAAGAGATTCCAGTCCGCGAAGAAATCTGGATAGGATTTCGTGATGGCTTCGCTGTCTTTGAGCCGTACCGAATCCGTACTGATGAGCGCCATCAATGCGCCGGCCATGACGAGGCGGTGATCATTGACGCAGTCCGCAAGGCCTCCTGTGAGGATTCCTGTACCTGTAATATATATATTATCACCTTCCTGGCGCACCGTGCCACCTAAATCGGACACGAGTTTTGCCACCGCGTTCAGCCTGTCCGATTCCTTGAGGCGCAGTCGGGCACCGTTGATAAAGGCGCTTTCACCTGAGATAGAACAGGCGAGGGCCGACAGAACCGGCAATAAATCGGGACATTGTTCGAGATCGACCGTCAACGGCGCAGTAGAGCGACCCGATACGGTGAGATTTGAGCCGTTCCATGTAATAGTCGCACCCGAGGCGGTGATGATATCCATGATGCGGCGGTCCGCCTGTACGGAGTCCGGATTCATGCCCGTAATCGTAATGGACTCGCCTGTCATGGCCGCAGCGACCATCCAAATAGCCGCATTGGACCAATCACCTTCAATCTGATAATGGTTTCGTCCTATGAATGTAGACATATCATTGATGGTGAAAGTCTCGTTCTGCGTGGCTGTTGCCTCCTGATGTTTAACCGTGATACCGAAATCCGCCATCGTCGTCAATGTTAATGTCACATAATCCCGCGACTGTAGAGGTGTGGTTGATATAATTGCCGTATGTCCCAGTTGAGGAGCGGCTAACAGTAATCCCGAGAAGAACTGGCTGCTCACGTCACCGACCATGCTGAAATCGCCGCCTTTGAGGAGACCTTTCATCGTGAATGGCGGCGCATCCTTTGAGAAATGCACACCGTGACGTTTCATTTCGCTTAATAAAGGCTCCAGGGGGCGCTCCGGCAAGCGTCCCTTCGCATCGACCTCCACGGTAGCGCACAGAGAGGAGGATACCGGCAATAGGAGCCTCAACGTGGTACCCGACTCATGGGGCAGTATTTTGCCTGCTGCAGGGGGCGGACTGGGATTGACGGTAACGATTTGCTGTTTATAGGTTATATCGACACCGAGGGCGCGTAATGAATCCATCGTAGCATCGATATCCCTTGAGGTACGGCTCAATAAAATTGTAGACGGTGTCGGTGCCAATGCGGCGCATATGAGCGCCCGATGGGCGTGCGCCTTAGCCGGTATGGAGTCGATGGTACCTCGCAAGAGGGTGTTCGTTACGGAATACATGGTATCTCCTTTGTAGATAATACATCATATTTAACATCTGTTACATAAGATAACCTCTGAGTTCTTCGTGCGTAACCACCTTGAGCTTACTGTGACCGTAGTCGGTAGGAACGACGATTTTGATAGTGTCTCCCTGACTTTTTTTATCATGTTTGGCCGCTTCCAGTAATTCATCTGCCGTAATGGTTGTTTCTGTAGGTAATTCATGGGCCGTTAACAGGTTCTTTAATTTCGTTACGACGGTAGGATTGAGGTCATCATGATGTACGGCCCCCTGTGCCATTAAGACCATGCCGATGGCTACGGCATTTCCGTGAGGAATTTTAAAATGGCTCGCCTTTTCGATACCGTGACCGAAGGTGTGCCCCAGATTGAGTAAGGCCCGTACGCCTGATTCCCGTTCGTCCTGTTCGACGATATCCGCTTTTGCCTGTACGCAGCGGGCAATGATATCAATCGCCTTTTCCCGGTTTTCTAACAGCGGTTTGTTCTCCAATTGTGTTAACAGACCGGGTACGTCGAGAAATCCGTACTTGATGATTTCTCCGCATCCATTAATCCATTCTTTTCGCGGTAATGTATCGAGCGTCGTCGGATCGCATAATACCAGGATAGGCTGTTTGAAAGCGCCCCAGAGGTTTTTGCCGGCTTTCAGATTGACCGCTGTCTTGCCACCGACGGAGGAGTCGACCGCAGCCAACAGGGATGTCGGTACCTGTACGTAATCGATACCCCGTAGATAGGTGGCCGCCGCAAAGCCCGCCATATCGCCGACGACACCGCCGCCCAAGGCGATTAATAGATCCTTGCGCGTTAAGGACTGATCTGCCATATACTCTGCCAAATCGACGAGACGGGTTGCATTTTTTTCATCTTCGCCGTGAGGAAATACGTACTCACATACGTTGTATCCCGCCTCGGTGAGGTTGGCTTTCACCATTTCCAGGTAGAGGGGGGCCACATTATCATCGCTGACGATGATGGCCCGGCACGGTTCCTTGAGGGGGCGAATATAGTCTGAAATGTGCGATAATGAATTATTTTCAATAACCACGTCATACGGTTCGGACGCGTTAATATGGATGCGAAACATAGGAAATCCTTTCTGATTTAGCAGTTGGTGCACTCTCTTAATGCGTTGTGTAATGCCTGTATCTCTTTCATCAGGCTGTTGAATTGATCGGGACGTAACGCCTGAGGGCCGTCGCATAATGCTTTGGACGGGTTGTTGTGTACTTCAATCATGAGTCCGTCCGCTCCGCCGCCTACGGATGCCAGTGAAAGTGGTCGTACCATACGGCTCATGCCCGCTGCATGGGACGGATCCATGATAATCGGCAAGTGGGACAGCTCGTGCATCATCGGAATGGCCGTCACATCCAATGTATTTCTCGTTTTAGGTTCAAATGTACGGATACCGCGTTCACAAAGGACGATTTGTTCGTTTCCTTCGCTCATGATGTATTCGGCAGCCATCAACCATTCTTCGTAAGTAGCGGACAAACCGCGTTTTAACAAAATCGGTTTCTTCATTTTGCCCACTTCTTTAAGTAGTGTGAAGTTCTGCATGTTACGTGCACCGATTTGAAGCATATCCACATTGTCGAAGTATTGCAGTTGGGAGATGTCCATTACTTCCGAAACGATAGGTAGCCCCGTTTCTTTTTTAGCAAGCTCCAGTAATTCGAGACCTTCAGGGCCCATGCCTTGGAAGGAGTATGGGGATGTACGCGGTTTGAAAGCTCCGCCGCGAAGAATCGTGGCACCCGCTTCCTTACAAGCCTTTGCGGTTTCTAATACCTGTTCCGGAGTTTCCACGGAGCAAGGCCCCGCCATTACGACAAAGTGACCGCCGCCGATGAGGGCGCCCCCAACGTTGATGATGGAATCATCCGGATGGAATTTGCGATTTGCCTTTTTGTACGGTTCCTGTATACGCGTTACTTTATCTACAAAATCAAGAGATTCAATCTGTCGCGCGTCGAGAGATGCCGTGTCGCCGATAAGACCCAGGATATTGTAACGAGTACCTTCTACAGGATGGATGATGAAGCCTTGTTCCTCTAATTCACTGCGTAAACGGGATACTTCTTCCGCTGCTGCGTTTTGTTTCAATGTAATAATCATGATAAACCTCCTTATCGACTACCAGTGAATAGTAGGGCTAACCATACGGGATGGCAAATAAAAAGGGCCACCCGTATATCTAATACGGGTAGCCCTTTTAACTATTCCAAGCCACCAATGATGACATCTAAATCAGTGCAGCTCAAATAGTTCTTTACCCGTACGCTGGATAAAGAACCAATAAAAGTATTGTTTTGCTGCGTTGATTTGGTTAATCATCGTTAGTTGCTCCTTTCTAAATTTATTGAGTACAGTATAAACCCATTTGAGAATAATATGCAAGCTAAAAATTAAAGTTCATCTAACTTTTAAAAAACTCGTGCAAGAATATATACTATGCAGCATGTAATTTAATGTGAAAGCCATATTGACTTTGCTATAATAGAAATAGTGTATTTTGATGCGTTAAATACGTTATGATTATCGGGCGTATTTATTTTACTTAACCTATATTTTACTTAACATATATGTTACTGCTTTCATGTACATATTTCATAGGGACGTTATACGAGAAGGAACATTTATGATCATTCAGATTTTAGATACCATTAACGATGATATTAAGCAGATCCGCACAGACGTGTTTATAAAAGAACAGGGCTTCGAAGAGGAATTCGATGAAATTGATGCAATAGCTAAATTCATTCTCCTGTGGAGTGACGGCAGAGCGGTCGGCACCTGTCGATTTTTTCCGGGGACGGAACCGGGAGAAGCGCATGTGGGACGAATGGCGGTGCGTAAAATCCATCGAGGCCAACATCTGGGCGAGAAAATTATGAAAGCCGCGGAACGGGCCATGCGCCGAGACGGCTATAAAACATGCTCATTGTCCGCACAAGTGCAGGCACAACCGTTTTATGAATCCTTGGGATATGTAGCGGAGGGCGATACATACCTCGATGAAGGATGTCCGCATATTTTGATGAGAAAAGAGTTGTAGGGGAATTTATGTGTGGAGGGACTGTTTTATAAAATTATTGATAATTTTATTTACTTCAGTTGGGTTGTCAACGTTGGCATTATGACCTGCATGAGAAATTATTACTAAATCGAATCCGGTTCTTTTGTGCCATTTATGACAATATTCTTTTACCTTGCCCAGATTATCGTGTTCACCTATCATAATAAGAACAGGACAGGTGATATGTAGATTTCTGTTATCTACCATCATTGCATTATAATATTGCTGCAATAGTTCCGAATATTCTCCTTTTGAAAAAATACTGATCATTTGAGTCATATTATCATATCCGTCTTTTGTAACAGCGGCCTTTTTTGCGGCCGCTGTTTTTAATGTTTTCCATGGATAGAATTTTATAATTGACTTCATATTGCGCAATAAAAAGAAGTCCATTTTACTATAATAATCTGTACCGTAAGGAGAAGTTCCAATACCAATAAATAAACTGATTATATCAGGATATCTACACATAAGCGCTTGAGCAATATAGCCGCCGTATGATTGCCCTATGGCAATAAATCGTGAGATATTGTGTTTTTGTAGAATGGAATATATGATTTCTACCGCAATATCCATGGAGAATTGAGCGAAAGGTCTTGATTTACCATGTCCTGGTGCATCCCATATAATCATATTATAAGAGGCATTGAAGAAACTAAATTGCTGATTAAACATAGTATGATCCGCTGTCAATCCGTGAAGACAGAAAATAGTCGGTTTATCTGTTTGCCATAGATTATTGGTCCAGTAATATATAGAACCCCATTTTGTGTGTAGTATGTGTTCTTTCATGTCTTTCTCGATATATTTATCTGCGTTCTTGTAGTTATGTGCTTAATTTATCTTTAATATGCTGATTATATTAATAAGTGTTTAATTATGGGAAAATGGACTATATTATTCTAAATCGTCAAAATCGAATGCCGCCGCCTTTGTATAATTTGTCACTTTCGCTTCAAAGAAGTCCGTTTTCGTACTGTTCAAATTGGAGAAGCTTTCAATCCATTCCATAGGGTTTTCCTTGATTTCAGGATATAGATGAGGCAAACCGATCGCTTCTAAGCGGATGTTCGCAAGGTATTTGATGTAGCGCTCGATGAGGACGTTGTTGAGACCGAGGATTTTGTCGTCCGTAATGTATTGACCCCATTCGATTTCATTTTCCGCACCTTGTCGAATCATGTCCGTAATTTTTGCTTCCAGTTCAGGCGTGAACAGATCAGGGCGTTCACGGCGCAACTCGCGGATGATGTTTTGGAACAATACAAGATGCGTCACTTCATCGCGGTTGATATATTTAAAAATTGTGGATGTAGCGGTCATCTTGCCTTGACGTGCCAAGGTGTAGAAGAAGCTGAATCCGGAGTAGAAGTAGATACCCTCCAAGATATAGTTCGCAATGATCGTGTGAATAAGGTTTGCTTCGCTCGGATCGTCGCTGAAGCGTTGGTATGCGTCGGCGATGAAGCGGTTACGGGCGAGCAGAGTCTTGTCCGTACGCCATTCGTCATAGATCTTGTCGCGTGTAATCGGATTTGTCACGGTATCTAGAATATAGGAATAGCTTTGCGCGTGAATTTCCTCCTGGAACGCCTGTATGTTCAAGAGGGATGCCACTTCGGCGGCCGTGATGTAGCGACTTAAGTTAGGCAGGTTTTCCGACTGAATGGAGTCGAGGAAATTCAGGAAGGAAATGATTTTATCGAAGGCGCGACGTTCATTGTCCGTTAAGTATGGGAACTGTTTTACGTCCTCATTCAGGGAAATTTCCTCAGGAATCCAGAAATTATTGAGCATGGTGCGATACATTTGGTTCGCCCAGTCGTATTTGATGCGGTTCCATTCGCGCAGATTGGTCGTGTTGCCGCCAATCATGGCCTGTGTGCCGCGGTCGCCGTTTTCGTTAAATATGAGTTTTTTATCCATGATAATCTCCTGTATACAGCGATGCGACCTATAGAAATATAGGTCGTCATCAGATTTATAGTATGGGTGAAAGCATCGATAGAACGTCGGCTTTCACAGAAACCGGTGCTGATCAATTAAGAAGAACAGCTCGTACATTCGTCCATTTCAAGGGACTGGTTGCGGATGTAGTAAATCGTCTTAATCCCCTGTTTATAGGCCTCAATGTAAAGGTCGAGGATTTCTTTCGCCTTCATTTGCGGCGTGATATACAGGTTAAAGGACTGCGCCTGGTCGATGTGACGTTGACGAACGCCGCAAGCCTTGATGGACCATTGCTGGTCGATTGTATGAGCCTCTTTGTAGAGCCAGAATGTTTCGTTGTTCAAATCCGGCGCTGTTTTCGGTGTGAAAGAACCTTTTTTCTCTTCGATGAAGAATTTCTTGAAAATCGGGTCGATGCCGGCCGTGGTATTAGCGATGTTCGAAGTGGATCCCGTAGGGGCCACCGCCATCAGATAACCGTTGCGGATGCCGTATTTAGCCACATCGTTAGCCAACTGCTTCCAGCGGTCGGATGTATAGCCGCGGCGTGTAAAGTATTCGCCTGTTTCCCATTCAGATCCTTTGAAAGCAGGGTAGGCACCTTTTTCCTTTGCCAGTTCCATAGACGCTTTGATCGCATAGAAAGCGATGTCTTCGAAGAGTTTATCCGCTATTTGGATGTGTTCGTCGGATTCCCATTGAATCTTGTGGTTGACGAGGTAGTGGTGATAACCGGATGTACCGAGGCCGATGGCGCGGTATTTATCGGATGTTATGCGGGATTCCGGTACCGGTGCCTGGTTGATGGAAATAACATTATCGAGCATTCGGATCTGAAGGGCGATGTTCGCCTCCAATTCGTCATCCGTAATGCGTCCCAAGCTGATGGAGTTCAAATTACACGTTACCATGTCGCCCGTATTTGTTTTCGTCGTGATGCTGCCGTCTTCGTTGATGATTTCTTCATTGAGATTTGTAAAGCCCACGTTTTGAGCGATTTCATGGCATAAGTTGGATGCGTAAATCATGCCCGCATGCTTGTTAGGGTTTGCCGCATTTACCGTATCGCGGAAGAAGATGAACGGCGTACCCGTTTCAACGGCGGAACGCATGATTTTTTTCATCATGTCCAGCGCCGGCACTTCGATGCCGTGCAAGTTGGGATCCTGTTCGCACTCGATATAGCGTTTCGTAAATTCTTTTTCGTCATCCGTATCGAAGTAGTCCTCGAGGGAGTAACCCTTTACGGACAATACTTCATGAGGGTCGAAGAGCGTGAAGTTTTCGCGTGCTATCATGCGTTCCATGAAGATGTTCGGAATGGATACGGCCGGGAAAATATCGTGAGCCTTACGACGATCGTCGCCATTGTTCGTGCGAAGTTCTACGAATTCGTAGAAGTCCTTGTGCCAAATGTCGAGCGTTACCGTTGCACCGCCTTTACGTTTGCCTAACTGATCTACGGCAACAGCCGTATCATTATATAGGCGAATCCAAGGGATAACGCCGCCGGAGGAGTTTTTAAAGCCTCGAATGTCGGAGTTCAATGCGCGAACTTTGCCGAGATAGATACCGAGGGCGCCACCGTGCTTGGATACGCGGGAGAATTTGCTGTTTACATCATAGATGGACCACAAATTATCATCTACACCGGAAATGAAGCAGGAGGATAATTGATGGAACGGCGTGCCCGCATTTGCCAATGTAGGGGTGGCCGTCGTCATTTTTAACTGGCTCATCAAGTCGTAGAACTTCTTAGCATATTCTACTTTTTTGTCGCCTTCGACGAGTGCAAGATGCATGGCGATAGCCATGAAACGCTCCTGTGGTAATTCGTAGATTTCCTTGTTGAAGCCTTTCACCAGGTAGCGGTCCGCCAATAATTTAAGGCCTTCATAGTTAAAGAGATAATCCCGCTTCGGTTTGATGTAATCGCCCAATTCCTGCAGTTCGTCAGGCGTATATTCCGTAACGAAGAAGTCGGCGTATTTTTTCTCATCCACCAACATTTGCACGAGGTTCGGGAAGTTGCCGTAACCGAATGCCTTGTAACGGCGTGTGATAGCAGCTTCCTTGTAGAGATCGAACAAGAAGAGGCGCGCCGCCACGAATTGCCAATCCTGATTCATCTTGTTGACTTGATTGCCGAAACCGTCATCTTTCTTTGAGATAACCTTTTCGATGGCCGTTTGAACGAGCGTTTTTTGAATTTCCTTGGTGGTCATGCCGTCAACGAACTGTAATTTCGCATCCATTTCCAGCTCAAGCGGATCACAAGAGTCCAACCCCAAACATGCGAAGGCAATCATGCGTTTTGTTTTTTCAACGGATAACGGCTCGACGTGGCCATCCCGTTTCTTGATCATAATCTCCATTATGGTTCCCCTTACGTCTTAAAACTGTTACTTAAAGCATACATAAGATTAGACTGAAAAATATAAACTATCTTTAATGAAAGTCTAATCAGAAAAATAAGAAAACTACTATATATGGTAGTTTTCTTATTTGGTTTATACAGTATGTTACGATTATAGCGAAAAAATTCTATATATTCAATATTGACATTTAGAAAAATATCAATAAAGTTAATTCACAGTAATCGATATGGATTGAGAATGTCAGGTAGAATCACTTAATCATTTATTTGTATAGTACATTAAATGTAATGCTACGCGTTCCGTACTCGTTAAAGAAGTAGGAATAGATATAAAGTCTATAGTCGGTACCTTCGATGACGACCGGTTTTGTAGAATTTTTGTCGACAGTAAGGAGCGTATCATAGATATGGTGAGTTTCCATGATGCCGTTCGGTAAAAATACCTCTAAATCCTTCCCGTCATTGACCAGATTGAATTTGATTGTACTGAAGTCGACAGTAGCTGTTTCCGCTGTACGTGTGGTGGGCTCATATAATTTTAATTCTTTATGGGAAATGAAATTATTGTAGTCCCCGATGGAAACAACCTCGGGCTGCTCAATCGCTTTGAAGTTGATTGTTTGCAGCTTGATCGTATTTTCAGATTCCTCCTGTTTCGTTTTCATTTCATCGTCTTTTTGTACTTTGTAGGCACTGTAATCCGGTGAGAAGGTTCTGGCAATATCCAGATGCGGCTGCCAGCTTTCACCATCGTAATCGTAGGTGGTAAATTCCATATAGGATGTGTAACCGATAGCAGGCATTAAGAGGACAGCCCCTAACGCGAGTGCCATGATAGACGTATGTACTGACGGCGTTAATCGTTTTACAAGGGAATAGAGGTTGTAGGCGAGGAAAATCAAGTTGAAGGCGGCAACGTAAATCGTGTTGAGCCAAAGCACAGGTTCATTAATAACGCGTTTGCCGATGAGGCATAAGCACAACAGTGTCAACGTAATGAAAAAGAAACAGAGTAGCTGCTGTGTTTTGCTTCTTTCAGTAGATCTGAAACTGGCCAAGTAGAACAGATAGAACAGCGACACATACGGATAATACGTGTAGAGGAATCGCGTGTCATCGCGAAGACCCAACAGAATTAAAACTAGATAGATGTTCGCAAGGATGCCCGTTATGATTGACGCCTTAGGGATAATAACGCCGAACACAACGGTAAAGAATGAACCCGGTTCGGGAGGACCTTCAGGGGATTCCCTGTACGAGCAGATCATGGTCGTACAGATAAACAGGTTGATTGATACCAATATCTTGAACGTGGTCTCCTTAAAGGGAAAGACATCGCCTAAAATGATATATAAGAACCACAAACTCATGGCAATGATGATGTTGTACAGCAGGGAGGAAACGATGGTGATACCGATACGCTTGAGCCGATTGATGATTTCCCCTATATAGTGGCCGTCGGCGGACGTGAAATAGAGGGTAATCATGGAATACAGCCAGAGGGCTGTCATGTTTTCAATGGCCATTTTAATGCCAGGTATATCCTGGTATGTTTTATAAATTGTATGTAATCCTGCGGCGATGATAATACTGACTATGGTGAATAATAGGGAATACCTTCGTTCGCGCGTTATATATGATTGTAATATGATGATGACCGAATACATTATGTAGAATATAGTATTTATCTGGGCAAACCAGTCAGTATTAATGTAGAACGGCGTGCAAGAAAACAGAATGATCAGAATTAATAACAGGGGCGAATCTTTTGCCAGGTTTTTCAATGATGACCATAAATGCGTCAGTGCAAATTTCATAGGTTGTTCTCCTTCTAAACATATAGTCTCCCGCTTATACATAGTATACTTGTTTTGTGGTGAAAGTCCTATGAGATTTTTGAGGTTTTACATGTATAGTGAATTACATTACAATAGCGGTAAGACATGGATGTTAATAGAAAAGAGGTAGCGCAATGGAGTTTTCATATTTTTTGCCGGTGCATATTGAATTCGGTTGGAATAAGGTGGACAGTGTTTCCGAGTATGTGAAAGCATACGGCAACAAAGCACTCATCGTGACGGGGCGGACCAGTGCCAAAAAGTCCGGTTTATATGACCGCGTAGTGGCAAAGCTTGATGCGGCATATATTGATCATGTACTGTTTGACAAGGTCGATGCTAATCCGTTGACAACGACGGCTTTGGACGGCGCCGCATTAGCCAAGTCTGAAGGATGTGACATGGTCCTCGCTATCGGTGGGGGATCTATCATGGACTGTGCGAAAGGCATTGCCTTCATGGCGGTGAACGACGGGGATATTAACGATTATATTTTCAATCGGAAAACGAGTGAGAATGCACTTCCCCTCGTAGTCATCCCGACGACATGTGGCACTGGATCTGAAGGGAACGGCTTTGGCGTATTGACGAATCCGGAGACGGGTGATAAAAAATCCTTGCGTTGCAATGCCATCGTACCGAAGGTATCCATAGTGGATCCCGGTGTAATGGGAACGATGCCGCCGCATGTATTGGCATCTGTCGGATTTGATGCGTTGTGTCATAATATCGAGGCGTACACATCGAAAACGGCGCAGCCTTTTACGGATGCGTTGGCACACCATGCGGTAACATTGTTGGCACAATGCCTGGTGCCTCTTTATCGTCATGTGAAAGCCGTTGCTAACGGACAGGCCGGTACACTATCTGATGAACAATGTAAACATGCGTGGGAATCGGTGACCCTTGCCAGCACGATCGGCGGTATGGTCATCAATACGGCCGGTGTAACACTTGGACACGGCATGGAGCATCCGGCCAGTGGCCTTAAAGGCATTACGCATGGCGTCGGTCTGGCCGTGATTGAACCTGTTGTGGTGGACTATACATGGAACGGGAATCCGGAGAAATTTGGCGCTTTAGCACGTATTTTTAATCATGGGGACGGATCTGAACTCGGTGAGGCATTACGAAGCGTGGTGGATGAGCTGGACTTAACCACGAACCTTACGAAACTAGGATTTACCAAACAGGATATCCCCTGGCTCGTCGATAATGTATACGTCGTAGCGGCGGGGAATCTGGCAAATACTATGGCTGATGTGAGCCGTGAGGATATTGAAATGTTGTATGAGAAAATGATGTGATTTTGTTATTATTGACATCATTAAAGCATATCTTTATAATAGGTTTTACAAAGAGACCGAAAAATTTATGTTTTCCGGTTTATAGGATTGGAGCTTTATAGTCTCCCTTAGTAGTTTATTGTGAGGTGTTTTATGGCAGAGCAGAATAATAAAAAAGTTGATGCTTTAGCGCAGGAGATTACCTTAAAGAGCCGAGGCCAAGGTAAGTTGCGCCAGTTTATCTTGTGGATGGGGGCGCTCATCATTGGCGCGATTCTGGGCTGGCAGCATATTCCTGTGCTCAATGATCTTTTCAATTTCATTGCCGCTGTGTTTACGCGGTTGTTCCAGTTTATTGCGATACCGACCGTATCATTAGCGGTTATTACCACATTGTCTATGCTGGGCGCTAAAAAGGATACGGGCCGTATCTTCGGTCATGCTGTGGTTTATACGTTGTTGACTACAATTTGTGCCGCCGCCGTCGGTCTCGGCTTGTACCTCTGGATTGCGCCGGGTAATTTACCATTGGATGTAATCGGCGCAGGGGCGGCTCAGGTGCCTGAAAAATTGGGCGCCGTAACGTATTACGATCACTTTTTATCCGTAATCCCTAACAATATCTTGCAACCGTACCTGCAGGCAAATGTATTGTCCGTGATGTTCATTTCCGCTTCTGTCGGTTTGGCCTTTGCTTTTATGCCTCGTACGGAAGGTCGCGAGGCGGTATTGAAAGTCTTGTTCGGTTTACAGGAATTATTGTTTACCTTGATTAAAGCGTTGCTTTATGTGTTGCCAATCGGTATTCTTGCCTTTGCGGGGCAATTGTCCGCACAAATCGAAGCCGGTGTCATCGTAGGTGCATTAGGCAAATACACTGCTGTTGTTATCGGCGGGAACTTGATTCAATTCTTTATCGTAATTCCGTTGTTCCTGCTGTTCCGCGGTTTAAACCCGGTTGACGTATTTCGCAAGATGTCTCCGGCCGTAGCGGTTGCATTATTTACAAAATCATCGGCCGCAACATTGCCTGTAACATTGGCATCCGCCGAGGATAACCTGAAAGCACATCCTGCAGTGGCGCGCTTCGTATTGCCGATCTGTACAACCATCAATATGAACGGCTGTGCAGCTTTCATTCTCGTTACATCCCTGTTTGTAATGCAAAATGCGGGTATTGAGTTGACTATCGGTACGATGGTGGCATGGCTATTTATTGCTGTTCTCGCCGCTATCGGTAATGCGGGGGTTCCAATGGGCTGCTATTTCTTGACCTTGTCCTTGATGAGCTCCATCGGTGCACCAATCGGCTTGCTGGGTATCATCTTGCCAATCTATACGATTATCGACATGATTGAAACTGCTGAAAACGTTTGGTCTGATGCATCTGTGTGTGCCATGGTTGACCATGACCTTCAGGGTAAATTGGACGACTCCAGTGGTGATGATATGCCACAATTCCAAGGTGCTTAATTTCGTAGGTTAGATAAGTTTAAGAAAATACTTAATTATATAACTCAAATAAAAGGTTATCCTGTGAGGGGATAACCTTTTTTATCTGCTAGATTGATTGTAATGATATAATGATAATTTTAACTAAAAATATAGATGCTAAAAGACTAAAATTCAAAACTAAATTATATTTTTAAAAACTAACAATAGTCACATTACTAGATATGTAATTTATGTTATACTTTCATATAGAATAATATCGAATTAACAGAAGGCTAGTTGGCATATTAGTTGCGGACTAGAGATTAGAATGAAAGATAAGTCAGTATTACCTATAGAGAAACAATTAAATAAATTTCTTCAACCGAAATGTCTCATCCCAGGAGGTCTTGGTTTATGGGAAATGTATTTTCGCAAAATTTGCACGGCTTGGGGCGAGATTAATGGTGAAATTCGACCACAGCATATCATATTTTCTGCCGATAATGGTTGTAACATGGAAGGCTATGTAGGTTATAACTACGAGGTGACACAAAAGCAGTCTCGTAATATGTTACTAGGGCGTTCATCGGCTACACAATTTTGTAACTTTAACAATATTCCTTATGAGGTTGTAGACGTAGGAATTGCCTCAGATGATGGTATTGGTGTGGATCGCAAAGTAGCGAAGGGTACAAAGAATATTTTGAACCATCCTGCCATGGCTGAGGATGAATTTAATAGCGCCTTTCAAGCTGGATATGAACGGATTCAACATTATGTAGAACAAGGAATCAATCTGTTCTCCTTTGGTGAAATGGGCTTGGGTAATACAACAACCTCTGCTTGTGTTTTGTCTGCATTAACTGGAGCTAAGCCAACGGAAACCGTAGGTCCTGGTTCCTGGTCAGACAAACCAGAGCTGATGAAGCATAAAATTGATTTTGTTCGGTCTGTTTTAGAGCATCATAAGAACAATATAGTTTCTGAACATGAGTCTGACCGAGTTCGTAAAATCGTAGCTCATGTAGGAGGCTTTGATATTGCTGCTATTCTTGGTGCAATGCTAGCTTGTGTAGATTTTGAAAAGCCTTTTATTATTGACGGCTTTATAACATCTGTGGCAGCTGCTTGTGCAACGCACATAAACGCTCGTGTTAAGGACTATGCATTGCCATCGCATTATTCTAAAGAAAAAGGTACGGAAATCGCTTTAGCTGAGGTGGGAATCACTCAAGACATGGTTCCTATTCAAGCACAAATGTCGATGGGAGAAGGCACAGGAGCCATTTTGATGGTGCAAATGCTAAAAACAACGCAGCATATGTTTGTAAATGTGGGCACCTTTGCAGAGCTGATGAAATTATAAGGAAGAAGAATGGAAATAAATAAATACTTTGATATACATTTTGAGCGAGCTGATGATGCAACTATTGCTAAAAGGTTGATAGGTGGGGCTAAGATTAAGGGTCCTGCGTTGGTTATCCTAATCCTCTCTATGTTTATTGCCTCTATTGGGTTGAATATGAATAGTACAGCAGTTATTATTGGTGCTATGCTTATATCGCCGTTGATGGGACCTATTCTAGCAACTGGGTTTGGCTTTGCTACGCTTAATTTTACAGTTGTGAAAAGTGCTATTTTAAGATTGTCCTTACAGATTATGATTGCTGTTTTGGCATCTACTTTATATTTTTATATTTCTCCCGTTCAGACGGCTACATCTGAACTATTAGCGCGTACAGAACCGAGTATTTTTGATGTATTCATTGCTATATTTGGTGGGTTAGCCGGGATTATTGGGCAAACGCGTAAGACCTTAGATAATGTTATACCAGGGGTTGCGATTGCGACTGCACTTATGCCACCACTATGTACGGCAGGATTTGGACTTGCTAATGGAAATTGGAACTATTTCTTTGGGGCTAGCTATCTATTCTTTATAAATGCATTCTTTATCTTCTTTGCATCTTTTATTGTTTTAAAGGGTGTATATAGTTTGCCATTCCATAAACAAGCAGAAGAGCTTATTCGTCGTAATCAGCTAATATTTCTTGTGATTGGTCTTATTATGGCTATACCAAGTATTTATGCAGGCTATGATATGACCATCAAGTATTCTGAGTCAAATCATATAGAGCAGTTTATTAAGAACGATATTAATCAAGATGGACGTCGACAAGTGATTGATTATTCATTGGATCGAACGAATAAGCTAGTAGACTTAGTAGTTATAGGAGCTCCTGTGAATTTAGAGGAGCAAGCCCAGTTGGATGACAAGTTACAGAAGGATGAGTACTTGCAGCCTTATACATTACGATTTGTTAATAGCGTAGATGAGAAAAAATCTACTATGGATAAGACGAACTTGAATAAATCTTCAGAGAATCTTGAAACATATAAAAACTTGAGTAATCTGTACCAGCCGACTTATCAATTAGTAAGTGAAACTATAAATACTATGAAAACGACAGAAGCTGAAGCAAAGGCGTTGTTCCCATTTGTAAGTAAAGTGGAAGGCATGCCTTTGATAGATAATTTAGAACAGCCTAAAGCGAATCGCTATATGGTGATTATCTATACCACGTCCACTGTATCTGATGCAGATTTGGAACGAATAAAAGCTTGGCTAGAGGCTAAATTATCAGCACCTGTAACTATTTCTATCGAGCAAACAACGTCAACTCTATAAGTTGATTTTTTGATTTTGATTAGATTGTTTATTATATAAAGCAATATTTATAACGGTACTAAGTTTGATTTCACCTATTAGGTATATTACCTAGTAGTATGGGGAATCATCTTAGTACCGTTTTTATGTACTTGGCATAGTTAAATGTAATTACTTTTATCTTGCTATAGATTTTGGTTATATTAATTGATATATAAAAACTATTATACAAGTAGGATTTAAATTGCTATACTTACAACATCGAAATTATTAAATAATTAAATGTAGATACATGATCTACGTGTGTTGTATACGCGTGAGTCCTCGTCAATAGATGTAGGTGTTTATTGTAGATAGGAGGATTACATGAAAAAATGGTTAGCATTAGCAGCGACGGCCGTATTAGGCGCGTCCTTATTGATTAGTGGTTGTGGATCTTCCACAAATGACACAAGTTCCAGCAGTGCTGGTAGTTCTAAAGCAGAGGTGTTAAAGGTAGCAGCGAACCCTGTACCTCATGCTGAAATCTTAAATCAAATTAAGCCTTTATTGGCTAAGGAAGGTGTAGATCTTCAAATCATTGAATTTACGGACTACATCCAACCAAATATGGCGTTGTCCAGTAAAGAAGTAGATGCAAACTTCTTTGCTAACGTGCCTTACCAAAATAATTTCAATAAAGATCATGGTACAAACTTCGTAAGCTTTGCACCAGTTCACATCGAACCATTGGCTATTTACTCTCAAAAAATCAAAGATTTGAAAGATTTGCCTAATGGAGGAAAAGTAGCGATTCCATCTGATCCAACAAACAGTGCTCGTGCACTTCTTTTGTTGCAAAGTGCAGGTCTTGTAACTTTGAAAGACCCAACTGGTTTGACTAATACACCATTTGATGTGACTAGCAACCCTAAAAATATCCAAATTACAGAGTTAGAGGCAGCCCAAATTCCTCGTTCCATTCAAGACTTAGACGCAGCTGTAATCAATGCTAACTATGCATTACCAGCTGGTCTTAATCCTACAAAAGATGGCTTGTTCGTAGAAAAAGCTGACTCTCCATATGCAAATCTTCTTTCCGTTAACCCTGGTGATGAAAATAAACCAGTTATTCAAAAATTAGCTAAAGCATTACAATCTCTAGAAGTTAAGAAGTTCATTGAAGAACATTACAAAGGGGCTATCATCCCAGCGTTCTAATCAATGATTGTAATAACATATATGTATTAAATTTAATACTCTCTTATGACATAACTTTATAGATACAAAAAAAGGTGTAGCACCATTGGTGTTACACCTTTTTGTTATATTATGCATCAATTGGTTTCGCATATTTCTTCCGATATGAATGTGGCGTTTCAGTGGTAGCCATTTTAAATATCTTACAGAAATAACTGGTCCTGTTGTAGCCTAGTGTTTTACTGATCTGGTTGACCGTTAATTGGGAATATACTAATAATTTTTTTGCTTCCTGTATACGTAGTAGTGTTATATATTGAACTACTGAAAGTCCTGTGTCATCTTTAAAAATCTTAGAGAAATAGGACTCGCTTAAATGAATATGTTCTGAAATTCGCCTGAGTGAAACGCGTTTACTCAGGTTTTTTTCTATGTATAAGATTGCCTTTCGTATTTCTGGACGATTAATAGGACGCTCTGTTTCAACAAAGTTTGGTAATTTCCCGTAAGGTAGTTCTTCTACTGATAAATCATTGAATGGAAAGAAGTGTGCAACTAGAATACGTAAAACCTTTGTAGCACTGTAGATTTGTTCTGCCGTCAGGCTTGGTAATGATTGGTAAAGCGTCCGAAGTTTTGTGTTGTCGTGCCAATTTGTTTGCGTAGGCAAGATAGGTTTAATTGTAGTATCTTCAGTTTTTGCTTGGCCTGCCATGATAAAGCCTAAAATAGCACCATCTTTCATAACAGGAACAGAGAAGTCTATAAGTCCCATATGGCATCGGTATGGACATGAAGATAACTCTTTTGTAGCATCTAAACCACCATATAGATCACATTGATTGCATCGGCGTGCATATGCTGGGTTACGTCTTACTACTTTGCAAAATGGTGAAAAATTATATTCTTGAGATAATACTTTACCTCGATTATTGACAAATATAGCCGCAATTTTTGTAATATTTGTGAAATCACGCATGATTTCGTTAATAAGTTTCGCATCTTCTTGTGTACAAATCATAGGGAAACCTCCAATCACTAATATATTAAGAGGTCTGGTAAGCGTACTGTGCTATAGTAGCTCTACCTACTCTTTATTTAGTAGGGGGAATTATAAGCCTAAGAAAAGAGAAAAGTGATATGCCACTTAAAATTCATATACATATAACCTTAGGTTATTATTAATACTTATTCGCCTTTATATGTATAAGTATAACAGGATTATAGTATTTTGGTAATAGAAAAATTGCATTTTATGAATATACATAAAAATGTTGTATTTCAAAATTTTTATAATAAAAGTAGATAAATACTGTCGTTACATAAATTGAGAAAGGATTGAGCCCAATGGACAGAGATTGAATAGCAAAGCATGCTCTATAAAGTTATATAGTGTATGGGGTGGTTTGTTGTATATATATGAAATACAAATGAAAAACCCTATAGAAAAATACTTTCATTATGGCTAAGGAGGGTATTATGGCGATAACATGTGGATTAACTGAATTTGTAGGTACTAGTAAAACTGGTGATACTATAGGTCTTGTAATTGCTAATGTAGATCAACAAGTATTAGATGCGATGCAACTGAAGAAAAAATATCGATCTATTGGTATTTTAGGTGCTCGTACTGGTGCTGGGCCACATATTATGGCTGCTGATGAAGCAGTCAAGGCAACAAATACTGAAATTGTTAGTATTGAACTACCTCGTGATACAAAAGGTGGTGCAGGACATGGTTCACTTATCATTTTTGGTGGTGATGATGTATCTGATGTAAAACGTGCTATTGAAGTAGCTCTAGCTGAAGTGGAACGTACTTTTGGTGATGTATATGGAAATGATGCGGGGCACATTGAGTTACAATATACAGCACGTGCCAGCCATGCAGTAAATACAGCATTTGGCGCGCCTGAAGGTAAAGCATTTGGCCTTATCGTAGGTGCACCGGCAGCTATCGGTGTAGTCATGGCTGATGTAGCTGTTAAATCTGCTAATGTTGATGTAATTGGTTATGCATCTCCTTCTGCAGGCACAAGTAATTCTAACGAAGTAATTTTACAGATTTCTGGTGATTCTGGGGCTGTACGACAAGCAGTTATCTCTGCTCGTGAAGTAGGTAAACAATTGCTCGGTACGATGGGTGACGAACCAGTGAACGGAGCCCCTTCCTATATCTAATCTGAAAGGATGGTATGCCCTATGAAATCAAAACGTTTCGAAGTCTTAAGTCAACGTCCGGTCAATCAGGATGGTTATGTAAAGGAATGGGTGGAGGAAGGTTTTATAGCCATGGAATCTCCTCAAGATCCAAAACCTAGCCTCGTAATCGAAGGGGGCCGTATTGTTGAACTTGACGGTAAACGCCGCGAAGACTTTGATCTTATCGATACATTCATTGCAAATTACGGTATCGTTCTCGATGGTGCTCAACAAGCAATGTCAAAAGACTCAAAAGAGATTGCTAATATGATGCTCACACCATCAGTACCTCGTGAAGAAATCGTTAAGATTTGTAAATCTATTACTCCTGCTAAAATGCTTGAAGTTGTTTGTTCTATGAACGTTGTTGAGATGATGCAATGTATGCAAAAAATGCGTGCTCGTCGTACAATGGCAAACCAAGCCCATGTAACGAACGTAAACGATAACCCAGTACAAATTGCAGCAGATGCAGCAGAAGGTGCACTTCGTGGTTTTGCAGAAGAAGAAACCACTGTAGCTGTTGCTCGTTATGCACCACTAAATGCGATTAGCTTACTTGTAGGCTCTCAATGTGGTCGACCAGGTGTATTGACTCAATGCTCCTTGGAAGAAGCAACAGAATTGGAACTTGGCATGCGTGGTTTTACAGCCTACGCAGAAACAATTTCCGTATATGGTACTGAAGACGTATTTACCGATGGTGATGATACACCTTGGTCTAAAGGTTTCCTTGCATCTGCTTATGCTTCTCGGGGCCTAAAAATGCGTTTCACTTCTGGTACGGGTTCTGAAGTACAAATGGGCCAAGCGGAAGGTAAATCTATGTTGTACCTTGAAATCCGTTGTTTATACATTACAAAAGGAGCTGGCGTACAAGGTATCCAAAATGGTTCTGTAAGCTGTATCGGTATTCCTGCAGCTGTACCTTCTGGTATCCGCGCTGTATTAGCAGAAAATCTTGTAGCAGCTATGCTTGACCTTGAATGTGCATCTAGTAATGACCAAACATTCAGTCACTCTGATTTGCGCAGAACAGCACGTACATTGATGCAATTTGCACCTGGTACTGATTTTATCTGCTCTGGTTATAGCTCTACACCAAACTATGACAACATGTTTGCTGGTTCCAACTGGGATGCAGAGGACTATGATGACTGGACAGTTATTCAACGTGACCTTAAGGTAAATGGTGGTCTTATTCCTGCTCGTGAAGAAGAAGTGGTGGAAGTTCGAAATAAAGCTGCTCGTGCGCTTCAAGCTTTGTTCAAATCATTAGGTTTGCCTCCAATTACAGATCAAGAGGTAGAGGCTGCTACCTATGCGAATGGGTCTAAAGATATGCCTCCTCGCGACAAGGTTGCAGATATTAAAGCGGCTCAAGACTTGTTGAATCGCGGTGTTACAGGCGTTGACTTTGTAAAAGGATTAGCTAAAGAAGGTCATACTGATGTAGCACAAAGTGTTTTGAGTCTATTAAAACAAAAAATCACCGGCGATTACTTACAAACATCGGCCATTTTTGACCGTGATTTCAACGTTATTTCTGCGATTAATAATAGAAATGACTATCAAGGTGTTGGCACAGGGTATCGTGTGGAAGGTGAAGATTGGGAACGTATTAAAGATATTCCAAATGCCATTGATCCACGGGATATATAAGGAGGTGTCATGATGGCTGAAATTAACAGAGATGTATTACGCTCTATTATCCTGGACGTATTACAAGAAATGGGTGGTGTTCATGAGGCACCACAATTCAAGGCTAATGTTGGTGAAAGCACCGCACCAAGTGCGGCATCTAGACATGAAGACCCAACTGGTGACGATAGTTGGCTACAAACTGGTGGCCCAGCACAAGCTGGTACAAGCGCCGATGAAGTAGTTATTGCTGTAGGCCCTGCCTTTGGTCGTAGTCAACGACAAACCATTGTTGGTGTACCGCATCAAGAAGTAATTCGCCAAGTGGTAGCAGGCATTGAAGAGGAAGGACTTAAAGCTCGCGTGATTCGTGTATATCGATCCTCTGACGTAGCGGCCGTAGCCGTTGAAGGCGATTCTATTTCTGGATCTGGTGTATGTATCGGTATTCAATCTAAAGGTACAACATTGATTCATCAACGCGACTTACAACCACTTTCAAACTTGGAATTATTCCCTCAAGCACCACTATTAACGGCTGAAACATACCGTGCTATCGGTAAAAATGCTGCTAAATACGCTAAGGGCGAATCACCAACACCAGTACCCACCTTGAACGATCAAATGGCTCGACCGAAATACCAAGCATTGTCTGCATTGCTTCATATTAAAGAAACTAAGCATGTAGTAAAAGGTAAGCCGGCTGATGAAGTTCGTGTCACTGTATAAGGAGGTTTACTATGGCTAATGAATTAGAAACCTTAATTCGGCAGATTGTATCTGAACTAGAAGATGCAAAGGGCAATACTACTCATTACTCTACTCCACATACAACAACTACTGTAGATAGTGTAGTTACAATCGAAGATTACCCGATTGCGAAGAAACATCCTGAATGGATTGATCTTGGTCAAGGTCGTGACCTAAGCTATATTACAATGGATAACGTAATGGCAGGCCATATTACAATGGATGATTTGAAAATTTCTCCTTCTATTTTGAAAGCTCAAGGGCAAATCGCTAAGGCTGGCGGACGTGATCAAATTGAACTCAACTTTTCTCGCGCTGCAGAAATGACGAAGGTTAGTGATAAACGCTTACTTGAAATGTACAATGCACTTCGTCCATATCGTTCCTCTAAACAAGAGTTATTGGATATTGCTAATGAACTTGATGGGCTGGGAGCTCCAATTTGTGCAACCTTTGTACGAGAAGCTGCAGAAAACTACGAACGTCGTAAAAAACTGAAAGGTGATAATTAACCAATAGGAGATGTCATTATGAAACGAATTGTTGGCATCGATATCGGAAATTCTACAACAGAAGCGGCCTTGGCCGAAATTCATAGCAATGGGGAGGTAAAGTTCTTATCTTCCGCGATTGCCAATACAACTGGTATTAAAGGGACACGAGAAAATATCGTGGGCCTCATGGATGCCCTCAAGTCGCTAATCAGGTCTGCTAATCTTACATTACGAGATATTGACTTGGTTCGCATTAATGAGGCTACACCAGTTATTGGCGATGTGGCCATGGAAACTATTACGGAAACGATTATCACAGAATCTACTATGATAGGTCACAATCCTAAAACACCAGGTGGCTTAGGCCTTGGCGTAGGGTATACTGTTCCCATTGAGCAGCTTATCGATAAGCCACAAGGTCAGCCATATATCGTGGTAGTTTCAAAGATTATCGATTTTGAATTGGTAGCACAGCTTATCAATGCGTATTGTAAACGAGGTTATGATATTCGGGCTGCGATCCTTCAGGCTGATGATGGAGTACTCGTCAACAATCGATTAGATAACAAAATTCCTATCGTAGACGAGGTTGCGTATATCGATAAAATTCCAATGGACATGCTTTCTGCCGTAGAGGTCGTAGAACCAGGGCAGGTAGTATCACAATTATCGAATCCTTATGGGATTGCTACTGTATTTGAGCTTTCACCAGAAGAGACAAAAAATATTGTGCCTATTGCTAGAGCCATTATCGGCAATCGCTCCGCCGTTGTTATCAAAACTCCTGCAGGGGACGTTAAGGAGCGTGTAATACCGGCTGGTTCCATCATTGTTATGGGTAATGACCGAACTGTATCCGTTGATGTATCTGCTGGGGCGGAGAAAATCATGGAAACCCTTGAATCTGTTCATCCTATTGAGGATATTAGCGGCGAAGCAGGTACGAATGTGGGGGGCATGCTGGAAAAGGTTCGTCTCACTATGGCGCAATTGACAAATAAATCACCTCAAGACGTGTATATCCAAGATTTACTGGCTGTAGATGTGGCTGTTCCTATTAATGTAAAAGGTGGACTCGCAGGTGAATTCTCTATGGAACAAGCTGTAGGCATTGCATCCATGGTTAAATCAGATCATCTACAAATGGAAATCATTGCGAAGCAGGTGGAGAAAGAGCTAGGCGTTCCTGTTGAAATCGGTGGTGAAGAGGCTGAATCAGCTATCCTAGGTGCCTTAACAACACCAGGAACAGCGAAACCGATGGCTATACTCGACTTAGGTGCAGGCTCCACCGACGCATCTATCATTAACCAAGAAGGTAAAATTAAGGCCATTCATCTTGCGGGTGCAGGAAATATGGTAGCTATGCTCATCAATTCTGAACTTGGTCTTGAAGATACATATATTGCGGAAGCTATTAAGCGAGATCCATTAGCTCAAGTACTCAGTGTATATCATATTCGTCACGAAGATGGTACAGTACAATTTTTCGATGAACCACTATCTGCGGAATTATTTGGTCGTGTAGTTATCGTCACTCCTGATGGACTCGTTCCTGTAGAACGAGATATACCATTAGAAACGATTAAGCGCGTACGCCAAACAGCAAAGAAACGGGTATTTGTAACAAATTCACTTCGTGCTTTGGCATCTGTAAGTCCCACTCATAATGTACGAGACATTCCATTCGTAGTTATTGTAGGCGGTTCTGCACTAGACTTTGAAATTCCTCAACTTGTGACTGATGCACTTTCACAATATGCATTAGTAGCTGGTCGAGGTAATATTCGAGGTGTTGAAGGAGCGCGTAATGCGGTAGCAACAGGACTTGTTCTATCCTATGCGCAGAAGGGAGGCTCATGATGGATCAAAGTATCATTAGTAAGCCAACTATCTTGCTTTATACAACACAACATATCAGTGAGAACGTATTAAAACCCCTCTTGTACGGTATTGAAGAGGAAGGTCTTCCTGTGGTAATTGAGTCCCATAGTGGTACCCATATGGCATTAGCTGACTTAGCATCTCGTAATTCGGCTTTGTCTGTAGGTATTGGCGTTGATGATCAGGCTATTGTATTGACCTATAAAAATATACCAGCTTATCAATTTATCTACCGACTTAGCGGTTATAGTCAATATCCAGATAGTTTACGCACCTTAGGTGTTAATGCAGCTCGCCTTGTAAAAGGAAATCCTTTCGTTTCAGATCAACGATTGGAAGTAGCTTTTTAAATACAACTAACTTGAGAGGTGGTGCATATGGCTATTTATACGAAAACTGGTGATACAGGTACAACGGCTTTGTTTGATGGGACGAGGGTACCTAAAAATTCACTTCGTGTGGACACATATGGAACCTTTGATGAATTAAATGCACAGGTTAGTGTATGTGAGAAAATAGTCGTCTCCCCAGACAATAAACATGTGCTACACACATTACAACATCAGCTATTCCGCTTATGTGCGGAGATAGCAACACCTCATGTGGAAAATCTTAGTGAAAGTAGTAAATTAATTTCACAACAAGATATTTGTGACTTGGAACGTATGATCGATGACTATACGACGCGATTGCCACAGCAACATAGCTTTATATTAAGTGGAAATTATCTGTCTGCTGCAGAGCTACATGTGGCACGCACAATATGTCGTCGTGGTGAACGGTTGCTTATTAGCTTAGGTTCTGTGGAACCTATCCGAGATGAGGTTCGGAAATTTATTAATCGATTATCTGATGCGCTGTATATCATGGCTCGCTTGGAAGATTATGTACAATTTGTAGAAACAATTGTAGAATGCGTTTCAGAGCGCGTTGAAAATAGTCATTTGGGAATACTAACAGAAACAAATCAAAGCTTAGGTCATATAGAGCATAATGCTGAAAATGGAGTTAATTATATGACAACCGGAACCGTGTTAGAGCATATTATGACGAAGCTTTCACAAGCGGCAATGGACTATGCTCAGTCCATAGGCGTACCCATCGTTGTATCTATGGTTGATACAAACGGTGTATTAATGTATTTCCAACGTATGTCAGATGCATTGCTCATCAGCAACGACATCGCACAGGCAAAGGCATACACAGCAGTGGCGCTTAAATTAGCAACTCATGAAATACATCCAAGCGCACAGCCTGACGGTGATTTATTTAACATTGAATCCATGGTAAATCGTAAGATCTGCACCTTTGGTGGTGGGTATCCCATCATCATTGATGGAAAGCTGGTCGGTGGACTAGGCATCAGCGGTGGTACCGTGGCACAAGATATGGACATTGCATCTCACGCATTACAATCTTTGTTGACTCAATGAGGTGAAAATAATGGATGTAACACAAATGTATATTAGTGAGTTTGTAGGTACTGCCGTTTTAATTGCGTTTGGTAACAGTACAAATGCATCAATTTTACTAAAAAAAACCATCATTAGTATTTTTGGTACTAATTGGTTACATATTATTTTCGGATGGGCGTTCGCAGTAGCCTTTGGTGTCTATGTAGGAATTACACTTGGTGGTCCTGGTCATTTGAATCCAGCGGTTACTTTTGCTCTTGCTGTGGCGGGAACATTCCCATGGGATCAAGTGATTCCAATGTCTATAGCTCAAATTGCAGGTGGTTTTACAGGTGCCGCCATTGCTGCACTGTTCTATTATCCACATTTTAAAGTAACGGGGCCTGATGAAGGGAACTGTGTAGGGATTTTTGCAACAGGTCCAGCTATTGATAATAAACCATTCAATTTGATATCCGAAATTATAGCTACATTTATGTTTATGTTAGCTATTCTCTGCTTAGGAAAAATGGCGGATGGTTTAGCACCTATGGTTATCGGTATCTTGGTAGCATCTATTGGTATGTCCTTTGGTGCGACTACTGGATACGCATTAAATCCAGCACGTGACTTTGGTCCACGCTTAGCGTATTCCATATTGCCTATTCCTAATAAAGGGACAGCGAACTGGCAATATGCGTGGGTACCATTTGTTGGACCCTTGATTGGTGCAGGATTAGCAGTGTTGTTCTTCCAATTAGTGGCACCTTAAATAGACTGCTATAGTGCACAAAATGATGCCGAACTATGGTTTGAATAATAGATTTTGTATTAGGAGGAGATTATATGGCCTTTCAAGAGGTAATTGATGCAAAGCAACGCATCATACAGGAATTTGTACCCGGAAAGCAGGTTACGATAGCCCATGTTATTGCAAATCCTAAACCGGATCTATTTAGAAAAATGGGTCTCGAGGAAAAAGGTCGCAATGCCATTGGGATTCTTACCATAACACCTGGCGAAGGGACCATTATTGCAGCCGATATTGCAAGTAAATCTGGTGATATCGAAATCGGTTTCATCGATAGATTTTCGGGGGCACTTCTCATAACTGGTGATGTATCTGCTGTTGAATCCGCATTGCGTAGTGTAATTGAAGGGTTGCAACGTATATTAGGATTTTTTCCGACGGATTTAACAAGATCTTAATGAAAGGGTAATTATGAGTACCGAAAAGAAAGAAAAGCACATCCTTCTTGTAGGGCGCAGCGGTTGTGGCAAAACTACATTGGCAGATACGATTACTCACGGCTCTGCTACGTATCACAAGACACAAGCCATAACACGAGTGGGAAATTTTATCGATACTCCTGGAGAATATATGGAAAATCCTAACTACTATCGAGGAATTATCTTGCATGCCTATGATGCGGATTTAGTGATTTTCATGATTCCAGCAGGTGATATGACAACGATATTTCCACCAAGTTTTGGGAATTCTCTAAATCGCGAGGTTATAGGTGTTGTATCAAAGGTGGATACGGGAAAAGATGTTGAGGCGCCTCGGCGCAATCTTAAACTAGCGGGAGCCATTAAAATTTTTGAAATATCCGTTCACGATGAGGAGTCGTTAGAACATTTATGTAACTACATATACGGTTAGTTGAAAGAAGGTTTTTCCATGGATAGGGGTTTTGAAGAACAACTTAATCAATTTATTTTAAATAAGGCGATCATTCCAAAAAGCTTGGGTCTATGGGAGCGATATTTCAAAAAAATGTGTCTTGCTTGGCAAGATATGGTGCCTGAGATTCATGCTCAGCATATAATCTTTTCTGCAGATAACGGAATCTCTGTGGATGGCCTAATTGGTTATAACTATGAGATTACGCGTAAACAGTCCCAGAATATGATTGATGGTAAAAGCGCAGTCGCTAATTACTGTATCTTTAACCATATTCCTTATGAAGTAGTGGATGTAGGCATTGCCTGTCCACAAGGTATTGGTATAGATCGAAAGGTGGCTCAAGGTACAAAGAATATATTAGATGGTGCCGCTATGGGCGATGAAGAATTTGATTTAGCATACCAAGCGGGGTATAACCGCGTTGTCTATTATGCTGAATCGGGGACTAACCTATTTTCTTTTGGAGAAATGGGGGTCGGTAATACGACTACCTCAGCAGCTGTCTTAAGTGGACTTACAAAACTAGATCCACGGATAACTGTAGGCCCGGGATCTGGCCCTGATGAAGAGGCGTACATGAATCAAAAACGAGAGTTTGTACGCATTGCACTATCTCATCATAAGGGTCACTTGAATAGTCCCAAAGAAGTTATTAGCCGCGTAGGTGGCTTTGATATAGCTGCAATTACAGGTGCTATGGTAGCTTGTACGGATTTACATATTCCATTTGTTATTGATGGATATATTACAGCAGTTGCAATGGCCTGTGCTACTCAAATGAATGGAGAAGCTCCATTATATGGTATTCCATCTCATTATTCCCGTGAAGTAGGGATGGCCGCAGCATTAGCCTATGCAAACATTCGTCTTGATGAAGTTCCCATTCATGGTCAAATGGCATTAGGCGAAGGGACTGGTGCTGTACTAATGGTACAACTTCTTAAAACAGCACACTTTGCATTTATGAATATAGGCACTATGGTGGAACTATTAGAAAAATAAAATTTGTGAATGTTGTTCTATGTTTTGTAAAAGGAGTGAAAAACAGATGACACAAGAAGCATTAGGTATGGTGGAAACTAAGGGGCTAGTGGGCGCTATTGAAGCAGCTGATGCAATGCTTAAAGCGGCTAATGTGGAACTCGTAGGTAATGAAAAAATTGGCTCTGGTCTTGTTACTGTTATGGTTCGCGGTGATGTAGGTGCTGTAAAGGCTGCTGTAGACGCAGGTGCAGCTGCTGCAGAACGCGTAGGCATTGTTATCTCTACTCATGTAATTCCAAGACCACATAAAGATGTAGAGGGTATTTTACCAACAAAGGGTGAATAATTATGGCCGATACTAAAAGTATGGTAGATGAGATCTTAAAGCGCGTATTGATGCGTATCGATGGTGCTGATTTAAGTAAAACTACAGGTGCAACAGGTAATGCATCTTGTGTATATGCTTCGTCACCTGTAAGTTCATCTACGACAAATCAACTACAAACTTCAATGATTACTGAACACGTAGGTAGTACTACAACAGGCGATACAATTGGTCTCGTAATTGCAAATGTAGACAGTCAAGTATTGGAAACTATGAAGCTCACTAAGTCATATCGATCCATCGGTATCTTAGGTTCACGTACAGGTGCAGGGCCGCAAATCATGGCCGCTGATGAAGCTGTAAAAGCGACGAATACAGAGATTGTTAGCATTGAGTTTGCCCGTGATATGAAAGGTGGTGCCGGTGCAGGCTCCCTTATCATATTTGGTGGCGATGATGTATCTGATGTAAGACGTTCTGTGGAAGTAGCATTACGTGAATTGGAACGTACTTTCAGCGAAGTATATATGAATGAAGCAGGCCATGTGGAGGTTCAATATACGGCTCGTTCAGGTGAAGCCTTAGTCACTGCATTTGGTGCGCCAGAAGGCAAAGCCTTTGGCTTGATTGTTGGTGCACCAGCGGCTATAGGTGTAGTTATGGCGGATACAGCAGTTAAGTCAGCTAATGTAGATGTGGTAGGTTATCGATCTCCATCGAGTTCAGCTATGTGCAACGAAGTTATTTTAGAAATCAGTGGGGATTCAGGAGCTGTTAAACAAGCTGTAAAAGCAGCACGCGATGTGGGATTAGTCTTATTAGAAACTATGGGAAGTACACCTAAGAATATAGGTCCTTCGTACATAATTTAATAAGTCGTGTTATAGGAATGTATGCATCCTACGTGCGAATTATCAAAAGAAATAGACGTCGGGAGGTGGCATGGTGAAAGATTCACTAGGGTTACTAGAAGTAGCTGGTTTACTGGGGGCTATTACCGCATCAGATGCAATGGTTAAGGCTGCAAATGTACGGCTGTTAGGAATAGAAAAGGCAAGAGGTCTTGGCTGGATGACTGTTAAGGTTGCTGGTGATGTAGCAGCTGTAGAAGCAGCTGTTCAAACTGGTGTAGCTATTACAAAAGGTTTGAACCTCTATGTAGCTCATAAAGTAATTCCTCGACCTGCAGAGGGTTTAGTAGAATCCTTTAATGATGACTTTACAGATAAGCCGGCTAAGATATCTGATGTTACAAAAGCAGCTAAGAAAACTGTAGATAATGAATCAGTAAAAGTAGAAGCTATTACTCCTGTGGAAGAAAAATCCGCATCAGATAAACAGGTTGTTGAGGTATTAGATGAAATCGTATCTACAATTATAGAACCGAAAAGTTCTAAGTCGACCGGTACGAAGAAAACGGCATCAAAGAAAAGCTCTAAAAAGAAATAATGTAGTAATTAATAAAGGAGATTATCATGAATAACGCATTAGGCATGGTAGAAACAAAAGGTTTAGTAGGCGCGATTGAAGCGGCTGATGCAATGGTAAAAGCAGCCAATGTTACATTAGAAGGTACTGAAAAAATTGGTTCTGGTCTTGTAACTGTAATGGTTCGCGGTGATGTGGGCGCTGTAAAAGCAGCTGTTGATGCAGGTTGTGGAGCAGCACAAAAAGTGGGCGAAGTAGTATCTACTCATGTGATTCCACGCCCTCATAGCGATGTAGAATTAATCTTACCGAAGAAAGGATAATAGTTTATGGATCGGGAACAGATTCGTGCTATCGTACGAGAAGTGATCGAAGCCATGTTCGAATCGTCTATTCCCGTAGGTGTGAGCAATAGACATGTCCACTTATGTCAGGAGGACTGGGATATATTATTTCCTAATCAGGCGATTACTAAGAAAAGTGACTTGAAGCAAACTGGAGAGTTTGCTTCAGAACAATCAGTTACCTTAGTGGGGCCTAAAGGAGTCATTCAGAATGTCCGCGTCTTAGGTCCTCTTAGAAAGCAGTCACAAGTGGAGGTGTCCTTGACCGATGCTCGTACATTGGGTATAAAGCCTCCGATTGTGTTATCTGGTCATCTAGAATCGGCAGTAGAGATTACTCTTTGTACCGAAAATGGTGAAGTTACAAGACCGATTTGTATCGTTGCAAAGCGTCATATTCATATGTCGCCTAATGATGCAAAACGGTTCCATGTAAACGACGGCGATAGCGTAAATGTTGAATTACAAACGACTGAACGCACTACTGTATTTAGTGACGTCATTGTTCGGGTCGTACCTGGCTTTGTTCTAGAACTTCATATTGATACAGATGAGGCAAATGCTGCCAATGTACAAGGTGCAACGATGGCGAGAATTGTACAGCAAAGTAGGTGATACGATGAAAGGCTTGAAAAAGGTAAATAATACATTGCAGGAGTTCTCGGAACTTGTTGAATTCAAACAAGTGAGTTCTCATAATCAAAAGAATTTGCGTGTAGGTATTGACCTTGGTACATCATCTATTGTCCTATCCGTGGTTAACGATAAAGGTAAACCTATATATGGCGCCTATGAATACAACGAGTCTATTCGAGATGGTCTTGTAGTTGACTATGTGGGAGCTGTTACAATTACGCAAGCGTTAAAGTCTAAGGCAGAAACAGCCTTAGGTACGAATCTTGTATATGCCGCAGCAGCTGTTCCACCTGGAACGATAGGCAAGAATAAAGATGTGGTAGGTCATGTGCTAGAAAGTGCAGGCTTTGAAGTTACTTGTATTCTAGACGAACCTACAGCCGCTGCTAATGTGCTAGGAATTACAGATGGAGCTGTTATCGATGTCGGTGGTGGTACTACGGGCATAAGTATTTTAAAGGATGGTCGAGTTGTATATACCGTAGATGAGCCTACAGGAGGAACCCATATGAATCTCGTTATCAGCGGGGCTTATGGAATCTCTATCCCAGAAGCGGAGGCTTATAAGCGCAACGAAGCAAATAAACGTGATGTATATGCAACGATACGCCCTGTTGTTGAAAAAATGGCAGCTATTTCTAAGCATGCGTTGCAAGAGGGTGGCTATGAAAATGGAACGCCTATAGTTGTTGTAGGTGGGGCTTCTAATTTTGAGGAGTTTACAAAAACTTTCAGTCAATATATAGGGCTGCCTGTTTATAAGCCACTTTATCCTGAATTTGTAACGCCCTTAGGAATTGCCATGGGAAGTGAGCCGTAATATGGATGCATTAGTTAAACTGGTGCTAGAACGCCTGGAAAAGCGCATGACATCCACGGTAACTTTTATTGTCACAGAGTGTAATAACTATGATGAACATATATTGTTGCAGAACCAACTCATTTCTTTTACTGGTGTAGATTATGGTCATATACGAGAGTTAATGAGCGATACATTGGTGCCATGGATTGTCTGCTTGCACCGTGCATTAGCTTATGAATGTGAGGTAACAATACGCCTTGTAGTTCCTGTTACCTCGTTAATGAGTCCAACAGTCATTTTAAACTGGCCTATCAAATTTTTAGATAAATCTGGTCGCCTTATATATGCTTGTCATCAAGCTTGGATAACGGCCTCTTTTATTCGATCTTGTGAAAGTCAGTCTATTATCGTCATATATAGGGGACAACGGTTCACCATGGCCGCTCGTGATGAGATAGAGCGCTTAGGTATCACAATAATTGAAGGGAACGAGAAGTATGCAAGTCGGTAAAGTGGTGGGTAGTATCGTATCTACTCAAAAGCATGAATCTCTAAAAGGAATGAAACTGATGATGGTAGATATTCTTGATGGAGAGCAAGGGTTGACGGGGCGCATAGAAATCGCCGTGGATACAGTATGTGCTGGTGAAGGTGAATATGTGCTTCTAACTCGAGGCTCATCGGCACGACATATTTTCGAAGATGATAAAGGCACTGCGGTAGATTGTGCTATTGTGGGTATTATTGATAGTTTTGAAAAATAATTGTATAGGAAATAGCTGGTGCCAGAGTTAAACCTAGTTATTGTGTCACATCATGAATGTATCCCTGATTGTGTACACCGTAAGTTGACATGGTCATTGCATCAGCAATGCAACCTATATGGAGGTTCATGATGGAAAACAATACACAGTTGAAAGAAATGATCCGCTCCATGGTTATAGATGTATTACAGGGGCAAAAGCAAGAGATAGCCTCATCGCAACCTATTAAACAAGTATCTGGAGGTCGTCAAGCTGAACCAGGCGTGTTTGATACGGTAGATGAAGCGATTCAAGCAGCAAAAGCAGCACAAGCACGCTTTGAAGAGTGCACTTTGGCAACTCGTGAAAAGGTAATAGCAGATATTCGTACTGCTATGCGCCCACGAGTACAAGAGTTCGCTCAGAAAACTGTTCAAGAAACAGGAATGGGTCGCGTTGCGGATAAAGTGCTGAAATTAAACCTAACACTAGATAAAACCCCAGGTGTAGAAGATCTTGTTACAGAATGTGAAACTGGTGACAATGGTATGACCTTATATGAATTGTCCGCATATGGTGTAATTGGTGCTATTACACCAAGCACTAATCCAGCAGAAACGTTAATATGTAATTCTATTGGTATGCTGGCAGCAGGAAATGCTATATTCTTTAGTGTGCATCCAGGCGCAAAGAATATAAGTAGATTACTTGTTAGTGAATTAAATCAAATTATTACAAAATCTATTGGCATTGAGAATCTCATTGTCACACTTCATGAACCATCGATTGAATCTGCTCAAGAGATGATGTTGCATCCGGATGTTAGTTTATTAGTTGTTACTGGTGGCCCCGGCGTTGTAAAACAAGCACTCCAAAGTGGTAAAAAGGTTATTGGCGCAGGGGCTGGAAACCCGCCGGCTTTTGTAGATGAAACAGCGGATATTAAAAAGGCGGCTCAAGATATTGTACTAGGTGCTAGTCTTGATAATAATATTCTTTGCATCGCCGAAAAAAGCGTAGTTGCAATGCGGCAAATTGAACCACAACTTGTTCAAGAAATGGTAAAAGTCGGATGTGTTCTTGTTGAAAATCAACAAGATATCCAACGTTTGGTAGAGTTGACAGTCTTGCCAAATGGAACACCAAATAAGAAGTTTGTTGGTAAGAATGCTAGTGTTATCCTTGATATGGCACAAATTCCATACAGCGGAGATCCTCGTTTGATTATTATAAGAACCCCAAAAGATCATCCCTTTGCAGTTATTGAAATGTTGATGCCGATTTTACCAGTTGTTACAGTCGATAGTTTTGAGGAAGGCCTTGAAGTTTGTCTAATGTTAGAAGCTGGATTACATCATACTGCAACAATGCATTCACTAAATATGGAACGACTTAATCGGATGGCTCAGAAAATGAAAACATCTATTTTTGTTAAAAATGGTCCATCTTATGCAGGACTTGGCTTTAGTGGGGAAGGGACAACTACATTTACTATTGCAACGCCAACTGGAGAATCGACAACCACAGCTCGATGCTTCGCGCGCCGTCGTAGATGTTGTTTAACGACAGGTTTTAATATACGATAGGTGGTGAGTATATGGATCAATGGACATTTCCTACGCAAATTTATGCAGGAGCCGATTCGTTGGATCGTCTTACAGAATTTAATAACGAATCTATTCTTATCATATGTGACCCCTTTTTGAAAGACTCACCAAACCTTTTGTATGTGATTGGACTTATGGACGACCAAAATAAGGTGAATGTTTATACTGATGTGGTACCTGATCCACCGATTACTCATGTAGCAAAAGGAATCGAGTTTATGGACAGCGTCAAACCGACTGTAATTATTGCTATCGGTGGAGGTTCTTGCATTGATATGAGTAAGGGTGTAGCTTATTTTGGGCGTAAGCTTAGACATATGGACATTAAAACCTTTATTGCCATTCCAACTACTAGTGGAACCGGATCAGAGGTAACATCTTTTGCTGTTCTGACAGATAGTGAAACACAAATAAAATATCCACTTCTTGATGATGCGGTATTACCTGACGAAGCTTTATTAACACCGTTATTCGTAAAGACATCTCCACCAAATGTTACTGCATATAGTGGCATGGATGTTCTTGTACATGCACTTGAAGCCTATGTGGCAATAGAAGCGAATAACTTTACTGATGCTTTGGCTCAAAGGGCTATAGAGCTTGTATTTGAATATTTACCAAAATGTTATAAATCAACAGCAACAGATCATGATAGAATGTCTATGCATGAAGCATCATGTTTAGCGGGTCTTTCTTTTAACAAGGCTGGATTAGGTATAGTTCATGCTATGGCTCATCAGCTAGGAGGACAATTTCATGTCCCGCACGGCCTAGCTAATAGTATGTTATTACCATATGTAATAGCCTTTAATTGTGCTCATAATTCAGCGGTGATGCGGAAATACGCAGATTTATCTATAAAACTCGGTTATGGATCTCCGGATATATCAGATAAGGATAAAATAGGTACTCTATTAATGGCGATTGTTAAATTACAGCATACTTTAGAATGCCCAATGAGTCTTACCGATTTTGGGATTGATAAGGTTCAGTCTGAAGTAAAGCTTGAACTTATGGCAGATAGAGCATTAGAGGATATGTGTTATCGATTTAATCCATATCCTGCTAATCGTAATGATCTTATTGGTTTGTATAAAAATGTACTTTAGAAGATTTGTAAAATTATGTTTTGAATATTATTTAAAAAGAGGCTTTAATGATAATCATTGAAGTCTCTTTTTGTTATAGATTAATTAAAGGTATCAATAGATACGCTATTTTTATATTATAATGATATAATAATTTACAAAACCTATAATAAATTTGGCTTTGTAAATCAAATTAGGCATATTCTTTATAACTCATTGTAATATAGAAAAACTTAGATTTTAGCTGGATTTGTTGTATAATATAAGTATAGAATATTTAAAATTTTAGATGTTCTTGTGAAGGTTAGGTGTTACTGTGAAAGCTTACTTACGTTTAATTTCGATTATATGTAAGGGTGTAGTTGATATGCGCTACTTTCACGTAAGAAAGTATGATTTTGATTGAATCATACGGTTATCATAAAGAGAGGTATCTATGCAACACATGCTACGCATGGGGATTGATGTGGGGTCTACGACTGTTAAGGTCGTATTATTGGACGAACAAGATAATTATTTGTATAAAAAATATATTCGCCATTATGCTAATATTTTGGATACCGTACATACTTTGCTTCAAGAGGCTCAAGTGGGCTATGAAGATGCACAGGTGCATGTATCTGTTACGGGGTCCGGCGGTATGGCTATGGCTGAAAAGGTGCGTGTACCGTTTGTACAAGAGGTTATTGCGGAAACGCGGGCTATTAAGGCTTTATATCCACAGACGGATGTCATCATCGAATTAGGCGGTGAAGATGCGAAGGTAACCTATTTAGGTCAAACCGCTGAGCACCGAATGAACGGTTCCTGTGCAGGCGGTACGGGCGCTTTCATCGATCAGATGGCGACATTACTGCAAACGGATGCATCCGGTCTCAACCAGTTGGCGATGAATGCCGATACGGTTTATCCGATTGCGGCGCGTTGCGGCGTTTTCGCCAAGACAGACGTGCAGGCTTTGCTGAACCAAGGTGCATCTCATGAGAATATCGCGAAATCCGTATTTCAAGCCATTGTGAATCAGACGATTGCCGGTCTTGCGTGTGGTCATAAAATTGAAGGTAATGTGGCCTTTCTCGGCGGTCCGTTGACATTCTTGTCCGAATTGCGTCAATGCTTCTGCGATACATTGAATCTTGATGAGGAACATCGCATTATTCCTGAGAACGGCGAGCTTTTCGTCGCATTAGGGGCGGCGTTGATGAAAGAAGACTGTCGCGACATCACGGTAGGTCAGTTGACGAAGGAAATCGGTAACCTTATCGGCGAGCCCATGGAAGCGACGGACCGTATTGATCCTCTGTTTGCCAATGAGCAGGAACTGGAGGCATTCCGTGCGCGCCATGCGAAGGCGGTGACGCCGAAGGCGAATATCGAGGATGCTGAAGGACCTTGTTATCTCGGTATCGATGCAGGGTCGACGACGCTGAAAGTCGTGCTGATTAACAGCAATAAGGAAATCATTTTTTCTCATTACGGTCCTAACCACGGGAAACCGTTAGAAAAATCCCGAGAGATCATTGAAAAAATATATGAACAGTTGCCGAAGAAGGCTTATATCGCTCATTCCGGTGTTACCGGCTATGGGGAAGCCTTCTTGAAACGTGCCCTCGGTATCGATATCGGGGAAGTGGAAACGATGGCCCATTATCGGGCGGCCCGCTTCTTCTGCCCTGATGTGTCCTTTATCCTGGACATCGGCGGACAGGACATGAAATGCTGTAAAGTTCGCGACGGTTATATCGAGGACATCGTATTGAATGAAGCCTGTTCCTCAGGTTGCGGTTCTTTCATCGATACATTCGCGACCGGTCTGCGCATTCCTATTGATCAGTTCGCCAAGGAAGGCCTGTTGGCACCGTTGCCGATTGACCTGGGGTCCCGTTGTACGGTATTCATGAATTCCAAGGTAAAGCAGGCTCAAAAGGAAGGGGCCACAGTGCAGGACATTGCGGCCGGCCTTGCGTATTCCGTTATTAAAAATGCCCTTTACAAGGTTCTCAAGGTAAAAGACCCTAAAGAACTGGGCGACCATATCGTCGTACAAGGCGGTACGTTCTACAACGAATCCGTATTGCGCGCCTTTGAAAAATTGATGGGCGTAGAGGTAATCAGGCCTGATGTTTCCGGACTGATGGGCGCTTATGGGATGGCGTTACTTGCGGCTGAAACGGCAGAAGACCTCCAAATTCAGAACAGCACATTGCTCGATAGTGAAGGCCTCGCATCGTTGCAGGTGTCTACGACGATGCGCAATTGCGGTCTGTGCTCCAATAACTGTATGCTCACCATCAATGCCTTTTCGGACGGGCGTACCTATGTTACGGGAAACCGTTGTGATCGCGGTGCAGGCGATATGATTCAAGAGGCGCGAAAACCGGTGCCGAACTTGGTGGAGGTCAAATTACGTCGTTATTTCGACTACTATTTAAAGAAAAATATTCCGGAATTTGAAGGCAAGTTGCGCGTCGGCATTCCTCGTGTGCTCAATATGTATGAGGACTTTCCGTTCTGGTTCACATTCTTCAATACATTAGGTTGTGAAGTCATCTTATCCGATTACACCACCAAGGATCAGTATAACAAGGCTATCGATACGATTCCGTCCGATACGGCGTGTTATCCGGCGAAGGCTGTACACGGTCATATTCGCGATTTGGCGAATTCTCAGGTGGACTTTATATGGTATCCATGTGTGCAGCATGGCCCTAAGGAGTTCAGCCGAGACAATAATTATCACTGTCCGATGGTTATTTCCTATCCGGAACTGATTAAAAATAACATGCAGGATGTACTCGGCGATACACCGTTCCATAGTCCGTTCCTGCCGTTGGCGGATAAGAAATCTCTTGTTCCCGCCCTTGTGAAAGCATTGGATTTCCTTGATTTCAAGAAAAAGGATATTGCCGATGCTGTCGAAAAGGCCTGGGAAGAGCAGGAAAAGTGTAAGGCTTCGTACAGAGAAACTACAAAGAAAACTGTATCCCGTCTCGTAGCGGAACAGATTCCGACCATCGTGTTGGCGGGACGCCCGTACCATTTGGACTCCGGTATCAACCACGGTATTCCTGAACTTATTACATCCCTCGGGATGGCGGTCCTCACCGAGGATGGGGTAGCACCTCTCGGCAATGAAATTAAACATCTGCGCGTTGTCGATCAGTGGTCATACCATAGTCGTCTATATCGTGCAGCTGAATTTGTGAGTCGTACGGAAGGATTCCAAATCGTTGAACTCAATTCGTTCGGTTGCGGCCTTGACTCTATCGTAGCCGATCAGGTGAAAGATATACTTTCAGCAAAACATAAGATTCATACATTGTTGAAGATTGACGAAGGCACGAATCTCGGTGCCGTTACGATTCGCTTGCGCTCCTTGCAATCTGTAATGGAACGCAGCTTGCGACGTCATCATAATCCTGAGGCTCCGGAAGAGGTCGTTGTGGACCAAACGCCGGCTTATGATTATAACCGCGTCGTGTTTACCGAGGAAATGCGCAAGACTTACAAAATCCTGGTGCCTCAAATGTCGCCGTTGCATTTTAGCCTCTTAGAACCTGTTCTTCAGAGTGAAGGCTATGATTTTGATTTGTTGCCGGCTCCGACTCGGGACGATATCGAAGTAGGCCTCAAGTATATTAATAATGATGCGTGTTACCCCGCAATTATCGTCGTAGGACAGCTCATGGCCGCGTTGTTATCCGGTAAATACGATGTGAATAAAACAGCTGTTATCATTTCTCAAACAGGTGGCGGCTGTCGTGCGACGAACTATATCGGCTACTTGCGTAAAGCCCTCATCGATGCGGGCATGAAACAGGTTCCGATTCTATCCCTCAATGCGAGCGATATGGAACGTCAACCGGGCTTTAAATTGACCAAGGGCTTCCTGCATCGCATGATTCAGGCTGTCGTATACGGCGATGCCCTCATGCAATGCGTACTGGCTACACGTCCGTATGAAACGAATCCGGGCTCGACCGATGCATTATGTAATTACTGGGTTGAAAAGCTCCGTAAGAATATCACTTCGGCCAGTCTTCGTCAGTACAGTAAGTACATCAAGGAGATTATCAATGATTTTGATAATCTTCCGGTTGATAAAAAGGTGCAGAAACCTCGTGTCGGTGTCGTAGGGGAAATTTACGTTAAATTCCATCCGAGCGCCAATAATAATATCAATGAACTCATTGAAAAAGAAGGCGGAGAAGTCGTTACGTCCGGCTTGCTCGACTTCTTCCTGTACTGTGCAATGGACAGCACCTATCGTGCTAAGCATTTGGACGGCACATGGTTGTCCGGGTTCTTCGGTACATTGGCTCGTGAAGCGCTTGAATTGTATCGTCTGCCATACGCGAAGGCTGTTGCCGCCTCGAAACACTTTGATCCGTTACAACGGATGACGAAGGTGGCGAAAGAAGCGTCTCACTTTATCGACCTCGGCAACCAATGCGGTGAAGGCTGGTTCCTTACCGGGGATATGATTGACCTCATTGAAAAGGGGGCTAAACAGGTCGTGTGCTTGCAACCGTTCGGCTGTCTGCCGAACCATGTGACCGGTAAGGGGATGGTGAAAACACTATCGGCCGCTTATCCGGACGTGCGCATTGCCGCCATCGACTACGACCCGGGCTCCAGTGCGGTAAACCAGGCAAACCGCTTGAAACTGCTATTGTCGACAATGTTCGAGTAAATGAGTATTCCGTTATATTTTCAATGGGGTCCCGTTACATATCGATAATTTAATTAAAAAGAGACTACCTATACCTCCGCGCTCCAAAGCGAGCTAAGTCGCGCATCGGTATAGGTAGTCTCTTTTTATAACTGTATATATGAAGCAGTCCCATTGAAAATATAACTAGTGTAGATGGTAGAGGGAGGAGATGAGGCTATGCCACATCTCTTTTCCCTACAATCAGTTGAGCATGCGCTTTCCGTTATGGTGCTTAGTCTATTTGTAAAAAAAATAGCCGATTTTAATTTAACTGTATAGCCCCTCAATGGGACGCCTCCACAGTTAGGTTAATATAAATAAGATACCCATTTCCGAAGCGATTTTACGGAACGTAGTGACGTACTGAGCAAGGAAAGGGGTATCTTATTTATATACTAATAGTATTCTGTTGTAGTCGGGCCCCATTGTGGGGCTCACATAAATGTATAAAAGAGATTATTCTTTTTCTACTAATCCATATAGGCACAATAAGGAAAGTGCTGCACATACCAGCATTGTTATCCCCATGGGAACCCCTGTATGTTCTCCGCCAATCCCCACGAGTGGAGACACGAGCCCTGCCGAGAACATGCTTGCGAAGCCGAGTATGGCGGAGGCGCTACCGGCGAGCTTCCCGTATTTTGTCATCGCCATGGAAAATGATGCAGAGCCGAATAGGGAGACCGTACATACTGTAAAGAACAAGATGATTGTTACAGGGGTGAGCGGCCACTCAAGGAGCATGGCTGTTAAAAACAATGCGGAGCCGATGGTGAGTTGCCAAAGGCTGAAAGATAAAAGTTGGCGACTCGTTATGATATTGCTCGCTTTAGCACTGATGAAGCTGGCTAAGATGATGCCGCAGCTGTTGATACCGAAGAGGTAACTGAATTCCTGGGCCGACAGATGGAATATATTTTGATATACAAAGGATGAACCAGAGATATAGGAAAAGAAGGCACCGAATGCAAAGAATTGAATTAGAGTCTGACCCAGAAAGGCTTTGTCTTTAATGAGTCTGACATAATTAGCTAAGGCTGTGCTCACACCTCCGGTAACACGCTGATTCTTCGGTAAGCTTTCACGAAATAAGAATGATCCTATCAATAAGATAAAGGAGAATACCGCCAAAATGACAAAAATCATGCGCCATGTGGTGAATAACAGCAGTTGTCCGCCGATGAGCGGAGCCAATACAGGGGCTAATCCGTTGACCATCATGAGCAAGGCAAAGAGTTTTGTCAGTTCTTGTCCCGATGCAAAGTCGCGGGCGATGGCTTTGGCGATAACGACGCCTACAGAGCCTGTTAGACCTTGTAGAAAGCGCCCTAGTAACAGTATTTCAATGCTCGGCGCATAGGCGCAGATAACGCTGGAAATAACGCATAACAGGTTTCCGATAACAAGTGGTGTCTTACGGCCGAGCGTATCGCTGATAGGGCCTCCGAAGAGTTGTCCTAAAGCGATGCCGAATGTCATGATACCGATGGTCATCTGAATATTTGAGGCGGATGTATTGAGTTCGCCGGGCATAATCGGTAAGGATGGCAGGTACATGTCGGTCGCCAACGGTGTGATGGCTGTTAATAGACCGAGGAAGACTACAAGGATAAAGGAGACCTTGGTGGAGTTTTGCTGAGTCATAGTATTCTCCTATATAAAAATGAAAAAATAAAAGCCTGCGAATCGCACTTCGCAGACTGCATGTAATGTTTTGACTTAAATATTTTATCATGATTGAGCAAAAAAAGGAACAGCTCGTAGGAGCTGTTCCTTTTTGTTCATATGTTTAGAAGAACATATGATGAATTTCATGGATGAAATGTTGCCCGAAGTAGGAGATACAACCATGCATAATGATGAAGATGAGGAAGTATTTGAATGCGCTGTTCATGATAACGCTAGCTTCGATTTCATGCTCTAATTTATGAGCTTCTTCAGCGTTGACTTCCTTATGGCTTTCTAGGTATGCTTTCAAAGCAGGACCTACGGCGCCGATGGAAATGGCGATGGATTGTGGAGACAACATTTTACCGATACCGGCTGCACCGGAGTTAACAGCTGCCAACCAGAAGCCTAGGTCTTCGAAGTTTGTAGGATTCAAGCCTTGAGCAGCTGCGATTTGAAGTGGTCCGAACAATACGTTGGAGTTTGTACCGGAACCCGTTAAGAATGCACCCAATGCACCTACTATAGGAGCGAATAGTGGATACAGGGAACCTGTACCTGCGACCATTGCTTTTGCGATGTCTGCAGTCATACCGGAGTATGTCATCAATTTAGCAGTCATAACAACTGTGATGATAGTAAGGTATGTAAACTTCAAGTTTTTAACGGTGTTACCCAATGTACCGAAGATTTCACCGGCTTTTGCTTTTTGGATGAAACCGCCAAGAATACCAGCGATGAAAATCATGATACCAGGAGTTGCAATCCATACGAATGTATAAGGTTTTGCACCGGGACCTTGGTAAATAGGTACAGATGTTTTAATGGATGCAAGCGGACCGTTAATCGCAGGGAACAATTTGGAAGTTAATAGCAATAATACGAAGATTAAGATGAACGGCATTGCCGCTACAAGGCCTTCGCCACCGGAAACTTTAGGAACTTCACCGGTCTGTTTAACCGCGTATTCAGGATCATTAGGAGGCATAATTTTTGCACAGATAATGATAACCGCCATGATTACGATGGATGCGGAGATTACGGATAATTCAGGACCCATTACCGCATTGATTACTGTTTCGGGAACCGCTAATGCTAAACCGGAAAGTAATGTTACAAGGAATACGCCTTTTAGCGCTTTAATACCGCCACCGATGATCATAACAACGAAGAACGGTGCGATAAGGTTAAGCAAGAATAATTGGACGGAAATGAATGTACCCAAATGGCTCGGGTCAAGGTTTGTTAAGGATGCCAATGTAGTTGTTGGAATCCCGATGGAACCGAATGTAGTCGGTACGGAGTTTGCAACGAGACATGCAATGATAGATTTTAGCGGGTCAAAACCTACGGCAACCATCATAGCTGCAGGGATTGCAACGGCAGTACCGAAGCCGGCCATACCTTCCATGAAAGCGCCGAAGCCCCATGCTAATAGTAATGCAAGTACGCGAGTATCAGATGTTACAGAAGAAAGCATGGTTTTAATTGTTTCCATAGCTTTCGTATATACTACCAAGTTGTAAACGAAGATAGCAGCTGTAATAACTAATAGAATTGGCCAGATTGCCAATGCGGCACCTTCAAGGGCACCGGTGACCATGATGAATGGGTCAGATTGGAATGCTGTAATAGCGATAACAAAAGAACCGATTGCAGCAACGCTGGTTGCTTGCCATGCCGGTAATTTTAAGATGGATAATGCTACGATTAACCAAATGATAGGCGCTAACGCTAACAAAACGGTGATAGCACTCATTTCTAAGATCATCCTTTCGATAAAATAAAAATTTTTATATGCTTAACAGGACGATGTAGTGTTAATCAAATTATTTGATGAGTAAAATACTATTATATAATTTTGTAAAAGTTCAGCAAAAATAAGAAACTACAACATATTAATAGATATACTTATCGCAAAAAGTGATATAATCTCTAAAAATTTTTAACCTCATCGTTGTGAGAGGTTAAAACATAAGAGAGGGGACATAAACAGTGTTTATGTCCCCTTTCTGTACTAACTACATGTCCGTGTCAGGGCCAATACTAACTTAAGGTATTAGTAGTTACCTTTGAACATTGTAGCAGGAGCTTCTGGTACATAATCGCCAAAGTAGGATTTGAAATCAAGGCCTAATTCGTTGCAAAGGTCTTGAACTTCAAGCATTGTACCGTTAAGAACAGGGATACCTTCTGCTTTAACTTTAGCAACGGATTCGTGTTCTTTTTCACCATGAGTGTAGATACGATCTTGACCTTGAGCTTTAGGTGCTTCACGTAATTCTTGTAAGAATTGAGAGAAGTGTTTTTTGATTTCAGCTGGGTCGCCGAAGAATTCAGGGTTGATAGCCATGAAACCGTGGCAGATATTGGATTTACCGCCAACCATACATTTGTTGGAAGTGCCGCCTTGGGACAAGATGGAGGAGAATAATTCAGCAATCATGCCGTTACCATAACCTTTATGGCCGCCAAGAACTTCAGTAGCACCGCCTAGAGGAAGGATACCGCCGCCTTCATGACGGGAGATGTTGCCCAATACTTCAGCTGCATCAGTGGAAGGAACGCCGTCTTTATTAACAGCCCAGCCGTCTGGAGTAGCTTTGCCCATTTTGTTGTACATTTCGAGTTTACCGCGAGTTACAACAGTAGTAGAGCAGTCGAAGAAGAAGTCAACAGGATCAGCCGGCACAGTCCAAGCGATAGGGTTGGAACCGAGCATAGCTTTACGAGCATATACAGGAACCATGATTGCTTCGGAGTTTGTACAGGAGAAACCGATTAAGCCTTGGTCGGATGCCATTTTAGCATAGTAGCCGGCGATACCGTAGTGGTTGGAGTTACGTACGGATACGATACCAACACCGGATTTTTTAGCTTTTTCGATAGCCATTTCCATAGCTTTGTGGCCTAATAGTTGACCCATGCCGTCATGACCGTCGATAACTGCGGAGATTGGAGTTTCTTTTACAATTTCTGGTTTAGCGTCGATTTTGATCAAACCGTTAGTGATACCTTTGTGGTAACGAACCATACGTTGCATACCATGGCTTTGAATACCGAACAAGTCGGAAGTTAAAAGTACATCTTGGATGATGTCCGCTTCTTTTTCAGTGAAACCGAATTTTTGGAAAGCGTCCATGCTTAATTTTTTTAGTGTTTCATAAGGGAATAACACAGTGTTTTTTGCGTCTGCCATTGTTAAAACCTCTTTTCAGAAAAATGTACCTGATATAGCCAACTCCGCTTCGCGACAACCATGAACATTACATGATGTCCGGTGAGCTCTATATCCTCTCAAATGACACTGTCAGTATAGCACAGATACAAGTGATGTTGAATAGTTTTACATAGTGAATAACATTACTAAATACGCATAAGCTACGGTGATTTTCATCACAAAATCTGTAATTCATTCTTATAATGTCCGATTATACCTAAAATCATATAGGTATTACTTTTAGTCATCGATGGACGTGTTTTTTATAAAATTACAGAATTTTTATAGGCATTATTACTATATCTGTTCAATATTATAGAAAGAATGATAATGGATAGATATCGATAAATATTGAATTGTTCAAATTTATATATCACATTTTATGATGAGGTAATATATATAATGTGATAACTGAATGTATTGATATACATTTCGGTGCGTGATGTATATTCTGAAAGAAACAGGATTGTATCAAAGATTACACCTATTATATAAATCCTATATTATAATATAAATATACATCCTATAGTTTGTACAATTTATAAGTGAGGTGCTTATTATGAAAGAATATAAATCCGTATGCCCTTATGATTGCCCCGATGCATGTGGCCTTATCCTGTCGGTGGAAGACGATAAGGTAATATCCGTGCGGGGCGATAAGGATCATGCTTTTACAAGAGGCACCTTGTGTCCGAAGATGGTTCATTACGAGCGGACGATTCATTCGCCGTTGCGTCTCCGATATCCAATGAAGCGCATCGGCAGGAAGGGAGTCGGTGAGGATCAATATGTGCGCATATCATGGGATGAGGCATTATCCATGATCGTGGATAATTTTGAACAGACTATTGAGACTTACGGCAGTGAAAGCATATTGCGGTATTCCTATGCGGGTACAATGGGGATTGTTCAAAGCGCTGCGGCAGATTATTTTTTTCGTCGAATCGGGGCCACGGACCAGGACAGAGGCATCTGTTCGCCCGCAAAGCAGGCCGGATTTCGTTCCGTTTATGGTGATACATTAGCGATTAAACCTCAAGAGGCACAACATAGTGATCTTATTATACTGTGGGGGATTAATGCTTCGGCTACGGACGTTCATATTCTGCACGATGTGAACGTGGCGAAGAAAAAGGGTGCTCGTGTATGGATTATTGATACGCATAAGACATATACCTTCAGTCAGGCCCATGAATGTGTATATGTGAAGCCGGGTACGGATGGGGCGCTAGCATTGGGCATGATGCACATCATCCATCGCGATGGGCTTGATGATACGACATTTATTGAGCGATATGTACAGGGGTATCCGGATCTGGTCGATAAGGTATTGAAAGACTTCACTCCTGAAAGGGCATCTGAAATCAGCGGTGTATCCATAGAGCGTATGACGGAGTTGGCTCATGCGTATGCTAAGGCGCGGGCGCCGTTTATTCGTCTCGGTAGCGGATTGTCGAGATACGGGAATGGCTGTATGACCTGTCGGATTATTAATGCTTTGCCGGCTGTTATTGGAGCGTGGCAGCATTTAGGTGGCGGTCTTCTATCCAGTGCCGGCGGCAGTAAGTTTGTGGGAAAACAGGTAATGCAGCAACCGCAAGTTAATGCTCCGTCGAAACGGCTCATGCCGATGATCAAGCTTGGTTCAATGTTGACGGAACCGAAAGGGACACCGGTGCACAGCCTTTATATATTCTCGTCAAATCCGGCTATTACATTGCCGGATCAGAATGTAGTGCGTCGAGGGCTTATGCGTGATGATTTGTTTACTGTCGTTCACGAGCGGTTCTTTACGGATACCTGTAAATATGCTGATGTTATTTTGCCGGCCACGTCGTCGGTTGAACATGATGATATATATAATTCGTACGGACATTACACAATCGGTACCGGCTATAAAGCGATTAATCCGGTCGGCCAGTCCCGTTCCAATTGGCAGGTCATTTCGGAACTGGCCCGTCGTATGGGTTTGGATGATGAATTTTTTACTTTTACGGAACGGGAGCTGATTGAGCGCATCGTGCGGACGTCGGACCGTGTATCGGTGAAAGATCAGAATCGTATTCTTGACGGAGAGCCCGTAGAAATGACGGTGCCCGACAATTATAAGCTCGATTTTAAAACGCCGTCAGGTAAAATTGAATTATACAATCCGAATGATATGGAGCCTTTAATCCGGTATATGTCTCCATATGGTGATGATGCACCGTTCTGGCTCATTATCGGAAATGATATACGAATTCTTGATTCCAGCTTCTGCGAGCTTGATTTTGGTGATCCGGAGTTGATGAAATTGCGGATTCATCCCGATGATGCAAAGGCTTATGGTATCGAAGACGGCGATGAGGTGGAAATTTATAATCAGCGCGGCTCCGTCAAGATTAAAGCTTATCATGATGAAGATGTCCAACTCGGTACGTTGGTGACACTTGGCGTGTGGTGGCAATCTCAATGCAGTGATCCCCAGTCGGGAATTAATGTATTGACCGCCGATCGTCCTACCGATGAAGGCTGGGGCAGCACATTTTATGATGTGCAGGTTTTTATACGCAAACAGTAGTTTAATAAAAGTTATAATGGATTGGTTTGAGGATTTTGTGAATCATTAGTATACGGGTGAGTACTGTGCCTTGTTGTGAAAGATATAATTTCATAATTCCGTAATAGTTGTAGTAAGGTTGCCGGATTCACATCATATAAAATGATTTTATATTGTGTATACCCCCCTTAATTGTATATAATATAAAGTATTATTATATACGACCTAAAGGGGGTACAATTTTTATGGATGGAACAGGTAATCTGTCTACCCGAGCGTATTGGGCTATAGGCATGATGTTATTTGCGTTGTTCTTCGGAGCAGGCAATTTGATTTTTCCGGCAGCGCTCGGTCAGCATGCCGGTGATAATGTAGGCTGGGCTTTGCTCGGCTTTGTATTGACCGGTGTAGGGTTGCCGCTCCTAGGTGTTGTGGCCATGGGTTACTCCGGTTGCAAGGATGTAGAGGAATTAGCGGGCCGTGTACATCCGATTTATGGACTGCTATATACGGTTGCTCTTTACTTGAGTATCGGACCTATGTTTGCTATACCTCGTACGGGTACCGTTGCTTATGAAATTGCTATTAAGCCTTTTACAGAAGGCTTGAACATGAATATGGAACCCATTTTTTTAGCTATTTTCTTTGGATTATCCTTATGGTTATCCATCAGTCCTCAAAAATTGGTTAACCGTATCGGTAATATTTTGACACCTGCATTGCTTCTTGTTATTTTGCTGTTAATTGTAAAATCATTTATTACTCCTCTTGGCGGCTATAGTGTGCCGCAACCGGCCTATGGTGATGCACCGACGGCGGTATTGCAGGGCTTTCTTGACGGTTACAACACGATGGATGCTCTCGCATCGGTAGTGTTCGCCATTCTTGTTATCGACTTTGTGCGTCTCAGCGGTGCTACTTCTCGCGACGTCATCACGAAAACCGTGATGGAGGTAGGGGCTATTGCCGTGGCATTACTCGGCGTGGTATACATCTTTATCGCCAATATCGGTGCTACCAGCGTGGAACGCTTCGGTCTGTTTGATACGGGCGCCCCCGTGTTGTCCGTCAGTTCCCAGTATTTATTCGGAGATTTCGGTGAAATCGTATTGGCGATTATCGTTCTTTTGGCGTGCCTCAGTACGAGCATCGGGTTGATTACGTCCTGCGGAACGTATTTCCACAAGCTGACTCCGAAGATCAGTTATAAATTATATGTAGTCATCTTTTCCGTCGCCGCCTTTGCGTTCAGTATGTTCGGCTTGAAAACCATCATCAGTGCGGCTATTCCGGTTTTGATGCTGCTATATCCGTTGACGATAGTAATTATCTTCCTGGCGCTTGGTCATAATGTATTCGGCGGTCGTCGTTGTATCTATGCATGGACCATGGCTTTCACCATGATTTCGGCCCTCATGAGCGGCCTCGAAACGGCAGGAATCGCACCGGGTTTCTTGGAAAATCTGTTTACTCAATATATTCCGTTCCAATCGGTCGGCATGGGCTGGGTGAGCTTTGCAGTTCTCGGTTTTATCGTAGGTCTCATTCACAAGGGCTTAGTGAGTGATTCTGTGAAAGCGTAATCTCATAGCGACAAATAAAATTCCTCTATCCATTGATTTCGGATAGAGGAATTTTTATAATTAATCTATAGAAAGACATTTGAAAGGAGAACATTATGCGTAGTACTCATTGTTTACCTAGTTACAGTTTTGGCGGTCACGAAGTATTTTCGTTGATCTCTCAATTTACAAAACGTTATGGATCCACGGTGGCGGTTATCGGTGGTGAAAAGGCATTAGCTGCAGCGTTACCTCATTTGGAGTCGGCTTTTAAGGCGGCCGGGATCAAGATTCTTGATGTTATTTTATTCGGTGGCGAATGCACATTTCAGAGAAGCAAGGAAATCTCAGAAATGCCTTCGGTGAAAGTGGCGGACTTTCTCTTTGCTGTCGGCGGCGGTAAGGCTATCGATACGGTGAAGCTGGTGGCAATTGAACTCGATGATAAACCGTTTTTTACGGTTCCTACCATCGCTGCTACTTGTGCAGCTACGTCGGAAGCTGTTGCTGTATATACGGCGGATCATAACTTTGATGACGTAGCCTTTGTGAATCATCCGCCGGTGCATTGTTTTATCGATGCGGATATTTTGGTGAATGCACCGAGCCGCTATCTTTGGGCCGGTATGGGGGATACCATCGCTAAGCACTATGAAACACTTATGTCGGCACGAAACCGTGAACAGGTATATAACACGCAATTAGGGCTTACACTTTCCTCCATGTGTAGCGAACCGATTTTGGCACATGGATTACAGGCTTATAAGGATAATGAGGCGCATCACCGCAGTGAAGCCTTTGATATGATGGTGATGACTGTTATCTTCACGACGGGTATCGTATCCGGCTGCATGCCCGGTGACTATAACAGCAACATAGCTCATGCGATCTGTTATGGTTGCGCTACGAATGAAAGAACGGAGAAACATCATTTGCATGGAGAAATGGTGGCCTATGGTCTTTTAATCTTGTTTGCGGTGGATAAACAGTTGGATGAATTAAAACGATGGTTGCCTGTTTATAAAGCTATCGGATGGCCGACGAAGCTTTCGCAGCTGGATCTTGATGAATCACATATTCCGCAGATTGTTGAAAAGGCCGTGTCCGTTCGCGATATCGTAATATCGCCGTATGAAATTACGAGAGACATGTTGAAAGATGCCATTGAATATATAGAGTCGTTATCATAATGATTTTAGGCCGAGTTGTCACATTGCTATATGCTATATAATATTGCTATATAATGAGGTTAATGATGAGAGCTATTGTAAAAGGCGGTTTATATCGACATTTTAAGGGCATGTATTACTATGTGCTGGATGTGGCAACGCATTCCGAAACGGGTGAAAAGTTTGTAGTATATCAAAAGCTGTATGATGAGCGCGATATGTATGTGCGTCCTCTTGAGATGTTTCTGAGTGATGTGGATCGTGAAAAATATCCTGAAGTGGAGCAACGGGAACGCTTTAAATTGATGAGCGGACGCGATTAGGAGGGCCTGTGGAACAGAAATTTTTCTTTTTCGATATCGATAACACCTTGGCGGTATGGCCGGCAGGCAATATCCCGGACAGTGCACAATATTGTCTGGATGAACTTCAACGTCGCGGTCATCAGGTGGCATTGGCGACGGGGCGCATTCAGGTGGATGCTAAGCGTTTTGCGGAAAGGGCGGGTCTCACGAATTTTGTGGCGGACGGAGGGCACAGCATTACCGTAAATAATGAACTTGTATCCATGATCGGTATGGACCGTGAGGCGTGTATTAATTATTTGGAATACTTAGAATCTCACAATATTCCCTGGGCTGTTACGGACCGTAATAAATTGGGGCGCATTACGCCTTATAAGGAAATCCTCGATTGGCATCCCGACTGGGATGTATTTAAAACGACGGTGGATCCTGATTTTGACTTTCACAGTGTAGATGAATTTTATAAGATCTACGTATTTTTTAAAGAAGGCGAAGAAGAGGAAAAGGATATTGAACATATGACGCATAAGCTCATTCGCTACGGTGAGGGATGTGTTCTTTATGAACCGATGGAAAAGGCGTTAGGCATTCGTAATATGTTGGATTACTTCGACATGAAGCCGAACCAGGCTGTCGTGTTTGGGGACGGTTATAATGATTTGTCCATGTTTAGACCTGAATGGCTTAACATCGCTATGGGAAATGCACGGCCGGAGCTGAAAGAAAAGGCTGACTACATCACGACAGATTGTGATAAGGACGGGATTTATAACGCATGTAAGCATTTTAAATGGATTGACTGATAACTTTAAGTGAATTGCTGGATAGACGAAAAATGCAATGGTCTATGCGGATTTAGCAAAACGTTAAATTTAATATTTATTTAAACCATTTTTTTCTGAAAACATGATATACTAAAAAAGAGCCGCTCACGGGTTGAGCGGCTTTTCTGTGTGAATATCGATTTATTATAAATTTTAGTATAAAAGAACTAGGTGCACGTTGTGCAACGGTTTGATATAAAAGGAGACGCTATGAACTGGAGACGTTTGGCATTATGCGCTATGTTGGGAATTGCCGTGCTGGGTACTACCGCTTGCGGTAGTCAGAGCGGGATGAGTCAGCCACAAGGAAATACCGTACAGGCTGATACCGTAAAAATGCCGAATTTCAGCAATGCGCCGATTGCCGATGAATATGCCGTATTTGATACGAATTACGGACAGTTTAAGGTGCGCCTGTTAGGCTCTAAGGCGCCTATTACAGTAAAGAATTTCGACTATCTCGTGAAGAAGGGCTTTTATAACGGTGTTACATTTCATCGCGTTATCGAAGGTTTTATGATTCAGGGCGGTGATCCTGAGGGTGCCGGTGCAGGTGGCCCAGGATATACAATCCCTGATGAATTTTCCAACGATCTGCACTTCAACAAAATGGGCGTTCTCGCCATGGCTAACAGAGGTCCGAACACGGGCGGTTCTCAGTTTTTTATCACATTAGGGCCTACAGATTGGCTTGATAATAAGCACACCATTTTCGGTACTGTTGTGCAAGGCATGGACGTAGTGGAGAAAATCGGCAAGGTTAAAACGGATAGTAAAGACAAACCGGTACAGCCGGTGGTAATCAATTCCATCACCTTGGAACCGATTACTGATGATGCAAAGAGTGGCAAGTAAAAAGGTCTGGTCAACGGTTGTTGATGAGAAATCGGGACGCACCTCGATATGTGGCGACGTTGTTGATTGTGAGGCTTTGCTGTCCGGTGACAGTTTGATCGAGTCGAATTTACATTTTGTGTATATCATAAAATGTGCGGATGATTCCTTGTATTGCGGATGGACGACGGATTTAAAACATCGTCTGGAGGCGCATAACGGAATCGTTCCAGGTGGTGCGAAGTATACCCGTGGACGTCGTCCCGTACAGCTGGTGTATGCGGAAAGCTTTCACGAGAAACAGGCGGCTCAACGTAGGGAATACGCCATTAAACGGATGTCGAAGACACAGAAGTTGAGACTCTTAAAGGATACAAATTAATCTGCAGTTATGATATAATATATTAGTTAATTACTACCTTGGAGGTTGAGATATGAAGCGGGTTCTGGTGTCCGTAAAGAGTGTACAACGAGATATGGATGGCAAGGATACCGTAGTTGAATTGATCTCGCCCGGTACGTGGCACGAAAAGGGTAATGTACAGTATGTACGTTATGAAGAATCAAGCGTGACCGGCATGGACGGGGTAAAGACGACGATTAAAATTTATGATGACTCCATCGTGCTTCTCAGAACGGGTGCGGTGAATATGCGTCATGAATATATTCGTGGTGAAGAGCGAGAATCTATTTATGAAACGCCATATGGTGATCTGCATATGGCTGTTAACACTCATGAATTAACAGTGGACTTTCACGATGGCAGCGGTCATGTTCATCTTGGCTATGATATTTCCGTTGAAGGTGAATGGCAGTTTTATAATCAGTTAGATATAGACGTGCGGGAGGATATAGAGCATGGACATGAAGGAAATCCTGAAATCGGGGATTGAGCAGGCGTTACAAGATACGATTAACAGCGGTGCACTACCGGCCGGAGACTATCCGGAAATCGTTCTCGAAGTGCCACCTCAAAAAGAGTTCGGTGATTTTTCCACCAATATCGCCATGCAATCGGCACGCGTCGCTCGTCAAAATCCTCGTGCTATTGCGGAGGCTTTGATTAGCCATATGAATTTTGACTGGCTTGACCGTGCGGAGGTGGCCGGGGCAGGGTTCATCAACTTTTTCTTGAAATCCGATATGGTATACGATACGTTGAAAGCCATTTTGAATGCGGGCGAAACGTATGGTATGCAGCCTTTACGCGCACGAGATACAATTCAGGTGGAATATGTGAGTGCGAATCCGACAGGCCCGTTGCACGTAGGTCATGGTCGCGGTGCGGCATATGGCAGTGCTTTGGTTAATCTGTTGCGTGCGGCCGGTTATAATGTGCAGTCCGAGTACTACATCAATGATGCGGGTAATCAGATTGATAATATGGCGATTTCCATTGAATATCGCTTTCAAGAGCTGCAGGGCGCTACCTTAGTGTTCCCGCCTAAGCGCAATGAAGACGGATCTATACCGGAGTTCAACGTTCCGGAAGGGGCGCTCGTGTTCCCTGAAAACGGCTATCGTGGTCCCGATATTATCGAAACGGCGAAAGCTATTGCCGATAGAGAGGGTTATGATACGTTAAATGCGATGAGCGAGGCGGATCGTATTGCCTTGTTCAAAGAGGCGGGGCTTAAAGAAAAATTGGCCCGCTTAGAGGCGACGTTGAAAGATTTCCGCGTAACTTTCGATAATTGGTTCAGTGAACGAACCTTGCATGAAACTAATGAAATTCAATATGCTGTAGACCAGTTAAAAAATCTCGGCGCTATTTATGAACAGGACGGCGCCTTATGGTTGAAATCCACGGACTATGGTGATGACAAGGACCGCGTGGTTATTCGTGATAACGGCGTTCCTACGTATTTGGCGGCGGATATCGCATATCATCGCAATAAATACGAGCGCGGTTTTAATGAGATGATCAATATATGGGGTGCCGATCATCATGGCTATGTGGCTCGTGTAAAAGCAGCTATGGCCGCTTTTGATTTTGATCCTGATAAATTGACGATTCTGTTGTTACAGATGGTTGCGTTATATCGTGACGGGGAACTCGTAAAGCTTTCCAAACGCAGCGGCGACAGCGTCACATTGGATGAATTGATTGACGAGGTCGGTGTCGATGCGTCTCGCTACTTCTTCCTGATGCGTTCTCTCGATAGCCAACTCGATTTCGATATTAATTTGGCGAAATCTCGCAGCAATGATAATCCTGTGTATTATATCCAATATGCTCATGCGCGTATTCACAGCATTTATAATCAGGTGCGTGAAGCCGGTATTGCATTTGGTGATTATAGTCAAACTGATTTCACAACGCTTACAAGTGAAATGGAATTAGAGTTAATTAAAAAGTTAGCTGAATATCCGGAAGAGGTTGTACAATCGGCGGAACATCGTGCGCCGCATCGCATTGCCCGTTATCTTTATGATTTGGCGAGCATGTTCCATTCGTTCTATCGTCAAGGGCGTATTATTGGCGTGGATCCGGCATTACAACAAGCTCGTCTTGGACTCATTACGGCGATTGCCCTCGTTCTTCGTCAAGGCTTGGGGATTTTAGGTATTTCCGCTCCGGAAAAAATGTAATAGGTGGGAGGCATCATGGCAACTAAGTATATTTTCGTAACTGGCGGCGTTGTTTCTTCTCTTGGTAAAGGGATTACGGCGGCATCTTTAGGTCGTTTGCTCAAAAATCGTGGATTTAATGTGACGATTCAAAAGTTTGATCCTTACATTAATATCGACCCGGGTACGATGAGCCCTTATCAACATGGCGAGGTGTTCGTAACCGATGACGGCGCTGAAACCGATCTTGATTTGGGTCACTATGAACGTTTTATCGATATCAATCTCAGCAAACGTTCCAATATTACTGCCGGTAAGGTATATTGGTCTGTCATCAATAAAGAACGTAAAGGGGATTATTTGGGCAGTACGGTTCAGGTTATTCCTCATATTACAAATGAAATCAAGCAAAGTGTGTACCGTGTAGGTAAAGAGGATAATGCCGATGTGGTTATTACCGAAATCGGCGGTACCGTAGGTGATATTGAAAGCTTGCCTTTTATGGAAGCCATCCGTCAGGTGAAAAAAGAGGTAGGTCGCAATGATGTACTGTATATTCACGTAACCTTGGTGCCATATATCAATGCCGCAGGCGAATTGAAAACCAAACCTACACAGCACAGCGTAAAAGAATTGCGCAGTATCGGTATTCAACCGGATATCTTGGTATGCCGCAGTGAAAAACATATTTCTGATGAAATGAAGGAAAAACTTGCTTTATTCTGTGATGTGGAACAGGAAGCGGTTATTGAAAATCAAACGTGTAACTCCATCTATGAAGTACCGTTGATGATGCAGGATCAGGGCCTTGATGAAATCGTTATCAAGAAGCTTGATCTTGAAGATCGTCCTTGCGACATGGAAGCATGGAAGGACATGGTTCATAAAATTTTGAACCCTAGCAAGAATATTATCGTTGCCATCGTTGGCAAATACGTGGCATTACACGATGCGTATCTTTCCGTTGTAGAGGCGTTGGACCATGCGGGTATTGCGGCCGATACAAAGGTGAATATCCGTTGGATTGACTCCGAGGAGTTGGACGACACATCTGTAAATCCTGCAGACGTATTTGAAGGGGTAGAAGGGATTATTGTACCGGGCGGCTTCGGTTCTCGCGGTGTGGAAGGTAAAATCCGTACCATTCAGTATGCACGGGAAAACAAGATTCCATACTTGGGACTTTGCCTCGGTATGCAATCGGCTGTTATGGAATTTGCCCGCAACGTATGCGGTATGGAAGGTGCAACCTCCAGCGAATTCGATGAACATGCAAAGTATAAAGTTATCGACTTGATGAGCGACCAGGTTGACGTAGATAAAAAAGGCGGCACCATGCGTCTCGGTATCTATCCATGTAAGGTGGAACCGGGCACAAAAGCTCATGAAGTGTACGGCAAGGACTTGATTTATGAACGTCATCGCCATCGTTATGAGTTTAATAATGAATACCGTCAACAATTGACAGATGCAGGGCTTGTTATTTCCGGTACATCTCCGGACGGCCGCTTGGTGGAAAGTATCGAAGTAAAGGATCATCCGTTCTTTGTGGCGACGCAAGCTCATCCGGAACTTAAATCGCGTCCGAACAATGCACATCCGTTATTTCGCGGCTTTGTAGAGGCAATCCTGGAACTTAAAAAATGATGCAGATTATATCTATTATAGGTTTATTTATATTAGCTGCACTTAAGCTTGAACAATTTGTATATGGCAAATCGGGTAAAGAACAGTCTACAACTGGTTATATAGCGCGGCACGGGCTTGCTAATTTAGCGGGCTTAATCGCTTTCGATCATAGTATTGTAAGTAGTAAGAATGTTGTGGTAAGAAAAAAGAAGGCAGATGCTCAGAAATGAGCATCTGCCTTCTTTTTTTGCGGTCAAAACTGTTACAGAAAAATATATCGATAAATTTAAAAATAATACTTGCAATATTAAATGATTTTTGTTATTATATAGACAAAGATAGATATAGATTTGATGATAAGTACATCAATGTAAATATGTTAACTAAAAATGGAATTTATACAAGGAGGACATGATGTCTATTATCGGTAAAAAACTTCCTGAGTTTACACTTGATGCTTTCAAAAAACCTGAATTGGTAAAGGTAAGCACTGCAGATGTATTGGGTAAATGGTCTGTATTCGTATTTTATCCAGCGGACTTTACATTTGTTTGTCCCACTGAATTGGAAGACGTACAAGACTCCTATGCGGAATTGAAAGAATTGGGTTGCGAAGTATACTCCGTATCCACTGACTCCGAATTCGTTCACAAAGCATGGTCCGATGCTTCTCCAAGCATCAATAAAATCGAGTATTACATGCTGGCTGATAAGAAACATGAATTAGCTGATTTCTTTGATGTATTTGATCCTGAATCCGCTATGGCGTATCGCGGTACATTCGTTGTGGATCCGGAAGGTATCATCCGTACTGCTGAAATCCATGATATGGGTATCGGTCGTTCCGCTGAAGAACTGGTACGTAAAGTACAAGCGGCTCAATTCGTAGCTAAACATGGTGACCAAGTGTGTCCAGCACGTTGGAAACCGGGTAAAGAAACGTTAAAACCGGGTCTTGATCTTGTAGGTAAAATTTAATTACCTCATATACCTTTTATCTAGACCATTTAGACAACTCCTCAAATGATATTACGGGCGCGGATCGTATCCCTATCGATTCCGGTAAGTCCCAATAACCTGATGAACCCTCTCCAATTCATCATGGTAAACCTCATATAACAAACTACAAACTATACGCAAAAGGACTGGCCTTCGGGTCGGTCCTTTTGTGTTATATAAGTTCTTGCAATTTTTATTCAGTTATTTTATAATAAAATTAATTCCTAGTAATATACAAGGTTTTTGAAAGTGTAGATAGGAATTACATTTTAAATATATTAGAGCGTCTTGGCTTTTACAAAGAAAGGCAAAATATATGAGAATTTCCACAAAAGGCCGATATGCGTTGATGGTACTCATCGATTTGGCGGAGCAGGGGCAGGAGAAGCCTGTATCCTTACGATCCGTTGCAGAGCGTCAAGGCATATCCGAGAAATATCTGGAAGGCATTGTAGCCCGATTAGTGGCGGCTGATTTAGTGGATAGTATTCGTGGGAAATACGGCGGTTATCGACTATCCAAAGCCCCGGAGGAGTACACCATAATCGAGATTCTACTCGCCACAGAGGAATCCATGGCGATTATCTCCACTCTTGATGAAGGGGTTTCTACCGATGCGGTTATCAATGAGCGGACCGTTGGATTCTGGGCCGGGTTGCAAAACTATATTCACGATTATTTGGGCAGTGTAACGCTTCAAGATGTAATTGATGGGACTTACGCTAAACTCGATACTAAATACGATAACTGGGATGGCTCTATTTAGCTTAGAAAGTTCTAATTTAAATTCATAATATTTCGTAATATTTCGTAACATGACCAGTATGGTTACATAGTTCATAGCGTCAGATAAGGAGTGATTACTATGTCTAATATCGCAAAATCTTTTGTAGAATTAATCGGTAAAACGCCGTTGCTAGCGGCTACGCGCTTTGGTAAAACAGTCGGGGCGGAGTCTAACATTTTTGCCAAGCTGGAATATTTTAATCCCGGCGGCTCCGTGAAAGACCGTATCGCGGCGGCTATTATTCAGGCGGCTGTAGAGTCCGGTGAATTACAGCCGGGCGGTACAATTGTAGAGGCTACATCCGGCAATACCGGTATAGGCTTATCCGCCGTAGGTGCCGCATTAGGCTATAAGGTAGTCATTGTAATGCCGGAAACAATGTCCATTGAACGTCGTAAATTGATGCTCGGCTATGGGGCTCAACTGGTATTGACCGATGGATCACTCGGCATGAAGGGCGCCATTGCTAAGGCTAAAGAAATCGTAACTGCTACGGCGGGGGCGATTGAAGCGGGTCAATTCGTAAATCAGGCGAATCCTGCAGTTCATTATAAAACTACGGGTCCTGAAATTTGGCAGGACACAGACGGTGCTGTCGATATCTATGTAGCCGGTGTCGGTACAGGCGGTACATTGACCGGTGCGGGGCGTTATTTGAAAGAACAGAACCCGGGCGTCAAGGTGGTCGCCGTAGAGCCGGCTGATTCCGCGGTGTTATCGAATGGTAAACCGGGCCCTCATAAAATTCAGGGCTTAGGCGCCGGTTTCATTCCGGACATATTGGATACTCATATATACGATGAAGTTATTCAGGTTGCGAATGATGATGCATTCAAAACGGCTCAAGCGTTTGGCCATACCGAAGGCGTATTGGTTGGCATTTCCTCCGGTGCTGCATTATGGGCGGCTCAAGAGTTGGCTAAACGTCCGGAAAATAAAGGTAAAAACATCGTGGTGATCCTTCCTGATACAGGGGAACGCTATTTGTCGACACCTTTGTTCCCGGAAGCATAATGGTCTCGGACGTATAATATTTCCGGTAACGTAATATTTTGAAAGTATAAACGTATAATTTCTGAAAAATATAATATCCCGAGACTTATATATTTTTACAATGTGATGAGTGTTTGTAAAAACTGGTGAGTGAAAGAAAAGGACCTCCGTAGGGAGGTCCTTTTTTTATGTACTTTCATGTACTATATAATTGCTTGATCAGCGATCCGTTAACGACCGTTTTTCACAATCGAATCCATCCAATTGAACAGTTCCTCCAGGTCATAGTCACCGGAGTGATCCACGTTGAACGGCGTCGCCATGTCTACCCTGTATCCGAGGTTTTGTGCACGCGTGCCGATGATTAACGGAATCGCCATGGATGTGTTACTATCCGCTGTACCGTATCGGATACGATAGTAACGCGCATTTGTTGCCGCAGGTGAACCGAGATAATTCATCGGGTTCATCATGGTAACAATTTTTGCGTTTTCTACATATACATCCTGGTTGGATGTCGTATCGTGCAGAGCGGCGGTAATTGTAAAGTGATTATTATCGCTTGTACTTGTACCGAAGAGGTTATTTTCACCGGAGTCGTTACTACGTGAGTCGAATGCACCCGGTGCTTTCGAGCGACTTACAAAACGATTGTAAGCCTCCCAGTTGATATCTTTAATAGCACCTGTTTTAGGATCTCGAATCACATATGTATGCTTCGATACGTCCGTACCATTAGCTTGCGCTTTATTAATCGCGTCGATGATGAAAGCTTTCACATAAGCCTTAAAGCTGCCGTCACCGTTTTTGTCGAGTCTCAAGACACGTCCTATGGAGTCACGTAATTGCAAGTTGTTTACGTAATCAGGGAAGTGTTCCTTGAGCAAGTTCGAGTACGCCACGTCATCCGTATTTAAGGTTACACGCTGCGTTGTACGTTTCGGTGGAGCGGCGTTACCGGAAATATTGGCTTGCGGCAATTCGCCCTGGCCCATTGATACTTTATCGAATGATGTAATACCGTTATAGCTCCATTCGTAAGCCATATCTGCCGCATCGAGGTTTGTAATCGGCGCGTATGCAGAGGATGCGTATACATCGGTCGGTGCCGTAGCAGCCCCGAGGGCTTGCAAGTATGGCTGGAAGTCAACGTTGTTGCCCGCAGCCCCTTGCAATAAGGATACTGCACCGCCCGCGCTGGTACCGTTTGTGATGATTCGATTCGCATTACCCGGCATAGCGGCATCATTTGCATGTAAATAAGCCGTAGCGGCCTGTAAGTCGACGATAACGGCCGGCGCTTTGCCGATGTAGTTACCGTCGGATGCTTTATTGGTACGGCCACGCGTAGCAGGTGATGCCACAACATAACCGCGGGACAATGCGTAAAGGGCACTGTTCGGCTTGCCATTTTCAGCTTTCGGTACCATAGGTTGGCTTGGCATATAACCGCCTACCGAGTTCGGCATAAAGATAGGTGCCGTTTGTGTCGTATATCCGTTTATCGTATCGTTGTTAAAGTATTCTTCCGGCACATAGATATTGAGGTATTGCTGATCGATGTCAATCGGATTTGATACATACGGAATATATTCAAATGCACGATAGGTGATAGTTTTGTTATCCACCGTACCCGTCATGGTTTCGTAATTCTTGGCATCGAATGTCAAGTTGATCTTCGCGGATGTATCTGCCTGCAACGGCGGATCCATAGGTTGTGAAAGTATATTCTTTTCGTCCGTTATAGCAGATCCTTTTGTAGAAGCTTTGCTGCGGCTTTCTACATACGATTGAGGCAATGTATTGTTTTCAGCTGTTTTAGGTTCTTCAACCTTTGCCTTTTGAGTATCTTCAGCCTTCGCGTTTTCGGCGGTTTTGGTCTTTTGAGCTTCTTCGGTTTTAGCTTTCTCTGCGGCTGCAGCTTTAGCCTTTTCGGCTTCTTCCGTTTTAGTTTTCTCTGCAGCTGCAGCTTTAGCTTTGGCTTTTTCAGCTTCTTCTGCTGCAAGACGTTCTTGTTCAGTCTTAGCCTTTTCTGCCGCTATGCGTTCTTGTTCGGCTTTAAGAGCCGCTTGCCGTTGAGCTTCGGCTTGTTGAGCGGCGATACGTTCTTGTTCGGCTTTGAGTGCAGCCTGCCGTTGCGCTTCGGCTTGTTGAGCGGCGATACGTTCTTGTTCGGCTTTGAGTGCAGCCTGTCGTTGAGCTTCAGCCTGCTGAGCGGCGATACGCTCCTGTTCGGCTTTGAGGGCCGCCTGCCGTTGCGCTTCAGCCTGTTGAGCCGCCAGCTGTTCCTGCTGAGCTTTGAGGG